>JBBRBG010000041.1:0-52000 GCA_038206055.1 Haliangiales bacterium
CTTGTCGCGGACCATATCCGCGCAGTTCTCGATCCACCGCGACTTGTTCACCATGAACGGCAGCTCGGTGATGATCAGCGCCTGGCGATCCTTGCGGATCTCCTCGGTGGTGGCCACGCCGCGCACGATGACCGCGCCGCGCCCCGTCTTGAACGCCGAGACGATGCCGATGCGGCCCTGGATCACGCCGCCGGTCGGGAAGTCGGGACCGGGGATGATCTTGATCAGATCATCGTCGGAGGTGTTCGGCCGCGCGATCAACGCGAGCACGCCGTCGATGATCTCGCCGAGGTTGTGCGGCGGGATGTTCGTCGCCATACCGACGGCGATGCCGGTGGCGCCGTTGATCAGGAGGTTCGGGACCTTGGTCGGGAGGACCGTCGGCTCGAACTCCTTGTCGTCGTAGTTCGGCTGCCAGTCGACCGTTTCCTTGTCGATATCGGCGAGCAGCTCACCCGAGAGCTTGCTCATCCGGCACTCGGTGTAACGGTACGCAGCGGGCGGATCGCCATCGACCGAGCCGAAGTTTCCCTGCCCGTCGACGAGCAGGTAACGCATCGAGAAGTCCTGGGCCATGCGGACCAGGGCGTCGTAGACGGATGCGTCGCCGTGCGGGTGATACTTGCCGATGACGTCGCCGACAACACGCGCGCACTTCACGTACGGGCGGTTCCACACGTTGTTGAGGACCCGCTGCGCGTACAGGATGCGGCGGTGCACGGGCTTCAAGCCGTCTCTCGCGTCGGGCAACGCGCGGGAGACGATCACGCTCATGGCGTAATCCATGAACGAGCTCTTCATCTCCGATTCGATCGAGATCGGAGTGATGTTGGCGTTGCTGACCTCGGACATCTTCGGGCTGTTTATATAGCCCGCGACGCGCTATTCCGGAAGCGTTCGGCCGTCGGAAAAACCAACAGTTTCGAGGGATCTAGCGGTATGGACCGGTGCCCGAAACCTCACGCGCCCACCAGGCCGCCAGCTCGATCGCTGCGCCCATCCGGTGGCTGTCGAAGAGCGCCCCGTCGAACGCGATTTCCACGTCGTGCGGGCGCACCGTGGTGGCACTCGGTCGCGCGATCTCGAGCAGGTCGGCGGCGCGCGGATCGATCACGAGCGTCACGCTGCTCGATGGATTCGGCGGCGGCCACGCAGCGCGCGGCAGGTCTTCGGAGATCAGCGAGAGCGTCTCGCCGCCGCTGCCATGGCGGTGCGCGGAGACGATCGTGCGCAGCCGACCGGTATCGCCGGGGCCGAGACGCCTCGCGATGTGCACGGTGACATCGACCGCGCCCCGCCGCACGCGGAGCAGCGGCTTGCCTCCGATCTCCACGCGCGGCGCTGCATCCGCACCGAGCGAGCACGCGATCGGATGAAACGCGCGCGCCCAGCGCACGGGCCGCGCGGCGAGGAGCAGCGACGCGGCGAGCATGTCGGCCATCCGCTCGGCGGACGGCTCGGCGTCGCGGCGATCGGCGCGCACGTGGTCATGGCTGATCTCGTGCAGCCACCCCGCATCGCGCCACATCATCGCCGTGGCGCGGGTCAGCTGCTGTTCCGAGACGTAGCGCGAGGACAGCAGTGCGGAGCGCGAGATGTGATCGAGCCAGATCGTCGCGAGCGCGAGATCGTTGGTCTCGATCAAGAAGCTATCGTCGAAGCTCGCCGCGCGCGGTGCACCGCCGTTTGCCCAGCGATCGGTCCACCGCATGCGCAGCTCGAAGCCATCGATGCAGGGCAGGGCGACCACGATCGACGCCGCCGGTCCCATCACGAGGAGCGCGCGGTAGCTCGCCTGGTCGACCTCGATCACGGCCTGCACGCGGCCGGCGGTGGCATCGATCCGCGACACCGCGAACCGCTCCTCGATCACGCTGCGAAGCTCCTCGCTCACGTCCTCCCAGCATAGCTCGCTAGCGTTCGTTCCGCTCGAACGTCGCGTGCCACGCAGTCCCGGTCCCGAGCCCTCCGCTGATGTTGCGCCCCCAGCAGAACAGCTGCCCGGATTGCTTCGTCGCGCACGTGTGGTCGCGACCAGCCGTCACGGAGATCCAGTCGGTCTCGGTCCCGACCTGGACGGGCTCGTGCTGCTCGATCTGCGTGCCATCGCCGAGCTGGCCGAACGCATTCGCGCCGGTGCACCACAGCGTGCCGCCGGTGCGGATGCCGCACAGGTGGTCCTGGCCCGCGGACAGCTGGGTCCATGCACCGACGAGCGCGATCGGCGTGCCGGTCGACATCGTCGTCTGGTTGCCGAGCTGCCCGGTCGCGTTCGCGCCCCAGCACCACGCCGCGGTACCCGCGCGCGCGCAGGTGAACAGCGGCCCGCTCGTCAGCTCGTCGAACATCGGCGTGCCGGGCACCACCACCTCCTGGAACACGTTCGTTGGCGCGGAGAACCCGACGCCGCATTGCCCGTCGGCGCCAAGGCCGGCGCAGTAGACGTGGTGATTCAAGTACGCAATGCCGCAGGTATGCGACGCACCGACGGCCACCGCGACCCACGTGCCGAACTGCAGGTAGGCGCCGATCTGCCGCTGCGGACTGTTCGGCGCCGGGCCGCACTCTCCGGACTCGTTGTAGCCCCAGCAGTACATCGCGCCGTTGTTGTCGAGCGCGCAGGTGTGGCGCTGCGTCGCGACCTGCGGGAACTGGCCGTTGCCGATCGAGGTGGGCTTCAGCACGTCGGTCGTGGCCATCGCGCCGGTCTGGCCGGCTTGCCCGTCGCTGTTCATTCCCCAGCACGAGATCTCGTTGAGCGGATTTCGAGCGCAGACGACGTCGCTGACCGCGAAGCCCCTGGTCACGAGGTCGGGGATCGCGACGGGGAGCTGGCGATCGAGCCCGGTGCCGTCGCCGACGGCGCCGTGGTGGTTCGCGCCCCAGCACGAGATGGTGCCGCTCTGGCGCCCGCAGGTGACTCCGCCCCCGGCGAGGACCTCGGTCCATGCGCCGCCCACCTCCACCGGGCGCAGCTCGCTGTGCGGCTGAAGCCCGGCGCACCATAGCTCGTGACTCGCGTCGATCGCGCACGTCGAGCGCCGGCCGAGGGCGATCGCCACGAGGTTGTCGGGCGCTCCGGCGATGTCGGTGGGCTTGGCGCGAAACGCCTTCGCCGGATCGGAGACCAACTGCCCGTACTCGTTCGAGCCCCAGCACGAGGTTCTGCCAGCCCCGTGGGTCCCGCACACGTGCTGGCCACCGGCGCGCACGTCGGTCCACTCGCTGATCAGATCGAGATCCACGACGCTCGGCTTGAACCGAGTCGTCCCGCTGCTGTCGCCGATCTGGCCGACGTCGTTGCGTCCCCAGCATCGCATCCGGCGATCGGTCGTGATGCCGCACGCGAACAGCTCTCCAAGCGCGAGCTTCTTCCATGTGCCGCCGTCGGCCACCGGGGTAGGCACGGTCACGTATCCGCCGTTTGTCGAGCCAAGGCCGATCTGGCCGTACGCGTCCCAGCCCCAGCACCACGCCGTCCCATCGGCCTGGATCGCGCACGTCGAGACCTGGCCCACGGCGACATCGAGCCACGTTGCCGTCGACTGCACCGGCATCGGCGACATGTGATCGATCTGCGTGCCGTCGCCGAGCTGCGCGCGGAGGTTGTCGCCCCAGCAGCTCAGCCGATCATCCGCGCTGATCGCACACGCGTGCGTCTCTCCCGGAGCCACGGCCTTCCACGCGCCGGGGATCTGGTAGGGCGCAGCGACCGGCAGCGACGTACCGGTGCCGACCTGGCCGTGGCGGTTGTCGCCCCAGCACCACAGCGTCTGATCGGACTTGATCGCGCACGACGTGGTGGGCCCGCTCGCGACCAGTGCCCAGTCGGTCGCGCTACCGACCTGGCGCGGGTCCACGGCCTCGAAGTCCGCGAGGCTCTCGCTCGCGCCGAGCTGACCGTAGTCGTTGCGCCCCCAGCACCACAGCGTGTGATCGAGCCGGATCCCGCACGTGTGCGCCTCGCCGGGCGCAACGCTGTCCCACCGCGATTGCGGCGTCGGGGCATCCGGTGTGCGCTCGAGGCCCCATACCTTGTCGCAACCCGCGAGCGCGAGCAGCAGTGGTAGGAGCGCCCTCACCGCTCCAGTATCGCCCCCAAACCGTCAGGGTAGCGGCGAGATCAGGTGCAGCTCGATGCGGCGGTTCATCACCCGTACGGCCTTGAGCTTCGCGCCCGTGAGGCCCGCCGGGGACACCGCGGGCTGCGAGTCGCCGAAACCCTTCGCCACGAGCCGTTCGGCTGCGACGCCTTTCGCCACGAGGTACGCCATCACCGCCTCGGCGCGACCTTGCGACAGCTCCTGGTTGTCGGCATACAGGCCGCGCGTGACGACCTCGTCATCGGTGTGGACGTGGATCGCGAGGCGGAGCTCGGGGTTCCTGACGAGCGCGAGCACCACGGCATCGAGCTGCTTCGTCGTGCCGGGCGCGAAGTCGGTGGCGAACAGCTTGAAGCCGACCTTCGGCAGCACGCCTTCGAGGATCTTCGCGTTCGCAGGAAGCTCGTCGGGGCAGCCGTCGGTGTCCTGGAAGCCGTTCTTCGTCTCGAGCTGATCGAGGCACGCATCGCTCGGATCGGGAACACCGTCGAGGTCGTTGTCGGGGTCCGGGCAACCGTCGTCGTCCTGGAAGCCGTCCTTGTCCTCGGCCACCATCGGGCACTTGTCCTGGTTGTCGGCGACACCATCGGCGTCGTTGTCGAGCTCGGGACAGCCATCGTCGTCCTGGAAGCCGTCCTTGTCCTCGGCCTCGTCGGGGCAGCGATCGACCGCGTCGGGAATGCCATCGGAGTCCCGATCGCAGCCCGCCTCCGGGCAGCGCTTCGCATCGTCGGGCGGCGGCGGCGGCGGCGGCGGCGGCGGCGCGGCGTGAGGCGGCGTGCGGCCGATTTCGTAGTAGACCGAGGCGAGCGCTTCGAAGTCGAGCGTCTGCTTCGTGCTCGCAGGATCCGCGGGGATCGTGTTTTCGCTGCTCGGCATCACGATCACGCGACCATCGAGCCGGAGCCCGGCACTCGCACCGAGGTGGACCTTGAGCCCTGCGCCGAAGTAGACCGCGGCGTCGGTATCCGGTTCGATATTCTTCTCCGGGTCGTTCTTGAACGCGCCGTTGCTTGCGGCGACCACGGTGAAACCACCGGCACCCGCGAGAACGAACGGGATCACGACATGCGCCGGATCGCGCGCGCGAAGCTGGAGCACCAGGTGGACACGGTAGGTCAGGTCGGTGACGCCGAACTTCGTCTGCCGCGACTCGGTGGGAATCACGCCGAGCTCGGCCTCGAGGCCGACGAGCCCCGCGAAGAAGCCGCCGACGCGCACGCCGAGCAGCGCCGAGTTGCGCTGGCTCGGCGCGTTCGGTCCATCGGTGGTGCCGAGCTCGCTGTCGTCGCTGAACACGTGGACGCCACCCATGGCGCCGATCTCGACGTTCGCGCTCGCGAGCCGCGTGCTCGCGATCAGCAGCCCGATGGCGAGTCCGGACGCAAAGCGGCCCGCCGAGTCACCTGGGCGGGCCGTGGAGACCATCGGAGTGACCCTACTTGGTCGCGGGGGTCGCGGGGGCGCCGACCATGCCGCCGACGAGCTGGAACTCGACGCGGCGGTTCTTCGCGCGCGCGGCGTTCAGCTTCGCGCCCTTGAGGCCGGTCGGATCGAGGACCGGCTGGCTGGCGCCATAGCCCTTCGCGCTGATCCGGCCCTCCTCGAGACCCTTCTTCACGAAGTACGCGCGGACGCTCTCGGCGCGCGCCTGCGACAGCTCGAGGTTATCGGCGAACTTGCCGCCCTTCTTGATCACCTGGTCGTCGGTGTGACCCTGGATCTCGATCTTGAGGTCCGGGAACTCCTTCAGCACGGCGACAGCCTGGTCGAGGACCTTGTTCGAGGTCGGCAGCAGCGCGTCCGAGTTGACGCGGAAGTTGATGCCCTGGATGGCGCCCGTGAACTTCTTGATCTTCGCCGGGATCTCGTCCGGGCAGCCGTCCTCGTCTTGATAGCCGTTCTTGGTCTCCGGCTGATCGGGGCACTTGTCGGATGCGTCGAGGATGCCGTCACCGTCGTTGTCCGGATCCGGGCAGCCGTCGTCGTCCTGGAAGTTGTCCTTGTCCTCGGGCTCGAGCGGGCACTTGTCCGCGTTGTCGAGGATGCCGTCCTTGTCGTTGTCCGGATCGGGGCACCCGTCGTCGTCCTGGAAGCCGTCCTTGTCCTCGGCCTCGAGCGGGCACTTGTCGTTCGGATCGAGGATGCCGTCGGCGTCGTTGTCCGGCTCCGGGCAACCATCGTCGTCCTGATACCCGTCCTTGTCCTCGGGATCGGTCGGGCACTGGTCGGCCGCGCCGCGGATGCCGTCCTTGTCCGGGTCGTCGTCCGTGGGCTCTTCCTTCTCGACGACGGTGGTGTTGCCGCGGCCGAAGTCGACGTAGAGCGACGCCATCGCTTCGAAGTCCGTGGTGACCTTCGAGACGTCCTTGCTCGGCGGCGTGTCGTTCTGGCTCGACGGCACGATGAGGAGACGCGCGTCGCCGCGAACGCCCCAGTTGGCGCCGGCGCGGTACTTGAGACCGATGCCGAAGTAGAACGCCGAGTCGGTGTCCTGCGCGATGTTCTTGTTGACGTCGTTCTTGAAGTTGCCGTTCGAGGTCGACACGACGCTGAAAGCGCCGGCGCCCGCGAGGACAAACGGAATCGCCTTGTTCGTCGGGTCAGCCGCGCGGAACTGCGCGATGAGGTGCGCGCGGTAGGTCAGGTCGGTGATGCTGTACTTGAACTCGCGCGCGACCGTGGGGATCACGCCGAACTCGCCCTCGATCCCGATGATGTCGGTGAAGAACACGCCGACCCGGACGCCGAACAGGAACGAGTTCCGCTCGCTGGGGGCCTTCGGGGTGTCCTGCACGCCGAGCTCGTTGTGCTCGCTGAAGATATGCACACCCGCCATGCCGCCGATCTCGACATTGGCCTCAGCCGACGTCGCGACGAGGGTACTGAGGGACACCGCCACCATAGCTACAGTCGAGGTCGACAATCGCTTCATCTTGCAATTCGTAACCTGGTCTCAGAGGCGACTTCCACCGATCCGGCCAGTCATCTGAGCCATTTCTATAAGGAATAGAACGGACCATGGTAATGAGCGCCTCCCGTGCCCAACCGCCTGACGACGGAGAGCTCCCCGTACCTCCGACAACACGCCGAAAATCCTGTCGAGTGGTGGCCCTGGGGAGAGGAGGCGTTCGCCGAGGCAAAGCGGGCCGACAAGCCAGTGTTTGTCTCCATCGGATACGCGGCGTGCCACTGGTGTCACGTCATGGCGCACGAGAGCTTCGAGCACGCCGAGACCGCGCGCCTGATGAATCAGCACTTCATCAACGTGAAGGTCGACCGTGAGGAGCGCCCCGACGTCGACGCGATCTTCATGAACGCGATCCAGGTGCAGGGCGAAGGCGGCGGCTGGCCGCTGTCGGCGTTCTGCCTTCCCGATGGGCGGCCATACTTCCTCGGCACCTACTTTCCGCGCGAGCCGCGGTTCGGGCGGCCGAGCTTCCGCGAGCTGATCGAGGCGATGTCGGATGCGTATCGCTCGCGCCGGGCCGACGCCGAGGACAACGCGCTCGCCCTGATCGATGGCCTGTCGCGGGTCGACGCGCATTATCGGCGGGGCGCGCACGGCGCCGATCCGAAGGCGTTGACCGCGTCGCTCCTGATCACCGCGGGAACACAGCTCGCGGAGCGCAGCGATCTCCAGCACGGCGGGATGGGCGGCAAGCCGAAGTTTCCGTCGAGCTCGAGCCACGAGCTGCTCGCACGCGCCGCACGGTTCCCGTTCGGCCAGGGCGCGAAGGCGGCGTTCGAGATGTGGGCGAAGGGCATGGCGGAGGGCGGCATCTACGATCATCTCGGCGGCGGGTTCGCGAGGTATTCCGTCGACGAGAAGTGGTTGGTCCCGCACTTCGAAAAGATGCTGTACGACCAGGCGCAGCTGCTCGGGATCTACGGCGACGCCGTCGCGCTGGGCGGGCCGTTCGCGGCGAGGGCAGGGGAGGTGATCGCGGAGACCGTGGCGTTCCTCGAGAGCGAGCTCTCGGACCGCGACGGGGGACTGTGGTCGTCGCTCGATGCGGACAGCGAAGGCGAGGAGGGGAAGTTCTACGTGTTCACCCCTGACGATGTGAAGGCGGCGCTCGGGAAGATGAGCGCACTCGTGTTCAACGCGGCGTATGGCGTGACCGAGGCCGGGACGTTCGAGCACGGTTCGAGCGTGCTCGCGCGCGTGACGCCGCGCGCCTCGGTCGGGGAGGAGGAGCAGCTCGCGGGGCTGCGCGAGAAGCTGTTCGCGGCACGCGCAGCACGGATCCGCCCGGGCACCGACGACAAGGTGCTGGCGTCGTGGAACGGGCTCGCGATCAGCGGGCTCGTCGGCGCGTGGAAGGCGACAGGGCAGCCGGCTGCGCTGGCGCTTGCCCTCCGGGTCGCGACGTTCCTGCGCACCCGCATGATCACGCCGGCGATGACGCTCGCGCGGGTGTTTCATCAGGGCGCCACCAAGCTCGACGGAACGCTCGAGGACTACGCCTTTGTCGCCGACGGTTTCCTCCATCTCGCCGAGGCCACCGGCGATCGGGCCTGGTGGGACCTCGCTGCCTCGCTCGTCGCGACGGCGCGCGAGAAGTTCGTCGTCGAGGAAGCCGGCGTCGTCGTCATGTACCTCGCGCCCGCGGGCGATCCGCTGCTCGCCCACCGGCCCGAGTCGCATCAGGACGGCGCGATCCCTTCCGGCGCCGCCGTGCTGACGAAGGCGCTGCTTCGACTCGGCCTGGTCGGAGGCGACGAGTCCGCGCTCGCGCTCGCCGAGAAGTATCTCGTGCAACGGCTCGCCGGCGCCGCCGGCGTCAACGCCTGGGCCAGCGCCGCCTTGCTCGCGGCGATGGATCTGTACCTCCACTCGCAGGTCGTCGTCGTCTCCGCGGGCCGGGGACGCGACGCGCTCGTGGCGGCAAGCCGCGGAGTGTACTCGCCGACGACATGTCTCGCCGGGCCGTGGGCGAGCCCATCCGTGCTCGAAGCGAAGACCAGCGCGGCGGATGGGGCCGCGAGAGCGTTCGTGTGCACCGGTCCCACCTGCGCGCCGCCGGTCACCGAACCCGCGGCCCTCGTCTCGTTGCTCGCCGCCGGCCGCGCCGTGTGATATTTCGATCCAGGGTAGGTCGTATGCGCGTCACGCTTCTGTTGTTTGTTCTCCTCACGTTCGGTGGAACGGCGCTCGCCGGCACCAGCGATGGCGTGGTTCTCGAGTCGTATGTCGGCGCGCGGCCGCCGAACGCCGGTGCGACGATCACGCCGCTGCTCAACGAGCTGGCGCAGCGCCGGTACTCGATCGACCAGGACGTCAGCCGACGCTACGAGGCGGGCGTGTCGCACGACGTGGCGTCTGCTCCGTTGCCCGCGACCTTCGAAGCGGACGTCGCGCGCGGCACGAAGCTGTGGGCGAGCGGCCAGTTCGCCGACGCGGTCGCGGTGCTGTCGCCCCTGGTCGAGGCGGCGCACGCGGCGAGCGGCTCGCTGATCGGCAACAAGAAGGGGCGCGAGAAGCTGATGGACGCCCTGACCGTCCTCTGGCTGTCGTACGACCGGCTCGGCGACCACCTCCAGACCGAGAGCACGCTCGGCGAGATGCTCCGTACGTTCTCGACCCCGTCGGTCAACGGCGCCCAGTTCGGCCAGGGCGCGGTGGCTGCGTTCCAGCAGGCACAGAAGGCCGCGATCAACGGGCCCAAGGGAAAGCTCGTCGTTCAGGTCACGGACCAGAAGAGCGAGATCTACATCAACGAGCAGCTCGCGAGCACGGGCACCACGGCGAAGGATGTGTTGCCCGGCACGTACCGGATCGTGGTGCAGCTCAACCGCGTTCGGTCGCGCACGCACGAGGTCGTGATCAAGACGGGCGCCGACGTCATCATCGAGATCGATCCCGAGTTCGATCAGATCGTCCGTACCGGTCCGTGGGTCGGCTTCGAGTTCGTCGGCGTCACGCAGCGCGAGCGGCTCGAGGGCCAGTACGCGGCCGCGGTTGCCGAGGCCCTGCAGGAACCGTCGGCCGTCGTCGTCGGCATCGATGCCACGCCGGCGAGCGGACCGGTGCTGTTTGGCGCGCTGATCCTCCGCAACGGCCAGGAGGTGCGTCGCGCGCGCGTCGCGCTCACGCCGGTGCCGAGCGCGGAGCGGCTCTCGGACCTCGCCGGGTTCCTCGTCGGCGACAAGAAGGCAAACACCGCCGGCCTCGACATTCAGCTCGATGGCAACGCCGCGGTGACGGCCGGCCCAGCGATCCGCGGCCCGGGCCAGGGCCCGCGTGACGATGGTCACCAGCGCTGGCGCGGTTGGCCATGGCTGACCGCCGTCGTCGCGGTCGGAGGGCTTGGCACCGGCGCGATCCTGCTGTCACTCGACGGCAAGTGTCCGGGCGGCAAGCCCATCGCGACCTGCACCGACCTCTACGACAACAAGGTTCCGGGCTATCTCGCGCTCGGCGGCGGCGTCGTGTTCGCGGCGATCACCGTGTATTTGATCGTCACCCAGCCCGACAAGCCGAGCCGGACCGCGTTCGTCGCGCCGACCGCCGATGGCGGCGCTGTCGCCGGCATCGCCGGCAGCTGGTAGCTCGTCGGCCTCGAGGGCGCGGCATCGCGGCAACGGTGGAAGCGCGGTCGGGGCGCACGACGCGCTTGCCGCTCGTGCGGGCCTATGGCCTGTGGCCGAATACGCTCCTAGTTGGCCGCGAGCTGAGAGCGCAGGTCTTCGAGAACGCGCGCCGGGGCGCGGACCACGAATCGCGTGCCTTCGTCGCCGTGTTCCTCGACGAGCACGGTGGTGCGCTCGTGGATCAGGTGCGCGATCTTCTGCATCGCGTACGGCACCGAGAGCTCGGCCTCCTCGAGCTTGCCGACGAAGTGCTCGAGCAGGAGGTCGCGCAGCTTCGTGACGTCGAGCTTGTCCTTCGCCGAGAGCTGGATCGCATTCGGATAACGCGCACGCAGGTTCGTGCGGCCGACCTCGTCGACGCGATCGATCTTGTTGAGGAGCAGCCAGCTCGGGACCTCGTCGGCGTCGATCTCGCGCAGCACCTCGCGGGTGACCGCGAGCTGATCGGCGTGTGCGGCATCGGCCGCGTCGACCACGTGGAGCAGGAGGTCGGCCGCGCCGGCCTCGTCGAGCGTGGACCGGAACGACGCCACGAGATCGTGCGGTAGCTTCTTGATGAAGCCGACGGTGTCGGTCACGAGGATCGGCGGCTCGGTCGGCGGCTGGAGGCGTCGCACGGTGGTGTCGAGCGTGGCGAACAGCTTGTCGGCGACGTAGACGTCGGAGCCGGTGAGCGCGCGCATCAGCGACGACTTGCCGGCGTTCGTGTAGCCGACGAGCGCCACGGTGGGCAGCTCGCTGCGGCGCGTGCGCCGGTTCTTCGCGCCGCCCTCGATCTGCGAGAGCTCGTGCCGGATCTCGGCGATCCGGTCGCGGATGCGACGACGATCGAGCTCGAGCGAGGTCTCGCCCGCGCCCTTGCCACCGACACCGCCACGCACGCGGTCGCCGCCGCCGCCGCCCTCGCGGAGCCGCGGCGCGAGGTAGCGCAGTCGCGCTACCTCGACCTGCATGCGCGCCTCGCGGGTCTTCGCGTGGCGCTGGAAGATCTCGAGGATCACGCTGGTCCGATCGAGCACCTCGACGCCGGTGGCCTTTTCGAGGTTGCGCTGCTGCGTCGGCGTCAGATCGTGGTCGACGAGCACGACCTTCGCGCGGGCATCCGCCGGCGGACCGCCCGCGGCGCCATCGTCGAGATCCGTCGTCGTGTCCTCGCCATCGTCGTCGTCCTCATCCTCGTCGTCGTCCTCGCGGCCGCGGTCCTTCTTCTGCGCGCCGCCCGGCTTCTGGTACGCCTCGACCTTGCCGGTGCCGCCGGTCCAGCCCGCGAGCTCGACGAGCTTGCCCTCACCCATCACGATGCCGGTCGCGAGCCCGCTGCGCCGCTGCGTGACGCGCCCGATCGGATCGAGGCCGAGGGTCTTCGCGAGCCGCTCGAGCTCCTCGAGGGAGGACTCGAGCTCGGCGTCGGTGACGTTCGGGAGCTGTACGGCCGCGACCACCGCGGTCGGCCGCTCGTCGCCGAAGGCCGCTAGTCTGGAACCGGTGTCGAACGCCATGGGGCGCGCACCTTAGCTCTCATGTTGCCTGGACGCTACCCGAGGCCGTCACGGTACGCGCAGGATCCCGATGTCCGTCGCGAATTGCGTCACCACCTCGGCGAACCGCCGGTGCGCCTCCGCGTGCAGCATGTGGCCCGCGCCGGGGATGATCTCGAGGCGCGCATCGGGGAGCTGTGCGAACAGAGCGTCGAGCGTGGGGCGGAAGTAGCTCGCTGATTTCTCGCCGCCGAGGAGCTGTACCGGCGTGGTGATCGCACGCAGCTCCGCGTAGCGCGGGCGATACGCGATCAACGCGATCGAGTCCGCGCGGATCTGTTCCCACTTCGCTGTCGAACGCTCGAGGAACGCGGTCGGGATGCGCGCGTACGCGGACTCGCCGAGCACGGTTCGCAGAAACAGTGCGCCGGCGGCGGGCCCGCCCTCGGACGCGATCGTGCGGTCGAATTCCGCGAGGAACGCGGCGGATGCGCCGGGCATCTCGTCGCTCGGCGCCATCGGCGGCTCGATCAGCACCGCGCCCGCGCAGCGCGCTCCGGATCGGCGAAGCACTTCGAGCGCGACCACCGCGCCGAAGCTCGATCCGACGAGGATCGCTGGTGTTGGGTCGTCGCCGAGGACGGAGATCGCATCATCGGCATGCTCCTCGATCGAGCCGGCATCGACGCGGCGCTCGTACGCGATCAGCGAGAACCGCTCCTTGAGGCCGCGGGCGAGCTGGATCGACCACGTGGTGTGGTCGGCCGCGCTGCCGTGGATCATGAGGAGCCGGGGGCCTACACCGGCCCGAACGACGTGGAGTCCGGAGGACATGGCGCTATGATTGCCACAGCATGCCCGAGGAGGGGGATCCGCCCAATCCGCGCCCGCGCAGCAACACGGGCGCGGTCGAGGCGTTCGCCGCGACGGTGGCGCCGACCAGCCTCGCCGATCTCGGGCTCGGCACGCCATCGCCGAAGTCGCCCGAGCCGACCACGCGGAAGATCGCCTCGGAGCTCGAGTCCGATCAGACGATGGCCGCGCCGGTCGTCGGCGGATTGCCGCCGCTGCCGGTGATTCCGCACGCGCACTACAAGTCCGACAAGGAGATCGCGCGCGGCGGCATGGGCCGGATCGTCGCCGCGGAGGACCAGCGGCTCGGTCGGCCGGTCGCCCTCAAGGAGCTCATCGATCCGGGCCCCGAAGGCATCGGCCGGTTCCAGCGCGAGGCGCTGATCACCGCGCGCCTCCAGCATCCAAACATCGTCCCGGTCTACGAGGCCGGGCAGTGGCCGACCGGCGAGCCGTTCTTCGCGATGAAGATGGTGCAGGGCAAGCCGCTCGACGAGGTGATCGCCGCCGCCAAGACCCTCGAGGCGCGGCTCGCGCTGTTGCCGCGGATCGTCGGCGCGGTCGATGCGATCGCGTACGCGCACAGCCGCCGCGTGATCCACCGCGACCTCAAGCCGGCGAACGTGTTGATCGGCGAGTACGGCGAGACGGTGGTGATCGACTGGGGCCTCGCGAAGGATCTCGACGCGACCGACGGGATGGAGTCCGCCGAGCGCGCGCCGCGCTCGACGTCGGAGAAGAAGCAGAAATCCACGACGTCCACGCAATCGTCGACGCTGACCATCGCCGGCGCGGTGATGGGCACGCCCGCGTACATGGCGCCCGAGCAGGCCCGCGGCGAAGCACTCGACGAGCGCGCTGACGTGTTCGCGCTCGGCGCGATGCTCTACCACCTGCTCGCCGGCGTGCCGCCGTACAACGCTCGCACCGCTACCGACGTGATCGCGGCCGCCGCGCTCGGTCGCGTGGTGCCGCTGGTCGAGCGCGAGAACCGCGCGCCGCTCGATCTCGTCGCGATCGTCAATCGCGCGATGGCGCAGGAACCATCCGATCGATATCGCAACGCGGGCGAGCTTGCCGAGGAGCTCCGGCGGTTCCTCACGGGGCAGCTCGTCGGTGCACACCACTACACGGCGTTTCAGAAGGTGGCGCGGTTCGTCAAGAAGCACCGTGCGGCGGTCACCATCTCGGCGTTATCGCTCGTCGCGTTCGGCGTGCTCGGCACGCTCGCGGTGCGGCGCATCGTCGAAGAGCGCGACGCGGCCACGCAGGCGCGCGAGATCGCGGTGACCAGGCGGCTGGCGGCAGAGAAGCTGATCGATCGCATGCTCTCCGACGTGAAGGACCGGCTGCAGCAGATCGGGCGCCTCGACATCCTGTCGAACCTCGGCGGCGAGATCCGCGACTACTACGGCACGCTGTCGAAGATGCCCGGCGGAATGCCACCCGAGGACGGCGACCGCATGGCGCTCGCGGTGGACCTCGTCGGGCTCGCCGAGCGCGAGTCGGGCCGGCCCGAGCAGGCACTGAAGACGTGGACCGATGCGCGCGCGAAGCTCGCGACGAGTGTGGGCGATGACGTGGATCCGAAGACCTTGCTCCGCCGCCGGATGATCGCGCGGTTCGACTTCGAGATCGGAACGGTGCATCAACAGCGCGGCAAGGTGCCCGCGGCGATCACGGCGTACACGCTCGCGAACAAGGAGTTCGATGCGCTGCGCGAGCAGGCGCCGAAGGACCGTCAGGTGCTGCTGCAGTCCGCTGACACGCACGACCGCCTCGGCGATCTCCTGCGCAACGAAGGCAAGATCGACGCTGCGTTCGAGGAGTACTCGGCCGCGAAGACCGCGCGCGAACAGGCGGGCGGGCAGGGGAGCAGCCGGCCCTCGGAGGAAGTGCTCGCGCTGTCGACGAGCCACGTCAAGCTCGGCTCGGTCTACCAGGCGCGCGGCGAGTCCGCGACCGCGCTGAGCGAGTACAAGTCGGCGCTGCGCCTGCGCGAGACGCTGCTCGAGAGCCAGCCCGATAACGTGGAGGTGATCGAGCGCGTGCTCGACGTGCGCGACACGCTCGCAGAGCTGCAGAACCAGATCGGCGACGGCAAGAGCGCGATCGAGACCTACACGGAAGCGATCCCGATCATGGAGATGCTCGGGCGGCGCGACCCCACGAACACGACGTGGAAGCGGCAGCGCGGCAACATGATCTCGAACCTCGGGTTCGCGATGCTCGACATGGGCGACTTCAAGCTCGGCCTCGAGCAGCTGCAGATCGCGCTCGACATGCAGAGGGAGCTGGTCGCGAAGGACCCGAAGGCGCAGACCTGGCAGACCGACGTATCTCGCTCCCTGACACGTACCGGCGACGGCCAGATGTATCTCGGCGAGACGAAGGAGGCGATCGATCGCTACGGCATGGCGCTCGATATTCGCAAGCGGCTCGTGAAGTCCGATCCGAAGAGCGCGCCGTACCGCCGCAGCGTCGCGTGGGCGTACTCGAAGCTCGCGAACGCGTTCGCCACCAAGGCCGACCTGACCGGTGCGGTCGCCGCGCACGAGGAGGCGCTCGCGCTGCGCGCGCAACTCGTCGCCGAGGCGCCCGCGCACTCCGGGTTCAAGAACGAGCTCGCCTCGACGGAGATCGCGCTCGGCCGCATCCTCGCGGCGAAGGATGCGAAGCGTGCGAAGGAGCTGATCGACGCGGGGCTGTCCAGGGCACGGGCGATGGTCTCCGGCGATGCGGTGAACGGCGAGTGGAAGGAGACCCTGACCCAGGGTCTGCTCGCCCAGGCGGAGCTGGCGCGGATCGGCAACGACAAGGCCACGCGGCTGATCGCGCTGAGCGAGGCGCGCACGCTCGCGCAGGCGGCCGCGGAGCGCGCGCCGCAGAACGTACAGTGGCCCGGCTACGTCGCCGAGGTCCACGTCGGCCTCGCCGAGCTCGCCACGGATCCGAAGGCCGCGGCCGCCGAGTGGAAGATCGTGCTCGACACGCTCGAACCCCTGGCCAAGGTCGATCACCTGCCGGCGGGGCGGAAGACCCTGCTCGACCGCGCCCGCGCCAGGCGATAAGCGTCTACGATGGCCCTATATGGGCGATGAAATCGTCGAACGCGAGTTCATGGGCAAGGGCCGCAGCAAGGTCTGGACGTACCTGATCTTGATGATGCTCCTGGTCGGGTTGGTGATCGTCGTCAACGTGGTCTGGAAGAACCCGACCGCGGCATCCGAGGGCTTCAAGAGCTTCTTCGGCCTGCCGGCATGGGCCCTCGCCACCGTGATGTTCGCCGTCGGCGGGATCGTGTTCTGGGCCGGGCTCAAGATCGAGACCGACTGGCCCGAGGCGATCGGCGCGTTTCTGATGGCCGGCGCCGTCGCGTGGTTCGAGCTGATCGTCGGCTGGAACAAGTTCGAGCTCGGCCTCATCGTCGTGCCGTACCTCATCCCGCTCGCCGTGTTCGGCGTGTTGCTGATGTACGGGATGAAGAAGAGCGTCTAGCGCTACGGCTGGTACTCGTCGGCGCCGAGGTCGCAGGCGTTATTGTACGGGCGCCGCTGACCATCGACGTCGGTGGGCACCGTCGCGGAGCAGTCACCCGCTGCGTCGCGCACCATCGCCGGTGACGTTGCCGTGAGGTGGAAGTCGGCGGGATCGCCCGCGGGCAAGAGGAACATCAGCGGCGCCCCGTTGCCGAGGCGGATGCTGTTGCCGAACGCGCAGCTCGCGCCCCCTCCGCTGACCTGGTTTGTGTTCTGCGTGCCGTTCATGCCATCGGTGTTCGCGACGACGATGTTGTTCGCCGCCATGTTGGACGTGCCATCGCACTGCACGCCAGGCGCCTTGATGCCGGACGAGCCGTTGAGCGCGACGGTGTTGTACTCGAACGTGCCGCCCACGTTCGCCTCGAGCAAGGCACCGCCGGCCTGGCTCGGGCCGGGGTTGACGCCATTGGTCTTGCCGTTGCCGATGATGAAGTTGTTGCGGACCACGTAGGTGAGCGCCGTCGGCGAGATCGAGACACCGCCGCCGAGGTTTCCGTACAGTGTCGAGGCGAACATGCGCAGCGCGCCGTCGAGCACGCGCACGCCGCCGCTGTTGTTGTTCTGCACCCGCACCCGGCGTAGCTCGAGCGAGCCGGTGGACGCCGTTCCGAGCGCGACACCCGTGGTGGGCAGACCCATGTTCGGGCCGATGATCACGTCGACCACGGTGACGTTCGAGGTGCCCTTGATGTCGAGGATCAGGCCGTTGCTGCGCAGGAGCTGTGCGTTCGGGCCGCCAAGGATCGTCACGCCTGTCGCGCGGTCGTCGATCGTCACGGTCTCGTCGTTCGCACCGGTCAGCTTGATCACCTTCTTCAGGGTCGCGACGCCCTGCGAGACCTTGCTGCACGGCGTGGTCCGCATGCACCCGCCGCCACCGCCGGTCACCGTGTCGACGTACGCGACGTCGCCCATCGCCGCGCACGAGCCATCGGGCATGCACGCATCCGAGGCGCAATCCGCGTGGACGCGGCAGCCGCCGCAGGTGTGCATCATCACCGTGCACACCGGCGACGTCGCCACCGCCGTGCAGTCGGTGCTCGTCACGCACTGGACACACGTCTTCGACCCTGCCGTGTCGCAGACGGCCGTCGGCGCTGCACAGTCGGTGCTGTCGTGGCATGCGCTGCCAGGTGCATCGGGCGCAGGGCAGTGCGCCGGATCCTCGTGCATGTCGCAGTACTTCTCGCTCGTCTTCATGCAGCCCGAGACGAGCAGCGCGGCGACGCCGGAGATGACGAGCCCGCGCATCAGAACGCCTTTCCCCAGCCGACGTACGCGCCGGTGGGAAGGATCGCGATCGTGGGCGCGGAGTCCGTCGGCTTCTTCACGAACCACAGATACGCGCCGACACCCGCGACGGCGAGCCCACCGGCCATCAGCCCGATGCCGAGCGGCCTCGTGTCGCGGTACTCGAACTTTTCGCCGGTATCGGTCTCGCTCGTCGCGAACAGGATGACGCCGGTGACGAGCAGCGCCGCGCCTCCGCCCATGATCGCCAGCGGCAGCTTGCCGCGCGAGCCGCCCGGCACTCCGAGCGCGATGTCGATCGGCGGGTTGGTGCCCTGGACCACCGTCACCGAGCGCGTCACATCGGCGCGGCCATCCGCGCCGAGCACGATCTGGTGCTCGCCCGGCGCCAGTACGATCTCGAGCGGCGTGACGCCGGATGGGCGACCATCGACCGTGACGTGTGCACCGTCGGGCCGAGAGGTCAGCTTGAGCTGGCCCACCGTCTTCCTGCTCGAGCCGGCGAGCGCGGACATCAGCGCATCGCCGGTCTCGTGCAGCGCTGTATCGGTGCACTTGTCGCACGAGCGCTTCTCCGCGACCGCATCGCTACCGCGCTCGAACCAGTAGGCGGTGATTGTGATGTCGCGCATGCTGGTGGCGGCGTTGTCGGCCACCTCGACGCGCGCGAACACGACCGTCGCGGTCTTCGCTTGCGTCTCGACGACCTTGCGCGCGCAGCTCGTGTCCTCGATGACGAAGCAATCGATCAGCTTGTTGGTGGCTTCGGGAGGCAGCGGCGAAGCGACAAGCTGGTAACCGTGTGCGCGGAGCCAACCCTCGACCATCGCGAGCAGCTGCGGCTGCATCGTGGAGTCGCCGGTGACGACCACGCCCACATCGCCATCCGCGTGCGCCGATCGGGACGCGAGGGCGAGGAGCAGGGCGAGAATCGGGAACGTACGGCGGGTCATTTCATTCGCTCGATCGGAGTGTCCTTACCTTCGCTGATCGTGATCGGAATCTTCTCGTCGACGGCGCTGTCGGTGTTCTTCAGGCGCACCGTGTGCTTCCCGACGGGCACGGAGAGCTGATTGATCGGAGTATCGCGGAGCCGCTTGCCGTCGAGGTACACGGTGACGACGGGAAACGCATGAACGGTGAGCGTCCCGAGCTTCTTGCTTCCAGCCTGCACCTGGGGCGTCGGATTTGCATCTTTCTTGGGAGCATCCGGCACCCCGGCGTCGACGGGCGGCGGGGTGGGCGGCGTCACGGGTAGCGGTGCATCGATCGGGGGAGCGACCGCTGCATCGAGCGCCACGGGTGGAGTCACGGCCGGTTGCGAGCCAGCATCCGATCCGGAATTGGTACTCGCGATCACGTTCGTGCCCGATCCAGGCGCGTCGGGCTTGGACCCGCCGCGCGTGGCCGAGACGATCGCGAACGTCGCCGCGCCGGAGAGACCCGTGACAAGCACCACAGCGGCGATCTTCCCGGCCTTGCTCTTCCGCGGCGCCTCGAGAGTGCCGGTGCGCGCCTGCATCATGGACGACAAGCTCGGCGCCGCAGCCGCGACCTGCGGCACACTTCCGCCGTACCCCGAGGGGTCACTCGTGATCGTCGCCGCGTGCGCCGACGCGGGCGTCGGGGTGACGCCACCCTTGCTGCGCTCGCGGATCAGGCTCTGGCGCACCCGCGCGTCCTGCGGGAACCGTTCGGCCATCAGATGGATCAGCGCCTCGCGACCGTTCTTCGGCGCGCCTGCGCAATCCAGGAGATCGGTGATCGCCGCCTCGGCGGTCGGATAGCGCGAAGGCATGTCGCGCTCGAGCAGCTTCATCACGACGCGCTCGAGGTCCTTCGGGATGTCGCCGCGGAGCGAGCGCGGGCGCGGAATCTGCCCGAACAGCACCGCGGCGAGCGTCGCGCGGGTGTCCTCACCCATGAACAGGCGGCGCCCGACCAGCATCTCCCACATCATCACGCCGACCGCGAACAGGTCGCTGCGCCCGTCGAGCGGCTGACCGTTCGCCTGCTCGGGGCTCATGTACGCGGGCTTGCCCTTGATGAACACCGAGGCCGTGGCGTCGGTCGCGGAGCGCGCCTTCGCGATGCCGAAGTCGGACACCTTGACCGCGCCCTCCCACGACAGCAGCACGTTGTGCGGCGAGACATCGCGGTGCACGACGCCGCGCATGTGCTCTCCGGTCGGAAGATCATGCGCGTAGCCGAGGCCTCGCAGCACCTCGGTCATCACGAAGATCATCACCGGGATCGGGATCATGCCGGAGTTGACGAGGCCGTCGAGGTCCCTGCCGTCGACGAGCTCCATGACGAGGAACAGCCCGCCGTCGGCCGCACGATCGAAGTCGAGGACCGAGACGATGTTCGGGTGAACCAGCCGAGAGCTGATCTGCGCCTCGGACACGAACATCCCGGCGAACGCGGGGTTGTCGGAGAACCCGGGGAGCACGCGCTTGATCGCGACCTTCCGCGAGAAGCCCTCGGCGCCGAGCGTGGAGGCGAGGAAGACCTCGGCCATCCCGCCGCCGCCCAGCCTCTGATCGAGGCGATACTTCCCCAGGACCCCGGACATCAAGCGAAACGATAGCTCAGGTAGCCCGGAAGGCGTGAGGTCCCGTGACCTGACGCTGGCTGAAGTATTTCTGAGCCGCCGCAACATGCGTCGGGAACGCGAACGCGTCCTCGAGCCCCTCCGGTCCGAACACCAGACCGCGCTCGGAGGTCTCCGCATCCTCGTGGAACGGGGGCAGGGCAGACACCGGGATGGGCGCCGCGATCGAGAACAGCAGCACCCGGTTCGGCTTCGGCTCGCTCGAAGCGAACCAGAACGTCTCCAGTGTGCCGGGATCCACGACCGCGCCGGTCTCTTCGAGGATCTCTCGCACGCCGCCCTGCTGCCAGCTCTCGTGCTCCTCCAGGAAGCCGCCGACGATCCCCAGCTTTCCGAGCTGCGGCTGGAGCGCGCGCCGCACCACGAGCAGCCCGGTCGCCGCGCCATCGACGACCGGCACCAGCACGACCGAGACCGGGATCGGGTTCGCCCAGATCGTGGTCGCGCACCCGGGGCACGTCCGCGGGTACGCCAGCGGCTCGGGAAACTTCGTGCCGCAGTACGAGCAGAATGCATCTCGAATCCTGGCCATGGTCACCTCGGGATCAATGAATGGTGGCCGCGGTCGCGCATGACGACGCGCCACTCTTCCATCAGCTTCACGAACGCATCGGCGAGCGTGGGATCGAACTGCGTGCCGGCGCAGCGCTCGATCTCGCCGACCGCGACCTCGTGGGGAAGCGCGCGGCGATATGCGCGGTCGGAGGTCATCGCGTCGTATGCATCGGCGATGGCGACCACCCGGCCGACGAGTGGAATCTGATCGCCGGCAAGGCCGCGCGGATAACCGCCGCCGTCGTACCACTCGTGGTGGCACCAGCAGCCGTCGATCAAGGGATGCAGGCACGGCACCGGATCGAGGATGCGCTTGCCCTTCGCCGGGTGCTCGCGGAACACCGCGACCTCCTCGGGAGTCAGCTTGCCCGGCTTGTTGAGCATGTCGTAGCGCACGCCGATCTTGCCGACGTCGTGCATCACGCCGGCCTGGACGATCCGGCGTACCTCGGCATCTGGCAGCGTGAGGCCGCGGCCGAGGATCTCCGAATACACGGCAACACGCTCGGAGTGCCCCCGCGTGTACATGTCGCTCTCCTCGAGCGCCTGCGCGAAGCCGGCCACCGTCTGCTGGAACATCTCCTCGAGTGAGAGGTTCGCGCGGACGAGGTCGTCGTTGCTCGTGCGCAGCTCGCCGTAGAGCCGCGCGTTGTCGATCGCGCTGGCGGCGCGCGAGGCGAGCACCGCGAGCATCTTGCGGTGGCCTTCGTCGAACTTCTTGCCCGGGGTGAACGAGAACACGTTGAGCACGCCGACCATGTTCGCGCGCACCTGCAGCGGCACCGCGACGAAGGACGACAGCTCCGCCGGCATCGACGACTCGGTGAAGAATCGCGACGCCCTGCCGCCGTGCGCGAGGATCGGTACGCCCTGCGCGAACTGATCCATCAGCACGTTGAACGCGGGCGAGGGGAGGCCGGTGCCCGGTGCGTCGGGCGACGCGACGATCTTCACCCGCTCCTCGTAGGCGCCCGAGCGCGGATCTCGGAGGTGGAGGGTGGCGACATCGGCCTTGACCTCGTCGAGCGCGGAGCGGAGCACCACGTCGAGGATGTGCTCGATGTCGTGCGATAGCGCGATCGCCTCGGAGACCTTGTAGATGGTGAGCGCCTCGCGGAGGCGGATGTTCTCCGTCTGGAGGCGCTGGCGATACAGCGCGCGCTCGACGACGTGGATCACCTCTTCGACCTTGAACGGCTTCAGGAGGTAGTCGTACGCGCCCTTCTTCATCGCCTCGATCGCCGTCTCGACGGTGCCGAAGCCCGTCATCAGCACGGTCAGCACGCCGAGCCGCTCCTGCTCGATCTTCTCGAGGAGCTGGAGCCCCGAGAGCTTCGGCATCTTGAGGTCCGTGATCAGCAGATCGTACGGACGGAGGCGGAGCTCGGTCAGTGCCTTCTCGCCGTCTTCGACGGTGTGGACGCTGAAACCCTCGAGCGTGAGAAACTCGGCGAGGATCTCGCGGATCACCCGCTCGTCATCGACGACGAGGATCCGCGCGGTCTCGGTCGGCTCGGCCGACATCTTCCAGGAACTACTCGGACGGAGCCGGTGCAGGTGCCGGCATCGGGGTGACCGCCGTGCTGCTGGGCGCCGCCTTCGGCGCCATCGGATCGGGCATCGCAGAGTTGCGACCGTTCTCCTTGTCGGAGTTCGCCTGCTCCTTGAGCCAGTTCTCGCGGGCGCCGGTCGCCTTCTGCTGCTCCTTGTCGGCGTTCTCCTTCGCCGACGCCGCGTGCTTGCCGCGCTCGGCTTCCTGCTTCGGGAACCAGGCGTAGTCGACGCCCTTCGGCGAGACGTTGTTCTTCTGCGCGAGCTGCGACTTCGCGAGCTCGAACTGCGCCTCGCGCCAGTACATGTTCTCGGCGGTGTACTTGTTCTTCTTCTTCAAGTAGCCGACGTACGCCTCGTAGTACTTCACACGTGCGGCGGCGGCCTTCTTGGCGGCCTCGGCGGCGTGGAGCTCCTTCGCGGCCTGGTTGATCCGGTTGTTGTCGGCCGAGGTCTCCGCGCTCTTCTTGTTGGAGACCGCGGAGTCGATGGCGAGCTTCGTCGCCTTCTCCTCGTTCTTGACGACCGCCAGCTGCGACTGCGCCTCGCCCTTCTCGGCTTCGATGTTCGCGTTCTCCATCTTCGCGACCTGATAGGCGCTCTGGTACGACTCGACCGCGGCACGCTGCTGGTCGATCGGGATCCGGGCGATGTGCATGTCGTCGAAGTGCTTCGACAGCGGACCCGGCATCGAATCCGAGGAGCCGCCGCAGGCCGCCATGAAGGAGAACACAGTGACCGCGATGAGCTTCGAAGGAAGGCGCATAGGTGGAACCGAGCCTACAACAGCAGCCAGCGGCGAGCTACCATGAGAGCCGGATGACTGTCCTCCTCGCCGTCGATGTCGGAAACACCAACACGGTGCTCGGGGTGTTCCGCGATGACGTGCTCGCGGCGAGCTGGCGGATCCAGACCGTCGCCGAGCGAACCTCCGACGAGTACGCAGTGCTGCTCAAGACCTTGCTGGATATGGAGGGCTTCCCGTGGAAGTCGATCGACGCGGGGATCATCTCGTCGGTGGTCCCGCCCGCGGTGTTCGGCCTGCAGCGGTTCTTCAAGCATTACTGCGGCGGCCCGGCGTTGCTCGTCGGACCGGGGATCAAGACCGGCATGCCGATCCTCTACGAGAATCCGCGCGAGGTCGGTGCCGATCGCATCGTCAACGCGGTCGCGGCGTTCGAGGATCTGAAGAGCGGCTGCATCGTCGTCGACTTCGGCACGGCCACCACGTGGGACGTCGTCAACCCGAAGGGCGAGTACCTCGGCGGCGTGATCGCGCCCGGCATCCAGATCAGCGCCGAGGCGCTGTACGAGCACGCGGCGAAGCTCCCCCGCGTCGAGCTCGCGCGCCCGGGCAAGGTCGTCGCGCGTAACACGGTCGCTTCGATGCAGGCGGGCCTGGTCTACGGCTATGCCGGCATGGTCGATGCGCTCGTCGATCGGATCCGCGCCGAGGTCGACTGGCCGGCGCGCTGCATCGCGACCGGCGGCCTCGCGGCATTGATCGCGACCGAGACCAGGACCATCGAATCCACCGACGATCTCCTGACGCTCAAGGGCCTCAAGATCCTCTACCACCGGAACGCCTGATGGACCTCACTCCGCTCGATCCCCGGCAGCTCTCGGCGGCGGCGCAACGCGCGCTCGGTCCGGGGCCGGGTCGCATGATGGCGTCGAAGGGCATGATGCCGCTGCCGCCGGCCGATCAGGTCGCGGTGCTGTATCAGCTGCACCTCGACGCCGATGCGATGATCGCCGGCTCGTCGCGCGCGACCGCCTCGGGGCTGCCCGAGAAGCTCCTGGCCGGCACGCTCGCCGACACGAACCTCGATCCGCGGATCCTCCACTTCTTCGGCGAGCGCAGCATCGACAAGGCCACGGTGTTCGATGCGATCGCGCTCAACCCGTCGGTCGCTGACGTCACCCTCGCGATGCTCGCCGCGAAGGGCGACGCGCGCGGCGTCGATCAACTCGCGCAGAACGAGCAGCGCCTGCTGCGGCACCCCGAGATCATCGCGGCCATGTACATGAACCGCAAGGCGCGCATGTCGACGATCGATCGCGTCGTCGAGCTCGCGGTGCGCAACAACGTCCGCGTGCCGGGCCTCGCGTGCTGGGACGAGGTCGCGCGCGCACTGACCGGCGGGCACTCCTCGTCGGGCGAGGATGATCTGTTCCACGATGTCGCGAGCGCGCTGACCGGCAACGACGAGGCTGCGCTGACCCAGGGCGATACCGACAAGGACCTGACCGACGAGGAAGAACAGCGCCGGCTCGACCACGCGAAGAAGCTCGCCGACGAGAAGAAGATTCCGTTCGCCCGGCTTTCGATCCCCGCGAAGATCCGGGTTGCGACCCTCGGCGACGCCTACGCACGCTCCATGGCGATCCGGGATCCCGTCAAGATCGTATCCCTTGCAGCGATCAAGTCTCCCGGCCTCAGCGACATGGAAGCCGCGGTGTACGCGCGTAACCAGGCGCTGGCCGAAGAGATTATTCGCTACATTGCGAGTCGCCGCGAGTGGACCAAGATGTATGCAGTCAAGGTCTCGCTGTGCCGCAACCCGAAGACCCCGATCGCCGAATCGGCGAAGCTGCTCCCGTTTCTTCGCGAGAAGGATCTGGTGAGCATCTCGAAGAGCCGCGGCGTGTCATCGGCGGTCGTCGCGCAGGCGCGCAAGCTGATGAGCCAGCGGCGCGGCGGCGACAAGAAGTGAGCTTCCTCGGCCGGCTCGGGCTCGCGATCACGAGCCCGCGCACGGCGCTCGCCGTGGCGTCCGATCGCGCGCATGCCGGCCGCTCGGGCTCCGATCTGATCGCCGCGATCGGGCTGCTCCTTCTCGCGACGCAGCTCCGGGGCCTGTTTGCCGCCGGCTGGCTCGGTACCGCCGTGTCTCCGGGCCTCGGGTTTCGCGGCCTGATGCACGTGCTGACCCGGTCGCTGACCATCGACCTCGGCTTCCTCGTCGTCGCGGCGATCGTGCTGTTCGCGTCGGGCGGTGCGAAGCGCAACCTCGGTCGCGCGTTCGATCTCGCGTGCGTCGCCGCGCTCCCGCTCGTGTTCGTGGATCTCGCCGCCACGGTGGTCGTCCGCATCCTCGATCTCGATGTGCCGCGCGCCGCCGGCATCGCACTCGCGAGCGCGTCGTACGTCTGGTCGGGGGTCCTCGTCGCACTCGCCGCGCTGCGCTCGGCACCCGCGCCCGAGGCGTCCACGATCGCGATGTCGCGTCGCGCCGGCTGGGGGATCATCGCGCTCGCGCTCGCCGGCACCGTCGTGCAGGGCGTGTGGATCGCGCAGAACCTCGACGTGCTGCGCCCGATGACCCAGGGGGATCAAGCGCCGGCGTTCGCGCTCCCCGCCATCGGCCCCAAGGGCGTGCTCGGCGCGCCGGTCACGCTCGAAGCGACGCGCGGCAAGGTCACGATCGTCGACTTCTGGGCAACCTGGTGCGGCCCATGTCTGCGCTCGATGCCGGCGCTCGATGCGCTGGCCGCGCGCTATCCAAACGACCTCGCGGTGATCACGGTGAACCTCGATGACGCCGCCGCGGCGCGCGCGCTGTTCGACGAGCGTCACTACCGGATGAGCCTGGCCCTTGACGACGGCCACACCTCCGAGCGCTACGGGGTCACGACGATCCCGCACAGCGTGGTCATCGATCGCACGGGAGTCGTTCGCCTCGTCCACCGTGGCGGTGGTGCGACCGTGGAGCTGGAAGTCACGAAGCTCCTCGCCGAACGGTAAGTGCTTATCGAAGTACGGGCGCGTGGTGCAGGCGTACGCGCTCGTGCTACGAGATGGTGATGGCCAGCCTGGTCTGCGCCACGTGCCGCAAGTTGATCCCGCCGGGAACCTCGGCGGTGCGCTGCACGGTGGCCTCGTGCAACACCGGTCGCCTCAAGCTGCGGTTTTGCTCGGTGACCTGCTGGGAAAAGCACGTCCCCACGGCCCGGCACCGCAAGGCCGCTTACGTCGTCGAGGTCCGCGCGACCGAGTAAGACCTCGCGACTTTTGCGAGGAAAATCCACAGCGTGTTAAATTTCGGGCGTGCGACTCGGGACATGCATCGCGCTCGAGCTCGCCGTTGCCGCGGGAGCGGTCTGTAGCCTGTGGCTCGGGGTCGGGCAGGCCACGAAGCTCGCGGGGACGTACCTCTCGGGCAGCGAGGCCGTGGCGGCGACGAATGCGCCGAGCGTGCGCACCCCGGAGCGCTTGCCGCGCGGCTATCTCGAGGTCGCGCCGCGCCCGCCGAACAACGTCTTCGGAGCACCGGATGACGAGCTTCTCGCGCCGATCGGCACCACGTCCGTCACCCACATCAAGCTGAACCACGGCGGCACGTCGCTGTCGCTGCGTCTCGACTTCGAGAATGGTGCGCGCGCCGCCTTCAAGCCGGAGCAGATCCACCCGCAGTCGGATCCTCGTCGCGAGATCGCGGCATACCGACTCGATCGGCTCCTCGGCATTGGCCGGGTGCCGCCGGCGAAGGCCACCTCGATTCCGGTGCAGCAGCTGATCGATGCGGCCGAGCCGAACTACCGCACGTACATCGGCGGGCGCCTCGAGGACGAGGGCATCGCGCGGGGCGGCATGCTGCGCGGCGAGCTGTCGTGGTGGGTGCCGGAGATCAGGCTCGCGAAGATCGGGCCGTACCGGATCGACGAGCGCGAGGGCAGGGAGCTGTGGACCGCTTATCTGCAGGCCGGCGCGAAGATCCCCGAGGAGTCGCGCGTGATGGCCGAGCAGGTCGCGGCGATCATCCTGTTCGACATCCTGATCGATAACCCGGACCGGTGGACGGGCTCGAACGCCGAGATGTCGCCCGATGGGAAGACGCTGTACTTCATGGACAACACGCTCGCGTTCTCGATCTTCACGCTCGGTCACGAGCAGAACCTGGGCGCGCTGCGCCGGATCTCGGTGTTCCCGCGGGGGCTCGTCGGACGGATCCGCGCGCTGACCGAGGAGTCGATCATCGCCGCGCTCCAGATCACCGATGACCACGGGCTCGGGCCGCTGCTAAATCCGACGGAGATCCACGCGATCATCGTGCGGCGCAACAACTTGATGCGGTACATCGACGCGCAGATCGCGGAGCTCGGAGAGGACGCCGTCCTCGGTCTTCCATGAGCCAGGTGTGTCCGATCTGCGGCAAGCCCGTCGACGCGATCCGCTCGCGCTTCGTCAACGTGCGCGATGGCAAGGTCGTCGCGTACGACAGCGAGGCGTGTCGTTCCGCGGCGGAGACCAAGCCGACGCACGTGCCCTTCCCCCGGCACACGCCGGCGACGGGTGTGGTCGCCGGAAGCTCGATGCTCGACAGCGGTCCGGTGATCGAGATCATCCGCGAGCCCGCGCCGGCGCCGGTCCCGAAGCCGCAGCCGGTCGCGAAGACGCAGCCGACGAAGACCGTCGCACCGCCGCCCGTCGCGGATGGCTCGCTCGATTCGTGGGCGTCGGGTGATCACGACGAGGGCGACGACGAAGGCGACGGCGACGACGACGCACCGAAGCGGAAACGCGCGCAGACGCCGCTTCCGATCGCTCCGTCGAGGAGTCGCACCACGCTCGTGATCCTGCTGATCGCCGTGCTCGGCGGCGGTGGCGCGTTCCTCGCGTACCGCTTCCTGCTGTCCCCGAAGGACGAGCAAGAGCCGGAGATCCAGAAGCCGATTGCGCCGCCGCCGCCGCCACCGGCGGATGCCGCGCCGCCGCCCGTGCCCGCAGGAGATGCAGTCAAGCAGGCGCGCGCCGTGCTCGTGCGCAACCTCGGCTCCGAGTCGCCTCGCGTGCAGCGGGTTGCCGCGGCAGCACTCGCGCGCACGGGTGACACGCAGGCGATCGAATTCCTCGCGGCCGCGCTCGCGAAGGAGACCAGCGACGTCTCGCGGCTCGATCTCGCGTACGCGCTCGCCCGCGCGGGCGACAAGAAGGGCCTCGATACACTGGTCACCGGGCTGTCGTCGGC
Organism: Haliangiales bacterium; assembly: GCA_038206055.1. GTDB lineage: Bacteria > Myxococcota_A > Polyangia > Haliangiales > Haliangiaceae > JABFXX01. Next base: position 28,516 of record JBBRBG010000041.1, read on the forward strand.
GCGCCGCGACGTGCGCGCACAGGCGGGGCGTCAGCTCGCGCTCGTCGGTGATCACCGCGCGCAGCCCGTGCTCGCCAGCTACCTCGACGTCAGCCAGCTTCGGCTCGGCGCCGCCGAGCAGCTCGCGTATCTCGCCGATCCGGCCGCGATCAAGGCGCTCGATCAGGTGCGCGCGGATCCAAAGGCAACGCCCGACGAGAAGGCGCGCGCCACGATCGCGCTCGGTATCGCGGGTCGCAGCGACGTCATCCCCGAGCTCGAGGCGATGCTGAAGGACCAGCGGTTCAACGCGTTCGCCGCGTCGGCGCTCGCGCAGCTCCACGACGCGACCGCAAAGCCGGTGCTCGTCGAGCAGCTCGCGCTTCCGTCGCTGCGCGTCGAGGCTGCACGCGCGCTGCGCCGCCTCGATCCGCGCATCGACCCGGCGCCGTACTTGCCGGCGCTGCTCGCCGCGCTCGCGAGCCACAAGGACACCGAGCAGGTGCAAGTCGCGGAGGCGATCCTGCTCCTCGCCGGCGACGCGGGATGGTCGGAACGTCCGTGACGGAGCAGCGAATCCAGCGCAGCCTCCGGTTGTTCTACGCGTTCCGTTTGCTCGCGACGTCGTACTTCTACTTCCCGATCTTCATGCTGTTCCAGCAGGCGCGTGGCCTGTCGTTCTTCGAACGACTCGCTCTCGGCGCCGTGTACAGCGCGGTGATCATCCTCGTCGAGCTCCCGACGGGCGTGTTCGCCGATCGGATCGGCCGGCGCCGCTCGATGCTGATCGGCGCTCTCACGATGGTCGCGTCGTGCTTGATCGCGGTGCGCGCTCACAGCTTCGGGACGTTCGCCGTCGCCGAGGCGCTCGCCGCGGTCTCGATCGCGTTGTGCTCGGGCGCGGACTCCGCGTACCTGTTCGACTTCCTCGACCAGCACGATCGCGTACACGAGTACAGCCGGCGCGAGTCCACGGCGAGCGCGTGGCACATGTTCGGGATGGCCGTGGCCGCAGCGGGCAGCGGCATCCTCGCCGAGATCGATCTCTCGCTGCCGTACCTCGCCACTGCTGGTGTCGCGGCGATCGCCGCGGTGATCGCCTGCATGCTGCACGATGATCAGCCCATCACCGTGGCGTCGCCCGCACCCGCTCGCGAGGTGCTGCGGTCGTGGGGCGCGCAGATGCGCCGCGCGGTCGGCGAGGTCAGCGGCAACGCGCGCCTCGGTTGGATGGTCGCGTACTCCGCGGTGGTGTTCGTGCTGCTCCGCGCGACGATCTACCTCTACCAGCCGTACCTCCACGAGCGCGGGCTCGGCCTGGTCGCAAGTGGCCTCGTGTTCGCCGGCGTCTACGTCGTCGCCTCGGCGGTGGCGTACCGCACGTATCGTCTGCGGCGCTGGATCAACGACGACGTCCTGCTGTGGACGCTGCTCGCGGTGCTCGCGATCAGCTTCATCGGGCTCGCCGGCGTCGGCAATGGTCCGTGGATGCTCGGGCTCCTCGCGATCCAGGCGATCGCGAATGGCGTCTACTCGCCGCTGACCAAGCCGCTGCTCAACGCAGAGATCGTCGATACGCGCGGTCGCGCCGCGGTGCTCTCGATCGAGTCGATGGCCCGCCGCGCGGCGATGGGCATCTTCGCGCCGCTCGTGGGGCTGTGGGGCGAGACGGACGTGATGCTGATGTGCGGCGCTGTCGGAATGCTCGGCCTCGTGTTGCTCGCGTTCGCCCGCGTTCGTGTCCGGCCCGCTTCGATCGCCGACGAGGGCTGAGCAGCGGTACACTGGATGCTGGATGTGGTCCCGGTGGATCGTGACGATCGTACTGATCGCCGGTTGCGATCAAGTCTGGGGCCTCGAGCGCCCCGACGAAGTCCCCGTTGCCGCCGGGACGTGGCGCTCGCTCTCCGCCGGGGAACGGCACACGTGCGGCATCCGCGTCGATGGCACGCTGTGGTGCTGGGGGGCTGACGAGTCCGGTCAGCTCGGATTTGCCGCCGTCGCCGCGACCACGCCCGCGCAGGTCGGCACCGGTACGTGGCGCGAGGTCTCCGGCCGCGGCGCGCACGCCTGCGCGATCGACGAGGCGAACCAGCTGTGGTGCTGGGGGGAGAACAACTACGGCCAGCGCGGCGCCGGGAGCGTGGAGCCGCTGCCGGCGATGAACCAGATCCCGGGGCAGTGGGAGCACGTCGATACGTCGCACTACCACACGTGCGCGATCGCGAAGGACACCACCCTCTGGTGCTGGGGCGAAAATACGTACGGCCAGCTCGGCGACGACACCATCATGATCCGCAACGAGCCGACGGCGGTGGTCGGCACGCCGGATCACTGGCGAAGTATCGCGCTCGGAGGATCGCACACGTGCGGGGTGCGCGATGACGACACGCTGTGGTGCTGGGGACTGGCGTTCTACGGTGCCCTCGCGGATCCGAACCTCGCGGGCGCCGCCGATCAACACCAGCCGCATCGCGTCCTCGGCACGTGGACGGCGGTGAGCGCCGGCACACTTCACACCTGCGCGATCAGCACCGAGCGTCGGATCCGCTGCTGGGGCTTCAACTCTTCTGGAGAGCTCGGTGATGGCACGACCTCGAGCAGCAGCCTCGGCGTCGACGTGGGCGGTCGCGCGAACGACTGGATCGACCTGGCCACCGGCGCCGAGCACAACTGCGCGCGGCGCGAGAGCGGCGATCTGTATTGCTGGGGCGATAACCGCCACGGCCAGATTCCGAGCCCCGACGTCGGCGAGATCGTGTCGACGCCCGTGCGCATCGCACCGCAGGTCGATGCATGGAGCGGCGCATACGCGCTCGGGCTCAATCACACGTGCGCGATCGACGTCTCGAATCGCCTGTGGTGCCTCGGCGGCAACGGCTCCGGGCAGCTCGGTCGCGGGACAGGCAGCCACTTCCAGCCGACACGGCTCGCAGGCGAGTGGCTCGACGCGGCCACGGGCGACAACCTGACGTGCGCGCTCGATTCCAAACGCGAGGCGTACTGCTGGGGCGACAGCAGCTACTCGGCGCTCGGCGATGGCACGCAACGCTCGCGGCAGGTACCGACCCTGATCGCGGAACCGGGTCCGTGGGACGCCGTCGTGGCCGGTGGGAAGGCGGCGTGCGTGAAGCGAGGCACGCAGCGCTGGTGCTGGGGCGCGAACGAGTACATGCAGCTCGGCATCCCGGGGAGCGCTCCCAATCTTTATCTCCCGAAGAAGATCGACGATGGCCACTGGCCGCAGGGGATGCGACAGCACCTGTGCAGCGTCGAGAACGGGGGGCTGTGGTGCTGGGGAACGAACCTGCGCGGCGAGCTCGGTCTCGGCGATCTGGGCCCGCGCGCTCTCCCCACGCAGGTCGTCAATGCGGTGGCCACGTGGAAGCTGGTGGGGACCGGCAACAACCACACCTGCGGGAGCTCGACCACCGGGCTGTACTGCTGGGGCAGGAACGACTTTCACCAGGTCGGCGACGGGGCGGGCGTCGACCAAGCGTACCCGAAGCTTGTCGCGAACGGCGCGGTCGACTCGCTCTCGGTCGGCAACGACGGTGCGTGCGCGGTGACGGCAGGCATCGCGACGTGCTGGGGCCTCGGTGCCTCCGGCGCGCTGGGAAATGGCACGTTCGCCGACGAGCCGACGCCGCACGTGGTCCCGGGGAAGTGGCTGTCGGTGGTTATCGCGAACACGCACGCCTGTGGCGTCGCCACCGATCGCAGCCTGTGGTGCTGGGGCGAGAACACCGATGGCAAGCTCGGCGATGGCACCCGGGCCCCACACAACGTGCCGATCCAGGTCGGCACCGACCACGACTGGGACCGCGCGATTCCCGGGCGCGAGCACAGCTGCGCGCTCAAGGTGGACCACGGTCTGTGGTGCTGGGGCGCAAACCCGAACGGCGAGCTAGGCGACGCCACCTCGTGGTCGGCCGAGCTGCAACTCGTGGATTGAACGGCAGAAAAGTCGGAGATTGACACTGCCGGGCGTGCAGACCAGACTGCGCCGCTCCCGATGTCCTCGATCTACTTCGTCTCGCTCGGCTGTCCCAAGAATCAGGTCGATACCGAGCTGATGCTGGGCCAGGTCGAGGCGGCTGGACATCAGCTGGTGACGGTGCCCGAGGGCGCGGACGTGATCGTGGTCAACACGTGCGCGTTCATCGACGCGGCGAAAGAGGAGAGCGTCGACACCATCCTCGAGATGGTGCAGCACAAGGGCAAAGGCAAGCTGGTCGTCACCGGGTGCCTGGCGCAGCGCTACGCCGGCGAGCTCGCGAAGGACATCCCGGAGATCGATCACATCCTCGGCTCGGCTGACTTCCAGTCACTCGCGAAGGCGATCGCGCCGCAGGGCGCCGCGGCGCTGCCCTCGGGCAAGGCGAAGAAGCGCAAGCCGCTGCCGGTGATCCAGGTCTCCGACACGCCGACGTACATCTACGACCACCAGTCACCGCGCAAGCGGATCGGCGCCATGCACTCCGCGTACGTGAAGATCGCCGAGGGCTGCGATCGCCCGTGCTCGTTCTGCATCATCCCGAAGCTGCGCGGCCCGCAGCGCAGCCGCACGATCGATGACATCGTCGCCGAGGCCCACGGCCTCGCGAAGGGTGGCGCGCGCGAGCTCAATCTGATCGCGCAGGACCTCACCCGCTACGGCTGGGATCAGGGCAGCTCGCCCACGTCACGCCAGTCGCTCGCGCAGCTCCTGCGGGCGCTCGGCAAGGTCGACGTCGACTGGATCCGCCTCCACTACACGTTCCCGAGCGCGTTCGACGACGAGCTGATCGACGTGATCGCGAGCGAGCCGAAAGTCGTGAAGTACATCGACGTTCCGCTGCAGCACATCAGCGATCCGATGCTGAAGCGCATGCGCCGCGGTCACTCGAGCCGGGTCACGCGCGAGCTCGTGAAGACGCTGCGCGCGCGGATCGACAACCTCGTGATTCGCACCACGTTCATCGTCGGCCACCCCGGCGAGACCGACGACGAGTTCGCCGAGCTGTGCGCGTTCGTCGCCGAGTCGAAGTTCGATCGTGCCGGCGCCTTCACGTACTCGGTCGAGCCGGGCACCACGTCGGCGATGCTGCCGCACCGCGTGGACCCCGACGTGATGGCCGATCGCCAGCAGAAGCTGATGGAGATCCAGCGCGTGATCAGCCGCGAGCGTCACGAGGCGATGGTCGGCAAGGAGATCGACGTGCTCGTCGAGGGCGTGTCCTCCGAGTCCGAGTACCTGCTCGAGGGGCGCTGGTACGGCCAGGCGCCCGGCATCGATGGCGTCACGTACCTCGCCGACGGTCAGGTCCCGGCGGGCTCGCTCGTGCGCGCGCGGGTTACGCAGGCGAGCGACTACGACATCGCGGCGTCGCTCGAGCTCGTCGCTTAGCTGCCTACTTGGTCGCCGCGAACGAGAACGTCACGCCCCAGGCGACGGCCGACATCGCGTTCGGGAACCACGAGCCGGTGCCGGCGAGGGTGAGGGTCGTACCGTTCAGCGTGCCCGTGACGTTGTACGTGCGCTTCAGGCTGAAGCCGTCGTAGTTGTGCTCGACGGTGCCCTTGACGTTGCCGGCGAGGTCGACATCCGCCTTCAGCGTGACGGTCTGGTTGTGCGTGAACAGCGTGAGGCCGCCGGTGTAGACGCACGTGAAGCTGCCCTGCAGCGCGGGCGAGCGGTTGAACACGAGCGACGCGGAGCCGGTGCCGTTGCAGTTCATCTGGTTGACGATCGTCGTGCCGACGCGCTCGTCGGTGTGATGCGTGTACGTGCCGGTCAACGTGCCGGCGAGCGCGGTGCACTGGTTCGGCGCGGCGATGGTGCCGTCGATTCCGCCATCGCAGTCGTTGTCGGCGCCGTCGCAGACCTCGAGGGCACCCGGGTGCGCACTCGCGAGGGCATCGTTGCAATCACCGGCCATCGCGACGTAGTTCGCCGGCGCGCTGCACGCCGTCATGCCGGCGCCTGCGCCGTAGGTGTCGTGATCGGCATCGAGGTAGTAGGTGTGCTTCGACGCGGGATCGAGCGACGGGTCGGCGATGTCGATCAGGTGATCGCAGTCGTTATCGATGGAGTCGCACACCTCCAGCGCGCCCGGGTTCACCGCGGCGTTGTTGTCGTTGCAATCCGTATTCGTCGCGACGTAACCGGCGGGTGCGACGCAGCCCTGAACGAACGCGGTGCCGCCGAAGCCGTCGCCATCGTTGTCCTTGTAGAACGTCTTGATGTTGTCGAGTAGGAGGTTCGGATCGGCGTCGTCGATCTTGCCGTCGCAGTTGTTATCGAGGGTGTCGCAGATCTCGCCGGCGCCGGGATGGACGTTCTTGTTCGTGTCGAGGCAGTCGCCGCCCTTCGCGATGTAGCCGACGGGCGCGGAGCACATGTCCACGGCCTTCGCCATGTCGCCGAAGCCGTCGCCATCGGTGTCGGGGTAGTACGTGGACGTGGCGCAGGCCGCGTCCGGGGAACCTCCGCCGTCGCCGCCCCCGGAGCAAGCAACCCCAGCGATGACGGTGACCAGGCTGATGGTGAGGAGCGTGAGCTTGTTCATGCTCGGTCAACGCGGCACCTGCGTGCGATGCGCACATTTTGTTTCGAGGCGCAGGCGGCAGCCGGCCTCCAGATGTGGCAAGGCCAAGGCTTGTTCACGCAAGCACCTGTAACTCCGAGCCATCGAGCCTCGGAGTGCCAACGTTTTCGTTTGTTGTCCTTTGCCTTCGCGTGTAAGACGAAGGGCATCCCATCCTTGGGAACTTTTCCATGCGAAGGACGTTGATGGTTCGGGTGATTCGGATCGCATGTGTCGCCTTTGTGCTGGCCGGCCTCTCTGCGACTGCGTTCGCGGAGCAGCGGTATGCGCTCGTCATTGGATCGAACCCGGGCTGGTCGCAGGATCGCCCGCTGCGCTACGCGGAGAACGATGCGGAGCGCGTGCGCGACGTGCTGGTCTCGCTCGGTGGCTTCGCGCCCGATCGCGTGGAGGTGCTGCGCGATCCCGATACCGCGGATGTGCGCGCGTCGCTGCGCCGGCTCGCGCAGACCGCGCACGACTCGAGCAGCGAGGAGACGCTCGTGTTCGTCTATTACTCCGGTCACGCCGACGACAAGTTTCTCCATCTGCGCGGCGAACCGCTTTCGCACAGGGAGCTGCAGGACACGTTGCGCAGCTTGCCTGCCACGATCAAGCTCGGCGTGATCGATGCGTGCAAGTCGGGTGCGGTCACCCGTAAGGGCGGTAGCGCGGTCGAGGAGTTCGATCTCAGCCTCGTCAACCCGAAGCTCAGCGGCATGGCGCTGCTCACCAGCAGCGGCGCAGACGAGCTGTCGCAGGAATCGCGCGCGCTGCAGGGCTCCGTGTTCACCCATCACTTCGTCTCCGGGTTGCGCGGCGCGGCCGACGAGGACTCCGACAAGCAGGTCACGGTCTCCGAGGCCTATCACTACGCGTACGCGCGCACGCGTACCGATACAGCGATCAGCGGCGTGCCGCAGAAGCCGGCGTTCCGCTACGAGCTGTCGGGGCAGGGCGAGCTCGTGCTGACGAAGCTCGGTGCCGGCCGCTTCGCGTCGATGACGATCCCGAGGGGCGCCGCGCAGAAGTACGTGGTGCTCGACCAGCACGAGTGGCGCCTCGTGGCCGAGGCGGTGGCGGAGAAGAGCCGCGACATCGTGCTCGCGCTCGCGCCCGGTCAATACAAGGTGAAGCGCGTGATGGTCGACCACATCGAGGTCGGCACGCTCGTCGTCGCCGCAGGTGAGAAGGCCGATATCACGTCGCTGAAGTACACGACCGCGGCGCTGTCGGCGGGCGTGATCAAGGGCGATCCGAATGACCTGTCCCCCGAGGAGCGGCGCGAGTTCGTCCGCGCGCAGGCGTTCGGCTACCTCGCCGCGGGCCAGGTCATGCCGGCGCTGCAGACCTTCGATGCGCTCCTGCGCGAGTCACCGGGCGATACCCTGTCGTGGCGCGGTCGTGGGCGCGCGCTCGTGCGGCTCGCCGAGGCGTACGCGAAGGTCAACGACAAGGCGAACGAGCGGCGCGCGCTCGGAGATGCGCTCAAGGCGGACTCCTCGCTCTCCGAGGATCCCCTGTTTCAGATCTGGTACAAGCGCCTCGGCGAGGCCGACGCGCGCGCGCAGTTCACGATCGAGACGAAGAAGAAGTTCGAGGACGGCGTGCGCACGAACCCGCGCACCACGAAGCGGTTCGGTGTGGGCGTGGACTTGTTCTCCGGCCGCGGCATGTTCGTGGCCACCGGCAGCCTCGTCGTCCACCGGATGATCTTCCCGACCGTCGGGTTCGACATCGCGGGCCTCGGCTTCGATCTCAGCGTGCAGATCGCGCCGCTGTCCTCGCGCTGGAGCCCCTACCTGGGGCTCGGCGGCCACGTCTCGCTCAAGAAGCTCGGCATCGTCGACAGCAGCGGCACCCCGGTCACCTCCAACGAGGGCGGCCAGACCTATAGTGGTGACGAGATGTGGGGCGCGCACGCACGCATCGAGGCGGGCGCCCAGTTCGTGGGCCAATCCGGCTTCACGACCGAGCTCGGCCTCTCGCTGCTCAACTTCAAGAGCAACGAAGGTAAGGTCGTTCAGCAGATGTGGCCCGTGATCCACATCGGCTGGCTCTGGTAGAAAGAAATAGTTCCCGTGTTGCCGGTCTGGGTCGTCTAGCGTGCATGGGGCCAAATCAGGCGACCAGGTCGCCGAGCTGTATCGCAGCCACGCGCCTGCCTTGCTCCGCCGGTGCGCGAGCATCGTGGGCAACTCGGAAGAAGCCCGAGACCTCGTGCAGGAGACCTTCGCGCGCTACCTCGCCGCCAAAGCGAGCTGGCACGACACGGCCTCGCCGTTCGCGGTCCTCTACCGGATCGCGACCAACGCCTCCATCGATCGACTTCGCCGACGTAAGACCGCCGGCGAGGACGAGCTCGATGCCGAGGCCCACGTCGGTGATCTCGGGAACGAGCCGCGCCGGATCGATAACCTGCGCGATCTCGCGTTTCTCACCAAGGGCCTCTCGGAGGAGGAGCTCACCGTGGCCGTCCTCCATCACCTCGACGGCTACACCCAGGACGGCATTGCCACCTCGCTCGATCTCTCCCGCCGGACGGTTGGAAAGATCCTCGCGCGGTTCGAGGAGCACGTGAAGAAGCGCGCCGCACGTACGGGCTTTGTACAATCGAGGGCCAGCGATGTCTGACCGTGCCTTCACCGACATCGAGCTCGAGCGCGTGCTCGCCGGGGATCTCGCTCAGAGCGAGCTCGACGCCAAGGCCACCGCCGCCGACCGCGAGCGTCTCGAAGCCCTGCGCACCGAACACGCCGCCCTGATGTCCACGATCGACGTCGACGCCGAGGTCCGCGCGATCGGTCGCAAGATGGAGCGCCTCGAGCCCGAGCCCGCGCCGCGCAGGCTCGCGAGCTGGTGGCGCTGGATCTTCACCGGCGGGGCCCTCGCCGCCGCCGCCGCCGCGCTCCTCCTCATCGTGGTCCGGCGCGAGCCCGCGCCGCGCGAAGACGACATCGGCGTCAAAGGCGATGGCATCACGCTCATCATCCACACCGAATCACGCCGCCTCGCGACCGGCGACACCGTCAATCCCGGCGAGCGCATCCGCTTCGAGATCAACGCGGCCCGCAAAGGCTTCGTCACCATCATCGGCATCGATGGCGCCGGCACGAAGACCACCTACTTCCCGTACGGCGCGTCCGCCGCCGCGGCCGTCGACCCCAACGAGTCCCGCATCCTCCCCGGCGCCATCGCCCTCGACGCGACCCCCGGCGACGAGACCTTCTTCGCCGTCTACGCCACCCATCCATTCACCACCGACGAAGCCTTCGCCGCCGTCGCCAGGCCGACCTCGGGCCTGAGCTCCGCCGAGGTCGTGCTGCACAAGCAGCCATAGGCGTGTCCGGCAACGGGGACGGTTTCAACTTACGCAACTTGCGATCGGCAACCCCGCGAAATCGCGATCACACAGTCGGTAGGAGATAGCGGTCACGTAACGCGACGGATGCGATCAGCGCGCTCCAGAGATCTGGAGCGAGGTCGGCGCCCGGCGCGAGGGCCATCGCGGTTCGATCGAGCTCGCTGCGGTCACCGTGATCGCGTTCGAGCCGCACGTGCTCGACCGGCCGACGTGCGAACGCAGCAAGCGTGGTGGCGAGGCGCGTCAGCGTGCGGGCGTCCGCCCGGCGGACATCGAGGACCGGGAGCTCGAGCGCATCGGCCACGGTCCACTCCACCGCGCCGTAGCCCATCGAGCCGCGCCCCAGGGACTCGAGTGCGACGGCGGTTGGAAGAGCGTTGAGGACGGCGGCGAGGCCCTGGAGATCGACGCCAGGGCGGGGCAGGAGGGCATAGACGCGCTGGTCGGCGAGCATGGGCACGTCGGCCAAGCGCTGCACGAACCGCGGGCCATATGCCTTCGCGAGGAACAGGCGCGCAGGGTTCGCCGGCAGCGACCACCAAGGATCTCGCCGCGCGGCGCTGGTCGCCAGGGCTTCGGCCTCGTGCGCACGCAGCCACGCGGCGATCCGCGGTGTGCGCGCGAGCTTCGCATCATGCGGTAGCGCGATCGCGACAAGCGGCGACTCGTCGGGCGCGATCGCAATCGGTGCGGGCGCGCCGTTGAACGGCGAGCGCACCACAGGCGCGAGGAATGCGGGCTCGAGGCGCTCGCGCTTCGCAGCATCGCGGCGCAGATAGAACACGTGGTTCGCGCCGGTGGTCAGGCCGCGCCGAACCTCCGCGAGCTCGCGCAACGGGACCACGGCAGATCCCGCGGCAGCGCGCCATGCGAACCACGCCGCCGGCGCACGCAACGCGGCCCCCCAGCCGGCCGGGGCGTCGGCGCGTCGCTCGTCTGCGTGCGCGGCGATCGCATCGAGGCCCGGCGTGCGCGAGGCGATCTCCGTCGGCGCAGTCAACCGCAGCAGGCGCGGCGCGTGCGCGATCGCGCCCGCCTGGTGCCGCTTCGCCACGAGCAGCATCGGGTTGACCGCGGCGTCCGCGAACCACCGCTCTTGGGGCGCGATGATCAGTGCGTGCACCGCAGCGACGCGCTCGACTGCGCTCCACAGCGCGCTCGCAGCATCGGCGTCCAGCAGCGCTGTCGACACGACCAGCGCAAGCGTTCCGCCGGGTCGCACGAAGCGCAGGGCGCGCAGCAAACATGTCGCCGCGAGATCTCCGTGGCGTGCAATCGTATCGACCACATCGCGCGGCAGCTCGGGCCAGTCCTCGCCGATGGCAGTTGCCCGCGTACGCCGCACCTCAGGATCCACTCGGCCCGCCTGGACGTACGGCGGATTTCCGATCACGAGGTCGAACACGCCGAGCCGTTCGACGAGGCCGGACGCGAGCGCATCGCCGCGGGTGATCTCCACGCCGGGCACTGCCGCAGCGCGCGCGGCAGCCTGGGGATCGATCTCGACGCCGGCCAGCGAGGTGAACCCGGCCTCGCGCGCTGCGGCGAGAAATGCGCCATCGCCGCACATCGGATCGAGGACGCGTGTCCGGGAGCCGGACAACCCGGCCGCAGCGATCGCAAGCCGTGCTACCGGCGCCGCGGTGAACCATTGGCCGAGATCTCGACGCGGGACGACGGTTCGCGGACTTGCCGATCGCAAGTTGCGTACGTTGAAAGCGTCCCCATTGCCGGACATCAGGCCTCGACGAGGGTTCGCGAGCTTACGGATCGCAAGTTGCGTACGTTGAAACCGTCCCCGTTGCCGGACATCAGGCCTCGAGCTTGCGGATCCGGAGGCTGGCGATGGTGCCGTAGACCGTCGTGAGGATGCCGAGGGCGATGAGGGGCGAGGTCAGGCCGATCTCTGTGGGCCAGAGGCCGGAGAGGGCGCGGATCTGATGGGTGACGGAGAGCTCGCGGAGGGTTGCGGGAAGGATGCCGAGGGGGGAGTCGAAGAACAGGATGTAGCAGATGGTCAGCGCCATCCCGTGGCGCGGGGCGAGCGAGGCGATTCCCGCCGAGACGATCGAGAGAACGAGCACGCCGAGGGCGAGCGCGAGGCACGGGCGCGCGTCGGGGAACGTGTGCCAGGCGATCTGAGCGGACAGCGCCCAGCTCGCGAGGACCACGAGGGTGGCGATCGGAACGAGGGTGAGCAGCTTGCCGGCGATGATCGACCAGCGCGGGATCGGGCGCGACCAGAGGTAGGTGGTGGTCCGGTCCTCGATCTCCTCGCCGATGGATGACGCGACGAACATCGGGGCGAGGAGGGCCGACACGAGGACCTCGAACACGAAGATCTCGTCGCCCGCGATGCCGCGCGCGCCACCCATCGCACCGGCGTAGACGACGGGGAGCAGCGCGATGAGGAGCGCGACGTACACCGCGCGACCGCGAAGCAGGCGCTTGAGGGTGAGGCCCGCCATCGTGAGGGTGCTGTCGAGAGCGGACGGGACGCGGTGATCGCTCATCGGCGTCCTTGATCGTTGCCGGTGAGGTACTCGAACACGGCGCCGAGGTTGTTGTCGGGCGAGGACAGGGCGGAGACCGCGATGTGCCCGTCGAGCACCGCGGCGGCGAGCTGGTCGTAGCAGCGGTCCGGATCACGGGTCTCGATCAGGATGCCGTGGCGCTCGAACACGATGCGCGCCACGTGGTCGGCGGTGGCGAGCGCCGCCGCGACCTGCCGGGGCTGATCGCACTCGATGCGGATGCGATGCGGGTGGCGATCGATCAGCTTGCGGATCTCGTACACGTTACCTTCGGCGAGGACCTGCCCGCGGTAGACGACGACGATCTCGGAGGTCAGGGCCTCGATCTCGTAGAGGACGTGGCTGGAGACGACGATGGTCTTGCCCGCGTCCGCGAGCTTGCGGATCCTCTCGACGATATCGACGCGCGCGATCGGGTCCACGCCGGTGAGCGGCTCGTCGAGCAGGATGAAGTCCGGATCGTGCGCGATCGCGGTCGCGAGCTTCGTGCGCTGGCGCATGCCCTTCGAGAAGCCCTTGACCCGACGGTGCATCGCATCGGTCATGCCCATCTGCGCGATCGCGTCCTTCGCCGCCGTGGTCGCGCGGTTGCTCGGTACGCCCGCGAGCTTCGCCATCACGGTGACGAGCTCGAGCGCCGTCAGCTCGTCCCACGTCTTCTCGTGCTCGGGCGCGTAGCCGATGCGCCGCCGCACCGCGACATCCTCGAACGGGTTCTTGCCGTAGACCGCGAGCGAGCCGCGCGATGGACGCATGAGGCCCGCCATCAGCTTCATCAGCGTGGACTTGCCGGCGCCGTTCGGTCCGAGCAGACCCACGATGCCGCCGCGCAGTGTCCAGCTCACGTCGGAGATGCCGAGCACGTGGCCGTACCACTTGCTGCAGTTATCGACCTGCACCACGCTTGTCGTCGTAATCCGGCACCTCCCACGCCGGAGCCGTACGCGCGCCGCACCTGGTAGCTGAGGATCGCGATGGCCACGCCCGCGTGGACGAGCAGCGACGCGAGCGCCGCGTCGTAGGGCACGGTGCCGGCGCGGCCGCGGAACAGATGCAGGTCGAACAGATGCATCGCGACCGCCTCGAGCGCCGTCGCGAGATCGAGGGCACCGATCCAGCCGCCGCTGGCGCGCCCGAGCAGGCTGACCATCAGGCCGAACACGAGGTAGTAGGCGGCCCAGAGCGCCATCGCGTAGCGCACGTTGGCGAACAGCGACGAGAACGCGAGGGGCACCGTCGCGAACACGAGCGTGCCAAGCAGGCCGATCGCGATCGCCTTCGGGATCAAGGGCAGCGACGCGACGAGCTGCTCCGTGGTCTCCGAGAGGCCGAGCCGCGCGAGCGCGAGCGTCAGAGGACCCGCGAGCATGATCAGCGCCATCAGCCCGACCATGCCGCCGAGCTTGCCGAGCACGTAGTCGCGCGGGCGCACCGACCGCGCGAAGTAGAACGTGAACGCGCCGCTCTGCACATCGCCGGCGATGACACGTGCGCCGATCGTCAGCGACACGAGGAACGCCGCGCGCGTGTACCACTCGATCGATTTCGGCAGCGCCGCATCGGCCATGGTCGCGGCGAACTGGCCCGCGAAGTCGCGGACCACCTTGTCGCGCAGGATGAACATCACGCCACCGGCGATGAACGTGGTGAGCACCGCGAGGCCGAGGCTCGCCTTGAACCGCCACCAGGTCTTCCAACCGGATGCGATCTGGTTGCGCATGATCACGAGCCATCGCGTGGCCGTGGACCGGCGGGTCCCGCCGTAGCGCTTGTAGCCGAGGTCGTGGATCGTGCCCGTGGCCGGCTCGCTCATGGTGGCACCGCACCATCCGCGGCCGGTGCCGGGACCTCGCCGATCACGCGCAGGAATGCGGCCTCCACGGTCTCGCGCCGCACGCCGAGGCCGCGGATCTGCAGCCCCGCCGCGCGCGCGTGCCGGAACACGAGCTCGTTCGTCGCGCTCTCCGGCAGGCTCACCGCGATCGAGACCGGCGACATCACCTGGCACGTCGCCCCCGCCGCGGTCATCACCTCGGCGAGCTTCGCCGCATCGGCCTTCACCTCGACGAGGATCTCGGTGTCGCGCCCGCGCGCGCCGCGCAGCTCGTCGATCGATCCCACGAACCGGATCCGCCCCTGATGCATGATCACGGCGTGGTCGCAGATGCGCTCCACGTCGGGCAGCAGGTGCGTCGACAGCACGATCGCGCAGTTCCGCCGCCCGGGCAGATCGATGATCAGCTCGAGCATCTCGTCCCGCGAGCGCGGATCGAGCCCGTTGGTCGGCTCGTCGAGAAACAGCAGCTCGGGATCGTGGACCAGTGCCTGCGCGAGCTTCACGCGCTGCTTCATGCCGGTCGAGTAGCCCTCGATCGGCTGGTACCGCTTCTCCTCGAGCCCCGCGTAGTACAGCGCCGCGTGGGCGCGCTGCATCGCCTCGGTGCGCGGCAGCCCCGAGAGCTCGCCGGCGTACGTGCACAGCTCGACGGCGCTCATCCCGACGATGAACTGCTCCTGCTCCGGCATGTACCCGACGCGATCGCGGATCTCCGCGCCCTTCGTTCCCGCATCGAGCCCGAGCACGGACGCCTTGCCCGCGAACGGGATCAGGCCGAGCAGCGCCTTGAGCAGCGTCGATTTGCCGGCCCCGTTGGGCCCGAGGAGCCCGATGATCTTTCCATCGATCGTCCCGTCGAGCCCGGCGAGCGCCGTGATCGCGCCGTAGCGCTTCGTCAGCTTCGCGAGCTCGATCAAGCTCACCGGACCACCTCGAGGTGCACGGGCACCACGCCGGCATCGATCATGTCGAGCCGCTTCGCCGCCGCCTCCGAGAGATCGATGATGCGCCCCTTGCCGTAGGGGCCGCGGTCATTGATCCGCACCTCGACCGCGCGCCCGTTGCGCTTGTTCGTCACCCGCACGTGCGTGTTCATCGGCAGCGTCCGATGCGCCGCCGTCATCGCGTTCTTGTTGAACCGTTCACCCGACGCCGTCGGCCCCCCCTGCAGGCTGCCGCCGTACCAGCTCGCCATCCCGTCCTGCACGCCCGACCTTCCGCCGCCGGTCGCCGTCCGCTTCGGCGCCGCGCTATGCGTGCACGCCGCGATCACCACCACCAAGCATACGTACGCCAGCTTCAGCGCACGCACCCGGCCCCCAGACTCCGTCCCGCCTTGTCGAGCGCCACCTTGCGCAGCTGCGCACCGGTGGGCCCGTCGCCTATCGTCTTGCGCATGTCGGGGCCGTGACCCGGCCCGAGAATGTCGCGCAGATAGGCTTCGCGCTGGAACGTGTCGGAGTGCTCCTTGGTGTGGCACTGCGTGGCGCACAGATTCTCGGCGGGCGTGCGAACCAGCGACGACGGCCGCTCCTCGCCGCCCTTCGCGACGTGGATCGAGGCGGGCCCGTGGCAGGTCTCGCACTGCACATCGCGCAGCTTGTCGTTGTTCGCGAGGTTCGATCCGCCCGGCTTCTCCCATCCCGTGACGTGGCAGCCGATGCAATCGAAGTCGAACTGCTGCCCGCGCTCGACGAGCGTCTGCCAGGCATGCGCGTGGCGCGTGCCCTTCCAGAACGTGACGGCATCGCCGTGGCAGTCATCGCAGCTCTCGCTGCCCACGTACGTCGCGCCGCCCTTCGCATCCGGCGGCGGACGCCCGGCCGCGGCCTTGACGTTGACCTCTCCGGACCCGCGGTAGTACGCGGTCACGAAGCTCTGCACCTCGACATCGCACGCCAGCGCCTTGTTGATCTTCACCTGCTCGAGTGTGAAGTAGCTGCCGGTCGCCGGCTTCTGGATCGGATTCGCGACGAGCGCCGCGCGCTGCTTCACGTACAGATCGTGCTCGTCGTGCTTCTGCTTCACGAACGCCTTGTCGGCGGTTGGATCGGCGTCCATCGCCTTCAGATCCACATCGAGCTTCGTGATCTGCCGATCGAGGTACGCGATCTTCTCCTTCGCCGCCGCCGCACCACCGGCATCGACCAGCGGCCCCGGCCCGCGATACGAGACCTCGACCCGGGAGATCACCTGGCCGCGGTTCGCGGGGATCACCATCCACGCATCGCCGACCTTCGTCGCCTCGGTCTCCACGCGCTCGGGCTCGGGGGCCTCGAGCCCGAGGCCCGCGACCGCCACGTCCACACCGGGCAGGTCGCGCACGAGCTGCACCGCATCCTTCTTCGACGACGCCTGCACGAGCGCTACCACCAGCTGCGCACCATCGCCGCGCAGCTTCGCGATCGCCGCGGCACCGGCCACCTTGGGATCGGTGACCTTGAGCGCGGGGACCGCATCGAGCGCGATCACGCCGAACACGCCGACCTTGGTGCCGCCGACCTCGATGATGTGCGGCGCCTCGATCGGATACCCGGTGTCCTTCGGCACGTTCACGGACTGCCGCGGCATGCGCGCCTTCTCGGGGCCCTGGGGCAGGTCGGCCCACCCGAGTCCCACTGCCCCGACCGCGAGCTTGGTCTGGTACGTCTTGGCCAGGAGGTCGGCCTTCAGCTCCTCCTGCGCGGCCAGGTGGTCGGGCACGGGCGCCTTGGAGTAGAGCAGGGACCCTGCATCCACCACCAGCACCGGTCCGGCCGCCCGGGCGGCCTCCACGAGCTTTGCGGTGCGCGAGATATCCCCAAGAGGATCGCTGGTACACCCGCACGGCCCGATCTGACCGCGCATCTCGGCGAGCGCGATCAGCGTGAACCCGGGTCCGTTGGGCCCTGCCGCCGTCCCGCCGCCTTTCACTTCAGATTTCGAGCAACAAGCGGTGGCCACGAGCGCGGCCACGAGCCCAAGCCGGCGAGACATGGGAGCCCATATAGCACGTTGACAGGGGGGGGACGCCTGGGTAGATTGCCGCGCTCTTAGCTCCAAGGATCCAATGTCCGTCGCGATTCGATTTTCACGCCAGGGTAAGAAGAAGAAGCCGTTCTATCGGATCGTTGCCGCTGACAAGCGGTGCGCTCGCGACGGTCGGTTCATCGAGCTTCTTGGCACCTATCACCCGGTCACCAAGATCCTGAAGCTCGATAACGAGCGCTTCGAGAAGTGGGTCAAGGTTGGCGCGCAGCCGAGCGGAACGCTCGCCGCGATCATCCGTCGCACCGCCCGCGCCGCAGCGAAGCCGGCCTGAGATGGCCGAGCCCGAGAACGACGACGATCGCGACGACGACCGCGGCGGAAATCGCCCGCAGGCCGTGTCGCCCGATGTCGCCGAGCTGATCCGCTACATGGCGGTCAACCTCGTCGACAAGCCCGATGAGGTCCGCGTGGAGCTCGTCGAGGAGCGTCAAGCGAACGTGTACGAGCTCGAGGTCGCGGAAGTCGATCTCGGCAAGGTCATCGGCCGCGGCGGCAAGACCGCGCGCGCCCTGCGCACGATCGTCCAGGCCTGCGCCCCGCGCTCGCGCAAGCGGACGCTGGTCGAGATTCTCGAATAACCGGAGGGCCCACGATGCGTGGGGACCCGCGGCTCGAGATCGGTGGCATCGCGCGTGCTCATGGCATTCGCGGCGAGGTCATCGTGCACACGCACGACCCGGAGTCCGAGGTCCTCGGCGACGTCACCCAGATCTGGGTCGACGGTGTCGAGAAGAAGGTCATCGAGGCACGCGGCACGCCGCACCGCGGCTGGATCGTCCTCCTCGAGGGCATCGAGACGCGCAACGACGCCGAGCTTCTGAAGGGCAAGGTCGTCGAGGTCGATCGCGACGCGCTGCAGCTCTCTGACGCCGATGTCCTCCTCGACGATCTGATCGGCTGCAAGGTCGTTCTCGTCGACGGCACCGACTGGGGCAAGATCGCCGCGATCGAGCTTGGCTCGGTGCAGGACGTCCTCGTCATCCACGACGGGGCGATCGAGCGGATGCTGCCGCTCGTCGACCAGTTCGTGATCAACATCGATACCGCCGCGGGCCTCGTCACCATCGACCCGCCTGCGGGTATTCCGGAGAACAAGGTCACGTCGCGGTGAAGTTCACCGTGGTCACCATCCTCCCCGAGCTGATCGAGCCGGCGCTCACCGCCGGCGTCGTCGGTCGCGCGCGCGAGGCCGGGGTGATCACGGTAGCCACCGTGAACCCGCGCGACTTCACGAGCGATCGCCACCGCACCGTCGACGACACGCCGTACGGCGGCGGGCCCGGCATGGTGATGAAGCCCGAGCCGATGCTCGCCGCGATCGGTACCGCCGCCGGTGAGCCGCCCGCGCGCCGAATTCTCCTCTCGCCGGCGGGCGCGCCGCTGACCCAGGCCCGCGTGCGCGAGCTTGCACAGCTTCCGCACCTCGTGCTCGTCTGCGGGCGCTACGAGGGCATCGACGAGCGGGTGATCGAGACTGCGATCGACGAGGAGATCTCCCTCGGCGACTACGTTCTCTCCGGCGGCGAGCTCGGCGCCCTCGTCATCATCGATGCGTGCGCGCGCCTCGTGCCTGGCGTCCTCGGTGAGCCCACCTCCGCCGACGAGGAATCGCACTCCGCGGGCGTGCTCGAGTACCCGCACTACACGCGGCCCGCGAAGCTCGGCGACATGGAAGTCCCCGAGGTGCTCCAGTCCGGCAACCACGCGAAGATCGCCGCGTGGCGTCGCCAGCAAGCGCTCCTGCGCACGGCGCGGCGCCGCCCAGATCTGTTTCGCCGGGTGCGCCCGACGAAGGCCGATGCGAAGCTGTTGCCGCCATCGCTCGCGCAGCGCACGCACCTCGCGCTCGTCCACCATCCCGTCACCGATCGCACCGGCGCGCTTGTCACCACGTCGCTGACGAACTTCGACATCCACGATCTCGCGCGCTCGACGATGACCTACGGCCTCGCCGCGTATCACATCGTCACGCCGATCACGTCGCAGCGGGAGAAGGCCGAGCACATCGCGCACCTGTGGCTCGAGGACCAGGGTTCGCTCAAGCGCCGTCCTCCGCCGACAGGATCGCGCGAAGGCGCGATGGCGCTGATCCGCACCGCCGATGCGGTCGACACCGTGATCGCCGAGCTCACCGCCGAGTACGGAACCGCGCCGCTCGTCGTGGCGACCAGCGCGCGCGCCGACTCGTTTCCGAGCGCCGAGCGCCGAACTCCGGAGCAACTGTTCGCCGAGGCGTCGCTTCGTGCCGATCCACTGCTGCTCTTGCTCGGCACCGGCTGGGGTCTCGCCGACCACCTGATTCCCTCTGTATCTCGGCTGCTTGCGCCGATCGAGGGCGCTTCGGACTGGAACCATCTCTCGGTTCGCAGCGCCGGAGCGATCCTCCTCGATCGACTGTTCGGGCGCCCGGCTTGACGCCCAGGGGTGATCTCTGGCAGAACCCTGCGTCCCTACGGACGTTTTCCCGGATGATGAACATGAGCGCCCAGCGAATCCTCGACAGCATCAACAAGTCCCAAAATCGCCAGGCAGCGCTCCCCGAGTTCCGCCCCGGCGACTCGATCAAGGTGTGGGCGAAGATCCGTGAAGGCGAGAAGACTCGCCTCCAGGCCTTCGAGGGCGTGTGCATTCGCCGCGTCTCGAAAGGCGCGCGGTCCACGTTCACCGTCCGCAAGATCTCGTACGGCGTTGGGGTGGAGCGCGTGTTCCCCGACCACTCGCCGAACATCGAGAAGATCGAAGTGATCCAGCGCGGTCGCGTCCACCAGGCGAAGCTCTACTACCTGCGCGATCTCTCCGGTAAGGCGGCGCGCATCAAGGAGCGCGATGGCCAGTACGAGTCGCAGAATGCGGCCGACGCCCTCGCGGATGCTGAGGCCGAGGCCGCCGAGGCGGCTGCGCCTCCGGCTGCACCGCAGGCCGAGAAGAAGGTGAAGGTTCGCAAGCCGAAGAAGAAGGACAAGGCCAAGGACAAGGCCGCGTAACACTTCGGTCGTTTGTTTCAAGGGGAGGGGAAGGACTGTGGGCTGTGGATTCGACATCACTCACGACAGGCGCGTCCGCCGAGGACCGCGCCGCAACAGCGCTCGAGGCTGCCGGCTACTCGATCGTCGCGCGTAACTGGCGCTGTGGCGCCGGCGAGCTCGACATCATCGCGCGCGAGGGCGACGTCCTCGCGTTCGTCGAGGTGCGGAGCCGCGCGAGCGCCTCGCACGGCCACGCTGCCGAGATGGTCTCGCCGGGAAAGCAGCGCCAGGTCACGCGTGTCGCGGGCATGTACCTGGCGATCGTGCGCCCGCGCTACACGCTCATCCGGTTCGACGTCGTCGCGGTCACCGGCGCACGGATCGATCTGATCCGCGACGCCTGGCGCACGGGCTGACATTTCGACGCCGCTACTCGGTCTTGCCGTGGCGATGGAACAGCTGCTTGATCCAGCTGCCCACGCCCGACGGCGGTGCGCTTGCGTGGTGCAGTGCCGTCTGGAGCTCCGTGTCGTCGAACCACACGCCGTGCGGCGAGCAGCGATCGATCGTCACCGCCTCGAGCACCTCGACCGTCATCGGCGCCTCGCAGACGGGGCACATGCGATCCGATCCGGCCCCCGTCATCGGGGGCACGTCCCACGGGGCGTTCGTCATCTCCATGACCATCGCCGCGAGCGCCGCGTCCTCGACGAAACACCCGTCGCACGTGGCGCAGGCCCAGCGATCGCCGACGAACGACAGCTTCGTCTCCTTGCACACCGGGCAGCCGAGCGCCTTGTCCTTGTGGGCGCTGACGAACAGCGTGTGCACGCGGGGACGCGCGTCGCGCCAGTGGCTGATCGCGAGCCGGTCAGATGCGGGCCCGCTGCCGAACGCCGACGACACCGCGCCCATGGTGCCCTGCATGCCGCCGCCGGCCGTGGCGCCGCCGGGGACGCCGGGAAAACCATTCGCCGATCCGCCCGTACCGCGCCCCGCGACGCTGCGGCTCGCGCGCGCGAACGCCGCGGTCATCGCATCGCGCGGGAACCACACGCCGTCGCGATCGCAGCGCTTGAACGTACCCTTCAGCTTCAGCCCACCCACCGCGAGGTGACACGAGGTCATCGCGCGCGTGCACTTCGGGCACGCCTGGGTGCTCGGCTGCTCGTCGCTGATCGCGATTGACTCGGACTTACCGTCGAGCTCGTGGATCGAGGCAACGAAGTCGTCCTCCTCGATCAACATCCCGTTGCACTCGTCGCAGACGAGGCGATTCGAGAACTCGCGGAGCGACGCGTTCTCGCAGCTCGGGCACATGAACCCGGAGGTCCGATAGACATCGGTCATACGACCGATTGTATCGCGAGCGCTCGGCTTACTAGCAGAGCGGCCGCCTCTGCAAGCTCACTTGCAGAGAGGATATTGGGCGTTGCCGGTACGGCCGTTCAGGTTGCAGCACGTGTTGTCGTTGTTCGCGGTGTCGCACGCCTTGGGCGTCGACAGCTTTCCGGACTCGGGAACGACGACGTAGTCCTTGCAGATGCAGAACTTGCGGCAGCAGAACGGACCGACGGTCACGGCGACGCCGCACGTGAACCCGGTGATGCACGGCGACTCCGGCACGCGATCGCAATCGGCGTCGGACGAGCACTCGGCGGTGCACAGGCCGTTGTTTCCGGCGGGGAACGCGGATCCCGGCGGCAGCTCGCGCGACAGCGGCACGCGGAGGCAGGTGCGCGACACGCAGTCGAGGGAGGGGGACGCGACGACGACCTCGGTCGCGGCTGGTGTCGAGGAACCGAGGTCGCAGATGCGGCCGACGGGGTCGCCGGTGCATGCGCCCGCGAGCACCGCACAAAGGAGGGTGCCCAACAGCACGACGTGACTGCGTCGATTCATCGCGGCCGATAATATGAGCGGCACCACCCAAGTCAAGGGAACGACTCCAAACAACGCTGATCGACCGCCCGGATTTCGGGAGATCGGCATCTCGGCGGGGTCCTCACAGGGCATGACCGTTGGTGTCCCGACCCCGGCCGATCCGTCAATCTACCTCCGCAACGCCTTCGCGTTGCCAGGCGCCCCACGTTCGTGGGGCTTGTCAATGCAACGCAAGGGGTGATCCGGTGTCCTTCATCGGTCCGCTCGTCGGACGTGCGTCGCCTTGACACCGTCCACGCCCTTGCAGATGATTCGCCCGGGTCAGTCCCCGCGTGGATTTACTGGGTGGACCAATGACCTCGGAGGAACTTGATGCGGTTGCTCACTAAAGCGTCCCTGATCGCCGTTACGGCGCTGTCGATGACGGCGTACGCCCAACCCAAGAAGGGCGGGGCCCCTGCCGGTGGCAAGGGCGGAGACATGGAGTTCGAGCCGGATAGCGCGACCTCCACGCCGCCGAGCAAGACGCTCGAGCGCGCGATCAAGCTCTACGACAAGAAGGACTTCTTTTCGGCCTCGATCGAGCTGAAGAAGGTCCTCGATGGCGAGAGCGGAGACGACGCGAAGAACAAGCAGCGCGCCGAGTTCTTCATGGGCAAGACCCTGTATCAGATGGGGTTCTACGCCGGCTCGCTCGCCTACTTCGACAAGATCGTCGTCGGTGGCGACGCGCACACCTATCACGGTGCCGCGCTCAAGTGGCTCGCCGCGCTCTCGCGCGTGCTGCCGGAGACCTCCGGCATCCTCGAGAAGATCGGTACCTACGATCCGAAGGCCCTCGACGATCCGAGTCTGGCGTCGGTCAAGGACGAGCTGCTGTTCCTCCTCGGCCGCCACTACTACCGCCACGGCGGCGACGGTGACTTCGACAAGGCGATCGGCCTGTTCAACCAGGTCGACCGCAACAGCGAGTTCTACATCAAGGCAAAGTTCTTCGAGGGCGTCACGTACGTCCGCAAGTTCGAAGGCAAGCCGGCCGTCGACGCGTTCAAGGAGATCCTGGTGATCGGCCAGGAGCACCCGAAGGCGTACAAGGCCGACGACGTCGAGAACTACAACGAGCTCGCGCAGCTCCAGATGGCGCGCGTGTTCTACTCGACGCAGCAGTTCGACACCTCGATCAAGTACTTCGAGAAGCTCGACCAGAACTCGCTCGACTGGACCGAGTCGCTGTTCGAGGCGTCGTGGGCGTACTACATGAAGACGCTCAACTCGAAGGCGCTCGGCAACATCCACACGCTGAACGCGCCGTACTTCGAGAC
>JBBRBG010000042.1:0-51637 GCA_038206055.1 Haliangiales bacterium
CGGCGCTCGATGCGCGTGGCGGCCAGGCGATCGAGATCCTCCCGGCGCGAGAAGGCGACGAGATCGAGGTCTGACGACGATCAACGAGCGGCGACGGCTTCGGGGTTTCCGAAGCAGCGCCACTGTGCCGGCGTCTTCTGCGCGAGCGAGTTGATGTCGACGCAGAGCTGACCGATCGGCGTCGGCGCGGGATACGCGAGCGTGGTCTCGCCCTCGCCGTGGGCGTCGATCGTGACCGAGCTGTCCTTCTTCGCGGGCATCAGCGCGAGCTCGTTGCCCTCGGCGGTGCGCCCGATCACGTTCGCCCAGCCGAGGTCCACGTTCGTGGGCTGCGCGCAGTGATTCTCGAACGCGTAGCGGACGACAGCGGAGTTGCCGAGATCGGTGCGCCGATCGACGCCGATCTCGAGGCAGCCGACACGACTGCGGTCCTTGATCTCGCGGCTGGTGTCGTTCGACGACGCCGCCTTGTACGCACAACCCGCCAGCACCGCCGCAGCGACCAAAACGACCCAGCGCATGCGCATGGTTCGAGCCTAGCAGCTACCGCTGGAGATGGCACACTCGGACCGTGGGCGAGCTCGAGTCCGTCGAGGGCGAGGCGAAGCAGGCGCGTCACCGGCTGGCGCGCGGCGGGTACGAGCTCGTGTTCGCGGCGTCTTCGATCTACATCGCGCTGTTCGTGCTCGGTGTGTCCCTCTGGTCGATCATCCTCATGTTCGCGGCGTTCAGCGCCACGCTCGTCGGCATCGTCGATACCATCGAGAGCGGTACGCGCTACGTGCTCGCGAAGCACGAGGCGCGACAGCTCAAGCGGCTGCCGCTGGCGCGGGTCCACCGCCTGCCACAGTAATGGTCGTCACGGGCGGAGCGGGGACCGGACCGGGCGATACCACCGTCTTGACGGCGCGCGTCCGCTATCCGAGAGAGCGTTGAACCGCAGCTGCAGGCGCGCCATCCCGATCGGACCGAGGAGGCAGAGCGCGAGGTACGCGCGCAGCGTGGTGATCCGTCCCGCCGTCACCTGCCGCACGCCCTCGGCCCAGCACCACGCGAAGTAGAGCGCGGACACCGGCGTGACGAGCAGCCACGGTGACGGGATGCGTGCGCCGAGGCGGATCATGTCGGTGCGGGTCTGGCACAGCCAGACGATCGCAAAGGCCCCAGCGCTCGCGAACGACAACGCGAGCACTGCCCAACCACTGCGACGACGCATGACGACCGATCCGGTTGCAGCGTACGTGCCGCGCGTAACTGCTCGTCGCGATTGATGTGGTGGCTGCCAGCCTCGGCAGACCTGCCTGCGGTGGCAGTCAGGAGCCAGGTCAGGAGATGTATCGGTACAGGGTACGCACCCCGATCTCGAGGAGCTTCGCGGCCTCATCGCGATCTCCCTCGCAGCGCTCGATCGCGAGCTCGACGTAGCGCTTGACCAGCTCGTCACGCAGCGTGGCGAGCGGCTGCAGTGGCGCTCCCGGCGCGAGCGCATCCTCGATCAACTGGCGCACCGCACCGGCCTGTCCCCCGGCGGGGGGCGCCACGGTCGCGCGCGGAGCTTCGGTCGATCGCGGCGCTGCGACGGCGATGCCGAGATCTGCGGCGCGGACGAGCTTCGAGTCGGCAAGGATCGCCACGCGGCGCATCGTGCTCTTCAGCTCGCGCACGTTGCCCGGCCACAGGTGCGCCTTGAGCGCGGCCTGCGCGTCATCCGTCAGCGTGTGCATCGCGAGGCCGAGCTGCTTCTCCGCCTGGCGGAGGAACGCGTGCGCGAGAAGCACGATGTCGTCGCCACGCGCTGCGAGCGAGGGCACCTCGACGGTGACCTCGCGAAGGCGGAACAGCAGATCGGCGCGGAATCGACCGGCGGCGACCTCGGCATCGAGATCCTTGTGGGTCGCGCACACCAGGCGGAAGTCGACCGCCTTCGGCAGATTGTCGCCGAGGCGCTTCACCTCGCGCTGCTCGAGCACGCGGAGCAACGCGGCTTGCATCGGCGTCGGCATGTCGCCGATCTCGTCGAGGAACAGCGTGGATTCGTGCGCCGCTTCGATCAGGCCCACGCGGTCCGTCATCGCGCCGGTGAAGGCGCCCTTGCGATAACCGAACAGCTCCGCATCGAGCAGCGTGGGTGCGACCGATGCGCAGTTGATCGCGATCATCGGCTTCGCCGCCCGCGGGCTCGCCAGGTGGAGCGCACGGGCGACCAGCTCCTTGCCCGAGCCCGACGGGCCCTGGAGCAGCGCCGATAGATCGCTCGGGCCGACGCGTCGGATCAGGTGCCGCAGCGTCTGCACCGCCGGTGATTCGCCGAGCAGCTCGTCGCCGGTGGGCTGCGGTGCACGCCGGAGCTGCGCGAGGAACGGCACTGCGACCGCGGCGAGGATGCGCAGCTCGGCCACCGTTCGCTCGTCGAGCGCGGCGCGGCCGTGGCGGGCGAGGAACACCGCACCGAGCGTGCGGCCATCGAGGCGCATCGGCAGACACAGCGCCGAGGCAAGCCGCAGCGCGGTGACCGAGGGCAGCGCCGCGTACCGAGAGTGACCCGCCACGTCGTCGAGCTGAATACGCTCGCCGGTGCCGAGCACGTCCTTGACGATCGTATCCGACAGCAGCTCGGCCGCACGATCGAGCACCGCGCCGTCGCGATCGCGCGCGGCGGCGACGGAGTAGCTCTCGCCCTCGACGAGGATCAGCGCGCCGAGGTCGGCACCCGATGCGCCGATCAGCCCGGTGAGCAGCAGCTCGACCGCCTTGTCCGCTGAATCCACCGCGGCGAGCGCCGAGACCAGCGCCTCGATCGAGCGCTCGCGGTCGCGCGCGACGGCCATCGATTCGAGCGCGAGCGTGATGCCATCGGCCTCGAGCGACTGGCCTGGTTCGAGCCGCTGGCGCACCTGCGTCGACGAGATCAAGACCTCGACCGATTCGTCGCCGCGATGGACGACGGCCCAGTGCGCCGGCGCCGTGGGCAACCGCACATCGGCGGTCGCATCGGCACCCAGGCTCGTGATGCGCTTCGTCACCGGCAGGCGTAGCGGATGCGCGCCGCGCACGGGCGTGACGACCAGCACGAGGGCCGCATCGATGCTCATCGAGCTGCATGGTAGCGTGCGGCCACGATGAAGATCGCGGTCGTTGGCACTGGATATGTTGGCCTCGTCACCGGCGCAGGGTTCTCCGATTTCGGCCATGACGTCACCTGCGTCGACATCGATGCGAAGCGGGTCGAGACGCTGACCCGAGGCGAGGTCCCGTTCTACGAGCCGGGCCTCCACGATCTGATCAAGCGCAACGCGGGCCTCGAGCGCTTGCACTTCACGACCTCCACGACCGCTGCCGTCGCCGGTGCGGAGATCGTGTTCATCGCCGTGGGCACGCCCTCGGGCGAGGACGGGAGCGCGGATCTCAACCACGTGCTCGAGGCGGCGAAGCAGATCGGCGCGGCGCTGACCGGGTTCGCGGTGATCGTGACCAAGAGCACCGTGCCCGTCGGCACCGCCGCGAAGGTGCGAACCGCCGTGGCGTCCGCGACGGCGCATCCATTCGCGGTGGCCTCCAACCCCGAGTTCTTGAAGGAGGGCGACGCGGTCAACGACTTCCTTCGCCCCGCGCGTGTGATCGTCGGCGCCGAGGATCCGAAGGCGATCGCGGTGTTGCGCGAGCTGTACCGCGGCATGCTGCGCACGAGCGATCGCGTGCAGGTGATGGACATCGCCTCCGCCGAGCTGACGAAGTACGCCGCGAACGCCATGCTCGCCACGCGTATCTCGTTCATGAACGAGCTGTCGCGCCTCTGCGAGGTGGTCGGCGCCGATATCGAATCGGTGCGCAAAGGCATCGGCTCCGATCCGCGCATCGGCGGCAAGTTCCTGTTCGCCGGGTGCGGCTTCGGGGGCTCGTGTTTTCCAAAAGATCTGAGGGCTTTGCGTCACATGGGGCAGGCCATGGACGTGCCGCTCACGGTGGTCGACGCGGTCGAGCGCGCGAACGAGCGCCAGAAGCGCGTGCTCGGCGAGCGCGTACTCGCGCATTTCGGGGGAGACCTCGCGGGCAAGCGCATCGCGATCTGGGGCCTCGCATTCAAGCCGGAGACGGATGACATCCGCGAGTCGCCCGCGCTCGTGCTGCTCGAGCAGCTGCGCGCCGCGGGCGCGAACGTCGTCGGCTACGACCCGGCCGCGATGGCGAACGTCAAGGCGCAGGGTGTGGCGATCGAGCTCGCGAAGGATGGCTACGCGGCGGCGACCGGCGCAGATGCGCTCGTGCTCGTCACCGAGTGGCACGAGCTCCGTGACCCGGATCTCGATCGGTTGAAGTCGCTGATGCGCACGCACGTGCTGATCGATGGCCGCAACGTATGGGCCCCGGCCGACGCGCGCGCCGCCGGCTTCACGTACTACAGCATCGGTCGCGCCTGAAGCCAGGCGTACTGGCGCGCGATACCGGTCTCGACATTCGTCGTCGGTGCGTAGCCGAGCGCTGCGCGTGCCCGTTCGATGTTCGCGAACGTGATCGGCACGTCGCCGGGTTGATCCGGCTGCCAATCGGTCACCGCGGGCTTGCCGACGACGCGCTCGATCACGGCGACCAGCTCGCGGAGCGAGATCGTGTTCGTGCCGCCGAGGTTGTAGATCTCGTACTGCGCGGGCGCGATGCGCTCGATCGCTGCGACGACGCCGCTGACGATGTCATCGATGAACGTGTAGTCGCGGCGCGACGAGCCGTCGCCGTACAGCGTGATCGTCGTCCCGGCAGCCACGGCGGTGAGGAACTTCATGATCGCCATATCGGGCCGCTGGCGCGGACCGAACACGGTGAAGAAGCGAAGCGCGGTGACGCCGAGCCCGAACAGGTCGCGATACGCGGAGAGCTGCAGCTCGTTCATCCGCTTCGTCGCGGCGTACGGCGAGGCCGGCGTCAGGCACGGATCGTCCTCGCGGAATGCAAGGGCAGCGCCCGGCTTCGCGCCGTAGACGCTGCTCGATGATGCGAACACGAGCCGCGCAAGGCCGAGCTCGCGCATGCGCTGCACGATCACGCCCGTGCCGACGATGTTCGTCTGCAGATACTTCTGCGGCTCCGCGAGCGAGGGCCGCACCCCGGCGAGCGCCGCGAGGTGACACACCACATCGACGTCGGGCGTGATCACCGCGGCGACCGCGGCCGGATCACAGATATCCCCGGTGACCAGCCGAAATCCGGGCAGCTTCGCGAGTGCCGCGGCGTTCTCGCGCTTGCGATCACTGGAATAAAGGTACGAGTCGAAGGAATCGAGACCGGTTACGCGATGGCCCGCAGCGACCAGGCGCTCGGAGGTGTGCGAGCCGATAAAACCCGCCGCTCCGGTCACCACGACGTGCATCGCGAAAACGGTATCACGTCGCGAAAACGACGCGGCGTCGTCGGTGGGGGCCGTGTTAGCGTCCGCGCCAATGCCGGCTGCCCCCGCCTCGATCCGCGTTGCGGACTACGAGCTGTTCGAGCGGCTCGGCGAGGGCGGCTCCGGCCAGGTCTATCGCGCGCTCGACAAGGCGGGCACGAACGTCGCGATCAAGCTGCTCGGTCCCGCCGCCGATCTCGATCCCGAGGCCGCGCACGCGCGGTTCCGCCGCGAGGTCGACATCCTGCGCCAGCTCGATCACCCCGCGCTCTCGACGCTGCTCGACCATGGCTTCGACGACGAGCTCGGCCCGTACCTCGTGATGCCCCTGGTTCCGGGACAGACGCTGCGGCAGGTGATCGCCGGCGCGAAGCTGTGCCCCGAGGCGGCCGTGCTGCTGCTCGAGCCGGTCGCCTCCGCGATCGCCGCGCTGCACGAGCGCTCGCTGATCCATCGCGATCTCAAGCCCGAGAACGTGATGCTCACGCCCGATGGGCGCGTGGTCGTCGTCGATCTCGGGCTCGCGTGGGGCCCGGATCTCTCGCGCCACACCGCGGAGGGCACGGCGGTCGGCTCGGTGCCGTACATGTCGCCCGAGCAGATCGAGGGATCGGGCGTCGGCACCGCGGCGGATATCTGGGCGCTCGGCGTGATGCTCTACGAGCTCGTCGCCGGAAAGCGACCGTTCGCGCGCACGCGTGCTTCCGAGGAAGCGGCGGCCGCGCTTGTCGGATCGTACGCGCCGCTCGATGCCGTGGATCCGCGCTGCGCACCGGAGCTGACGAAGCTCGTCGCGCAGGCGCTCGATCGCGCACCGCTCTCGCGCCCCACGGCGGCGGTGTTCGCGCAGGAGCTGCTCGGGGCCATCGACTGGATCGACGGAGCCGATCACACACGCGAGCGCGCCGCGATCGCCCTCGCACCGGCGGACTATGCCCAGCGCGTCTCGCCGTTCCGCGTGCGGCGCGAGAAGCGGCTCGCGCGCGAGGCGATCGCAGCCGCACGACCGTTCCAGGCGCTCGCGCACGTCGACCGCGCGCTCGCCTACGCGCCGAACGATCCGGAGCTGCTGTCGCTCGCCGACGAGGCGGAGTCGAAGTCGAGCCGGGTCGCCGCGCCCACGCAGGCGATCTCGGGCGAGCGCAGCGACGTGATTCGCTCCACCGAGGCTGCACCCGCGCTCGAGCTCACCAGGCCGCCACCGCGCTCGTTCCTCCCGATGACCGCGGCCGCCGTGGGAGGCGCCGTGTTCGCGATCCTCGTCACCTGGCTCGCGCTCAAGGATCGCCATGCGAAGAAGTCGGCCGACGAGCCCGCCATGGTCGCCGTCGCGAAGGACGCGGGCGTCGATGCCGCGGATCTCGCGACGCCCGACGATGCGCTCGTGATCGTGACGTCGTCGATCGACGCCGCGCCGATGGATCTCTCGAAGCCATCGCCGATCCCGGGGCTCGTGCTGCTCAGCGAGGCGGGCATCCCGAACAACCTGCCGAGCCGGATCGGCGACATGGCCGCGCCGCCGGGCGAGCACCTGATCCCGCAGGAGCGCCTCGAGGAGCCGGAT
The DNA here is from genome assembly GCA_038206055.1 of Haliangiales bacterium. GTDB lineage: Bacteria > Myxococcota_A > Polyangia > Haliangiales > Haliangiaceae > JABFXX01. Next base: position 6,945 of record JBBRBG010000042.1, read on the forward strand.
CCGAAGAAGGCGGTCGCGAGCGCTGACGCCGATGTAGCGAAGAATCCCGATCGCACGAACCGCCTCTCGCAGGCCGTGATCTACATCGCCGCCGGGCGCACCGCCGAAGGGCTCGCGAAGCTCGACAAGGTCCTCGTCGACTACCCCGACTACGCGAGCGCGTGGGGTGCGAAGGGCTACGTCTCCGTGCGCGCCGGAAAACCGCGGGAGGCGGAGGCCGCGATGACGAGGGCCATCGAGCTCGATCCCGATGATCACGAGCCATATCGCAACCGCGGCATCCTCCGCGATCACGAAGGCCGGGCGCGCGAAGCGTATCCGGATCTCGTCGATGCGCTGCGCCGCGATCCCACCGACATCGAGGCGATGTCCGAGCTCGCGCAGGTCTACTCGTCGGCGGACCACCGCTCCGATGCGCGGCCGCTGCTCGAGCGCATCGTCCGCCTGCGCCCGCAGAACGTCACGGCGTGGATCGATCTCTCGCAGCTGCAGCCGGCTCCCGAGGCGATGGAGAGCGTCAAGCACGCGCTCACGATCGCGCCCGACGACAAGCGCGCCAACGTTCGCCTGTGCACGGTGACCGCCGAGGCGGGCGCGAAGGATGCGATCAACCAGTGCGCACGCGCCGTGCAGCTCGCGCCGAAGGATCCATGGGCGTGGATGGGCCGCGGCCTCGCGCGCTATCAGCTCGCGAACGATCGCGCCGGTCTCGACGATGTCGACAAGGCGATCACGATGCTGCCCGACAACGCGCAGTTCTACATCAACCGCTACATCCTGCGCAGCCACGCCGGAATGCTCGCCGAGGCCAGGACCGATCTGCTCAAGGCGTGCAAGCTCGGCAAGTCCGAGGCGTGCACGCAGCTCGAGAAGCTTCCGTGATCAGTTGACGGCGAACGCGGCGCTCTCGGCCAGCTTGGCGTACGTGTCATTGATGAACGCGCGCGCGACGTAACTCCCCGCGCCCGGCGGACCCTGGAACGAGAAGCTGCCCGCCGCCGCACCCGCCGTGTAGACGTAGCGCGTCACGGTCTGGTCGGACGAGCCATCCGGCGCGATCGCGATCCAGTCGTTCTGGTTTCCGGGCAGTCCGGACCACGTGACCGTCACGTTCTGGGCAAGTGTGTACGACGAAGCATCGGTGACGACCGTTGCGGTCGCCCCGGTGGTCACCGTGAACACCACGCTCTCGCCCAGCTTGTTGTACGTGTCGTTCAAGAACGCTCGCGCGACAAAGCTACCCGCCGACGGTGGTGCATCGAACGCATAGCTGCCCGCCGCCGCGCCGTTGGTGTAGACCCAGCGCACGAACACCTGATCCGAGGAGCCATCCGCGGCCAGCGCGATCCAGTCGTGCTGATTGCCGGGGAGCCCCGACCAGGTGACGGTCACGGTCTGGCCTGTCGCGTACGTAGATGCATCCGTGGTGATCGTGCCGGCTGCATTCGGAGTGACGGTGAACGGAGCGCTCTCGCCCGCGATGTAATAGGAGTTCGGCGCATATGCGCGCGCGACGTATGTGCCCGCGGCGACGAGGCCGGTTGCGAACGCCTGGCTGCCGGCGACCTGGCCGCCCGTGTACAGCCAGCGCGTGACGACGTCATACTTCGAACCGGCCGGCGCCAGCGCGACCCAATCCTCCGCGCCTCCGGGAAGGTGGGTCCAGCTCACCGTGATCGGCGTGTTCGCTGGATACGTCGACGCGTTGGTTGTCACCGGCGAGCCAACGAGGACCGGGGCGGTCTCCGCGACGCGCGTGTATGTGTCGTTGAGGTAGAGCCGCGCGACGTAGTTCGTGCCGCCCGGGTAGCCTTGCTGCGACGCGAACTTCAGTCCGTTCGAGAACGAGAGGCTGCCGTTCGCCGTTCCACCCGTGTACACCCACACGGCCTGGACGGTGTCCGCCCGACCTTCGGGGGCAATGGAGACCCAGTCGAGGGCGTTCGGCGGCATCCCGGTCCACGTCACGACGATCGGCTGATCGATTGCGTAGTCCGTCTGGTCAACGACGAGCGTTGCGGTCGTGTCGCTCACGCTGGCGACGTTGAACGGATCGCTCTCGCCCATCAGATTGTAGCTGTCGTTGTCGAACGCGCGGGCAACGTACATGCCGCCCGGAACGGGTCCTTCCAGCAAGCGGCTGCCGCTCACCGCGCCGTTGACGTACGCCCACCGTGTGATCGTGGTCAGAGGCGAGCCCATCGGGGCGATCGAGATCCAGTCCGTCTGGTTCCCGCTGAGGCCCGACCAGCTGACGTTGATATCCGTCGCGTAGGTGTAGGAAGTCGCGTCGGTGGTGACGGTGGCTGGTCCCGTTGCCGCTGCGGCCGTGACCGAGAGCTGCGGATCGAAGTCCGCGCAGCCGGTGACGAGACAAAAGATCGTGACGAGACACAGACGAATCGAGGTCATTCCGCTCCTGCCCTTCGGACGTCATCTGACGCCCATCTTGCGTTGTCGCATGTCGCCCCCCTGCGCTTCAATATCGATCGACGACGAGGACCCTGCCGCGGATCACCCGCTGCTCGGTTCTGCGCGAACCATGTTAGGTTCGCGACATGGGTTCGTGTGCCAGGCGGCAGGGCGTGCTCGGAACGCTTCTCATCCTCTGGTCTGGGTGTGGATTCACTGTTCCATCGAACCTGCCCGACGCGTCCGTGGACACGATGGTGGACATGATGGTCGTCCCGCCGACGCCCTACTGGGTGATGGCAGCGGTGACGAAGGTCGGGGTGTCGTCGGTGGCGATCTATCCGTTCGACGGCACGGCCTTCAAGCCGCCCTGCCCCGAGCATCCCAACACGCTCGCGATTCGCGACTTTCTCGTTCATCCCTCGCTCCGGTTCGCGTTCGAGGTGGAGTCCGGCATCCATTCGCTGTCGTTGACCTGCAGTTCGATGACCGAGTCCGGGATGTCCAACGTCGCGGGCGTGCGAGCGATCCAGCAGATCGGCTTCGATGCGGTGAACAACGTGGGCTTCTTCACCGCAGATGGCGCGCTCGCGATCGGCGTGTACCGATTCGTCGCGTCCTCAGTCACGGCTGCACCCACGGTTACTGGGTCGGCCAACGCTCCAAGTAATGCAGGTACCCTCGTGCTGGATCCGCCGGGGCACCAGCTGTTCGCCGCCGGCACCGGAATCACGGCGGGATACGCGCTCGATGGTTCGATGAACTTGCCCGCGACCTACACCTCTGCGGCGGGCTGCGGAATGCCCACGAAGCTCCTGCTCTCAGGCAACTTCGTGCTCCAGATGTGCGCGGACGCGCCTGACATCAAGCGGTACACGAAGAATCCGTTCGTGTCCGACGGCACTGCAGGTGCGATCGGTGCGGTGGATCAAGCGGTTGCCCTGCCCGCGGATCGCGCCGTCGTGGCTCGCGTGTCCCCCGCCGACCTCACGGTGGTCGCCCTTGCGGCCGGGACCCCAACCTGGACCCCCGGACCCGCCCTCGCGAGCCGCGCAACGGCCCTCGCGGTCTCGAGCGACGGCGAGATCATCGCAAGCGGGCGAGCGATCGACGCAACGACCTCCGAGATCGCGCTGTGGAGGCTCTCCGGGACCTCGTTGACGCTGCTGTCCAAGCAGACCGTGACGGGGTACGTGACCGCCCTCGCCGTAACCACTCCCGGGACCTGAGCCTACCGTCTGACTTTCCTCATTGTTTTCCCTGATGAACATTCCGCGCACATAGGCTACTAACCTGGGTCGCTTCCGTTGACGACGATGACGTGGCGCGTATCATCGCCACCCTAGGATCCAGGAATGACTCGTCTATTGGCTTTCACTGCCGCGCTGCTCGGCCTGCTCCAGACCGCGCATGCGGATGTACCCGATGCGGATACGCCGATCTCCGCATTCGATCCCGACGCTGCGGTGGCGCCGATCTCCGTTGTGCAAGGCGCAGGGGTCAAGGTCGGCGAAGGCACGGTCCTCCATCCGGTCTTCGGGATCGAGACGGGGTTCGTCTCCAACACGTTTTACGATGACGTCGATCCGAAGCCGGCCGGCATCCTTCGCCTGCTCGCTCAGATCGGTACCGGATCGCTTACCCCGCAGCGCCTCGCCGCGGCCAACGAGGCCGTGGAGGACACCCAGACCACGAACTCGGGCAGCCTCCAGTACCGCGCCGACCTCCGCGCGTCCTACGACGTGATGCTGTCAGGCAACGAGACCGTTGCTGGGACCGGCGGACTCGGGCTCGGTGCGTCGCTCCATGGCCTGGTCAATCCCGACGGCAACGTCTCCTTCGGCTTCGACGAGGACTTCCAGCGACTCATTCGCGCGGCGAACTTCGAGACGGACGCGAACACCAATCGCGACATCAACAATCTCAAGCTCAGCCTGCTCTATCACGCGAAAGGTCGCTCGATCACGGGCGAGCTCTACTACGCGAACACGATCGATGTTTTCGAGCGCTCCGAGCAGAACTTCGCGGATCGCATGCAGCACCGCGTCGGACTTCGTCCCGCGTGGCAATGGCGTCCGGTGACCCAGCTCTACGCCGACGTCTCGATGGGTTACACGACCGGGCTCGGCTCAAGCTCGATGAAAGTCTCGTCCTACCCGCTTGTTGCGAAGGCCGGGATCGCGACGCTGATCACGATCAACACCACGGTCAACCTCGAGGCCGGATATACGAACGGCTTCTACTCGTCGGGCCCGAGCTTCTCCGCTCCGATGGTCAACGCGATGGTCGGCTATCGCTACTCGCCGCTCGGTCGCCTCGGTGTCGGATACAGCCTCGTCTACCAGGACTCCGTCAATGCGAACTACTTCCGCGACCACGTCATCCGCGCTTGGATCCGCCAGCTGTTCCCGCCGTTCACGGTGATGGTTCAGCCCGAGGTGCACTTCCGGGAGTACAACGGCATCACCCTCGTGACGGGTCCGGCGACGCGTGACGATGTCATCGTGTCCGTGATCGCCGGCGTGAACTACAACCTCCGCAACTGGCTTGCAGCCACGCTCGGTTACAGGTTCTCGGCAGTCCAGACGGACTACCGCTACATGTCCGGCGGTCTCACCGACGATCCCAGTTACGTTCGACACGAACTGCTGGTCGGAATGCGCGCCGCGCTGTAGCTCCAGCCATGCTGGATCGCATCCGCAGGGCAGCGCAGCAACTCTCACATCTCTCTTACGAAACTAGCCGTATGGTCCACGGCCGATGGTGGCGCTGGGGCGTCGTCGGCTTCTCCGACACGTTCTGGACCGTCGCCTCGTACCGGCTGAACCGCGCTGGATATCTACTCCTGGGGCGCGGCTGGCCAGCGGTGCGTGTGGCCACCGCACCCTTGCTCTATGCGATGCGACCTTGGACGGGCACCGGCGAGATCAACTACCTCGCGGACATCGATCGCGGCCTCCGAGTTCTTCACCCTTCACTCGGTGTGATCATCTCGGGCAAGACCGTCGCGGGAAAAGAGCTGATCCTCGTCGGCGGAAACTGCATCGGGGGCCGCAAGGCACTCGCTCACGGCGACATCCGGATCGGAAGCAACGTGACGATCGGCGCGAACGCCTGCGTGATGGGACCGGTCGATGTCGGGGATGACGTCCAGATCGGCGCGAGTGCTCTCGTCGTGAAGGACATTCCCGACGGATCGACCGTCCTCGCGCCGATCGGGCAGCTCCGAACCCTGCGATAACGCACGAGGTCCCGCTAAAAACGCGCCCTTGAGCATGTTCGCGGCGTCGGATACAAGTTGGCTCGGAAATGAACCCAACTGGGTATTGCGGCGACTTACCTGCGCACCACTCTCATGGATAACGAGATTCCCGTCACCACGCCCCTCGACGACGAAGCCGCGCTGAGCTTCGACTTCGGTCGCTACGCCGAAGCCCTTCGCAAGTACGCGTGGGCGATCCTCGCGATGATCGGGCTCGCGATCACGGGTGCTGTGATCTACACGAACCGGCAGCCGAACATCTATGAAGCGCAAGCATCGGTGCAGATCGAGCCACGCCTCCCCGACCTCCTCGGCCAAGGCCAGGATCAGCTGAATCCAGGCGTCGGAGCGACCACCGAGTACTACAAGCAACAACGGCAGGTGCTCTCGAGCTACCGGCTCGTTCGCCAGACCGTCGAGCAGCACCGGCTGTACCTGCAGCTCCTCAGCGAGGCCGAGCGAGGAGATCGCAAGGTCACGGATCTGATCGAGACCGCCACGCAACGGATGCGCATGATGCTCACCATCCGGTACCCCGATCAGGATCGGATCATGTACGTGGTCGTGCGAAGCCCAAACGCCAACCTCGCGGCTGACATCGCGAACGCACACATCTCGACGTACGAGGACTACGCAAAGGGCTTGCTCTCGACGGACACCAAGAAGGCGAGCGGGGCGTTGTCGACGGAGTTCGACGACGCCGAGACCAAGCTTCGGGAGTCCGAGTCCGCACTCTACAAGTACCAGAAGGACAATGACCTGCTCGCTGTCACCCTCGAAGAGCGGCAGGGTATGGTGTCGTCGAGCATCACTGCATTCTCCTCGAAGCTCAACGACGTCCACGGAAATCGTCTCGAGCTGAACGCCAAGCTCGATCGGATGCGCAAGGCCTCCACGGAGGACGTGCTGACCTCGCCGATCCTGCTGATGGGCAACAGCACGTCGTTCGATGCGTTGCGCGCTCAGTACTATACCGAGCGCAACAAGTTCATCGAGATGGAGAAGCAGATCGGCCCGAAGAACACGCAGTACCAGATGCAAAAGGCGAAGCTCGACGATCTCACGTCGGCGCTATCGACCGAGGCGAAGCGGATGTTGGCCGGGTACGAGGAGCAGCTGCGCGCCTTGATCGCGACCGAGGGCGCGCTCAAGGCCGAGGTCGAGAAGGCGACGAAGGAGGCGATCGAGCTCGGCCCCAAGATCGTCGCCTACAACGAGCTCAGTCGCCGCAAGCGTAGCCTCGAGGATCGATACAATATCCTCCGCGGCCGCTTGTCGACCAGCGAGCTCACGGATCGGATGAACCGAAACATCGATACGAACGTGCGTCCGCTCGATATCGCCCTCGTCCCGACCATCCCGGTTGCTCCCAGCCTTCGCATCAACGTCGCCATCGCCGGCATGCTGTCGCTGATGCTCGGGCTGGGGCTCGTGCTGCTCATCGTCTTCCTCGATCGGTCGATCAAGACCACCGCGGATGCGCAGCAGGCGACCGGCGCGCCTGTGCTGGGCATCATCCCGATGCTCGAGGAGTCCGACCTACCGAAGAACGACGACGGTGCTCGAGACCTCTATGTCCACCAGCACCCCACATCGCGCGTCGCCGAGTGTTGCCGTTCGCTCCGGACAAACATCCTGTTCTCCGCCGCCGACAAGCCCGCAAAGCTCCTCGCCGTCTCGAGCGCCAACCCGCAGGAAGGCAAGACCACCACGGTCATCTATCTCGGGACCACGATGGCGCAGAGCGGCCAGCGTGTCCTGTTGATCGACACCGACATGCGCCGCCCACGCCTCCACCAGTCGCTCGGCGTCCAGCGTCAGACCGGTCTCTCGAACTTGATCGTCGGAGATCAGGACTACGATTCCGTGATCAAGGCGACGGCCATTCCGAACCTTTTCGTCCTCCCTTGTGGCCCCCTCCCCCCGAACCCTGCCGAGCTGCTGATGAGCAAGCGCTTCCAGGTGGTCCTCGAGGAGCTCGGGAAGCGGTTCGATCGGATCATCCTCGACTCCCCGCCTCTCCAGGTTGTCACCGATGCCGTGGTGCTCTCCAAGCACGCCGACGGTGTGATCCTCGTGGTTCGCGCGGACAAGACCCTACGCGACGACATCAAGCGCTCGGCGAAGCAGATCCGCGGTGTTGGCGGCACGATCCTGGGCACCATCCTCAATGCGATCGAGCCGGACGCTCGCAGCGGCTACTACTACTCGTATTACGGTTACACGGAGAAAACTCCCGAGGCCCAGAGCTCCTGAGAGGATCTCGTGACGCTCGCGTCAATCCTTGTCGTTCATTGCCTCGCTGTCACCGTCGTGCGACAATCTGAAGGTTTACCCCAGGTGCACTCCTCATGAAGACTCTCTTACGCTCCTTCGCCCTCCTCGGCCTCATCGCGCTCGGCATCGGATGTGTCGATGCACCCGGCCTCGACTCTCCTGGAACGTCGGAGCCCACGGCGCACGCGGTCGGTCCCGCGACGGTCACGACTGACGCTTCGACGTACCCGTACAACGCGAGCGCGATCATCACGTGGGCGGGTCTGAACGGAAGCGCCACGGACTGGATCGCAATCGCACCTTCGGGATCGCCGCTCACCACCGTGAGCAAGTGGGCGTATACGGGTGGCGGCGCTTCGGGATCGACGACACTCGTGAACCCGCTCACGGCAGGGACGTACGTCGCGCGCGCGTTCGATGCGGGCACGTATACGTTGATGGGCGAGAGCAATCCGTTCACCACGTCGGATGCATCGTCGGTGACGGCGACGGTCACGTCGCAGAGCGCCGCATACGGGATGAGCGATCCGATCCTCATCGACTGGGCGGGCATGCCCGGGAACGTCAAGGATTGGATTGCGATCGCTCCTGAAGGCTTCCCGCTCGACAATCAGGCGGACTGGCAATACACGAACGGCGGCGTCAACGGCACGATGACGTTCGTAGACGGCTTGCTGCCGACCGGATTCCCGTCGGGACGGTACGTCGCTCGCGCATACCTGAACGATACGTTCACGTTGGTCGCCGAGAGCCCGGTGTTCGTGATCGGCGTCAGCGTGACGACCAATGCGAGCACCTACACGACCTCCGATCCGATCACCGTCACGTGGCAGAACCTTCCCGGTAGCGCGACCGACTGGATCGCCCTCGCGGTCAATGGCTCACCCCTCACGCAGACCGTCGTGTGGGTCTACACGGGTGGTGCGCAAAACGGGAACACCGTGTTCAACACGACCGGCTCGCTGGCACCTGGTACCTATGTCGCCCGTGCATTCCTGAACAACACCTACACGCTCGCAGGTCAGAGCCCGACCTTCACCGTCACCGCAGCTGCCGCGGCGACTGTCACCACCAACCTCAGCACATACAGCAACGGGCAGGCGATCACGGTCAGCTGGAGTGGGCTGCCGACCAACGCGAAGGACTGGGTCGGATACGCGCCCGCGGGCTCGAGCGACACCACGGTGACTCGCTGGGTCTACACGGGTGGGCAGGCATCCGGCAGCTTCGTATTCGAGGGCACCTTGAGCGCAGGCATGTACGTGGCGCGAGCGTTCCTGAATGACACGTACACCAAGCTCGGTCAGAGCGCGGTGTTCGTCGTCCAGTAGCCTGCGGATTCCGCAGCCGCCTGCGAGAACTGCAGCGCCAGCGTTTGATTTATCACGTAATTCATGATGGTTAGGCGTTGGCCTTCCCCATGCAGTTCTTCCGGTTCAGGAGAATGCATATGAAGACCAACGCCTTCCTCATCGCCGCTCTTGTGATCGCGTCTACCTCGGCTGCCATGGCCGATTCGTCGTTCTCGGTGAGGGCGCGCGGCTCGGTTAACTTCGGCTTCGGTGGCCCGTTTGTCCGCGATCACCGGACCACGCAGCCGATGCCACAGCCGGTTTGGTATCCGAGCTGGCAGACGCCGCCCCAGCAGGTTCGCCCGATCCGCTGGAGCGACGCGGATCGCTACCAGGAGAACTTCCACTACGCGTCGCCGCTTCCCGCGGTCACGGGCCCGACGTGGAACTGCCAGAACTGGGATCCGAGCATCGAGCGCTCGTCGGTGTGCACCGCGTACGCCTCGAGCGACGCGGAGCCCCTACCGGCGAACATGGGTCGCTACACGGCGTTCGGTGTCCGCGACTCGGCTGTCCCCGACCACCAGTTCATCACCGTCGGTGCGGGCAAGTCGTTCCGCAAGATCATCATCGAGGGCAACGACGGCGCCCCGCAGATCACAAAGGTCGCGATCAAGTTCATGGACGGCTCGCTCCAGGTCGTGAACACGAACGTTCATCTCCGTGACGGCCGCAGCATCAGCCTGTTCCTCGACGGCGGCACGCGAGAGATCAACCAGATGGTGTTCTACACCCCGACCGGCTCCACTGGTTCGTACTCTGTCCTCGGCCTGTAAGCGGTCACTTCCTACTTCCCGTCCGGCGTCACGACTTCTCGCAACTGGCTCGCAGTCGCCCAGAACAGGCGATCGCCCTGCCACTCGAGAAGCCCGGTGGCGCCGGTCGGCGTTGCCGGCAGGTCGCGAACTTCCTTGCCGACGAGAGTCTCGGGATCGAAGCGCCACAGCCTCGACTCGATGACCATCCAGATCGCGTAGTCCTTCGGGTTCTGGACCAGCGCAGCGACATCGCCCGGAAGCTCCTTGAAGTCGAGCATCGTCGCGCTCGAGACGTCGTGTCGATACAGCACGTGCTCGGACTTGCTGACTCCGAGGAGGATGTTCTTGGTACGCGTCGGGAACAGCTGTCCCGTGTCGGTGAGCCCGGGGATCACGGTCTGGCGCTCCTGTTCCTTGAGGTCGAAGTCGAACATCACCAGCTGCGCGGGTGTCTTCGAGTTGGACCGGCCCGAGTACGCGATCAACTTGAGCGCGTCGAGCACGACGAAGCCCTGCGGGTCGAGCTCGTTGAGATTGTCGTGGTGGCCGGCAAACCGCCCGGTCGAGGGCTCGTAGTAGCCGATGCCACCGCCGACGCCATCTCGCTCGCGGCGTCCGGCAAAGTACAGCCGGCCATTCGGTGCCGGCGCGAGGAAGTAGGCGTAGTGCGCGCCCGCGGCCGCGAAGTTCCCGACCTCCTCCGGGTTCGCGTTCTTGGCGGTCTGCTTCGACGCGGTCCACGGCTTCTCCGGGTCATAGGCGTAGAGGACGCCGTTCGGGTACCCGGCGAAGTACATCTTGCCACCGAGCACCGCGCGTGGGCCGCCGCTGATCCCGAGGGAGCGGTAGCGGCGCGTCGTCCGGTCCTTCGGGTTGTAGCGAAAGAACCCGTGGTACTGCTTCGTGCTCCCCAGCAACGAGCCATCGGGCAACGCCACGAGTGAGTCGATATCGACGGGTGTCGTGTACTTCACCCTGAAGACCGTCTCGCGCCAGGCATCTGTCGAGCCCTCGGAACGCCAGCGCACCAGGCCCGTACCATCGGTTCCGGGATCGAGATCCGCGAGGTCGAGCTGCGGCGGATGCGCGATCGGGTTGCCCTTCGGCGCAACCGTGCGGGGGCGGAACGGAAGCTTCTTGCCGGGCTCGACCGGGAAGATCTTGCCGTCGGCGCACCACACGAGATCGGTCTTCTGCTCGGGCGTCCGTAAGCCGCTGATCAGCTTCGCCGTGATCCCTTCCTTGCGGAGGTCGAACTGCATGAAGCCTTCATTCTTGCGCGTCGCGAGGATCCGCATCTCGCCAGTCTCGATGTTCAGCGCTGCGAGCTCCCACGGCGTCTGACCGACTGCCACATAGACCCACGGGGGATCGACGGCGAGGTAGTACGCGTACGAGTACGAGATCCGATCGCGACCGACCTTGCCGAGGACCGTGTACTGGAGCGTGTCGGGATCGAGCTGGAAGATCGTCGGTAATCCGTTGCTCTGCGTGCCAGCGTAGAGCTGGCCGTCGGGCCCGAACACGACGCGGAACACCAGCTTGTCGCCGGAGCCATTGTCGAGCTTGCCGACCTGATTCACCGATTCGTCCGTCGGATCGTAGTAGGCTATCTGGTTGTTGATCTCCGGGAAGAAGATCCGACCGTTCGCGGCGCGGAGCTGTTCGGCGACCTGGTAGTTGCTGTTCGCGTAGACCGCCGCCGGGCCTTCGAACACGGACTGCTTGCCGGTCAGGAGATCGAGCACGACGAACTCGGTCGGGGTCTTCGACTCGTACTCGTACGTCTGCGTGATGAAGTTCCAACCACCGCGCTTGTTCGGTGCGAGCGCGGTGGTCCAGGCCCGCGCGACTCGCATGGGCTCCGAGACCAGTTCACCCGGAGGGGCCACCTGCGGTGGGGACGTCGGGGCTGGTGGAGCCTTGGGTTCGGATGTGTTTCCCGAGCACCCCGCGAGGAGGAACGAGACCAACATCACGGCCGCCATGAACGTTCGAAACATCGGAGCCCACTAACCGTAGCGCACGTTGCTAAGTGCGCGATACATGCGGTATAGGCAACCCTCGATGGCGACCGTGACGTCCGTTCCCCTCCTCGACCTGGCTGCGCAGAATCACCCGCTCCGCGCAGAGCTGATGGAGGCGATCGGTCGGGTCATCGATGGCGGAAAGTTCATTCTCGGCCCCGAGGTCGAGAAGTTCGAAGCTGCGGTGGCCAGTGCGATCGGCGCGAAGCACGTGATCGGTGTCTCCTCCGGGACCGATGCGCTGCTCGTCGCCTTGATGGCGCTCGGCATCGGCCGCGGTGACACCGTGATCACCACCCCGTTCTCGTTCTTCGCCACCGCCGGCGCGGTGTCCCGGCTCGGCGCCACGCCGAAGTTCGTCGATATCGACCCCGCGACCTTCAACCTCGATCCCGTCGCAGCAGCAGCCGCGGTGGACAGCTCGACCAAGGCGATCATCCCGGTGCACCTGTTCGGGCGCGCCGCAGAGCTGCCGAACACCAACGTGCCGGTGATCGAGGACGCAGCCCAGTCGATCGGCGCGGTGAAGCTCGGCGGCATCGCCGGCTGTCTGTCGTTCTTCCCGTCGAAGAACCTCGGCGCGTTCGGCGACGCCGGTGCGGTCTACACGGACGATGCGAAGTTTGCGGACCGCGTCACGCTGCTGCGCACGCACGGCGGTCGGCCCAAGTATTACCATCAGGCGATCGGCGGGAACTTCCGGATCGATGCGCTACAGGCGGCGATCCTGATGGTCAAGCTGCCCCGGCTCGCCGGCTGGACGGCAGCCCGCCGGGTCAACGCCGATCGGTATCGCGCGATGCTCGCGGCGGCAAAGCTGCCCGCCGAGGTGATCATCCCGAGCGATGCGCCCGGCCACATCTACAATCAGTTCTCGCTCCGCGTTCCGCGCCGCGATGCGCTCCGCGAGTTCCTGACGAAGGCCGGCATCGGGACGGAGATCTACTACCCGGTGCCGTTCCACGTGCAGCCGTGCTTCACGGATCTCGGCTACAAGGCCGGCGCGTTCCCGCACAGCGAGCGCGCGGCTGCGGAGGCCCTTGCCCTGCCGATCTATCCCGAGCTGACGTCTGGGCAGCAGGAGTACGTGGTGGCCAAGCTCGTCGAGTTCTACGCGAGCTGACCATGACCACCGGTGCACATAAGGTCGCCGTCTTCGGCTGCGGATACTGGGGCAAGAACCTCGTCCGCAACTTCAACTCACTCGGCGCGCTCGCAGCGATCGCCGATGTGTCGCCGCACGGCAGGGCGACAGCCGCGCAGATCGCGCCCGGCGTCCCGGTGCACGAGACCATCGACGCGGTACTGGCCGATGCTGCGATCTCGGGCGTCGTGATCAGCACACCCGCCGAGACCCACGCCGAGCTCGCGCTCCGTGCGCTGAACGCCGGCAAGCACGTACTGTGCGAGAAGCCCCTCGCGCTGCGTTACGAGGATGCCAAGCAGGTCGTCGATCTCGCGCGTGACAAGAAGCTCACGATCATGGTCGGGCATATCCTCGAGTACCACCCGGCGATCCGGAAGCTCGAAGAGCTGATCGCCGATGACCAGCTCGGAAAGATCCGCTACATCTACTCGAACCGCACGAACCTCGGAAAGGTGAGGCGCGAGGAGAACATCCTGTGGTCGTTCGCGCCGCACGACATCGCCGTGATCCTACGGCTGGTCGGTGCGCTGCCGTTCCAGGTGATCGCCGCGGGCGGTGCGTACGTGCAGGCAAACATCGCCGACGTCACCGTCACACAGCTTCTGTTCGATAACGGCGTTGCCGCGCACGTGTTCGTCTCGTGGCTCAATCCATTCAAGGAGCAGAAGCTCGTCGTCGTGGGCTCGCGCCGGATGGCCACGTTCGACGACATTCGCCGCGAGCTCGTGCTCCACGAGCAGCACGTCGACCTCAAGGAAGGCGAGCCGATTCCGGTGAAGGGCGAAGGAACGATCATTCCGTACGCCGCCGACGAACCGCTGAAACTCGAGTGCCAGGCGTTCCTCGATGCGATCGAGACCGGTGCAGCGCCGCTGACGGATGGACCGAGTGCGCTGCGTGTCCTCCGGGTCCTTCAGGCCGCGCAGCGCTCGCTCGCGACGCAGGGTCATCCGGTGATGATGCCGCTGGAGTGACGATGGAGACTCCCGTCGTCACGCTGATCGTCGCGATGCGCAATGAGGAGCGGCACATCGCGCGCTGCGTGGAGTCGCTCCTGGCACAGGAGTATCCCGCCGACAAGCTCGAGGTTCTGTTCATGGACGGCAACTCGACGGACCGCACGCGCGAGCTGGTTCGCGAGCGGATCGGCGCCCGTCAGGGGTTCGAGGTCGTCGACAACCCGGGACAGATCCAGTCGATCGCGTGGAACCTCGGCATCGAGCGAGCGCGCGGAGAGCTCGTCGGCATCGTCAGTGGTCACAGCGAGCTCGCTCCCGACTACGTGACCCAGGCTGTGGAGACGTTGTTCCGCACGGGCGCCGATCTCGTCGGTGGCCCCGCACGCGCGGAGAGCGAGACCGTGGTCGGCGAGGCGATCGCGCTCGCGATGAGCACGCGGTTCGGCGTGGGCGGTGCCGAGTTTCGCTACGCCACCGAAGAGAGTGTGGTCGACACCGTGTTCATGGGCGTGTGCAAGCGCTCGCTCTACGAGCGGATCGGCGGCTTCGACGCGGAGATGGTCCGCAACCAGGACGACGAGCTCAGCTACCGCCTGCTCGAGTACGGCGGTACGATCGTCTGCAATCCGCAGATCAAGAGCGTATACCGCAACCGCGCCACGCTTCGCTCGCTGTGGAAGCAGTACTTCGACTACGGACGCTGGAAGGTGCGCGTGATGCAGAAGCACCGTGCGCAGATGCGCCCGCGCCACTTCGTGCCGCCGATGTTCGTGACGACGCTCGGCCTCAGCTCACTGGTGCCTCCGGTGCTTGCAAGCATAGGCGCGGTGTACGGGGCGGCCACCGTGGCGATGTCGCTCTCGATCGCCACCCGCGAGCGCCGCGTCGACGTTCTCCCGTACCTGCCCGCCGCGTTCGCGATCCTGCACGTCGGTTATGGGGCGGGCTTCCTCAAGGGCCTCTTCCAGTTCCGCGATCGCTGGAACGATCGCGAGTCCCGCGCACCCCGATTCACCAAGGCAGATGTGACTCCATGAGCGATGCCACCCTCAAGCCGTTCTGGGCCCACTCCACCGCGCTCGTCGACCCACCGGCCACGATCGGAGATGGCACCAAGGTCTGGCACTTCGCGCACGTGATGAGCGGCGCGAAGGTCGGCACGCAGTGCTCGCTCGGGCAGAACGTGTTCGTCGGATCCCGAGGCGTGATCGGCGACCGCTGCAAGATCCAGAACAATGTCTCGATCTACGATGACGTGATCCTCGGCAATGACGTGTTCGTCGGGCCATCGGCGGTGTTCACGAACGTCGTGAACCCACGCGCCTTCGTCGTGCGCAAGGACGAGTACCGGCGGACCGAGGTCGAGGATGGCGTCAGCATCGGCGCGAACGCCACGATCGTCTGCGGGTATCGCCTCGGGGCCTACGCGTTCGTCGCGGCCGGCGCCGTGGTCGCGAAAGACGTGGCACCGTATGCACTGGTCGCCGGAGTGCCCGCGAAGCGGATCGGCTGGATCTGCAAGTGTGGAATCACACTGCCCAAAGGGAAGAACAAGAAGCACGTGACCTGTGCTGCGTGCGGCGATCGCTATGCGCTGTCGGGTAAGGGCGACAAGCAGCGGATCGAGCCTGCACCCGCCAAGCATCGCTAGAGGTCGCGGATGAGCTTTTGCGGCGGGCGCGGCAGGGTCCGCAGCTTCGCTTCGAGCCAACCGGTGCCGAACTTCACGATCTCTCGGTCGTGGAACGGGATCACGTTGTCGTCGCCGATCACACGTGGTCCATCACCGATGGTGATTTGCGGGCGCTCGCAGTTGACCCGCGTGAGCCCGAGCTCGCGGCAGGCCTCGAGGGTCTGAATCGAGTACACGTTCCCTGGCGGTACGAGGGTGGTGATGGGCGTCTTGAAGTAGCCGGTCAGGATGTCCTGCGCGCGGCGAAGGTGCGCGAGCTGTTCGTCGGCAGGGATGTAGTCCCAGAACTCGCGGTGGTAGAGCCGGTTCGTGCCGTAGAACGGCTTGCGCTGGTACTTGCCGGCGGCGAGCACGCAGTGGGTCAGTCCGTGGTTCGCGATCTCGAGGTAGCCCTTCGCGAGCCCTTCGCCGAGCGCCTGTGCCTCGTCGGGGAACTTGTCCGGAAACGGGACCAGCGTGCCGTCGTTCTCGGCCCACGTCGCGGTCACACCGACCGTGAGCTTCGCGGTGAACCGCTCAAGGATCTTGTAGATCTGGTGCCAATCCGCGGGGGTCATCTCGCGGTATGGCGCCCAGTGCCCGAACGCGCGGCGATCGCGGAGCGGGCCCCAGTTCAGCCACCAGCGCTTGGCGTAGTACAGGTGCTGCTTGCTGCTCGCACCGATATCATCGATTCGCAGTGCGAGCTTCTCGGGCTCCGAGGACATCTGGCGGGACTGTACCTCGCTCCATGCGACCGGTGCTAAGACTCCACTCCGTGAGAAGAGCCAAGAATGCGCTGCGTTTCGCGATCGCAGCACCCGTGATCCGACACGGGTTACGGTGGTTCCTCCGGCAAGAGGCCGTGCCAGAGCCCTGGAGACGCTTCGTGCACCGCAAGATCGCGAAGCGAGCACGGTTCGGTGATCGGACGTTCCGGTACACCACGCCCGAGGGGCGCGAGCTCCAGCTCGCGCACGGCGGAACCTCGAACTACTTGTATTGGCTCGACGAGTACGAGCCCGAGACCACGTCGCTGTGGTGCGAGCGCGCCGCCCGGGCCCGCGTGATCCTCGATATCGGGGCCGCCGATGGGTTGTATGCGCTCCTCGCCGCTGCCACGAATCCCGATGCGCGGATCCTCGCGTTCGAGCCCGGCGACGACGCCGCTGCGGTGTGTGCCCGTAACTTCAAGCTCAATCTCCCACTGACCCGTAACGTCGAGCTTTACGGCCTCGCGCTCGGGACCGAGGATACCGAAGCGGTCCTGTTCGTCGCCGGTGAGACCGGCGGCACGAGCTCGCTCAACCCGGCGTTCAGGACCGACCGCCGCGAGCAGCACGTGATCGTGCGTTCGGGGGACTCGCTCCTCGCCGAGCTCGGGATCGTCCACGTCGACCTGATCAAGCTCGACACCGAGTCGACCGAGCCAGAGGTGCTACGCGGTCTGTTAGGCACGCTGCGCCGCGACCACCCTGATGTGATCTGCGAGGTCCTCTACGGGCGCACCGAGCAGCAACTTGCGGACATCCTCGGTCCGCTCGGCTACTCGTTCTACTGGATCAGAGGCAGCGGGCTCGAACGGCACGAGCGCATCGCCGGAGATCCGACGTATCGGCAACCGAACTACCTGTTCACGACACGCCGGCTGTAGTCGGGCGAGAAACCGTACGTGTCATTCGCTCGCTCTAAAATAGGAGTTCACGAATACGTATTCGATATCGCGCGTAACCAAAGCGATTTGCAGCTGCGACGGCTCTCGAAGATTCTCTAGCCCATGCTCCGGTATCGGTGAGGTAGTCGCGGATCGCACCGACGAAGAGACCGACTTCTGGTGCGCGGATCGCGCGTCCAGCTCCGATCTCTCCGAGCATCTCTGGGATGCTCCCGACGGCGGTAGCGAGCGGAACCGCTCCGGATGCCATGCCTTCACCGAGCACCTTGGGCCATCCCTCGGTCCGGCTGGGCAACACCACGAAGTGCGCTGCGTCGTAGAGCGCGGCGAGCTCCGGGCGCGGCATCGCACCGTGAAACGTCACATGTGATCCGATGTTCGCACGCGCGACCTGCGCCTCGAGCTCACTGCGCTCGGGACCATCGCCGGCGAGGTCGAGGTGCACCGCGATTCCGTCCTCACGCAGCGCCTCGACGATCTCGATCGCGACGCGAGGGTTCTTGGCCGCACCGAAGTGACCGACGAACAGTAACCGCACAGGCGAGGTGAGCTGCTTGCCCTCGGCAGCGCGCCGCCCGCGCTCGAGCTCCTCGTCGGTCAAGCATGGGTTGTCGAACGAGTGCACGTGTGGGGGCTGCTCGGCGTAGCGACCGTTGATCGAGACCTGCGCGCGATGCGTGGTTCCTTCGAGCAGCTTGCGCTGGAGCCAGTACGATCGGGGTTCTCGGCCCGTCGGTCGCCAGTCGCCAGCGTACTTGATCCACCGGGGACGTGGCATTGCTCGCAGTGCGAGCAGCACGATCGCGTACAGCGTGATGTTTGCCGGAGCACGGACATGCACCGCGTCCGCATCTCGCAGCTCGCGCAGGATGGTGCGCGTATACAGCGGAGTGAGTCGAACGATGTCGAGCTTCGATGCGAGATCGTCACCGCCCGCCGGCGGCACCGCTACGAGCGCGAGGTTCCGCGCGGCATACGGTAGCGCGCTGGCCGGCGGGGGGCCGTCGTGCAGACAGGCCACATGCCTGACCTCGTCGAACAGGGTCGCGAGCACGTCGAGCTCGCGCGCCGTGGCGCCGTGACCCACGATCACCCCGTTGCTGCGCCGGTAGTGCGCCATGTTCGAGATGATCACGAGCTTCATCGCGTGAGCCCCGTGTAGAGCTCGTACCAGCGCGGCATGATCGCGGCGAGATCGAACATCGCGAACGCGCGCGCCGGCCAGGATGCTGCGACCGACCGAGGCTGCGCGAGCGTCTCGTCGATCGCGTTCGCGAGCGCACCAGGATCATCCGGTGGAACGAACCTCCCGATCCCGGCCACAGACAGCTCGCGTGCGATCGCACCGACGAGAGTCGACACGAACGGCACACCGAGGGCGGCATACTCAGCGAGCACGAGCGGGCCGGACTCCGAGCGCGCAGGATGCACCGCGAGGTCGGCCGTGGCCGCGAGAGGGAGCGCATCCAGGCGCTGGCCGAGGAAGCGCACCCGATCGCCGAAGCGCGCCGCGTCGACGCGGCACTGGGCCCCATACGCCGGATTGGCGTCGGCCCCGATGATGAACAACGTTGCCTTCGTAACCATCCGATCGAGCGCATCGAACAGCACGTCGAGCGCTTTCTCCCGGCGCAAGCCGCCGACGAACACCAGCCGCGGACCTGCGCACACCGGTAACGGCTCCCCCGTCACGCGCTGCGCGGCGAGTGCCGTGAGATCGAGCCCGTTGCCGAGAACGTGTGTCCGTGCACGGGGGATGCCCGCGCGCTCTGCCCATGTGAGCTGCTCGACATCAACGGCCACGTACGCTGCGAGATACCTGCGCGCGACGCGAAACCAGCGCGGTACGGTCGGATGGAGCTGTACACCGAGGTGATCGTGAAGAACGACCGGCAACGTCGTCGCGCGGAACGCCTCGAGCAAGGCGATCAGGCTGAACGAGGACCGGCCGTGGCAGTGCAATACCTCGACCCCTGAGGCGCGCAGCCAGCGCGCGAGCCTCAGAAACGCCCCGACTTCGAACCGACGCTGGCGTCCGAGTACGAGCAGCTCGATCCGCGGGTCGAGCTGCGGCGCGAGGACCACGCCGGTGCGTGTCACGATCACCGAAACGCGATGTCCGTCCGCGGCGGTTCGGTTCGCGAGCTGGACGAGCATGCGCTCGGCACCACCCAGGAGCAGCGCATCGACGACGTGTGCGACGTGCAGATCACGCCTCCAGCTTGGAGATCTGCGGAAACCGCTTCAACCACTCCGCTGCCTGGCGCCGGCGCGAGAACGTCTCCTTCAGGGTATCGGGAAGCATCACACCGCCGATCAGCGCCTTGATGATCCGCCGTCCCGGACTTCCTCGACCGCTCAGCGTTCCCAGCGTGCGGAGCCATAGTGCTTCGCGTTGCTGCCGAGGCGTGAAGTGCCGCGACACGAGATAGATCTCCGAGATGTGCGGCAGGCTTCGCTTCATCAGCTGCTCGCGAGACATCCGGTACGTGATGACGCGAGCGCGATGCTGGCGCAGTCCGCCTTCTGATGCGTGGTGATGCATCACCGCGATCCCCTGATCGAGCACCATGAACGATCCGCTCTGGTACACGCGCATACCGAGCTCGCCATCGGCGCGTGGCGCGCGGTTGAACGCGAGATCGAACAGTCCCGAGCGAAACAGTACGGGACGGCGGATCAACACGTTGTTGGTGGGAAACACGTCGCTCGCGCGTACGAACCGCTTGTCGGGCTCCAGCGGCGCCGTGCCGACCTCGGTGGCAACGCCGGCCGAGACATCGGCATCGAACTTGTGAAGGTTGCGCAGATGCTCCTCGATCAGCGCGGGACCGAGCTCGTCATCATCGTCGATGAACAGGATGTAGTCGCCGGTCGAGACCGCAAGGCCGGCATTGCGCGACACGCATTGCCCCGGCTCGTCCTGGAACATCAGGCGCAGGGGCAGGTCGGCAAACTTCTCGGCGATCGTGCTGTCGCGCTTCTCGATCGGGCTCTGGTCGATGATGATGATCTCGTGCGGTCGCACCGTCTGGTCGCGGAGGTTCGCGAGCACGACGTGGAGGTACGGATAGCGGTTCAGCGTGGGGATCAACACGGTGACACGTGCGCGCGAGAGATCCGGCACGCCGAGTATGCGGTTCGTCCGGTACGGCGGAGGCTCGTCGTAAGGGCGCCTGGGCGGGACACCTTGCCAACCACGCAGCAGGTCCGCCGCGGGCGCGTAGCCACTCATCGCACCGCGCGCGCAGCACCAGCGTGCCCAGAACCGACCGTAACGGTAGGCCACGAACCGGACCTCATCGTCGATCGTCGGCGTGTTCTCCGCTGCCCAGTTGTGCTCGTTCAGCCGCGCCTTCTCGACGAGCGACGGAACATGGCGCATCATCACACCGCGGGAGATCCAGCGCAGCGCCCACTCGAGCATCGCGCCGGGCAGGGAAGCGAAGTCCTCGCACGGCAGGCCGAGCTGATCGACCACGCTGGTACGTAGCAGGCACGCCGCGACCGGCACACGCCACGACGTGGCTTCGATGTCCGCGGGTGGATCGCAGGTGAGCATCCAGTTCGGCGCGACGAAGTCCATCAGGCCGGGCTGGTTCTGGGTTCCAAGCTTGAGCCCCGCGTGCCAGACGTCACCGCGGCCAGCAACCAACGCGGTGATCAACGCAGCGTCGGGAACACCGAGGCGGACATCCCAGAACAGGAGCGCATCCGCTCGCGTGGTAGCTCGCCAACGCTCGAGAGTGGCGCGGAGCTCGCGCGGAGAGCCCGCGCCGCGCACGATCGCTCCGAGGGTCCATCGCATCTCGCGCTCGGCATCAGGCCCGACGAGGAGGAGATCGACTGTCACGACGCTTCGGCCTTGCGCACGAGGAAGAGATACCGATCGTCACCCCGAAGCGCATAGCGATCGAGTTGCTGGGGCGTGAAGTACGTCAGCGTATCGACGCGCTGCACTGTCATCCCCGCCGCTCGCATCCGCTCCTCGATGTCCATCCCGTAGTAGCGGACGTGGTCGAACTGGCCGTAGAGCCGCTCCCACTCCGATTCCCTAGCGCCCTCCTGCGTCGTCGTGCCGCGCAGCGGCACACAGATGACCCCGACCCCGCCGGGCGCAAGCATCCGGCCGATCTCGGCGAACGCGAGCGCATCCTCGTGGATGTGCTCCATCACGTGAAAGCACACGATCACGTCGAAGCTCGAGGTGGAGAAGGGCATGTTCCGGAGATCGGCGTGGACCATCGCGAGCGGCGAATCGAGATCGCTGCTCGTGTAGTCCATTCCCTGCTCGCGGCACCACGTGGTGAAGCACGGCTTCGGCGCGAGCTCGAGCAGCTTGACGCCTGCACGACCGGCGAGCTCGCGCTCGAGCACGAGCGGGAGCATCCGATAGCGCTCGAGCGAGCCGCACCCCGGGCACAGCCGGTTCGGCCGGTTGTAGAGCCCTGCGGAGAGAAAGCGCCACCCCGACCATCCGCAGAACGGGCACTCCACCGACCGTCCGAGCGGGAACAGCGTGCGTTCCAGGCGACGCTGCACGCGAACGGCGAACGACCGGAGCTTCTTGGTGGCCTGCATCGTCAGATCGGGCTCCGCAGGAGCGCCTCGTACTCTGCCACGAACCGGGAGATCTGGCGGTGGATCGAGAACCCCTTCTCGATGCGCTCACGGCCCGCACGTCCGAGCGCCATGCGCCGCTCCGGCGAAGCGAGTAGCGCAGCCAGCACCTCCGCCATTCGCTCCGGTGCGCGCCGCGGCACAACCACGCCTTCGATGCCGTCGCGAACCGCTTCGTTCATACCACCGGCATCCGTAGTCACGATCGGGATCCCCATTGCCATTGCCTCGAGCGCAGCGTTGCTCACACCTTCGCTGACGCTGGAAAGCACGAACACGTCGGCTTCCTCCAGCGAGATGCGGACCGCCGCCGGACTACAGCGGCCGCGGAGCGTCACGTGTGCCGCCAACCCCAGGTCACGAACTGCGAACGTGAGCCGCTCGTGCTCCGGACCGCCCCCAAGCAGCTCGAGGTGAACGTCGAGCCCGCGGTCGATCAGGGAGCGCACTGCAAGCAGCGCATATTCGAGCCCCTTGGCCCAGTGGAGCCGGCCCGTCGACACCAGCCTGAACGGGCCCACCGTTCGAGCGGCATATGGAGTGGTCCGGGTAAACCGCGCGGCATCGATCGCCGGGTGATTGACGAACGCGCGCGCAGGATCGAGGCCGTACGCAGCACAGGTGCGCAGCATGTCCTGTGAGACACAGTGAACACGGTCGACCGTGCTGAACAGCGTACGCAGCTGCGTCGCGCGATCCGGATCGACGATGGGAACGATCCGCTCTTGCGTGCCGCGACAGCTCACTACTATGCGCGCCGGCCGGATGAGCGGAAGCGCGTCGGCGTACGCCACGCCGAGCCCGGAGTACTCGAAATGGACGAGCTCGAAATCGCCAAGGGATAGCGCGAGCATCCACGCCCGGAGGGCACGGCGCGAAGTACCGTAGTGGGCGCGCGCGGCCTCCCACAATGCTCGCTCGCGACCGGTTGCGTGCGTGAGCCGCCGGGTGAGCTCAACAAGCGTACGCGCCAGATCGCCCGCGAGGACGATCCGCCGCACGGGCCCAGTGAAGCGGGTACCGCCGAGCTCTGCAAACATGGCCGCATCGTTGTCGTCGCGTGCCGTGACGACCGTGACATCGTGGCCCTGTGCGGCGAGACCTGCGGCGTGGCTGTAGATGAACGTCTCGGAGAGCACCGGGAAGCTGTTGGTGACCAGCGCGATCCTCATGCGAGCGTTCTACCGTGGGCACGATCCCACAATGCGAGCGAGAGCAGGAGCCAGAGCCCCCACGCCTTCGAGGCGTCGCCGGCACGAAGCTGCTCGTCGAGACTCCTGACCGCTCCGCGCGCCAGCGGCAGCCCCAAGAGATCGCGGCGATCGAGCAAGAGCTCGCTGACCAACGGGCGCAGCGGACCGCATAACCACGCTGCCATCGGAACGGTGAAGCCCTTCTTCGCCGTGGTTTGGTGGCGCACGCGACGGGCAAGTGCCGCACGCAGTGGCAACTTGCCGACACGCGCCTCGAGGTTCAGGCACGTGCGCCAGTCGGTTTGCCAGGCGACCGCGATGACCTCCTTGTCGAGCAGCGGTACCCGGACCTCGAGCGAGTGAAACATGCTCGCGCGATCGACCTTCGCGAGCACCCGCGCGAGGTGGACGTGCAGCTCGTTCCACCGTAACCATTGCGCGGCCTCGTCGGGATCCGTGCCCTCGTACACGAACATGTCGAACCGCGGCGGCACCGGGGGCAGGGTCGGGAACACCGCCGCGAGATCGGCCTCTGCCATCAACGTATGTTTGCGCTGATACAGCCGGCCGAGGGAGTCGTAGTCGAGGATGTCGCGCGTCGGCGACGACCGCCGACGAAGGCGTCGCGCGACCACCGCCGCCAACCGCGCCGCGCGAGGCCAGCCAAAGTATGGTGCCTGTGCGATCGCGCTGCCGAACCGGCTCGGGTACCCCCAGTAGAGTTCGTCGCCGCCATCCCCCGAGAGCACGACCTTCACATGCTTACGCGCTAGCCGGCTGACCATCAGCGTGGGGAAGATCGAGTAGTCGGCGGTAGGCTCGGTGCACGCCTCGACCACGTCCTCGACCAGCGCGGTCACGTCGCCAAGGGAGATCTGCTCCACCACGTGATCGATTCCGAGCTCCGCCGCATACCGGCGAGCATCGTCCGTCTCGTCGTGCTTCGGATCGTCGACTCCGATCGTGAACCCCTGCAGGCGACCCGGATGCTGGCGCACGGTCTCCGCAGCGATCAGCGGCGAATCGATGCCACCCGAGAGCAGCACACCGACCGGCACATCGGACTCTAGATGGCGCTTCACGGCTCGGGCGAGCGCGGCATCGAGCGCGTCGAACGCGTCGGTACCCTTGAGCCCCGGCATCTGCCAGCGCGGGAGCTCGAAGAACCGCCCGGTAGTCTGCGCCCCGCTCGGACCGATCTTGATCCACTGCCCGGGTTCGACCTGCCCCATCCCCTCGTGCAACCCGAATGATGTGGGCAAGAACCCGAAGCGCAGGTACAGCCCGAGACCATCGGGATCGGTACGCGCGCCACGGAACCAGGGATGCGCGACGAGCTGGTTGTACTGGGAGCCAAACACGATTCCCATCCCACCCCGAGCGAAGAACAGCGGCTTGATCCCGGCGTGGTCCCGCGCGAGCAGGAGCGTCCGCTCGACGGTGTCGTAGCAGGCGAGTGCGAACATGCCGTTGAACCGGCGCAACGCATCCGTGCCCCACGTGCGAATCGCAACGAGCACGACTTCGGCATCACCAGTCGAGCGGAAACGTTCGCCACGCACCTCGAGCTCCGCACGGATGTCGCGGAAGTTGTAGATCTCCCCGTTGAACACGAGAACGAATCGACCGTCACCCGTCGACATCGGTTGATGACCGCTCGGCGCAAGATCGAGGATCGCGAGGCGACGGAAGCCCAGTGCGCAACGCCGCCCGTCGGACCAGTAGCCCTCGTCATCCGGTCCGCGCCTCGCCATCATCAGCGTCGCGGCACGAATCGGTGCCTCGAGCTCGTCACGGGCGGTATCGGCTAACGCCAGCGCTCCGACCAATCCGCACATCAGGTCGCCTCGGCCTTCTCGATGCTGGCCGCCTTGCGCCGTCGCGACAAGATTCCCTTCATCAATGCCCACGACTCGTCGAACGCTCGCCGTGCGATCAGACGCGCACCGCCGATGTAGATCGCTGCTCCGACGACCGCCACGACTGCGATCCGCACCGGAATGACCACGCCGAGCGCGGCGAGTCCGTTGTTCGCGGCCCAGCTGCCCGCCGCCATCGCCGCCCCGGCGATCAGTGGTCGCAGGAGCTCGTTGGTGACGACGGCCTTGCTCTCGCCGATCAAGTCGAGGGAGATGTACAAGGAAACCATCCCGACGATAATGCGCGCGATCGCGACGTCCATCGCGAGCTCCACGATGCCCCATCGGCTGAACAGAACGAGCGACGGGATGTACAAGATCAGAAACCACAGCACGATCTTCATGCTCAGCTCGGGGCGCCCGACGACGTTGAAGATGGCGCCCGACGGTGAGGTCACGGAGCGCACCAACGTCGAGACAATGAAGATCCGCAGCAATGGAACCGCAGCGGCCCAGCGTTGCCCGTAAACCAATGCGACGAGCTCGTCCGAAAGTACGAACATGCCGAGCAACAGCGGCGTGCTGACCAGCGACAGCACGCGCATCATCTTTCGATAGGGCGGACCGAGTCCCGTCTTGCGTTCGAACGCGGTGGCAAGCGCAGGCGTGCTGACCATGGTGAGGACAGCGCTGACGTTCTTACCGATCAGGTTCGCCAGCTGGTACGCGAGGTTGTAGACGCCCACGATGGTACTTCCCATCACGCGACCGACGACCACGGTGTCCACCTCGTTGCCGACGGCACTCAGCAACTGCTCGCCCATCACGCTGCGCGTGTATCGAAAAATCCTCGGCCACGCCGCCCGCCCGAGCGGGCGCCTCGGCCGGAACCTCGCTCGCCACATGGTGAACAGGACGTCGAACGGAGCGACCAGGAGGTTGGGTAGTACGAGGCTCCACACCCCGAACCCCGTGAGCGCCATCACGATCCCGACGATCGCCGTGAAGAAATCGCGAACGGTGTCACGCATGGCCAGCGCGCGGAACGCCAGGCGACGCGTCAGCAGTGCCTCGGGCACCATGCGCAATTGCGTGATGAAGTAGGTGGCGAGGATGACGAGCAGCGCTTCCCCGACCAGCGGCTCGTCGTATGCGTACTGGACGAGTGGTACACAAGCGACAGCCACGACACAGCTGCCGGTGGTGAGCGCGACGTTGAGCCAGAACGCTGGGTTCACTCGGGTTTCCCAGTCGTCGTCCCGATCGCACACGATGTACGTGATCACCCCGCCGGCACCAAACACCGTGAGCAGCGCTACCGCGACCTGCGCGAGCGCGACGACGCCAAACTCGTGGGCGCTCAGCTTCCGCGCGAGGACCGCGACCGCACCAACGCGAAGCAGATTCGCAGACAGACGTCGGATCAGAACGTAGACCCCGCCGCGTGCGGTGGCCTTGGTTAGGGATCCCGGCTCGCTCATGGATCGCTCACCCAGCGACGGCATTATGTCACGGTGGCGCATTCCCAACGTGAGTTCGGCAAGTCCGGGTTATAGAGCGGGGGTGAGACCTGGCCGCCCCGGCACCGTGATGCGAAACATGGTCGTCGGACCAATGTTGGACGAGCACGTCCGGCCAGGCGCCGCCGTCCTCGACCTCGGTGGCTTCGATGGATCGGTGACCGAGCACCTGCTCGCACGTGGAGCGAACGTCACGCTGATCGATCTCGACGAGGATGGAGTCGCTCAAGCGGTCGCGCGTGGGCTCGATGGGGTGGTCGCTTCGGCGACCGAGATTCCGTTCCCCCCGCGGTCATTCGACGTGGTCGTGTGCTGCGACCTTCTGCCCTGCATTCCGGTCGACCTCCACGAACAGGTGTTCCGCGAGATCAGTCGAGTGCTCAAACCCGATGGTCGTTTGATCATGACAATCCCCGACATCGCGTTGAGCTTGCCGTTTGTCGACATGAAGAAGGCCTACGCATCCTGGCGGTCGATGGAAGGGCTCTCGCGCGAGCGGATCGAGGAGCTTGCGAAGCTCGCGGGGGTAGAGCTGCTCAGCAGCCGCGAGTACTTCGGGCTACCGGCCCGCCTGTTCTACGCGCTCGCCTTCTTCCTCAATGTGCCGCGGCGCGGAACCCGCGTGAAGCGCACGCTGTGGCGCTTTGTCGTGAAGGGCGAGAACTACTGGTGCCCCGCTCCGCAGGCACACTTGATCGTCGGGCGCCCGCGGCTCGCCGCCGCGTAGTCAGGCTGCGCCGATGATCGCCATTCGACCGGTGTAGTCGATTCGCTGAAGCAGCGGCACCCGCCCGATCTCGGCGAAGTACTGGTCGGTTGCCTTGCGAGCGCCGGCCCAGTGGCCGTAGTCGTCGATGATCAGCACGCCACCTGGCGCCAGGCGGGGGTAGAGATGTTGCAGCTCGTGATACGTCGACTCGTAAAAGTCGGTGTCGAGCCGAAGCAGCGCGACTTGCGCGGGGGCGTCTCGGGGGATCGAGTCCTCGACCTTACCCTTCACGAAGTGCATGCGCTCGACCGGATACCCGGTGCGTCCCATGTTGGCGCGAACCTCGTCGAGCGACGAGTAGCACCAGACCGACATCTCCTTGTTATCGGCTCCCTTGCGCATCAGCTCGGCTGCGGAGATCCCTCGCCAGTCTCGGTCGTGCTCGCTCGGCTCGGACATCCCCTCGTACGTGTCGTACAGCCACAGATCTCGCGAGGTATCCTGGCAACTCGAGAGCGTCATCGCGGCGATCATCGCGCTGCCGCCACGCCACACGCCGCACTCGACGATGGAACCGGGAATCTTGGCGCGGACGACGTACTGAGTGGCCTGATAGAGCGCGTACATCCGTTCGACGGACGTGCGCGTGTACGGCTTGCACCGATCGTACATCCCGAGGAAATCCTGCTCGAGATCGGGGGGAGGCTTGGGGAGCTCGCGCCGGCGCACCTCATAGCCGATTCGACTCGCGAGCCGGCGGATGACCTTCTCGATCATCGGCGGATAGTACGGGCGATGTCACTTTTGTCAACGATTCCTTCGTGCTAGATCGGCATTTCGTTCCGTCGTTCCGTGCAACGTCCGTGAACGAACCTCTCGATCCACGCACTAACTCTCGCGCCACTTCATGCTCGCTCGCTCCCCAGTCTCCTCCGCGCCGCGAACCGCGGCCGTGCCTGTTGCCAACGTGATTCGCGAGCGCGCGCTGGCGCCGCTCGCTGCGTTCATGGGGGCGCACGTGATCCTGGCGATGGTGATGCGGTCGTTCCCGAGTGTCGGAATGGTGCACGCCGGCGCGTGCATCGCGGTGGGCCTCGTGGTCGCGGCCCGCCGCCGCCTCCAGGAGGTCGCGTTCATCGTCGCCTACATCGTCGGCGCAGAGGTCCTGTGGCGGATGACGCACGCCAACGTGTTCTGGGAGTTCGGAAAGTACGCCATCTCGCTGATCCTCATCGTCGCGCTGCTGCGAGTCCGTGTTCGACGCAACCGCATGCTCGCGATCGCGTACTTCGGGATGCTGGTGCCGTCGATTCTTCTCACCGTGCTCGCGTTGAGTCTCGAGGTCGGCCGACAGCAACTGAGCTTCAACCTTTCGGGTCCGCTGGCACTCACGCTCTGCGTGCTGTTCTTCTCGAACATCCGGCTCCAACGCGAGGAGCTCCACACCGCGATGTTCGCGCTGCTCGGGCCCGTGGTGGCGATCGGCACGCTCGCATTCTATTCGACGACCACCGCGCGAGACCTGCACTTCTTCGGTGACTCCAACGCCACGACCAGCGGTGGCTTTGGTCCGAATCAGGTGTCGGCGATGCTGGGGCTGGGCCTGTTATTCAGTCTCTTGATGCTTCTGGAGCGTAGGGCGTCCGTCCGCCTGCAAGTCTCACTGCTCGTGCTCGCGGTGCTGCTGGCAACGCAGGCTGCCCTCACGTTCTCGCGTGGCGGTCTGACGATGGCATTCGCGGGTGCGGCTGCGGCGATGTTCTATCTGGTGCGAAACAGTCGAACCCGGATCACCTTCGTGATCCTTGCCATGCTGCTGTTCGGTATCGGGAAATACGTCGTTGTCCCACGGTTGGAGGTCTTCACCGCAGGAAAGCTCGGTGAACGCTATACGGATCTCGATCCGTCGGGCCGCACGCTGATCGCGGGCTTCGACCTCCAGTTGTTCGTCGAGCATCCGCTCCTCGGAGTTGGGCCCGGCGTCGCTCCTGCGCTTCGCGAGGAGATCGGCAAACAAGGCGCGGCGCACACCGAGTTCACGCGGTTACTCGCAGAGCACGGTCTCCTTGGTATCCTGGCGATCGTGTTCTTGCTGATCCTCGGTGTTCGAACCGTACGTGGCGCGGCGACACTTCAAGCGCGTGCGTTCGTCGTCGCGATGCTTGTCTGGTTCACGCTGTTCCTGCTGGTCAACGCAATGCGCCTTGCCGCGCCTGCGTTCGTGTTCGGGCTCGCGTGCTCGATCGCGTACGCGTCACGACCCCTGCCCGGCGCCAAGCCCGTACGCGCATGAGCGGCGTTCTCTACGTCAGCAACTTCCTGTCGAGCGGGCTCAACCGGAGCTACTGCGAGGATCTTGCCGATCGTCTCGAGGATCGCGGGTGGCAGGTCACGCGAACGTCGACGAAGCAACGGCGAGGCGCGCGCATCTTCGATATGGTTCGCACGGCCTGGGCGCGCCGCAAGACCTACGACGTCGCCGTGATCGACGTGTACTCGGGCGCCGCATTCGTGTGGGCCGAAGCCGTCGCGTTCGAGCTCCGGCGCCTGCACAAGCCGTACGTGCTCACGCTCCACGGCGGTTCTCTGCCGGAGTTCGCCGGTCGCTGGCCGCGCCGCGTCCGCCGGTTGCTCGGCTCTGCCGCCGTGATCACCGCTCCCTCGGACTTCATGCGGCAACGCATGCGCGAGTTCCGGACCGACATCGTGCTGGTGCGCAACGCCGTCGATGCACGCGCGTTCGCCTTCACCCCGCGCATGGCGCCGCGCGCGCGGCTGGTCTGGGTGCGCGCGTTCCACGCGATCTACAACCCGGTGCTTGCCGTCGAGGTCCTCGCGCGGCTTCCGGGCGCCACCCTCACGATGGTCGGGCCCGACAAGGGCGATGGATCACTCGCGAAGGTCGAGGCGCGTGCGAACGAGCTCGGCGTCACCAACCGGCTCGAGCTGATCGGACGCGTGCCGCGGGCCGCGGTCGCGGACCACCTGGCGCGCGCCGACGTGTTCATCAACACCACCGACGTCGACAACACGCCGCTCTCGGTCCTCGAGGCGATGGCGACAGGTCTCTGCGTCGTCACGACCGCGGTCGGCGGGACCCCGTACCTCGTCGAAGACGGCAAGAGCGGCCTGCTCACGAAGCAGGGCGATCCGGTCGCGATGAGCGCCGCGATCGAGCGCGTGCTCGCGGAACCTGGGCTCGGCGAACGGCTCTCGCGTGGCGCACACGCGCGCGCGCTCGAACACGACTGGAGCTCGGTGCTCGACCAATGGTCGCAGACGCTGGAGAGGGTGGTCGCGCGTGGCTAGCCTCCTCGATCGGATCTACGCAAGGAGCCCGGTGTTCGTGCAGAACGTGATGGCCACCGGATACGGACTCCAGCAGCGGGTGCGGCGGTATCGCGGCGACTATCAGCGCTTCCTCGCGCAGCTCGAGCGACAGCAATGGCTCGATCGCGCCGCACTGCAGGAGCTCCAGGACGCCGGGGTCCGGCGCACCGTGGCGTTCGCAGCCGCCGAAGTTCCTTATTACCGCGAGCTGTTCAAGCGCGAGGGTATCCGCACGGAGCACATCCGCACAGCGGCAGATCTCCGGATCCTCCCATTCCTCACGAAGGCGATCGTCCAGGAGCAAGGCGAGCGCTTGCGCCCGGAGCGCCGCACCGTCGCCGCGATCTCGCAAAGCACGGGTGGCACGACCGGTCGCCCGGTCCCCTACTGGGTGTCCCCTTCGGCGGTCCAGTTCAACTACGCCACGTACGAGGCACGATTCCGGCGGTGGGCGGAGGTAGCGTTCGGCGATGCGATGGTCAGCATCAACGGCAAGCCGATCGTGCCGATGAGCCAGGAAGGTCCGCCGTACTGGCGACGCAACCTCGCGTTCAACCAGCTCTACGTCTCGGCGTATCACCTCTCGGATGCGAACCTGCCGGCGATCGTCGATCGGCTGGTCGAGTTCGCGCCGAAGGTGATCGTCGCGTACGTGTCGGCGGTGCACCGGATCGCGCGATTCGTGATCGAGCAGGGACGCTCCGGCGAGATCCGCCCACGCGCCGTCCTCGTCAGCTCCGAAACGCTGTTCGACTGGCAACGCGCCGAGATCGAGCGGGCATTCGCGACCAAGGTGTTCAACGGCTACTCGCTCGGCGAGCCGGTCTGCTTCGTCTCCGAGTGTCCCTCTGGCGGGATGCACGAGAGTCCCGAGTACGGGGTGATCGAGCTCGTGGAGTCCGAGGACGGCCACGAGATCGTCGCGACCGGTCTGATCAACGATGCCATGCCGATGCTGCGCTACCGCACCGGCGACCAGGCGACGCCCGGTGATGGCGCTCCCTGCCCGTGCGGGAGGCAGCTGCCGCGGATCGGCGCGATCGCCGGCCGTGTCGACGAGATGGTCGTCACGCCGGAAGGAACCAGCGTCGGGCCTGCATCGCTGAGCCTCGCGTTCCAGTCGGTACCGAACCTGCGCGAATCGCAGATCCTACAGAGCTCTCCCGAGGCCATCACGCTGAAACTGTGCGTGACCCCGGCGTACGGATCTTCCGACGAGACGTTCCTGATCGCCGAGCTCCGCAGGCGCCTTGGATTGCGGCTGCGCATGGATCTCGAGTACGTCGACGCCGTTCCAAAGACCGTCAGCGGCAAGCAACGCCTCGTGGTCTCGAAGCTGGAGCGGCGATGAAGCGGTTGTTCGACGTCGCGCTCGCCGGGACCGCCCTCCTCGTCGGTGGCCCGCTGCTCGCCCTGCTCGCCGCCGCGGTCAAGCTCGACTCGCCCGGCCCAGCGCTGTTCGTACAGATCCGCGTGGGCCGCCACAAGCGACCGATTCGCGTCGCCAAGCTCCGCACGATGGTGATCGGTGCGGCGCAGCACGGCCCGGCGATCACCGCGAGTGAGGACCCGCGGATCACGCGCGTCGGCAAGTTTCTCCGCAAGACCAAGCTCGACGAGTTGCCACAGCTGTGGAACGTCCTGCGGGGCGACATGAGCTTCGTCGGGCCGCGGCCCGAGGTACCGCAGTACGTGGAGCTGTATCGCCCCGAGTGGCAAGCACTGCTCGAGGTCCGCCCGGGGCTGACGGATGTCGCCTCGCTCACGTTCCGCGACGAGGAGGGGCTGCTCGCGCTGGCTCGCGATCGAGATCGCGCATATATGGACGTGGTGATGCCGATGAAGCTCGAGCTCGCGCTGCAGGGACTGGCGAAGGACTCGGTCGCCGATGACCTCGCGGTCTTGCTGCGCACCGCAATCGCCGTACTCCTGCATCGGGACCCAGCGGAAGACCCGGTGATCCGCGAGGCGATGCGGCGGATCGAGGAGCTCGATCGCTCGTGAGAGTTCCGTTCTTCCGTCCCACGATCGGCGAGAGGGAGATCGCGGCGGTCGTCGAGTGCCTCCGCTCCGGGTGGCTGACCACTGGCGGGGTCACCCGCGAGTTCGAGGCCGAGTTCGCACGCTACGTCGGCGCCAAGCACGCAGTCGCTCTGAACTCGTGCACCGCAGCGCTTCACCTCGCGCTCGAGGCGGTGGGCGTCACGCGCGGCGACCTGGTCCTCGTTCCGACAATGACGTTCGCAGCGACCGCCGAGGTCGTTCGTTACTTCGACGCGGTACCCGTGTTCGTCGACTGCGATCCCCGCACGCAGTGCATCGACGTTGCGGCCGCCACGCGCACCCTCGAGGCGATCGAGGCCGGGCGACCGATCGCCGGGCTCGCGCCTCCGTACGGCAGGGTCCGCGCGATCATCCCGATGCACTACGCTGGGCAGATGGCCGAGGTCGACGCTGTTCGTGGGCTCGCGCGTCGGTTCGACATCGCGGTGATCGAGGATGCCGCACACACGCTCCCCGCGTTCACGCGCCGCGATGCGAGCTCGCCGTGGCGATCGGTGGGCACCACCGGTGACGTCACGTGCTTCTCGTTCTACGCAAACAAGTGCATCACCACGGGCGAGGGCGGAATGGCCGTCACCGACGACGATGCGATCGCGGAACGCATGCGGCTGATGTCGCTCCACGGCATGTCCAAGGACGCGTGGAAGCGCTACACGGCGGCGGGCTCCTGGTACTACGAGATCGTGGCGCCGGGGTTCAAGTACAACCTCACGGACATCGCCTCGGCGCTCGGCCGGGTCCAGCTGTCGCGTGCAGACGAGTTGTGGGCCGCGCGCCGCGAGGTCGTCGCGCTGTACCACCAGGCGCTCGCCGGAGTCGACGGCCTGGAGCTGCCGACAGAGGACCCGGACCGCCAGCACTCGTGGCACCTGTTCTCGGTACGGCTCGATCTCGCGGTCTGGAAGCAAGGGCGCGCCGAGGTCATCGAGGGTCTGAAGCGCGCGGGCGTTGCGTCGTCGGTCCACTGGCAACCGTTGCACCTCCAGCCCTACTACAAGGACACCTACGGGCTCGCCGCGGAGGAGTTCCCCGTGGCAAACGGCCTGTGGCCGCGCCTCGTCACGCTGCCGCTGTATCCAGGGATGACCGCCGAGGATGTCGGGATCGTCGCCGACGCATTCCGGTCGCTCCATGGCTGAGTTCCGGGTCGCACGGATCGCGCCCTCCGAGCTCAGCGCGGTCGTGCCGGTTCATCAGAGCGCGTTTCGCGATAGCGCGATCACCGCGTTCGGTCCCGAGGCGATCCGCCGCTACTATCTCTGGCTGGTCGAGGGTCCACACGATGCGGCGCTGATGGGCGCGTGGGATGGCCCCGCACTCGTCGGGTTCTGCGCGGCAGGCGTGTTTCGTGGAGCGATGAACGGATTTCTCCGCACGAATCGGCTGTACCTCGCTGGTCAGATCGGTCGCCATCCGAGCCTCGTCCTCAGCCCGATGATCCGAGATCGCCTTCGCACGGCGCTGTCGATCACGCTGCGGTTCTCGCGGCTCGCGCGCGTCGTGCCCACCGCGGAGGTGCGTGCACCGTCCTTCGGAGTGCTCTCGATCGCGACCACTCCCGCCGTTCGCGGCTCGGGTGCGGGTCTCGCGCTGATGCGCGAGGCAGAGGAGCGTGCGCGCGCCGAAGGACACGCGCAGATGACCCTGACCGTTCACCCCGACAACGACCGCGCGATTCGCTTCTACGAGCGCCTCGGCTGGAACCGCCAGCCCGGACAGGTCCCGTGGATAGGCACCATGGTGCGCGCGCTTCGCTGATCAGTTCGGCTGCGGGACGTCGCCCGCGTCCTTCCGGACGGGGGCCGGCTCCAGCGTGTCGGGCTTCGTCTCGAGCGCCTTCAGCGTCCCGCTGGATCGCGAGGGCCGTACCGCGCCGTACTCGGGCACGAGGTTGCCGAGCGTGGCCCGGAGCTGCTCTGCATCGGACCCGCGCGCGAGCTCGAGCAGCGCGGTGACACCGACGTCGACGAACGCCCAGTCGTGCGGCTTGATCCGCCCGATGAAGACCTTCGGGTGCTTTGTCTTGTCGGCGTGCTCGGCATCGGTGGCGAGCTCCTCGACGAGCTTCTCGCCCGGGCGAACTCCGCTGATCCGGATCTCGATGTCCTCCATCGGCCGCAGGCCCGAGAGCGTGATCAGATCGCGAGCGAGATCGATGATCCGCACGGGGTCGCCCATATCGAGAATGAAGATCTCGCCGCCAAGCCCCATCGCCCCGGCCTGCAGTACGAGCTGGCTCGCCTCGGGGATCGTCATGAAGTAGCGCGTCATGTCGGGGTGGGTGACCGTGATCGGCCCACCCTTCGCGATCTGCTCGCGGAAGATCGGGATCACGCTTCCCGCAGAGCCGAGGACGTTACCGAACCGGACGGTGACAAACCGGGTCTTGGACCGCTGCGAGAGCGCCTGCAGGTAGATCTCGGCCACGCGCTTGGTCGCGCCCATCACCGACGACGGATTGACCGCCTTGTCGGTCGAGACGAGGACGAACCGCTCGACACCGAACCGGTCCGCGAGATCCGCGACGGCGCGCGTACCACC
The DNA here is from genome assembly GCA_038206055.1 of Haliangiales bacterium. Taxonomy (GTDB): domain Bacteria; phylum Myxococcota_A; class Polyangia; order Haliangiales; family Haliangiaceae; genus JABFXX01. The sequence continues at coordinate 42,322 of JBBRBG010000042.1, forward strand.
GACGTTGTTCTTCACGGCCTCGCCCGGATTCCACTCCATCATCGGCACGTGCTTGTGCGCCGCCGCGTGGACCACGAGCTCGGGCTTGCCGATCTCGAACAGCTGCGCCATGCGCGGGAGGTCGCAGACGTCTGCGATCCGGGGATCGATCGGGACCTGCGGGAACTCCTGCGCGAGCTCGCGATGGATCTCGAACAACGCGTTCTCGAAGCGCTCGACCAGGATCAGCCGCGCAGGACCAAACCGGCAGATCTGGCGGCACAGCTCGGACCCGATGCTCCCTCCGGCACCCGTGACTAGCACGACGCGGCTCCGGATCGTGGAGCCGACCACGCCTTCGTCGAGGTTGACCGGCTCGCGGCCGAGGAGATCCTCGATGGCCACCTCGCGAATGCGCGAGAGGTTGACCATGTCGCCGACGATCTCATAGATGCCGGGGATGATCTTGGTCTCGACTCCTGCATCGCGGCACAACTCTGTGATCCGCCGGATCTGCTGACCTGGTGCGTTCGCGATGGTGATCAGCGCGCGTTTGACCTGACGATTGGCGACGATCTCCGCGATGTCCTTCGTCGCGCCAAGCACAGAGAGTCCACCGATACTAATGCCGATCTTCAGCGGGTCATCGTCGAGAAATCCGATCGGTTTCAGTCCGAGGTCTGGCCGGTTCGAGATCTCCTTCGCAACCAGCACCCCTGCTTCGCCGGCGCCGATCAGGAGCACGTCCTGCCGTTCGGTTCCGACCGCCCGTTTCTTGCGGCCCTGGATCTCACCGCGGAACCGCCAGATCGCGCGTACGCCGATCAGGCCAACGAACCCGAGCACGAACCCCATCGCGAGGACACCGAGCGGAAGGAACACGAGCGCGCTCGACGTCAGCGCGGGGAGCGTCAGTCGAATGGCGACCAGCAACCCCGTCGAGCTCGTCATCGCGAACGTGACCCGCGCCGCATCGCGCATCGTCATGTATCGCCAGGCCACCCGCGGCACACCGAACGCGTAGAGCGCGAGGTAGTGGACCAAGATGACGTACGGCCAGTTGACGAGAATCAGCTTGAGTTGCGACGACGGAAGCACGAACTCGAAGCGAAACAGGAACGCGAGCCAGTAGGCGATCGACAGCACGGAGCAGTCGAGGACGATCTGGAGGCTACGTGCGAGGAAGCGAGGCATGAACGAACGAGTGTTAGTGGCGGCGCGAACGACCAGCGTTCACGCGAACCTTCCAGAGCCTCGCCGTGCGAGGTATCTCAGAAGAACGGGCTGGCGTAGCCGGGCGGCTCGACCGAAACGTCGGGCGCATCGTCGAACGGATTGTCCGTGATCGGGTCATCCGGGATGTCCGGGTGCGTGACTTCGACGCCTTCCTGCTTGAACAGCTCGGGCTCGCCAACACAGGCGCTGGCTTCCTCGCGAAGGTGACGCACGCCTTCGGCGGTCCCTTGCAGCGAGCCATAGAGGGCCTGCGATTCAGGCGCTCCCTTGCCGAGTGCAGCTTGCAACTCGGCATTCTGGGAGTCCGCGATGTTGCGCTGAGCCATGATCTGCACAAGGCGATCGTTCACGCAGTTCAGCTTGATGACGTCCTTCGCCTTGCGGACCGCCTCCTTGAGGTGGAGCACGGTCCGCATGTCGCTCTGAAGCTGCTCTTCGAACTTCTTGGCGCCGGTCTCCATTTCCGCGGGAGATAGGACGATGGTCTTCTTCGCCACCGACGCCGACGAGCCGGATCCTGCACCTGCCACGGGCGGGTCGGAGTCGGCGTGGATCACCGCCACGGCTCCAACGACAACCAACATAGCAACGATTTTCGTGAGGGCTCTCATACGCTTACCTCGGGGAGCATACGTGGAAGACCTACCTTGGTCAACGCTTCCTGTTGGTGGCCTCACGCCGTGGAAACGTTCATCGGGATCTGGCATGAACTCCAGGTTGCCCGCCGGCAACCTACCCCCGTTCCGATGCGCATTGTTCACGCGTTCCTCGTCCTCACGCTCGCCTTGGCGATTGGCTGCCAGGACAACCCGCCGGTCGTCTACCCGACCGTGGCCCCGTTCGACGACACCAAGCTCGCGCTCGGCCCCGGTGACAAGATCGAGCTGACCATCTTCTATGGGTCGAACGTGAGCAAGTCCACGTATTCGCTGGATGCTTCAGGCCAGATGCAGGTCCAGTTCATTGGTGCAGTGTCCGCCGGTGGGAAAGCGGTGAAGGAGGTCCAGGAGGAGATCCGCGATCGACTCGCCGATGGCTACCTCCGTGAGCCCGTGGTCTCACTCACAGTCGTCGAGATCAACTCGCTCAAGTGCTCGGTCTTCGGCCAGGTGCTCCGGAGTGGTTCTGTCAAGTTTACTCCGGGGATGACGATCACCGAGGCCATCGCACAGAGCGGAGGGTTTTCTCCAATGGCGCGCAAGAACATGGTGAAGGTGACGCGGGTCCTCGAGGGGAAGAAGGAGACCTACAAGATCCCCGTCGAGATGATCGCCGAGGGCCGCCGTCCCAACTTTCCAATGATGCCAGGCGACGAGATCTTCGTCCCCGAGCGCGCCTGGTAGCTCGGCATGCGGCCGCGTGACCGCGTTGTCACGATCGCGGGCGCGGCCGCGATGGGCGTGGCGATCTTCGCGGTCGGAGGTGCGCTCCGGGGCCCGCAAGCAATCGTGGCCGCACTGGTCGGCGCCACGCTCGCGATCCAGCTGACGTCGCGTTCGACGATGGTCAAGACGTCGCCCCTGATCATCCTGCTCGGCGTGGCTGTCGCGATGACGGCGGCGCAACTCGTGCCGCTCCCAACGAGCCTGGTCAACGCGCTCGAGCCCGTCGGTGCGGGCCTTCGTGCCGACGGCGCGCAGGTCGTGGGGTTCTCCCCCGCATCCACCCTCACCCTCGACGTTCCGGGGACGCTGCGGGGACTGACGTTCTTCCTGACGCTCCTGGGATTCGCCATCGTCACACTGCGGATCGCCGCAACGGAGCGCGGCCGTTACCTGATCCTGGCCGGTGTCGCGGCTTCCTGCGGCGTCGCGGCCGTTGTCAGCGGCATGCACTGGCTGCTCGGCATGGAACGCCTCTATGGGATCTACAAGCCCGAGCACGCGACGCCTGCCGTGCTCGGGCCGCTGCTAAACGAGAATCAACTCGGCGGGCTGATGGCCCTGGGCGCCGTGGTCTCCCTCAGTCTCGTCATGTATCGCCGCCAGCGGTCGTGGATGCGCGCGACGTGGTTCGTGACCACCGGCCTGTGCGGGATGATCACGATGGCGAGTCATTCGCGCGGCGCGACGCTCGCGCTGCTGGGTGGTGTCATCGTGGTCGGCGGGCTTCTGATCGGACAGCGGATCACGAGCCGTGCTGCGCCGCTCCGCAGGCGGGCGCGCTTCATGACCCGTTCATTGCCGATCGGAGTCGTGGGAGCGTGCACGGTGATCGTTGTGGTCTACGCGAGCGCGGGCGGGATCAGCCGCGAGCTGTCGCGAACGTCCCTCGACGAAATCAATCACCCGACGAGCAAGTACGCGATGTGGCGTTCCGCGGCGACCCTCGTCGAGGAGTCACCGTGGGTCGGAGTTGGCCGTGGCGCGTTCGAGCCGGCGTTTACCCGTGTGCATACCGCAAGTGCATTCGCGACGTTCTCGCATCTCGAGAACGAGTACATCCAGGCTGTCGTGGACTGGGGCATTCCCGGCGCAGTGGCACTCGGAATCATCGCTCTGTGGTTGATGGTGACCGCGCTCCGGAAGTGGCGCGAGGGACCACTTGCCGCTGGTGCACTCGCCGGGATCGCCGTCGTCGCGCTCCAGAGCAACGTTGACTTCGGGATCGAGATCCTGGGCCTGGCGATTCCGATCACCGCGGTCGCGGCGACGCTCGCCTACGTACCGTTGCGCGAAGGAAAACCACGCGAACTCGTTGTTTCGCGCGGATCGCGCGCCGTTCTTGTGCTCGCCCTGATCGGCGCGATGTTCATGTTATGGAGCAACGCGACGACCTCGATCGCCGAGGATCGCGCCGCATTGCGCGAGCGCAGGACGCTGAGCCTCGCCGAGATTCGGCCCGTCATCGAGCGCCACCCGCTCGACTACTACGGCTACGCTCTCGCCGCGCAGATCGCCGCTCGCGAGAATGCCGGCAGCTCGGTCCGTCTGCTCAATCACGCACTCATGCTGCATCCAACGCACCCGGGTCTGCACCTGATGGCGGCACACCTCCTGTACTCGACGGGACGGATCGACCAGTCGGCGATCGAGTACGCGGCGGCGCTTCGCGGAACGGTGGACCCGACGCAGCTGATCACCGAAATCGTCGCCGTTTTCCCGCGTGAGCTCGCGGCCACCGCCATCCCGATCGATACGCATCAGCCGGGCGATGTTGTGCGGATCCTCGAATCGCTCGAGCGCAGCGGCGTCGCGATCACCTGGCTGTCGCGCTTTCTAGACGTGCGGCACAGCAACCTGCGGATCTGCGAGATGCTCTACGACCTCTCGCTCAAGCGCGGAGACCTCAAGGTGGTGGCACTCACGACGAAGCGCTGCGAGGGTTTCGAGCCAAGTGCGACCAGCCGGCTCCAGCTCGCGCAGACCCTGATCAAGAAGCACCAGCTCGTCGACGCGATCGACCTTCTGAAGGACGTCGACTTGTGGCCCGGGCGCATCAACATCAAGGTCACCGGTTGGTTCGCGATGTGCGACGCCTACCTCGAGCTCAAATCATGGAACGACGCGAAGCGATGTGTGCGGCGTCTCGAGGGCTCCGGCTACCTCCCGCAAGAGCTGCGAGGGGAGATCCGCCCCAGGTTGGATCGCATCGACACCGAGATCAAGAACGCCTTGATCGCCGAGGGTAGCGGCAGCGGTAGCAGCAGCAAGCGCGGCAGCGGTGCCGGCAGCGGCAGCGACAGCGGTGCCGGCAGCGCTGGCGGGCGCTAGGTTAGGTAGCCAGAGCTAGCGGAGACCGTAGCCCGCATCACACCACCGCTCAGCGCGCTCTTGTGGGGTGAGGAGATGCCTGTCAACATCCTGAAACGGTGAGTATGCGGGTTCGAACGGTTTCCTCTTGGAGTTTCCTGCTCTTCACGGTCGCGGCAGGTTGCGGCGGCGGATCATCCGCGATTCCCGATGCGGGTTCCGCGGATAGCTCAGGCGATGGGACCTCCGGAGCCGACGGTGCGCCCGACGCAATGCCCGACGGCGGCGTGGGCTCGTGCAGCTCGATCACGCCGTGGTGCATGGACGGGTTCTGCATGAGTCTCCCAGAGGCACCAAAGCACCGCCGCGGTGCGGCGATTGGTGCCAATGGCCGACTGTGGCTCGCTCCGGTATCGAGCAACACACTCGCGACGATCTCGCCGGCGAGCTCGCTCGAGAAGGTCGTGTTGCCATCCGTGAATCAGCCGGGCCAGATGGTCGGTGCCGTCTCCGCGATGACCGCAGTGTCCCCCACGGACATCTACGCGTGCAGCCCATTCTCGATCGTGTGGCACTACGACGGCGCGCAGTGGAGCCAGCTACCGGCCGGGTGGTTGAACGGCGAGTGCGACGTTTTGTGGGCCGCGTCCGCGAACGACTTCTGGTCGATCGGCTTGAATACACTGCGCCGAAAGTTGAACGGCACCTGGACCTCCCCTGCGGCCAGTCTCCCCGTGTATGCCGTTGACGGTCGTGGTCCCGACAACGTCTGGATCGGTGGATCTCACGGATACCTGGCTCACTGGGATGGCACCCAATATCAGGTCCTGATCGATGTGAGCCAGGACAGTGACGTTCCCGACGTTCGCGCTGTGGCGCTGCTCGGACCTTCGGACATTGCGTTCGGCACCAACCGCCTCATCAACGGCAACGTGATGACCAGTGCGCAGCTGGGCTATCCCGCCGCTCCAGAGATCACGTGGGGCTCGTCCGACGATTTCTGGATCGTGACGAAGTTCAACGGCCTGACACCGAGGGCTCTCTGGCACTTCAGCGGCGGCGCCTGGACGCAGCAGACGGTTCCCGCGGCCTTCGACCTGTCGGCTACGGAGATCATCGGCTCGGCGACGAACGCTGTGTGGTTTCTCTCGGATCACGCGATCCTCCACTGGGATGGCTCCGTGCTCGCGAGCTGCGCGACCTGGCAGCCCCCGCAACCCACGGGAAGGCTCCGCGGAATCGGCGCAAGCTACCAAGAGCTCTGGCTCCACGAGGCCTCGACGAACCAGCTCTTCCGTTCTGAGGCCGGTGCCGCGTTCGTCAACGTCCACCTTGGAGGCGTGGAGGGGTTCGACGCTCATTCGAGTGGCGTGTTTGCCGTCGCCGGAACCGACGCACCGAGCCCAGGCCCGAGCGGCACGCTCCCCATCGTCGAGCGTTACGCAGGTGGGACGAGCTGGACAAGCATCACGTGTCCATGGACGCCAGGCGACTTCTCGTGGCTCCGCGCCGCGAAGGTGATCGGTGGGAACGACGTATGGTTCGCAGGCGACGGTGGTCACGTTTATCACTGGGACGGCTCGGCCTGTACTGCGGTCTCCCATCCGCTCGCATCGACGCCGTTCCGTCGCATCGAAGGTACTGGGCCTAGCGATGTCTGGTTCTTCGGCGACAGTGCGACGCTCCACTGGAACGGGACGTCACTTCTGCGAAACGCTCAGACGATTCCCGCGATCGATGCCGTGGCGGCCGGGACGCACCTCTTGGCTCTCGCGGATCCCGACGTTCGCGAATGGGATGGAACCACGTGGACGACCATTTCGCCCGCCGGCGGGTTCGTATCTCCGCGCCAGATCTGGTCCACCAGCACGAGCGACATCTGGGTCGACGGAGTCACGTTGAACCACTTCGATGGTTCTAGCTGGACCACGGTCGCGGTGCCCCCGCAGGTTTACGCCGGGTTTGGAAATGGCGGCGGGATCTGGGGCAACGGGGTGCCCGGCGACTTCGTGATCTCGCACAGAAGCGGGATCCTTCACCATCAGTAGATTCCCGGTCAGCCGAGCCGCTAGCGGTAGCGCTTCGCCGTGTCGTTGAGCCACGTGCGGTTCGGCGCCTTGGCCGCGGCCGCGTCGAGCAACGCTGCGGCGCCGGCCTTGTCGCCCGTCGCGGCGAGCATCGCGGCCCGCTCGCACAGCGCCCAGGTCGCAAAGAACGGCACGTGGTATGCGGCGTAGAAGTCGAGCGGTGCGGTGTATGCCGCGGCGAGCTTTGCATCCGCGGTGGCGGCCATCGGATCGGCGGGCAGCACGCAGGCGCCGCCGAAGAACGTCGCCCGAGCGCGCACGAGGGCGGCGAGCGATGCGGGAGCGCCGTAGGCAGGTTTCGTCGGCGTCGCCTCGGCGGCGAGCGCGTCGAGCTGTGTCGCGATCTGCGCGGCATGCGCGGGATCGAGCACGCCGGCGACGAACAGGCAGGCGCCGCGTTCCCGAGCGGCCGCGTCGGCGCCGGAGGCGAGGCACGGGGTGACGGTGGCGAGCGCGGTGGCGGGGTCGCCGTCGATCCACTGGAGGAGTGCGAGTGCGGCGCGACGGAGCGGTCGGCGGGTGGGGCCGGCGCGCTCGAGTGAGCGCTGGTAGAGCTCCTTCGCGCGCGTGCGATTCCCGGAGAGCGCGAGGACCTTCGCGAGACCGGCGAGCGTGTCCTCGCCCTCGGCGAGGCGGAGGGCTTCCTCGGCGGCGGTGATCGCGTCGTCGGACTTGCCCGCCGCGGCGAGGGTGGTGGCGTAAACACCGACGGCGTCGGCCTCACCGGGAAACGCGTCGCGGTACATCTTGCCGATGCGCAGGGCCTCGGTCGGATCGTCGACGTAGAGGAGGACGGAGGAATAGTGGTCGTAGATCCGGCCGCGCAGCGAGGGCGCGGAGTCGGCGAGCAGGGCCTTGTACTCGTCTCCAGCGGCGGCGTAGTTGCCGGCGCGGTAGGACAGCTCGGCGGCCCAGAACGACAGCTCGCGATCGCTCGGCGCACCCGCGCCGGTGAGAGCGATGCGCGCGGCGGGTGCGCCCTCCTGGGTATACGTGAGCGCCGCGTCGACGAGCGCGCGATCCTTCGTGTGCTCCTCGGTCGCCGTCAGGGCGCGCCTCGCGCCCGCGACCGCGGTGTCGCGATCGGCCTGCGGTGCACCGCCGAACAGGATCATGTACGCGTTCGCGCGAGGGTGATCGGGCGCCACGGCGAGCGCGGCGCGCAGCGAGGACAGCGCCTTGTCGTTGTAGAACACGTCGTACTCGTCGAGCGCGCGCTTCACGAGCTCGTCACCGGGGTGCACCGGTGCGGGGCGATGCGAGCGCCAGACCAGCACGCCGATGGTCGCGCCGATCACGAGCAGCCCCGCAGCCACGACGAGCGGCCAGCGCCGGGCGGCGGGTGCAAAGCGGCGCAGACGCTCCTTGGCCACGGCATCGCGCAGCGCCTGCATGGTCGCGTAGCGCTCGGCGGGTGCCTTCGCGAGCGCGCGGTCGACGATCGCCGCGACCGCATCGGGCACGTTGTCGAGTGGTGGTGCGGGGACGGACTTGATCTGACGGAACAGCTCTGCCATCGAGGTCGCGGTGTACGGCGGTTTGCCGGCGAGGATCTCGTGCGCGAGCACGCCGACCGAGAACACCTCGCTGCGCTCGTCGGGCGCCGCGCCATCGATCTGCTCGGGGGCCATGTAGAGCGGCGTCCCGATCAGCTGCCCGGCGTGGGTCTGGTAGCTCTCGATATCGAGGCTCCCCGCCGACGCGCGCGGCAGCTTCTCGCTCGACTCGGACTTCATGGTTTCGTCGAGCGCGATCGCGGCATCGGGAACCATGGGCGGCTGCACCGGCTCGACCGGCGCGTCGTCGAGCAGCTTCGCGAGCCCGAAATCGAGGACCTTCACGCCATCGGGCGTGACCATGATGTTCGCCGCCTTGATGTCGCGATGCAGGATGCCCTGCTCGTGAGCAGCGACGAGCGCGTCGGCGACTCCCTCGATCCAGCGCAGGCCGACCTCGAGGGTGGGCGATCCATCCTTGCGCAGCGTCTCGGACAGCGTGCGCCCCTCGACGAGCTCCATCACGAGGATGTCGTCGCCGTGGTGGTTCACGATGTCGAACAGCGTGACGACGTTGCGGTGGCGGATCGCCGCGGCCGCGCGGGCCTCGCGCAGCATGCGAGCGCGGCGCTCGAGATCGCCGGCGGCATCGGCGGGCAGTACCTTGAGCGCGACGTAGCGATCGAGCCGCTCGTCGCGGGCGCGCCACACCTCGCCCATCGCACCCTTGCCGAGCTGGGACACGAGCCGGTACGGCCCGACCAGTTCGCCCGACTCAGGCATCCGGGACAGCTTACTGCGGTGCGGTCAGGAACGCGACGAGCGC
>JBBRBG010000043.1:0-51567 GCA_038206055.1 Haliangiales bacterium
GCTCGTCGGATGGAGGCTCTGGATGAGCGTTCGACGAGACAAGCGGAACGGGCACTGGACGTTCCGGAAACAGGTTCGCGCGAGCAATGGACGCAGCGTGCGGATCTCAGGTGTACCGATGCCGATGGGCTTGCCCAATACAAGGGCAGGCGCAGAGGAAGCGGAGCGCCGATCAATCGCAAGCGTCCATGCAACTGGCGAGGCGAAACCGCCTCCGCCCCCAACCAGGAAAGAGGTGGCCACGGTCAGGGAGTTCTCGAAGATCTATCTGGATGTGTCGCGTGTGCGGAACAAGTCGTCGTCGGTCGACGCGAAGGACGCCGTGTTGAGGGTGCAGCTGCTCCCTCGGATCGGCGATCTTCGTCTGAACGAAGTGACCTACGCCGTGATCGAGGATCTGAAGGTCGAGCTTGCCAGGACGCCGATCGCGAATTCGACGCGGCGCGATGACGAGCCCGCAACGAAGATCCGGCTGCTCAAGCCGAAGACGATCAACAACTGCCTGACGGTGCTCCGTCGCATGCTCTCGATCGCGCGCAAGCGCGGCTTGATCGAGAACGTGCCGGAGGTCGAGTGGCTCCGGCCGCCGAAGCCTGACTTCGACTTCCTGACGTACGAGGAAGCGGAGCGCTTGGTGAAGGCGGCCAATGGTGAGTGGCGCACGATGATTCTCGTCGCGCTGCGTACCGGGCTTCGGATCGGCGAGCTGCGAGCACTGCGCTGGCAGGATGTCGATCTCGTCGCAGGACGCCTCGTCGTGCGGCTCAATGTCGTGAACGGGATCGTGGGCACGCCGAAGTCAGGGCATGCCCGCGAGATCGCGCTCGGCAACGAGGTGCGCACGGCGCTCAAGTCGCATCGGCACCTCCGTGGTCCGCTCGTGTTCTGCGATCTCGCAGGGCGCGTGTTGACCGTGGGCGAGCCGCGCTACGCGATGGAGTGCATCTGCAAGCGGGCAGGGCTTCGCCAGGTCGGCTGGCACGTCCTGCGGCACTCGTTCGCGAGCCATCTGGCGATGCGTGGGGCACCGCTCAAGGCGATTCAGGAGCTGCTCGGGCATTCGACGATCCAGATGACGATGCGCTACGCCCACCTTTCACCGGAGGTCGCGCGCGAAGCGGTGAGGCTGCTCGACGAGCTACCAAGCTCGGCGCCGAATGGCAGCAGAATGGCAGCAGGATCGGAAAACTGATCTAACGGCCGGGAAGTAAACGGAAGCGCATGGGAATCGAACCCACCAAGCCGCTGCTCGCGCAGAGCTTCATCGGTTTTGAAGACCGAGGCCGGCACCAGTCCGGCACGCGCTTCCACCGCTGAATGTACATCGAGGTTGCTCGTGTCGGCAGCCCGGCAGCGTGCAGAGTGGTGGGCTGGAGCCGATGTCTTGCATGTGAAGCAGCGCCACCTGGTCTTGACGCTCCTCGGCGCCCTGGCCGTCATCCTCTACCTCGACCGGATCTGCATCTCCGTGGCGCTCCCACGGATCCAGGCCGAGCTCGAGATCCCGCCGGAGCGGCTCGGCTGGCTCGCCGTCGCGTTCTCGATCGCCTATGCGATGTTCGAGATCCCGAGCGGACACCTCGGAGACAAGCGCGGACCGCGCACGGTGCTCACGCGCATCGTGATCTGGTGGTCCGCGTTCACCGCGCTCACCGGCGCCGCGTTTGGATTCGCTTCGCTGCTGGTTACGCGGTTCCTGTTCGGAGCGGGGGAGGCGGGCGCGTGGCCGAATGCGTCGGTGGTGGTCGCGCGCTGGTTTCCGGGCGACCACCGCGCGCGCGCGATGGGCGTGTTCGGCGCAGCGACGCAGATCGGTGGTGGTCTCTCGCCGCTGCTCGTGATCCCGATCCAGGAAGCGTATGGGTGGCGCGCGTCGTTCTTCGTGTTCGGGGTGTTCGGCCTCGCGTGGGCAGCGGTCTGGTACACATGGTTCCGCGACCGCCCGACGGAGAAGGCCGGCGTGAGCGCCGCGGAGATCGCCGAGCTCGGTGATGTTCCGCCGCCGCCGGCGCACGGTCTGTCGTGGCGGGTCGCGCTACGCAGCCGGAGCATGTGGGGCCTGATGGCGATGATGTTCTGCGGCGTCTACAACGGATACTTCGCCGTGTTCTGGATGCCGACGTACCTCGTCAAGGCACGCGGGTTCACCGAGCACGAGCTGCGCTGGCTCGCGGTCGCATGGATCGGCGGCATCATCGGCAACGCGGGCGGCGGCTTCGTCAGCGATATGTTTGTGAGGCGTCGCGGTCCGAGGATGGGACGGCGGTGGGCGGGCATGATCGGGTTGGGCACCTGTGCGGTGGGGATGACGCTCGCCGTGATCGCGAACGCCAAGGACACCACGCTCGCCGCGTTCACGCTCTCGTTTGTCGCCATGGGGCTGAGCCAGGCCACCGCGTTCGCGACGTGCATCGACATCGGCCGCAGCCACGCGGGGACGGTGTCGGGCATCATGAACACGTCGGCGCAGATCGGCGGCGCGATCTCGGCGATCGCGTTCGGATACATCGTCAAGGCGACCGGCAGCTACGATGCGCCGATTGTCGTCATGGCCGTCGTCGCGATGCTCGGTGCTTGCGCGTGGTGGCTGATCGACGCATCGAAGCCGATCGAAGCCTGAGCTGTCCGGCGACTCCGATCAGAAGGCGCTGCTCGCGGTCTCGGAGCGAACGGCTCGACTAAGCTCGCCGGCGGCGGCGGCGGACCGCGACGCCGAGGACGAGGAGCGAGAGCAAGGAGCTGCCCGCGCCCGCACCCGACGAGGTCTGGCAGCAGCCGCCGTTGCTGTCGGTGCCCATCGGATCGGGCGGCATCGTGTCCTCGACCTTGCACGCGGGGCTGCAGCCATCGCCGGCCTTGACGTTGCCGTCGTCGCACTCCTCGACGCCGTCGTAGACGATGCCGTCACCGCAGGCCGCCTTGACGCAGTTGTTGCGGCAGCCATCGGTCTGCACCTGATTCGCGTCGTCGCAGTCCTCGACGCCGGACTGCACCACGCCATCACCGCATGTGGTGGAGACGCAGGAGTTGTTGCATGCGTCGGTGTTGTTGGTGTTGCCGTCATCGCAACCCTCGACGCCGGCCTGGACCACGCCGTCGCCGCACCTCGCCGACATGCACGAGGCGAGGCAGCCATCGGTGTCGACCGCGTTGCCGTCGTCGCACTGCTCGGTGCCGGCGCGCGTGATGCCGTCGCCGCAGACGGCGACGTGGCAGCTCGCGGTGCACGCGTCGGTATCGATGGTGTTGCTGTCATCGCAGTCCTCGACGCCGGCATGGATGATGCCGTCGCCGCAGGTGGCCACGGCGCACGCGTTCGTGCAGCCGTCGGTGTTGACGGTGTTGCCGTCGTCGCACGTCTCGACACCCGCGTGGATCACGTTGTCGCCGCAGCTCGCCGCCACGCAGGTGTGGAGGCACGCGTCCGTATCGACCTGGTTGCCGTCGTCGCACTCCTCCACACCGGCGCGCGTGAAGCCATCGCCGCACGTGGCGACCTTGCACGCCGTGGTGCACGCATCGGTGTTGGATGCGTTCGCGTCGTCGCACTGCTCGACGCCCGCGTAGGTGAAGCCGTCGCCGCAGGTCGCCGTGTGGCACGTGGTGGTGCACGCGTCGGTGTCGCTGCCGTTCGCGTCGTCGCATTGCTCGGGACCGTTCGTCGTGCCGTCGCCGCAGCGCGGTCCGAGGGCCGAGCAGGTGGCGTTGCAGTAGCCATACATGCCGTTGTTCGCGCCGCTATCGCAGGTCTCGCCGGGCTCGGTGGCGCCGTTGCCGCACTGCGCGGCGAGCACGAACTCGTACGCGCCCTGATCGTACTGCGCGCCGCCGATGCCGTTGCCGTCGAGCGGGCGGGTGACGCCTTCGAGATCGTGGTTAGGGCCCGTGGAGCCGGAGTCGATCGCGACGCTCGTGCCCTGGAGGTGGAGGTCGGTCGCGGACACGTACTGCGGGTTCGCGGAGATCGTGCCGGTGCCGGCGGCGACGCTGGAGTAGTTGGCGCTCGAGTTGTTCCAGACATCGGAGTACGTCACGGACCACGTGGCCGAGTCCGCGCGGTACGCGCCGTAGGACTGGTTCGTGATGATCGAGTTGACGACGCTGATCGTTGCCGAGTTGGCGGCGGATGCGCCGGAGTACATGCCGTAGCTGCCGTTCGCGTTGATGCTGCAGCTGCTCAGCGTCAGCGAGTGGCCCGCCGTGTTGTGCACGACGTAGATGCCCATGCTGCCGCTGTTGCGCGCGATGCAGTTGATGAGCGAGACGTTCGCGCTATCGGTGATCGCGTAGCCGTAGGTGCCGGTGGACACGGCCGCGAGGCCATCGCCCGTCGGTGATCCGGTGCGGAACCAGAAGCCGTAGCTCGACGATGACTCGGCGGTGATGCGCGACAGCGTGTTCCCCGCGCCGGTCGAGTTGTAAGTCAGGCCGTAGATGCCGCTGCGGATGATCACGTTGTCGAGGGTCGACTGCGCGGCGGTGGTCTCGAGCTGGACGCCGTACCAGGTGCCGGCGGTCGGCGACTGCGAGGCGAACGTGATCGGCATGCCGGGCGTGCCATCGGCGACGAGCTTGCCGCGGACGATCAGCTCGCCGCGACTCGTGTTCTGACCCGAGGCCATGATGTCGGAGCTCGCGGCGAAGTTGATGGTGACGCCGGGATCCACGGTCAGCGTGACGCCCGCGCCGACGCTGAGATCGCCGGCCGCGGTGAACGGGCTGCCGGCCATCGTCAGCGTGGTGTTCGTCCACAGCACGCCGTAGAGGCCGGGCGTTGCGACGGTGTCGTAGGGCAGGGCGCCCTGATCGTTGCCGGTGGAGCCGCCGAACCGCGACGGCGAGTTCGAGGTCAGGCGCAGGTCGGTCGCGGAGACGTAGAGCGGGTTCGATGACAGGCTGCCGGTGCCGGCGGCGACGCTCGAGTAGTTCGCGCTCGAGTTGTTCCACACGTTCGAGTAGGTGACCGACCACGTCGCCGAGTCCGCGCGATAGACGCCATAGGACTGGTTCGTGATGACGGAGTTGGAGACGCTGATCGTCGCGGAGTTCGCGGCCGAGGCGCCGGAGTACATGCCGTAGCTGCCGTTCGCGTTGATCGTGCAGTTCGTCAAGGTGACCGAGTGCCCGGCGGTGTTGTGGACGACGTAGACGCCCATGCTGCCGCTGTTACGGACCACGCAGTTCGTGAGTGTGGGCGAGGCGCTGTCGGTGATCGCGATGCCGTAGGTGCCGGTCGAGACCGCGGTCAGCGTGTCGAACGTGACGGTGCCGGTCCGCAGCCAGAAGCCGTACGACGACGAGGACTCGGCCGTGACGTGTGTGAGCACGTTGTTCGCCGCGGTGGCGTTGTAGGTCAGGCCGTAGATGCCGCTGCGGATCGTGACGTAGTCGAGGACCGACGCGGCCGCCGTGGTCTCCAGCTGCACGCCGTACCAGGTGCCGGCGGTGGGCGAGCTGGATGCGAGCGTGATCGGCTGCGCGGCCGTGCCGTCGGCGACCAGCTTGCCGCGCACGATCAGCTCGCCGCGGCTCGTGTTCTGACCCGAGGCCATGATGTCGGAGCTCGCCGCGAAGTTGATCGTCGCGCCCGGATCGATCGTGAGCGTGACGCCGGCACCAACGGTGAGATCGCCGGCCGCCGTGTACGGGCTGGCGGCCTGGGTCAACGACGTGTTCGTCCACAGCACGCCGTAGAGGCCGGGCGTCGCGACGGTGTCGTAGGGCAAGGCGCCCTGATCGTTGCCGGTCGAGCCGCCGAACCGTGACGGCGAGTTCGAGGTCAGGCGCAGGTCGGTCGCGGAGACGTAGAGCGGGTTCGACGACAAGGTGCCGGTGCCGGCGGCGACGCTCGAGTAGTTCGCGCTCGAGTTGTTCCACACGTTCGAGTAGGTGACCGACCACGTCGCCGAGTCCGCGCGGTAGACGCCGTAGGACTGGTTCGTGATGACCGAGCTCGCGACGCTGATCGTCGCGGAGTTCGCGGCCGACGCGCCGGAGTACATGCCGTAGCTGCCGTTCGCGTTGATCGTGCAGTTCGTGAGCGTCACCGTGTGACCGGCGGTGTTGTGGACGACGTAGATGCCCATGCTGCCGCTATTGCGGACCACGCAGTTCGTGAGTGTGGGCGAGGCGGTATCGGTGATCGCGATGCCGTAGGTCCCGGTGCTGATCGCGCTCAGCGAATCGAGCGTGGGCGATCCGGCGCGCAGCCACACGCCGTAGGACGACGAGGTCGACACCGAGACCGCGCTCGTGTGCAGCTCGGTGCCCGCGGCCTGGCTCGTGATGCCGTAGATCGCGCTCAGCACGTCGAGGTGGGCGAGCTGGATGTCCGTCGCCGTTGCCTCGACCACGACGCCGTACCAGGTGCCGGCGGTCGGCGAGGACGACTTGAACGTGACCGGCTTTGCGGTCGTGCCGTTGACGTGGAGCGTGCCCGCGATTGTCAGCTCGATGCGCGACGTGTTGAGGCCGGCGGCCTGGCCATCGGTGCTTGCCGCGGCGCGGACCTCGACGCCGGGATCGATCGTCAGCGTCGCGCCGACCGGGACGGTGGTGTCGCCCTGGAGCAGATACGGGCTGCCCGCCATGGTCCAGGTGTTGGCCGCGCCCGGCAGGTTGCCACCCGCGATGATGGTATCGGCCGAGGCCGTACCGGACGCGAGAAGGAGAACGAGAGTACAGACGGGTGCTAGTCGACGCATTTGTCGTGAGTCTCGGACGGATCGCGACGGGAGGGAGTCGCATTCACCCGATAATTGCGACCAATTCCAAGTGTATAGTCGTCGCCGTGTTGAACGTAGTGGACCGGGGCGGTGGCCCGGCGGTGATGCTGTTGCATGGCGCACCGTCGGCGATCACAGACTTTGCGGGGCTGGTCGAAGCACTGGCGGTGGACCATCGCGTCGTCGTGCCGGAGCTGCCGGGCTACGGGAACAGCCCGATGCTCGACGGCGAATACACGTTCGCGCGGGTCTACACGCTGCTCGAGGACATGCTGCTCGCCCGCGGAATCCGCGAGGTGGTCGTGGTGGGATTCTCGCTCGGCGCGCATCACGCGCTCGCGGTCGCCGGAGGGTGGCGGCGCGTGCGGGTCACCACGGTTGTCAGCCTCGCGGGGTTCGCGATGCTCGAGGCAGCGGATCGCGACGCCATCGTGCAGCTCGCCGGCAGGCTGTCCGCGCCCGGTGCGGCGCTGCAGTCGCCCGAGATGCGCGAGATGGTGCGCGGCCGGTTCCTGGCCCCCGCGTATCAGAACGATGCAAACGCCGCGCAGCTCGCCACCTGGCTCGACGCCACGTCCGCGTCGGTACTCGCCACCGAGCTGGCCGCCGAGGCGCGCGCGGATCTGCGCGAGCAACTCCAGGAGCTCACGATGCCCGTGCTCGCCTACGTGGGCGCGCTCGATGTCGCGGTGCCGGCGGCCTACAGCCGCGAGATCGCGGATCTGGCGCCCCTCGGTCGACTCGAGGTGGTCCCGGGCCATGGCCATGCGCTGCTCCTCGAACAACCTGCGGCGACGATCGCGGCGATCCGGAGAGCGGTCGCGCGATGATCCGACGCTAAAGTCGATGGAAGCGCACGGGCTTAACGAAGCGCTCACATAATCTGCGCATTTGTCGGTGCCTCTGCGTGTACGGGGCATGAACAAGATCTTCGCCGCCCTCACGGTCTCCCTCGCCGCCGCCACCGGCTGCACCGTCTCGACCAACTCGATGGACATCTCGTCGTCGACGCTCACCGGCACGGTGTCGGGTCAGCCGTGGTCATTCAAGGCCGGCGAGACCAGCGCGTTCCTCTCCGAGGGCAAGAGCGACTACTTCGCGACGCTGTATCAGACCGCGTACACGCCGTGCGGCATCTCGGAGCCGACCGGCCCGCACATCATCGTCGCGATCCCGAAGACCGCCGGCGACTACGACATGGGCTTTGACCACAACATGACGTTCGTCGGCAGCGACAACACGAACAAGGTCGCGTTCGATGGCCGCATCGTCGTTGACTTCGCGACGTCCTCGCACGTGGTCGGTGGTCTCCACGGCTACTACGATGGCGCCAACGAGGTGAACGGCCAGTTCGACGTCACCGTCTGCGCGAACTAGCTTGGCTACGGTGCAACGGTGACGGTCGCCTCGCGCTGCGTTCCATCGATGAATGCGTGCAGCGTGGTGGTGCCGGTGGCCATGCCGCGCACGCCTCGATCGTCCACCGTCGCGACGGCGGGATCATCGATCACCCAGACCGCGGCGTCGCTGACGTCGCGGGTCTCGCCCGTGGTGTAGACGGCGGTCGCCCGAACCGCGACCATGGTGCCGATCGGTGCGGCCACCGCGGCGGGATCGACCGTGAGGCCGACGACCGCAGGTGGAGCGATGAACGTGGGAACATCGATCACTTGCGTGCGGTAGCCGAGGTGGACGATCGTCTCGCCCTCCGCACGACCCGTGATCCGCACCTTCGCGTGGTCGGCCGTGTAGGTGATCGCGACCAGATCTGGACGGTCGATGACCCAGGAGAACGCGTCGAGCCGCGACAGCTCGTGGCCATCGACCCAGACGCCGACGTCGGAGGCGGCGCCCATCGGGACACGAACCTCCGCCACATCGAGCTCGATCGTGCGGGACTCGTCGAAGCAGCCGGCGAGCGTGAGTGCGAGAGCAGGAACGGCGAAGCGCATCGGGCCTCCGAGATCACGGGGTCGTCCCACTCGTAACTGTTTCAAGATCCTCGGGCGAGAAATCGGCGGTCGGGAGCGAGCGCTCGCGCGCAGGATTCGCCGAACCACGCGAATCTCTGATGGGTTTCGGCAGGCTGCCCTTCCGCAGGGGATCCGCGAAACGCAAATCGGACCTGACGGTGGCCTCGCGCGTCTCTATACTCGAGTGGTCCCACGCATGTCCTCTGTGCGCCGACACCGACGGGTCAACACCGCCACTACCTGGGCCGCAGCCGGAGCTGCGCTGCTCGTGCATGGCGCGTTGCTCGGCTCCGTCTCCGCTTTCGGGTTGTCGCTCGGCGGCGACGGAATGGGCGCGTCCTTCGATGGCACGGCCAAGGCGAAGGAGAAGGAGCTCGCTGCGGCTCCGGAGCTGAAGCCCTCGTGCACGGGTGACGTGCTGCTCGCGACCGGTGCGCGCTATGCGATGTGCCTCGCGCCGTGGAACGGCGACGTCGAGGGCTGCGGTGCCGACGCGATGATGTCGATGTGGATCGACCTGTCGGCGTGCTCCGCGGGCGAATCCATCGCGGCCGCGCCGATCAATCTGCTCTCGCCCAGGCAGGCCGAGAAGCTCAAATCGATCGATCCCGAGCGGCTGATCGACGAAGCGATGCAGCAGGAGCTTGCAAAGCAGCAGCCCCCTCCGCCGCCGCCTCCGCAGCTCCAGCCACAGCAGCAGGCGCCACCGCCCCCTCCACCGCCGCAGCGTCCCTCGCAGGTCGTCGAGACCGCGAAGCCGAACACCGAGAAGGAACCGGTCAACGCGCGCTTCCTCTCGGAGAACAACGTCGAGGTCGAGAAGCAGAAGGTCGCGCGCGGCTCGGTGCAGGAGCCGATGGTCGCGAAGTCGAAGGCCGCCGAGCTGACGCCGAAGCCGGATCCGAAGGAAGCGTCCGTCAAGGAGCTCTCCGAGAAGGAGAAAGGTCGCAACGAGAAGGCGCCGGAGGTCCCGGGCGTGCTCGCGATGCGACCGCCCGGTGCGCAGCAGCCGTCGGAGGCGCCGCAGGAGGCGAAGACCAAGGGAGCGCTCGCGAGCGACAAGGGCCCGCTCGTCGCCGATGGTTTCGTCCCGCGGCACGGCGACGGGATGATCGAGCAGGCGAAGCGCGATCCGGGCGAGCTGGCGCCGGGACGCAACGGGGCAGGCGGTGGTGCACCACAGGTGCCGAACCTCAAGCCCACACCCGAGACGCTCGAGCGGATCGCCGGCGGTGGCTCGGTCGATCACCTCGACGACGTGGAGAACGGCGATGAGACCGCGCTGTCATCGAAGCGCTGGGTCTACGCGAGCTTCTTCAACCGGCTCAAGCGCCAGGTCGCGCAGAACTGGGATCCGGCGACCGTGTGGCGCCGCGTGGATCCGCAGGGCACGGTGAATGGCTTCAAGACGCGGGTCACCGAGGTGCGGGTCAGCCTGGCGGGGAACGGTGCGCTCGCGAAGATCGTCGTCACCTCACCGTCGGGCGTGGCGGAGCTCGATGACGAGGCGGTCAAGGCATTCCACGCGTCGGCCCCGTTCCCGAACCCGCCCGATGGCCTGGTCCAGAAGGACGGCCTGATCACCTTCGCGTTCTCGTTCTATTTCGAGATCGGCGCGCCGCGGTCGTCGTGGCGCGTGATCCGCTCGATGTAGTCTCGCGGCGGTGCGGAGCTCGCGCGTGTTCGCGGCGGTCGTCTCGATCGCGCTCCTCGGCGCGACGCTCGAGCCGCTGATCCGCGAGCCGTGGGAGGACGGCTTCCCGCTGTCGCCGTACCCGATGTTCGCTTTCAAGCGGCCGACGAAGCTCTCGATGGAGTACGCCTTTGGCCTCACCGCGAGCGGCGAGCGCAAGGCTCTCACCCCGCGGATCGTCGGGTCGTCCGAGGTGCTTCAGGCGCTGACGGTGCTGCAGCGTGCGAGGAGCCGCGGCGAGCTGCCGCAGCTGTGCGCGACGATCGCCGGCCGGGTCGCCGAGATCGAGCACTACGACGACGTCACCGAGATCCGGGTCGTCAACGGCACGCACGACGCGGTGGACTTCCTGATGCGCGACATCCGCGGACCCGAGATCCAGCTCACGAGCTGCACGGTGCCGAGGTGAAGCGCATCTCGGACTGGTGGTTCGCCCCCGCGCCCGCCAAGCGCCTCGCCGCGGTGCGGATCCTCGTCGGCGCGTTCGGCCTGGTGTGGGTCGGCGGGCGGTTGATGGAGTCGTATGCGGTCGCGCAGCTCGGTGGCGCGCACTTCAAGCCGACCGGCGTGGTCCGCCTGCTCGATGTGCCGCTGCCGCCGTCGGTGACGCTCGCGATCGGCATCGTCACGTGCGTGCTGCTCGCCGCGTTCACGCTCGGTGCGGCCTACCGGATCACCGCGCCGCTCGCCGCGGTGGGCCTGCTGTGGGCGCTGACCTATCGCAATTCGTTCGGGATGATCTTCCACACCGAGAATCTCCTCGTCATGCACGTCCTTGCACTCGCGTGCGCGCCGGCGGCTGATGCGTGGTCGATCGATCGCGTGCGCCGCGGTGCCGCAGCACCGGCGCCGGAGGCGGGCTACGGCTGGATCCTCAAGCTGCTCGCCGCGATCACCGCCGCGACGTACATGATGGCGGGCATCGCGAAGCTGCGCATCGCGGGCGTGGCGTGGCTCGATGGCGAGCAGCTCCGCAACCAGATCGCGGTCGACAATCTGCGCAAGGCGCTGCTCGGCGACTCGATCGCGCCGCTCGCCACGCCGTTCCTCGATCACCCCGCCGGCTTCACCGTGTTCAGCATCATGACGATCGTGCTCGAGCTCGGCGCGCCGCTCGCGCTCCTGCATCCGCGCGCCGCGAAGTCGTGGGCGCTGATGGCCTGGGGCTTCCACGTGGGCGTGGTGTTCCTGATGAACATCTGGTTCCCGTACCCGCTGCTCGGGCTCGCGTATCTCCCGCTGCTGCGCTGCGAGCGACCGTTCGACTGGGTCATCGGCTGGCGGCAGAGACGTCGGGCCGGGAATGTGCCCCCGCCCACGCCCGGTTGAGAGGGCGGCCCCATTCCGCTTGCGTCCAAAACTACGTCTGTAGTAATGCTACTGCTGGTGTCGTAACCATGCCCCGCGCTTCCTCCTCCTGCGACCTGACGAACGCCGAGCTGCGCGTCCTCAAGGCGCTGTGGCAGGTCGAACGCGGATCCGTGGCCGAGGTCCGCACGGAGCTCGGCAAGCGCGGGCAGGATCTCGCGTACACCACCGTGATGACGCTGCTCGGCCGGCTCGCTACCAAGGGCGCCGTGCTGGTCGACAAGGAGCGCGAGCCGTTCGTGTACAGCCCGGCGCAGCGCAAGGAGTCCGTGCTCCGTGATCGGCTGCGCGAGTTCGTGCGCGACGTGTTCGACGGGCAGGCCGATTCGCTGGTGCTGAACCTCGTCGAGGACGAGTCGATCTCGCGGGAAGAGCTGCGCGCGATCGAGCGAAAGATCGCGGAGGCCGAGACCAAGGCTCCGAAGGTGAAGCCGTGACCGGTCTCGTCGCGGTCGGTGCCACGGCGAAGCTCGCGGTCGGAACGCTCGCGATGCTCGCCGTGCAGGGCACGATCCTCGCGGTGATCGCGCTCGTCGTGCTGCGTGCCGCGCGCATGCGGCCGGCGTTCGGCGCAGCGGTGTGGCTCGTCGTGCTCGTGAAGTTCGCGCTGCCGTGGGGCCCGGCGATGCCCTGGTCGCTGTCCGATCTGATCGCTTATCTACGCCACGACGAGGTGGTCACCGTGCTCACCGCCGCGCCGATCGGCACGGGACCCGAGCCTGCCGTCTCGCTGTGGCCGTCGCTCGCCTGGATCGCGCTCGCGAGCGTGTGGGCGCTCGGGGCGATCTTCGTGCTGGGCCGCGCCCTCCTCGCGTATCGCGCCACGCTCACCGGCGCACGCGCCGCTCGGCCCGCGCCGGATGATCAACGCGCCCTCGTCGCCACGCTCGCCGCGTCGCTCCGCGTTCGGGCGCCGCGTCTCCATGTCGGCGATGCCGCGATCGGGCCCTACGTGGTCGGCCTGCTGCGTCCGATCATCGTCGTTCCGCCCGCGCTCCTCGATGATCCAGCCCTGCTCCGTGCCGTGCTACTCCACGAGCTCGCGCACGTCCGCCGCAAGGATGCGATCGGGCGGTTCATTCAAGTCTGGGCGAGCGCGGTGTTCTTCTGGTGGCCCGTGGTTCGCCTGATCGGCCGCCGGCTGGACCTCTCGCGCGAGGCCGCGTGCGATGCGTGGGCGCTCGAAGCGAGCGCGCTACCGCGGCCCGCGTACGCTCGCCTGCTCGTCAAGATGGCGGGCCTCCGCACCGTTGCTGCCACCGCGCTCGCGGCGCCGCGATCGTTGGATGCGCGCGTCGCCGCCGTGCTCGGTCCGCCGTCGCGCGCGCGGGTCGGCATCATCGGCAAGATCGCGATCCTCGCGTGGGCCGTGATCGCCCTCGGCGGTGCGCGCACCGCAGCGGCGCGCGGCGACAAGAACGTATGCGTGTTCACGCCGCAGCTCGCCGAGGCGCTGCGCCAGGCGCATCCCGAAGCCGATCTCGATGGAGATGGAACGCTCTCCAAGACCGAGGCCTGCGAGTTCCAGGCGGAGTTCCGTCGCCGCGCCGAGACCGGCAGCGATGCGGTCTCGCTGCTCGACGATGATTCGGCGGCCGAGGTGGACCGGCTCCTCGCCGAGCCGCTCTGTTGCAATTGTGACCCCGGTAATGGCTTACTTCCCCCGCCTGGAGCGCCCGCTCCCGGACCTAGCTGCCAAGGAGTTGACCGATGAAGAAATTTGTTCTCATCACGATCGCGCTGACGCTCGCTGCCTGCTCGCAAGACAACAAAGGCATCGAGAAGAAGATCGACGACATGAACCGTAAGATCGACGCCTTGATCGCGAAGGGCGGACAGGGCGGCGGCGCCGGTGCGCAGCGCGCCGCGCAGCCGGCGCGCGAGGAAGCGGCACCCGATGCGGTGTTCGCGGTCGACGTCGCGCAGAACCTCAAGATGGGAATGATCGAGGGCCCGAACGCCGCGATGGTGACAATTGTCGAGGCCTGGGACTTTGCTTGACCCTACTGCCAGAGGGTCAGTTCGACCCTCCAGCAGCTCGTCAAGGACTACAACGGAAAGGTGCGTGTCGTGTTCAAGAATCTCGTCGTCCATCCTCAGGTCGTGACGCGTGCCCACCTCGCGGGCTGCGCGGCTGCGAGGCAGGGGAAGTTCGCCGAGTTCTATATGGGCTTCTGGGACAAGTCCTACAAGCCGTATCAGGAGTCGCGTGACGCGACGAAGATGTCCGAGGAAGCGATCATGAGCTGGGCCCCGAGCATCGGGCTCGATGTCGCGAAGTTGAAGGCCGACATGGACGGCCCCGACTGCAAGGCGTTGATCGATGCGGACTCCAACGAGCTCCGCAAGTATCGCGTCGGATCGACGCCGAGCTTCTTCATCAACGGCAACTACGTCGCGGGCGCGATGGATATCGACGGCTTCAAGCGGATCGTCGATGCCAAGCTGAAGATCGCCGAGGCCTCGGGCGCGTCGGCCGCCGAGTACTACGACAAGGAGATCATCGGGAAGGGCGAGAAACAGTTCCGCGCGGCAGGCGCTCCAAAGCCGAACTAGGCCGCGCGCAATCGAAGCAAAAGGAAGTTACGTGAAGAAGCTCGTCTTGACCGCCGCCATGGCTCTCTCCCTGCTCGCCTGTACGCAGGACAACACGAACACGGAGAAGAAGCTCGACGATATGAACCGCAAGCTCGACGCGTACATCGCGAAGGGCGGCGGTGGTGGCGGTGGCGCTGGCGCGGCGGCTGCGCAGCAGCAGCGCCCGCAGCGCCCCGAGCCCGATGCCGCGAAGACCTATGCGGTTCCCGTCGAGGGTGACGCGTTCGATGGTCCGGCAGACGCGAAGATCACGGTCGTCAAGGCGTACGACTACGCGTGTCCCTACTGCGAGAAGGTGCGCGACACGATGGACGCGCTCCACCAGAAGTACGGCAACGAGCTTCGCGTGGTCTACAAGCAGATGGTGGTGCACCCACGCAACGCGACGGCCGGCGCACTCGCGTTCTGCTCGGCGAACAAGCAGGGCAAGGCGAAGGACATGGATCGGCTGCTCTGGGACAAGGGCTTCAAGAACCGCCAGCTCGATAACTCGGACGTTCCGGCGGCGGCCGAGGCCGGTGGTGGTGGTGCGGCTGGTGGCAAGTGCTGGGACACCCCCGGTGGTTGCTCGATCGTGGTCGGGTTCGCGCAGGAGCTCGGCCTCAACGTCGACAAGTTTAAGGCCGACATGAAGGGCGAGTGCCAGCAGCTCGTGCAGAAGGACATGAAAGATCTGCAGCAGCTCGGCGTGGGCGCCACGCCGGCGTTCTTCGTCAACGGTCGGTTCATCTCGGGCGCCGTACCGATCGAGAACTTCTCGAGCGTCATCGACGCGGAGCTCAAGAAGGCCAACGAGCGCGTCCAGCAGGGCACTCCTGCGGCCGAGTACTACAACCAGTGGGTGATCGCGAAGGGGCAGAAGACCCTCCAGTAGTCACCGGTCGTTTCTGCCCGGTTCCGCGGTAGCTTGCGGTGGTGGCAGCTCCGATCCCCGAGGCCAACTGGGTAAACATCCAGTGGCTCGCGCGCCTGCGCTGGGCGCAGATCGCAGGGCAAGCCGCGACCGTGATCGTCGGGCAGTTCTTGCTCGATGGCGCGCTGCCGATCGCGTCGTTGCTGGTCGTGATCGCCGTGGGCCTGGTCTCGAACCTCGGCCTCGAGCTGTACTTCTTCGGCGACCGCCGCCGCGAGACCCCCGCGCGCACCGTGCACGAGTGGCAGATCGCGCTCGTCATGATGCTCGACATCGCGATCCTCACCGGGCTCCTCTACCTGACCGGCGGACCGCATAACCCGTTCGGCTTCCTTTATCTGGTCCAGATCGCGCTCGCGACCGTGCTGCTCCGCGCCATGTGGACGTGGATGCTCGTCGCTCTGTCGTTCGTCGCGTTCGGCGTGCTCCTCGCCGCGCAGCGTGCGATCACGATCCCCGAGGACAGTCGCGCGATCGGCATGTGGGTCGCGCTCGGTGTGGCGTCGGCGTTCGTCGTGTACTTCCTCCGCCGCATCACCGGTGCGCTCGCCGAGCGCGAGCGCGAGCTGACCGAGGCGCGCGGGCTCGCCGCACGACAGGAGCGCCTCGCTTCTCTCGCCACGATGGCCGCCGGCGCTGCGCACGAGCTGTCCACGCCGCTCGGCACCGTGGCGCTCGCCGCGAAGGAGCTCGAACGTGCGCTCAGCAAGCTCGATCATCAGGGCGACCTCGCCGCCGATGCGCGGCTGATCCGCGAGCAGGTCGGGCGTTGCCGCGTGATCCTCGATCAGATGCAGCAGGGCGCCGGCACGGTCGGCGAGACCGTCGCTCCGGTCACCGTGGCGGCGCTCCTCGACGAGAGCCTCGTCGGCATCCGCCCCTCACCGACCGTCCACCTCGACATCCCCGGCGATCTCACCAAGTCGCTGCTGCGCATCCCGCCGCGCGCGGTCAGCCAGGCGCTGCGCTCGTTGATCACGAACGCGCAGGACGCCTCCCCTCCGAACGCCACCGTGGTGGTCATGGTGCGCAAGGATGGCTCCTCGCTCTCGATCGAGATCCGGGATCGGGGCGGCGGGATCCCGCCGGAGGTCCTCGACCGGATCGGTGAGCCGTTCTTCACCACCAAGGCGCCCGGGCGGGGTATGGGCCTCGGCCTGTTTCTCGCGCGCGCCGTGGTCGAAGGAGTCGGCGGAACCCTGCAGATCGATTCGATTGCCGGGGAGGGGACCGAGGTGCGCGTGAGGTTCCCCACGGATGTCTCACCTGCAGCCACCGCCGGAATCGCCCGGACCGGCGAATCCTTGGGCCGCCCGGTGGTATCCAAGCCAGCATGACCACCGCGGACTCCACGGCCGGCGACAAGACCTCCATCCTGATCGTCGATGACGACGAGGTCTATCGCAACCGGCTCGCCCGCGCGTTCGTCGACCGCGGCTACGACGTACGCACCGCGCAGGACTACGACAGCGCCGTCGCCTCGGCCGGCCAGGACTCGCCGGAGCTGGCGGTCGTCGACCTCAAGATGCCCGGCAAGAGTGGCCTCGAGTTGATCAAGGCCCTCGTGGAGATCGATCCGTCCACGAAGTCGATCGTGCTTACTGGCTACGGCAGCATCGCCACCGCGATCGACGCGGTCCGCCTGGGCGCGACCTACTACCTCTCGAAGCCCGCCGACGCGGATGACATCGTCCAGACGTTCGCCCGCGCCGAGGCGCCGCCGCTCGACCCGCCGGCCTCCGAGTCGGGCGAGTACAAGGCGCCGTCGCTGGCGCGCGCCGAGTGGGAGCACATCAACCGCGTGCTCTCCGACGCGGGTGGCAACATCTCCGAGGCGGCGCGCCGGCTCGGCATCCATCGGCGCAGCCTGCAGCGCAAGCTGCAGAAGTATCCGCCGAGGGAATAGGGGTCAGACACAACTTACACAACTTGCCCGGACAACAAGTTGTGCGAGTTGTGTCTGACCCCGTTCCAACTGTGATGTGATCGCTCCGATGTACCCGTCGCCCTCCCGTGCGCCCGTCGCGTGGGTCCTCGCGGCGCATGTCCTCGGGGCAGCGGCGATCGGCGCCCTGGACGGCGCGAAGCTCGGCGGTGGGCTCGGACTCGTGCTCGTGCCCCTGTTCGCGATGACGGGGCTCGTCGCGGGCGTACTCGTGGCCGCGAGCGAGCGCGCCGCAGTGGGCCGGCCGTGGTGGGTCGGGGCGCTGATCCGCGGCGCGCCGAGCCTCATCGTCCTCATCCCCGTCGCGTCCACGCTGTTCGATGGCGCCTACGCGCAGACCCTGCCGCTCGCGAAGCTGCTGCCCTTTGTGGTTCCCGGCGTGGGCTGGCTCGCGATCTCGTTCGCGATCGCCGGCGGAGCACGGTTGATGGAGCGCACGGACCTGACCACGCGCGCGGTCGCGATCCTCGCGTGCGCCGGCGCGATCGGCGCGATCGCGTGGGTCGAGCGCCACCTGCTCGGCACCGGCTATCCGGACGGTCATATCGGCGCGACGCTCGCGATCGTGGTGCTCGCCGGCGCGCTGGTTCGCGCGCTCGCGGCACCGCGGCTGCCGGCGTACGTGGCCGCGGTGATCGCGGCGCTCGCGCTCGGTACCGGCGTCGCCGCCACGCTCGATGGTCTGCGCGACGCGAACCAGCGCCGCGTGCTTGCCACGTATGGCGATCAGGGACGCGATCTGGTGCGGCTGTATCGCCAGCTCGTCGACCGCGACCACGATGGTAGCTCGCCGATCCTCGGTGGCGGTGACTGCGACGATCACGATGACTCGCGGTACCCCGGCGCCGCCGACAAGCCCGGAGATGGAATCGACCAGGATTGCGATGGCGCGGATGCGCTGCCGCCGCCACCGCCAGCCGCACCGCCGAAGCCGATCGACCTGGCGTCGTGGCGAGCGAGCGCGCCGGTGCAGAGCGTGATCGCGAGGACGAAGGGCATGAGCGTGCTCCTCCTGAGCGTGGACGCGCTGCGGTTCGACATGCTCGCGCCGGATGCCGCGGATCGCGCCGAGTTCCCCGAGCTCGTGAAGCTCCTCGATGAATCGGTCTGGTTCACGCACGCGATCGCGCCGGCTTCGGGTACCGACGTCTCACTCGGTACGCTGCTCTCCGGCCGCTTCGATCCATACCAGGCGATCGACACCACGCTGCCAGAGGCGATGCGGGCGCTCGGGCGCCGCACGTACAGCGCGCTGCCCGTGGAGGTCACGCGCTACGTCGGTGAGGTGCTGCCCGCGCGCGGCATGGATCGCGCAAAGCCCGTGCACACCGACTGGGACCACGACGACATCGGTGATCACGTGAGCGCGCCCGCCACCACGCTCGAGGGGATTCGCGCGCTCGACGATGCCGCCGGTCGCCCGTCGTTCCTGTGGCTGCACTACTTCGACGTCCACGAGCACCACCAGATCGACGTGCCGAGGGCGCTGCTGAAGGGCGTACACGACGAGACCTCGCGGAAGCGCCATGGCTATCGCGCGCTGCTGCTCGCGATCGATCACGAAATCGGCCGCGTGCGCGAAGAGCTCGCGAAACGGCACCTCGCCGACACGACCATCATCGTGTTCGCGAGCGACCACGGCGAGTCACTGGGCGAAGATCCGCGCCTGCTCGAGACGCACGGGAAGGTCGCGTATCACGCGCTCGTCCGCATCCCGTTCGCGATCCACGTGCCCGGCGTGCCGGGCGGCAAGCGCACCGATCCGGTGTCGATCGTCGACATCGCACCGACGTTGCTCTCGCTGCTCGATGCGCCGAAGGCGATCGCGCAACTCGATGGCGTTGACCTCGTGCCCGCGATCCTCGACGCGCCGATCGCGCTGCGCCACACGACGCGTGCCCTGGTCAGCCACGAGGAGCTGCAGTGGAGTGTGGTCGAGTGGCCGTATCAGTTGCTCGTGCGGCCAGCCGAGGATCTCGCCGAGCTCTACGACGTCGACAAGGATCCCGGCGAGCACGATGACCTCGCCGCCAAGCTACCCGAGGTCGTCACTCGGCTGCGGGCACGATACGCGGCGGTTCCGGTGGTGCGCGTCGACCGAACGCCCGAAGGGCGACGCTGGCGAGAACAGCAAGCCCGACCGCCCCACACGCATGAGCAACCATGAGCACGACCGGCGACGTCAGCGCCGAGAAGTGAGGCACCACCGGCGCGACCTCCGCGCCGAACGCGGCCGACCACGCGCCTGCGAGGGTCAGCGTGGCGGCCATCGCTGCGATCGGTAGTCCGAGCTGACCCGCGATCACACGGGCGACCGTGGTGCGCCGCATGCCGACGTAGGTCGCGGCGATCGCGAGCAGCAGTGCCGGCGCCCACACCGGCCACATGTCGCGGCCCTCGGGCTTGTAGATCATCGGCGTCGACAGCGTGGGCAGTCCACGGACTCCCAGGAGCAGGCCGCATGCGACGACGAACCACCACGGGGCGATCCACCAGTGCCGCACCCCCCACGTCACGGCGCCGAGCCCGAGCACGAGGATGAAGATCGCGATCATCGCGCGACCGATCGACAGGGCAGGGACCGCCTGATCTTCGCCGAGCGAGGTCGCCATCATCGCGGAGAACGGGCGCCCGAGCGATGCGGGATCGAGCGTCACGCCGACGGAGTCCGCGATCGCGCGCGACACGTCGACGATGTGCACGAGGCCGCTCTTCTCCGCCTTCATGCCCGCGCCGCTGATGCAGCC
Organism: Haliangiales bacterium; assembly: GCA_038206055.1. Taxonomy (GTDB): domain Bacteria; phylum Myxococcota_A; class Polyangia; order Haliangiales; family Haliangiaceae; genus JABFXX01. The sequence continues at coordinate 19,963 of JBBRBG010000043.1, forward strand.
CTCGACGTGCCGCACGCTTCGCTCCTCGCCGCCGTGACCGCCTCCTTCGATATGACCGTGATCGGAGAGCAAGAACCAACGCGCGCCCGGATCGGCCTGCACGAGCTTGTCGAGTAGCACATCGGAATCGCGCGCGGCGACGGCGTACTCGACGCCGAGGCCGCCCTTGTGGCCCGCCACGTCGACGCGGAGGATGTGCACGAACACCAGCGGCGAGGCGCTGCGCACCGCGTCGAGAGCGAGCGTCAGCCACTGCGCGTCGTACGCCTCTTCGTTCGCGTCCTTCATCGGCTTGCCCGGCTCGGCCGCTGGCTCGAAGCGCGAGAAGCCGAGCGCGCGCACGATGAAGCCGTGGTTCTCCGCGATCGCGACCGAGCCCGGAACCTTCGAAGGAATGCCCGTGATCGGCGGAGCGAACGCGCGATTCGCGACGATGCCCGTCTGCTGCTGCGTCAGGCCGGTCCACAGCGCGACCTCGACCGGCAGCGACACGGTCGGGAACCCCACGTCGATGTTCAGCCGCGCACCGGCGTTACACATCGCATTCCAGTTTGGCAGCGTCTTCGCGAACGACGTCGCGAGGCCATCGATCAGGATCACGCGCGTGTGCGGCACCTTCGTCAGCCCCGGTCCGGTGCCGGCGGGCAAGGGCGCCGACTCCGACGGCGCGGCGTCGTACGTCGTCATCGCGTGGATCAGCGTGCGGCGCATGCCCGGCAACAGCCATGCGATGGTGCACAGCACCAAGCCGGCGATCAGGGCTGCGAGCTTCTGGCGCATGGTCAGTCGGTGGTCGCGTCGTCGGGCCCGGCGTCGGGAAGCGCCGGGAGCGAGCCGAGCGGGAGTTGCCACGGCTGCTCGGCGAGACGCTCGATCGGGAGGATGCGCATCAGCGACGGCAGCACGATACCTTCGTTGACGAGCGGCATGTGCGCGTACTGGGCGCGCACGTAGACCAGCTTCGCGATCTTTGCATCCGCAGGCCACAGGTCGTAGCTCGGTGGGAACCGGTCGAGGATCTTCGCGTCGGGTAGCTTCGCAGCGACCGACTCGGTGGCGAGCACGGTGTCCTCGCCGACCATGATCAGGCGGTGGCGCGCGGAGGACTTGAACCAGTTGATGATCAGGTCCTCGTCACCATACATCGCGTCGACCATCACGAGCTGATCGAGGAGCGGTTCGTCGGTCCACTCCTGAAGCGTGCGGAACGCGCCGCTGTGACCGATCGCGACCGTCGCCGTGGCGCCACGCGTGACACCGGCGTTGTCCTCGACGATCCTCAGGAGCTCGCTGAGGTCGGGGTAGTTGATCGGCACGCGCTGCGCGACCGGCGCCTCGGGGACGATGAACACTGCGTTGAGCGTTGACATCGCGAACTGCTCCGGCAACTGATGCGCGGTCCACGCCGTGTCGGCGTTATCGAAGTACCCATGGACGTAGATCACGGTCCCGCCGGTATCGGCGTGATACCCGCGAGGGACCCACACGTGGATCGGGCCGCGCGGTCCATCGATGCGCACGTGCCGGCCGGCGTTGACCGCCGTGGGAATCGGGCCCATCGCATCGATCGGCGTCATTACCGGATCGCCCGCGAGCGCTGCACCGAGCCAGACGAGCCCGCAGATGGCGGTCAGCCCGAGGCCCGCGGCGAGAGCGATGCGCGCGCGTTGCACGCCTGCGATGATAGCAAGTCCACAGGGATCGCGCGGAGTTGTCGACTACCCGGCGCCGCCGCGCAGGACCTTGAGCGAGCTGCGCACGCGTGCACGCTCGGCCGGGACCAGGGCCGCACGCAGGAGCGGCGACCCCGGGCAGCGCGCGAGGCCGACCTCGCAGGTCGCGACCGCCGCCTCCGGCATGCCGAGCGCTTCGAGGATCATCACCTTCTCGTAGAACAGATCCTCGAGTAGCCAGTGGTCCTCGATCGCGATCGCATGGAACGCGCCCTCGATCGCACGCAGCGCCTCGCGATAGCGGCCGAGATCTCCGAGGACCGCGCCGCGCCAGTACTGGCATTCGGCGCGACCGGGTGCGCGCGTGTACGCCATCTCGGCGGCCGCGAACGCGGAGATGTCATCACCGGTGGCCGATGCGACCTGGCACTTGAGCAGCCAGCCATCGACGGACTCGGGCCGCAGTACGAGGGCCTGGTTGACCGCCTGGTTCGCCTCGACCAGGTGCTCGTCGTCACCAGCACCAAGGAATTCTCGTGCCTGATCGATCAGGCGGTCGAACTCGGTGTCGTACGAGGAACGCACTTCGTCCACGCTAACACGCCGATCCACGAGGTGCCCGTGGATAGTTCTACACGGAGTGTTCGTGTAGCTCGATCACGTTGCGGTCCGGATCGCGGACGAAGAATCCGCGCGCCGTCGGCGTGAACTGGATCGGTCCTCCCGACAGGGAGATTCCGGCAGCCTCGATCGTAGCCCGTGCAGCGTCGAGGTTCGGCACGAGGAGCGCGATGTGCGTGATGCCGGGATGCTTCTCTGGAACGTCCATCAGGATGTTCGGCGCGGTCGCGCTCGGTGCGTTGATCACCAGGTTGATCTCCACGCCCGACGGATGGTCGAGGATCGCCACCGGCTCGGGACCGATCGGCCCGATAGTCTTCGTGAAACCGAGCACGGCGTAGAACGCGACCGAGCGATCGAGGTCGTGAACGCGGATGCCGATGTGCGCGATGCCGGTGATCATCCGAGGAACGCCGAAAGCACGGGTGAGCGGCGCTGACCGAGCAGGCCATCGATCATGGTCTGGATCTGCATGCGGATCTGTTCGGCGAGCTTGTTGACGAGCAGGCGATCCTCGGCGGCCGCCGGGCCGTGCGCCTTGCCGAGATCGATCGGCGCGCCGAACTGCACGAACCACTTGCTCGGCAGCGGGAGCAGCCCGGCGGGACCGAGCCACGGGAACGTGGGCGTCACGGGGATCCACGGGATCCCGATGTTCTTCGCGAACCACGTCACCTTGCCGAGCATCGGCGACGCTTCCTCCGCGCCGACGACGGCGACGGGGATGATCGGCGCACCGGTGCGCAGCGCGAGCTTGACGAAGCCACCGCGCCCGAACCGCTGCAGGCGATAGCGGTCCTTCCACAGCTTGCCCATGCCCTTCTCGCCCTCGGGGAACACGGCGACGAGCTCGTCCTTGAGCAGCAGGCGCTCTGCATTCTCAGGATCGGCGCGCACGCCGCCGATGCGGTTCATGATCGGACCGAGGAACGGCAGGTGGAACACGGTGTCCTCGACGAGGGGGCGCACGTCGCGTCGCGCGGGATGATCGCGGCGGACCGCGTGCATCACCATGGCGCTGTCGTACGGCAGCGAGCCGGCGTGGTTCGCCACGAGCAACGCGCGGCCGCGCCCGGGGATGTTCTCGAGCCCGGTTGCCTTGACGCGGAACCAGCGCGAGTAGAGGAACTCGAACAGCCACTCCCAGCGCGCCGTGGCCCGCGGATCTCGGCCGAAATCATCGACGACATCCGAGCGTCCCCACATCGCGAGCGCGCGCCACCGGCGCCACACGGCCTCGAGCGGCAGGCGGCGGCGCAGATCGATCGGGAACACCGGTGTGCGCTGCTGCGCCATGCGGCGCTCGAGCTCGCGCAGCTCCGCGGACTCGGCCTCGGCGCGCGATGGCACGTAGCTGCCGCCGAGCTCGGCGGGGATGCCCGCTTCCTCGCCGAGGTAGACGTCGTCGCCGAGGAAGCCGAAGTCGTTCGGGCCGAGCGTGGCGGGAGCATCGGGCACGCGCGGGTCGGCCTCGCCGTACCAGTCGTCGTCGTCGCGCTCCTTGTCGTCCTTCTCGTCGGTCATGCCTGGGCTCTTGCCACGTCGGTGGCGCCATCCTCGGGCGCGACGCCCAGGAAGTCGAGGATCGTGCGCTTGATCGAGAGGCGTGGGGAGAACATCAACGACGGCTCGCGGCGCGCCTTCGCACCGTCGGCAACGCAGAGGTAGAGCAGGAAATCGAGGAAGCTCGGCGGCGAGCCCACGAGCTGCGTCGCCCACAGGATCTTCGTGAGCTGGCGCGCGACGATCTGCGGCATCGGCACCGGCACGCGTCCGAGCAGAGCGAGCACGGTCGTGTAGGGAAGCACGCCCTTGCCGACGATGTTGAACGCACCTACCGCGCGAGACTCCACCGCGCGGGCGAGGGCGAACGCCGCGTCCTGCTCGTGCACGAACTGCATCAGCGGATCGTGGCCCATCATCACGGGCGCGACCGGGCGCGAGAAGAACCGCGTGTACATGTTCGAGATCGTCGGCCCGAGGATCGGCGCGAACCGCAGAATGGCCACCTCGACCTCGGGATGCTCGCGCGCGAACCGCTGCACCTGGCGCTCGGCGCGGACCTTGTCGTTGACGAAGCGCGAGTCTCGGTGACCGCGTAGCTCGGCGTCCTCGGTGAGGAAGTTCGGGTTCTTCGGATGCGCGCCGTAGACGAGCGTGGTCGAGATCATGACGAGCCGCCGCGGCGCCACGCCCGCACACGCGTTGAGCACGTGCATCGTTCCGACGTCCTCGAGCTCGTGCGCCCACTCGGCGGCGTGCGTGGGGTGCGAGAGGAACGCGCCGTGGACGAACGTGTCCACGTGGTAGCGCTGCAGCAGCGTCGCGAGGTCGGCATCGACCGTGGGCTGCGTCAGATCGATCTTCACGAACTCGACCTTGCCGCCGGGAGCGAGCGCGGGCGGGCGAATATCGAGCGCGAGCACCTTCGTGTAGCGCGGGTCTTCCTCGAGCCGGCGAAGCAGCTCGCCACCGAGGTACGTGCAGGCCCCGGTCACCGCGACGACGCGGCCGGTGCTGGGGGCTGCAGGCGACATGAACGGCTTATAGCGCAAAAGAGCAGCAGATCAGAGGCGCGTGGTACCCCGTGAAGCGCGATGGGTGAACCGGTGATCGCGGTGCTGCCGGCCGAGGTGATCGACCAGATCGCGGCCGGCGAGGTGATCGAGCGGCCGGCCTCGGTGGTCAAGGAGCTGGTCGACAACGCGATCGATGCGGGAGCGCGCACGATCACCGTCGAGACCTCCGCAGGTGGTCGGGCCATGGTCCGGGTCACCGACGACGGGTGCGGCATGTCGGCGGCCAGCGCGCTGCTCGCGCTCGAGCGCCACGCCACCTCGAAGATCCGCTCGGTCGACGACCTGTGGGGGCTCGCCAGTCTCGGGTTCCGCGGCGAGGCGCTGCCGGCGATCGCGAGCGTGTCGCGGCTGACCATCACCACCCGGCGCGAGGGAGATCTCGCTGCAACGCGCATCGTGCTCGAAGCATCCAAGGTGGTCTCGGTCAGCGAAGCCGGGGCGCCCGTCGGCACCACGCTCGAGGTCGCGGACCTGCTCCACAATCTTCCGGCGCGGCTGAAGTTCCTGAAGGGCGAGGCCACCGAGGCTTCCCACGTCACGGACCTGATCGCCAAGGTCGCGATGGCCCACCCCGAGCTGCATCTGCGGCTCAAGCACAACGGTCGCACCGCACTCGAGACGCCGCCCGATCGCGATGGCTTCGCCCGCGCGCAGACGCTGCTCGGCGGCCGGATCGCGGCGCGGCTCGTCGCATCGAGCGGCGCGGAGAACGGCATCCGCGTCTCGGCGTACCTCGGCGCGCCGGAGCTCGCGCAGGCCACCGCGCGCGGCGTGCAGCTGTTCGTCGGCAAGCGGCCGATCCGCGATCGCGGTCTGCTCCACGCGGTGACGATGGGCTACGGCGAGCTGATCCCGCGCGGGCGCTATCCGATCGCCGTTGTGCACGTCGACGTCCCGGCCGGTGCGGTCGACATCAACGTGCATCCGCAGAAGCTCGAGGTCCGGTTCACCGATGCGGGCGAGGTCGCCGCGGCCGTGCGTCACGTGATCCAGGCCGGCATCTCCGCGGCGCCGTGGCGCGCCGAGCTCGGGGGCATCGGCCCGATGCACGTCAGCGCGATCACCAGCATCGCCGCACCGCGCCTCCCGATCGATGGCACACCGGCCACGTCGATGGCCGAGCGGTACGCGCAGCAGCTCCGCGACTCGCAGGGCTCGCTCGGGTTCGACGCCGGCGGCGGATCGCCGCGCGAGTGGGTGGCGCAGATCCGGCGCTCCACCGTCGCGTCGCGCGTCGCCGAGGCACGCGAAGCGCGCGCGCAGGCGATCGAGGTCCCGTCGCCGATCGCGGATGGCTCGGGCCCGGTCCCGTCATCGGGGTTCTTCAGCTCCCTACGCTATCTCGGCCAGCTCGACCTCACGTACCTCGTGTGCGATGGCGACGGCGAGCTCGTCCTCGTCGATCAGCACTCGGCCCACGAGCGGGTCGAGCTCGAGCGCCTCCGCGCGCACGGCACGGCCGCCGACGTCGCGGTGCAGCGTCTGCTGTTCCCGGTGACCATCGATGCGACCGCCGGAGAGCTCGAGCTCGTCGGCAAGGTCTCGGAGTTGCTCGCGCGCGTCGGCTTCGAGGTCGAGCCGTTCGGCGCTGCCACGCTCGCGATCAAGACCGTGCCCGCGGGCATCCGTCACACCGATCCCACGCAGCTCCTCCGCACCCTCCTCGCCGAGTGGGCTGCGGAGGGCGCGCCGAGCGACGACGAGCGCGCCGATCGCCTGCTCGCGGAGATCGCGTGTCATTCGGTGGTGCGCGCCGGCGATCGCTTGTCGCCGAGCGAGGCCGAGGCGCTGCTGAAGAACCTCGACGGTGTCGAGCAGGCGGCGGTCGGCCCGCACGGCCGGCCGATCCTTCTGCGCTTGCCGCTCGCCGAGATCGCGCGCCGCTTCGGCCGCTAGCGTCGAGTACACTGCCCGCGTGCCGCCGCGTCTCGTCGTGATCGTCGGGCCGACAGGCGCTGGCAAGACGCGGCTGTCGCTCGAGCTCGCGGCGAAGGTCGGCGGCGAGGTCATCTCGGCCGATAGCCAGCAAGTTTACATCGGCATGGACATCGGCACCGGCAAGGCGACCGCCGAGGAGCGCGCGCGTGTGCCGCACCACGTGCTCGACGTCGTCCAGCCCGACGAGGACATGACGGCCGCGCGGTTCATCGAGCTCGCCGATCGCGCGATCGCAGATGTCACCGCGCGCGGTAAGCCGGTGATCGTGTGCGGCGGCACCGGCCTCTACGTGCGCGCGCTGCTGCTCGGCCTGTTCGAAGGGCCTCCCGCTTCGCCGGCGGTGCGCGCGGAGCTGACGGCGCTCGCCGAGCGTGATGGCGGCGATGTGCTGCATGCCGAGCTCGCGCGCGTGGATCCCAAGGCGGCCGCGAAGATCGATCCGCACGACACGAAGCGGGTGATCCGCGCTCTCGAGGTGTTCCGGCTGACGGGAGAGCCGATGTCGGCGCATCAGGCGCGCCACGATCACAAGGCGATGGTCCCGCGGTATCCGGTCCGGATGATCGGCCTGGCCCCGGAGCGCGAGGCGCTCTATGCCGCGATCGATGCGCGCGTGGACGGGATGCTCGAGGCGGGGCTCGAGGCCGAGGTCCTGGCGCTGCGGGAGCGGGGATTCCGGCCGCCCCTGCGCTCGCAGCAGGCAATCGGCTATGCGGAGCTCCACGGCATTCAGGATGGTCTGGTGGAACGGGCCCGGGGCATCGAGCTGATCAAAAGGAATTCAAGGCATTACGCCCGCCGACAGCTGTCCTGGTACCGCGGCGCCACGGGGACAGGCGAGGTGGCGTGGGCCCCGCACCCCGACGCCGTTGACCTCGCAGACCTAACGCAGTACCTAGCAGGGCTCTAGTCGCCGACCATGTCGACCGAACCCGCCCAGCTCTCCGACCGGATGATTCTCGAGTTCGAGCGTCCGATCATCGACCTCGAGCGAAAGATCAGCGAGCTCCGGGGGTTGTCCACGGAAGCCGTCGATTTTTCGAGCGAGATCCGGCGCCTCGAAGTGAAGGCGAAGAAGCTCCAGAAGGAGGTCTTCGCGGAGCTCACGGCGCAGCAGAAGGTGCAGCTCGCGCGGCACCCGGCGCGGCCGTACATGATGGATTACATCGGGCTGCTCTGCGACGACTTCGTCGAGCTCCACGGCGACCGCAGCTTCCGCGATGACCCCGCGATCATCGGCGGCATGGCGACGTTCGACGAGTGGGAGGTCCTCGTGCTTGGCCATCAGAAGGGCCGCAACACGAAGGACAACATGCACCGGAACTTCGGGATGGCGCGTCCCGAGGGGTATCGCAAGGCCACCCGGCTGATGCGCCTCGCGTCGCGGTTCCGCCGCCCGATCATCTGCTTCATCGATACGCCCGGTGCCTATCCCGGGCTGGGCGCGGAAGAGCGCGGCCAGGCCGAGGCGATCGCGAAGGCGCTGCAGGTGATGGCGAGCCTCGACTGCCCGATGATCTCCGTCGTGATCGGCGAGGGCGGCTCGGGCGGTGCGCTCGCACTCGGCGTCACCGATCGCATCCTGATGCTCGAGTACGCGATCTACTCCGTGATCTCTCCCGAGGGCTGCGCGTCGATCCTGTGGCGCGATCCGACGAAGATCGGCGAGGCCGCGACGCAGCTCAAGCTCACCGCACCCGACCTCGTCGGCCTCGGCATCTGCGACGAGATCATCCCCGAGGCCGATGGCGGCGCGCACCGCAACGCAGCGATCACCGCATCGCGGTTGCGTGCCTCGATCAAGCGCAACCTGCGCGAGCTCTCCGAGCTCTCGACCACCGAGCTGGTGGAGCGCCGCTACCAGAAGTTCCGCACAATGGGCGCCTACATCGAGACGCCGGGATAGCCATGTACTACGAGCTTGCACTGACCTCGGTCATCGTTGCGGGCGCGTACTGGGGCTGGTACTTCGTCACCAAGCAGCCACACGGCACGATCACGTTCGGCCTGATGCAGCTCGGTGCCGCGATCCTCGCCGGCCTCGGTCTCTACGCGCATCGCCAGGAGGAGGGCGCGCGCTGGATGGGTGTCGCCGGTGCAGTCGGGCTCGGCGCCGGCACCTGCCTGCTCGTGATCGGCCCGCTACTGCGCGGCCTCGGCCGGTGGTTCGCCGCGTCGGAGCACCTCGGCATCGCGCGCCGCATCCTCGATCTCGCAGAGCTACTCGCACCGGGCTCCGGCATCGCCGACGAGAAGGCGTTGATCGGCGCCATGCAGGAGATCCGCGACGGCCACATCGAGCAGACCGTCGATGCCCTGACCGCCGCGAAGGATCGCGCCCCCGCCGAGGCTCGGATCGCGATCGACGAGCGCATCGCGATGCTCTACCTCGCCGCGTATCGCTGGAGTGATGCGATCGCGCACGCCGAGGCGAATCTGTGGGGCGCGCTGCCCGTGACGCCGGATCCGGATCCCGATGCGAGCATCGAGCGCCCGGTGTTGCCGCTGCGTCGCGCGCTCGGCGTGGCACCACCGGTGTGGGTCGAGCTGCTCGGCGCGTATGGCCGCACGGGCGATCTCGATCGCGCCGCGAAGATGCTGGCGCGCCTCGAGGACGTGTGTGAAGGCCGCGAGGATGCCGCCGTGTGGATCCACCGCGCGCGCATGATGTTCCTCGCGCTCGCAGGTCGCCCGGCCGCGGTGCAAGCGCTCGTGCAACCGCGCCAGGCGCGCCACATGAACGCCGCCGCGCGCACGTACTGGCTCGGCCTCGCGCACGAGCACAAGGGCGACCGCGTGGCTGCGACCGCCGCCTACGAGAAGGCGCGCAAGCGCTCGCGTGGCCGCCAGGGCGACCTGATCGATCAGGCGCTCGCGAACCTTGCGAAGGCGGATGGCGTCCCCGTCACGCTCTCCGAAGAGGCGAACGCCGTTGTCGCGCGCATCGAGGCCGCGCCGCTGCCGGCGCAGATCCGTGTACCGACGCCGCCGCGCTCGTACGCGACGTGGGGCCTCACCGGCTCGATGCTGGCGATCGCGCTCGTGATCACGCTCTCGGTCGGCGCCACCAACGATGTCGGCGTGCTGATGCGCTCCGGCGCGATGGTGCGCGGGCTCGTCGACGGCGGCGAGTGGTGGCGCATCTTCTCGTGCGTGTTCGTCCACGTCGGTGGACTTCACCTGCTCGTGAACGTCATCGGCATGGCGTTCGTCGGCAAGCTCGCCGAGGAAGTGTTCGGTACGGCGCGCACGTTCGCGCTGTTCGGCGTCGCGGGCTTCGCGGGTGCGGTCGCGAGCTACCTCGCATCTCCCGCCGGCATCTCGGCGGGTGCCTCGGGCGCTCTGTTCGGCCTCCTCGGTGCCGTGTTCGTCGAGCTGACGTGGCACCGCAAGCGCTATCGCACGGCGTGGAAGCGCGGCATGGGCATGGCGCTCGCCGTGGTGATCGTCGCGCAGGTCGGCTACGGCTTCATGTACCCGGTGATCGATCAATGGGCGCACGGCGCCGGTCTGATCGCGGGCGTGGTGTTCGGTGCGATCCTCTCGCCGCACGCTCCGTGGGCGAAGGCCGGTGTACACCTCGGTCGCATCCTTGCGGTGCTCGCACTGGTGTTCTTCGTGCTCGCAGGCGTGCGCGTGGCCCGCACCTCGATCTACGAGAGCTTCCGCCGTCTCCCGCATTACCCTGCAAACATCGGCGTGACGATCGCGGCACCGGCCGCGTGGCTCCTCAGCGAAGGCGAGCTCGCCGAGCCCGACGGCCTCGTGATCGTCACCGCCAGGCGTGTGCCGCTGACGGATGGGCCATCGCAGATGGCGGTGTGGATCGGGGCCGACGCGCCGGCGATCGCGAAGGCGCGCTACGGCTCGGTCGAGCCGTCCACGGAGACCACCATCGTGCTGCCGAAGAACTGGGAGGGCGTCGAGCTGGTCAGCTCGTTCGAGGATCCGATGGGCTATCGCCAGCGCTACCGGATGGTCGTGTGCAGCCGCGTCTTCAACAACGAGCTCGTGCTCGTCATGGTCGCCGCGCCGGAGACCGTGGCGCAGAAGGCCTCGGCATTCCTCGCGTTTCTCGTGGCGTCGATCCACACCTGAAATTGGGGCCGGTCCCGATTCTTGGGTACGCTGCGGTCATGCGGCTCGTCGGTCTTGCACTCCTCGTATGCGTGGGCTCCGCGCAGGCTGATCCTCTCGGCGAGTGCACCACCGAGCTCGATGCGCGCGGCGTGGCGTGGACCAAGGCATCGCGCCCCGGCATCGCGCATCCCGTGCAGCTCACCGGAGCGGTCGGCGGCATCGCGCTGACCTCGGCCGATCAGCCACTCATCATCGATTGCTCGCTCGCTGTCTCGCTCGACGAAGCCGGTCACTACCTGCGCGGCCTCGGCATCGATCATGCGACGTTCTCGTCGGCGTACTCGCGACGCAACGTGCGCGGCACGAACCATCCGAGCAAGCACAGCTTCGGCCTCGCGATCGACGTGCACACGTTCAGCGGTCCGGACCTCGGCACGATGCGCGTCGACCGCGACTACGAGCAGGGCCTCGGCGACGACGTCGATTGCGTGGGCACGCCGCTGACGCAGGCCGGTGCGGTACTCAAGGTGCTGCAGTGTCAGCTGGTGAGGTCGGGGCTGTTTCACCTGGTGCTGTCGCCGGACTACGACGACGCCCATCACGATCATTTTCATCTCGAGGCGCTTCCGTGGCCGGATCGCTCGGCGATCCGGGCGACGATGCAGGCGATCCACTGAACCGCACCGCGACGTAGAGCACCGCGAGCGACCACGCGATCCAGATCGCCGCCCACGTCCACACCGCCCAGTCTGCGGTGGTGCCGAATGTCGAGAGCGCCATGTTCGAGGCATCGGATGACGCGGTCGTCGAGCCGCCGACGATCTGCGACGGGCGCAGCAGCACGCGGATATCGAGCAACGCGTTGATGCACGCCTGCGCCGCGATGAAGTGAACGAGCGGACGTCGCCATCGCGTCGGCACGATCGCCGCGACGACCAGGAACACTGCGCCCATCACGCCGATCGACCACGGGCCGAACGCATCCTCGTCGACGGCGATCACCGTGAACGACGTGAACACGAGGAGGGCGCCGAGCACCGCGAGCACCATCCGGGCGCGCCGCGCCGTGGGCGTGATCCACAGGATCAGCGCCCCCCACAGCGGCGTGCCCATGTAGCCGGCGGCGGCGATGAACGGAATGCTCCAGGCCGCCATGGCGGACTTCGAGTACGCGAGGGCGCTGGTGTCGCGATAGATCAGCACGTAGTCGAAGCCACATCCGGTCGCGATCATCACGAGCCCGTGCGAGAGCTCGTGCAGCCACGTCGCGAGCAGCTTGAACGGATAGAGCACGAAGCCGCCGAACGGCAGGTTCCACAGCAGCAGGGAAGCGAGCAGCGCGATCGCGAGGCCGCGCAGCTCCTCCCGAGCGGGCCGGGTCACTCGACCTTCGGCTTCGCCGGCTCGGCGGGCTCTGCGGACTTCGGCTCGTCCGCGGCTGGTGGCTCCACGGGGCGCTTCGCCGCCGGCTCGAAGATACCTTCGAACAGATGCGTGGTGCGCGTACGCAGAGAGCTACCGAGCTTCACGATGTCCTCGGGGCTGAGCAGCTGACGGAGCACATCGGTCGGCTTGCGCGCGAGCGACCACACATCGCCAAAGCCGACGGGCGCGACGCCGCCGCACACGGCGCCGATCAGCGCACCGCACACGGCGCCGCACGCGAGGCCTGCGATCGGCAGCGGGAGAAATCCCCACGACGTCGCCGGCATGTGGCCGAGTGGAATCGCCGCGATGATCACGAGCCCCGCGCTCGCGACCGCGTGCGCTCGCGCCGCGACGAACACCGCACGCCGCCGGCCGCCGTCCGCGCTCGCATACGCAGCGAGCCGCCCGATCCCACCGGCGGTGAAGAGGGCCGCGATCCCGGCGAACACGGTGGTCAGCCGCATGATCCGCATGAACCCTGCGTCGGGATCACCGATCCCCCAGCGGGCGAGCACCCACACCGTCGCGGCGAGCGCTGGAATCTCGATCGCCGCTCCCGTCAGCAGCCCCTTGAAGAACCCCCACGGCGCGGGGGAAGAGGGCAGCCGTTCGGCCGTCGGCAGCGTCACGGGCGCGGACGAGGCCTTGGACTCCCCGATCTCCGGGGGAGGTCGCGGACTTACGGGCGGTGGAGTGGGATCGGCCATGCCGTGCGAAGCGCCCGGAATGATTCACCGGCTAGGAAGGCTCCGCGCCGGTCGAGCGTAGCATGGGAGACGCACGACCTCCGGGGTGGCCACGGGCCGCTGATATACAATCCCAAAGGGACACATGGCCGCCGACAAACCAACTGAACGGAAGCCGCGGTCGTACGCGGCAGCGCACTTCGCGCTCGAGCTCGACGACAAGAAGGACGTCGGCTACTTCCGGTCGATCGAAGGCGGCGGCGTCAAGGCCGACGTGATGACGTACCAGAACGGCGCGAACTACGAGCGCTGGCGTCAGATCGGCAAGCAGAAGTACGAGGACATCAAGCTGCAGGTCGGCATGTCGATGTCGCGGCCATTCTACAAGTGGATCGAGAACTTCTTCACGGGCATCCCGGATCGGAAGAACGGCGCGATCGTCGCCGCGGATTTCTACTACCGGGAGCGCGCGCGCCGCACGTTCACGGAAGCTCTGATCAAGGAGCTCACGTTCCCGAAGCTGCAGGCCGATGACAAGAACGCCGCATACATGAACATCGCGCTCTCCGTCGAGGACATCGTGTTCTCGGCAGGTGACGGCGAGAAGCTCCCTCAACAGGGCGACATGGAGGGGCAGAAGCTCTGGAAGGCGAACAACTTCCGGTTCTCCCTCGACGGTTTCGACGCGGCCTGCAAGCGCACCACGAAGGTCGACGCCTTCACGATCAAGCAGAACATCATCGAGCACCACACGGGTGGCCGCCAGTCACCGGTGAAGGTGCCGGCCGGCGTCGAGTTCCCGAACCTCGTGTTCTACGTGCCCGAGGTCGATGCCGGGCCACTGATCGACCACTTCCGGGCGGCCGCGGAGGCTCCCAATCGCACGCTCAAGGGCCACGGTCCCAACAAGACCGGCTCGCTCGTCACGTTCGATAACGGTGGCAACCAGCTCTTCACGCTGGAGTTCTTCGAGACCGAGATCCTGAGCGTCACGGCAGATAAGTCGGACGCGACCACCGAAGAGATCAAGCAGGTGAAGTTCGAGATGTTCACCGAGCGCATGACCTTCAAGTACGGCTCTAAATAGCTAGTCGCGCCGCGCTTCGCAACGCAGCGACTGCCAGCGCTCGATCGCCTCGGCCTTCGCCGCACCCAGGAGCTCGGCCACGGCCTCGAGCTCATCCGGATCGCTCGCGAACGCCTCGATCGGCGTGAGCACGAAGGCCAGGACGTCCAGTGCGCTCTTGGGGTCCGGGGTGTAGGTGCTCGTGAACAACGTCTCGCCCATATGGGCACCCTCACACCCACCGATCGGCGCGGCAAATTTTCGGCAATCTGGGGTGCACACCCCTGCACCAATCGCGCATAGCGTCCAGGGGGAGGTCAATCCAGGGGGATCGATCGGAACTCCGTAGAGGAGGTTGGTATGATCGGCGGGCAGTGCAGAAGGCCGAGCGGCACGGGGGTCCGACCCGTCTCGGGTCGTACGAGATAGTTCGCCCGCTTGCACGGGGCGGGATGGCGGAGCTGTTTCTCGCGCGCGTCAGCGGCCCGCAGACGTTCGAGAAGCTCGTCGTCGTCAAGAAGATCCTCCCGAAGTTCGCCGACAACCCGCGGTTCCTCCAGCTGTTCCTCGATGAGGCGAAGCTCGCCGCGAGCCTCTCGCACAAGAACATCGTCTCGGTTCACGACGTCGGCGGCAGCGGCAGCGAATCGTTCTTCGCGATGGAGTATCTGCACGGGCAGGACGTCCGTTCGATCCTTCATCGCGCCTGGAAGAACGGCGAGAAGCTGCCGATCCCACACGCGGTTCAGATCGCAAAGCTGATCGCCGACGCGCTGCACTACGCTCACGAGAAGCGCCGCGCCGATGGATCGCTCGTCGAGATCGTCCACCGCGATGTCTCGCCTTCGAACGTGATCGTGTCCTACGACGGCGCCGTCAAGCTGGTCGATTTCGGCGTGGCGAAGGCGGCCACGCGGACGGTCAAGACGCGCACCGGCACGCTCAAGGGAAAGATCGCGTACATGTCGCCGGAACAGGCGAGGGGCGCGCCGATCGATCGCCGCAGTGACGTGTTCTCCCTCGGCATCGTGCTGTGGGAGATGGTCACCACGTCGCGCCTGTTCCGCGGCGAGAACGATCTCGCGACGCTGCAGCTCATCATCAACAACCCGATCAAGAAGCCCACGGAGGAGCGTCCCGATTGCCCGGCCGCGCTCGAGCGCATCGTGTTGAAGGCGCTATCGCAGGACGCGGATCGGCGGTACCAGTCCGCGAACGAGGTCGCACGAGACCTCGAGGATCTCGTGCGCACCGAGCAGCTCTCGCAGTCCTCCGCGGGCCTCAGCGTGTACATGAGCGAGCTGTTCCGCCACGAGCTCGACTCGTGGGAGGTCGCGCGCGCGCAGGGCGTGCCGCTCGGCGATCACCTGACGAACGTCGGGGAGCTGACGACGCCGATCAGCGAGAGCGACTTCGTCGAGGCAATGGATTCGGTCGATCTCGAGGACGACGACGAGGACTCTCTCGGCGCGGTAGCGGGGACGATCGGCGATGGGCCACCGACCTCGCCGGCGACGGTGCCGGGCCGCCGCGTCACCACGCCGACCCCGATCGCCCCGCTGACGAAAGCCCCCGGCGGGACCCCCGCACCGGAGCTCCTGCGCGGACGTCCGAGCAGCGGCGGGGTGCCGACCGTGATGCCGCCGCCGCCGCCGGGCAGCGGGCCCATGGGAGGCAGCGGGCCGATCGTCGCGCGCACGACGACAGGGCAGCGCTCGGATCACACGCCGCGGCCATCGCCACCGCAGCGGCCATCGGCGCCGATCGCTCAGGTCTCCGCGGAGGGCGGTACCCGCGCCGATGCAACCGCCACCGTCAGCCCGCTACCGACGCCGACGGCCCTGGAGCGCGGCCGGGCGGATCTCACGCCGATCCCGCAGGTCGGGCGTGGTGATCCCACGGCGCTCGTCGCACCGCTGCCGCCGCCGCAGCGCGGGTCGCCGTGGCCGTCGTCGCCCACCCCGCAGGGCGGAATGGCGCAGGGTTCGTGGCCGCAGAGCGCGCAGGTGGTCTCGCTCGGCGATGGGGCGGAACACTTCTCGGCGGAGCAGGCGCAGCGCCTGAAGAAGCAGTTCGTGTGGGCAGGTAGTGCGCTCGTCGTGGTCGTGCTCCTGGTGGCGATGATCAAGGCGGACGGTGGCAGTAGCGAATCGAAGCAGGAAGCGTCACCTCCCGACGAGGGCAGCGCGATCTCGCCGCCGACGCGCGACGATCCGCGGCCTGCCGTGATCATCGACGCCGGCGTGGCGCTGGTGATCGCAGCCGATGCAGCGGTGGTGGTCGCGCCGGCCGACGCCGTGGCGCCGCCCGACGAGCCGGTGCCGACGAAACAACCGACGAAGCGGCCGACCAAGCGCCCCGATCGCCCGGGCATGAAGCGACCACCGCTGCCGCCCAAGAAATTCGATCCGAACGCACCGCTGCCGCCCCGATGATCCGCGCCACCCACCTCCTCGCCGCGCTCGTATTGCTGCACGGTGTCGCGCGGGCTGATCTGTCGGCGCCCGCGAAGGCGAAGCTCGACGTGGGCCTCGTGCAGTACAACGCCGGGCACTACGAGGCAGCGATCGTCGAGTTCGAGGAGGCGTACGAGATCGATCCCGATCCATCGCTGCTGTTCACCTGGGCGCAGGCCGAGCGGCTCGCGGAGCATTGCGACGCGGCGGTACCGCGCTACCGCCAGTTCATCTCGTCCCGGCCGAGCGCGGCCGCGGTGGATCTCGCGAACAACGGCATCGCGCTGTGCGAGGTCGCGAGCAAGTCGACACCTCCGGCGTGCTCGGCCGAGCGACCGCTGCCCTGGTACAAGGACCCCGTCGGTGGGGCGGTGGTCGCGGGCGTGGTCGGGTTTGGCGTCGGGATCGGATTTCTCATCGCAGCGAGTGGAAATCGTGACTCCGCGGATCACGCGACGACGAGCGACGTGTTCGATACCTACCTCGAGCGCGCGACCACGGACCGGCGCGTGGGTGTGACGTTCCTCGCGATCGGTGTGGGCCTCGTCGGCGGCGGGATCGGCTACCACTACTGGACGAAGCGCTCGCGCTCGCGCGCCATCGTGGGTACCACCGGGACCTCGCTGTTCGTCGCGGGGGTGTTCTGATGCGCCACGCGTGGATGCTCGTGCTCGCACTCGGCGCCGGTTGCCGCGTCACTGGTGAGTTCCACTGCGACACGAGCGATCAGTGTCGCGACAACGGCACCACCGGCGTCTGCATCGTTGGCTCGTGCGCGTTCGGCGATGCCGACTGCAACTCTGGCTGGCGCTACGACGAGTCGGCGGCGGAAGCGGTCGCCGGGGTCTGTCTCGAGGGCGCTGCGCCGGCAGACTGCGCCGCGTGGAAGCCGAAGCACTTCACGCCGTGCGCGTTGCCCGCACCGCTTGGACCGCTCCGGCTATCCGGATCCGGATATCTCTACGATACCGATCGCGGCGAGTTCATCGGCGGCGCGCCGGTCGTCCACACCTCCATCGTGTTGCCGCAGCCCGATGGCACGTCGACGCGGATCATCTCGGTCGCATCGTTCACCCTCGATCCGCAGGTCCGCCTGCGCGTGATCGGATCGCTGCCGCTCATCATCGCGTCGTGGGGGACGATCCAGATCCAGGGCCGCCTCGACGTGAGCAGCACCGCCGGTGAACTTCGCGGCGCGGGCGCGAACTTTGCCGGCTGCATGGCCGCGAAGGCGGGCGTCGCGGGCGTCGTGACCAAGGGGTCCGGCGGCGGTGGCGGTGGTGGATTCACCGGCGCGGGCGGCACCGGCGGCACCGGTGATCAGGACAACGATCCGGGCACCGCCGGCGGCGTCGGTGGACAGACCCTCGTGATGCCTACCGCCATTGTCCACGGTGGCTGCCCGGGCGCGACAGGTGGTCCGCTCGGACCCGGAGCCACTGCGCCCGCCACGCCGGCATCGACGTCGACGCCGGGTGTCGGAGGCGGTGCGGTGCAGCTCACCGCGCGCATGTCGATCACGGTCTCGCTAGGTGGCATCGTCGAGGCGAACGGCGGCGGCGGAGGAGGAGGCCTCGGCAACGGTGAAGGCGGCGGCGGCGGTGGCGGCTCGGGCGGGTTCGTCGGCCTCGAGGCGCCCACGATCACGGTCGCGGGCAGCCTCTCGGCAAACGGTGGTGGTGGCGGCGGCGGTGCGAGCGATACGGCCTCCGGCGGGCCCGGCGGTGATGGGCGCTCGGGCACCGGCGCAGCGGCCGGCGGTTCGAATGCCGCGCCGTGCTCGGGCTCGGGCGCGACCGGCTCCGCCAGCGCGACGCTCGCAGGTACGAGCATCAATCCCGCGCAACCGACGGTCACGTGCGGCGCCGGCGGCGGTGGCGGCGGTGCAGGCGCGATCTCGATCCGCGCGACGACGTTCACCATGACGGGCGCCACGTTCTCGCCGCCCGTGACGCTCGATCCATAGCTGGCCATACTAGGATGCGGGCCATGGCTCGCTCCAAGGTCGCGGTGATCCGGGTCCGTCCCGATCACATCCTCGACGACATCGAACGCCTCCACGTGCTCGGCGACGTCGAGCGCGCCTTCCCGAAAGGCGTGTCGACGATCCTCAAGGACAACATCTCCTGGCACTTTCCGTTCCCCGGCGCGAACACCACGCCGTGGCAGCTCGAGGGGGTGATCCGATCGCTGCGCTCGCGCGGCTACGACGATCTCGTGTGCGTGCAGAACAAGACCGTGGTCACCGATGCGTTCAAGGGCGAGGACCTGAACGGCTACGTCCCGATCTTCAAGGCGTACGAAATCCCCGTTCGCTACAACTTCAAGCCCGAGGACATGACGTGGTCCACCTATCGCCCGAAGGCGAAGATGAACGTCCTCGATACGATCTTCCCCGAGGGCATCCTGATCCCGGATGCGTTCCACGGGACGAACATCATCCAGCTGCCGACCCAGAAGTGCCACATCTACACGACGACGACCGGCGCGATGAAGAACGCATTCGGCGGGCTGCTCAACACGAAGCGGCACTACACGCACTCGTGGATCCACGAGACGCTCGTCGATCTGCTCGCGATCCAGAAGGAGATCCACTCCGGCCTGTTCGCGGTGATGGACGGAACGACCGCGGGTGACGGCCCGGGGCCGCGCACGATGCGGCCCGTGATCAAGGATGTGATGCTCGCTTCGGAGGATCAGGTCGCGATCGACGCGGTCGCGGCGCAGATGATGGGCTTCGATCCGATGTCGCTGAAGTACATCTCGATGGCCGACGAGCAAGGCCTTGGCAATGGGCGGCGCGAGAACATCGAGATCGTCGGCGACGTGGAGCTGGCCGACGAGCGCTGGGGCTTCTCGGTCGGCGACAACGGCGCGTCGATGATCGGCGACGTGATGTGGTTCGGGCCGCTCAAGCGGTTCCAGAAGCTGTTCTTCCATACGCCGCTCGTGAACCTGTTCGTGCTCGGCTCGGAGGCCTATCACGACTACTACCGGTGGCCGCTGCGCGACCGGAAGGTGTTCGAGCAATGGCGCGAGCAGACCCACTGGGGGCAGCTGTTCGACTACTACCAGTCGCACGGCACGCTCGCCACCCCGGTGACGAAGGCCGAGTCAGCGTAACGCGACGGTGAATTGCTCGCGGAGCACGTCGAACGTGGCTGCATCGAGCCGCAGGCTCCACGCCGCCTCGACGAGGCACGCGGAGAACGGGCTCTTCGCTTCGGTGGAGACATCGACGATCTCCTCGCGCGTGGTCTCGACGGAGAGCGTCACCTCCCAGCCGATGCGCTGCGGGAACTTCGCGAGGCACGGGCGCGTGTCGATCAGCGTGGCGAGGTTCGGCTTCGGGCGCGGCGTGCCCATGCCGAAGCCGCCGTTCATCTCGCCGGCCTCGTTACCGAGCAGCCCGCCGGACATGTTGCCGTCCGTCAGGCCGTCGGTCGACGGGCGTGTGCCGGGCTCCGCGGCCACGTACGACGTCACGGGCGACACGGCGCGCGCGTAGAGCGCCACGCTCATCTGCTCGCGTGCGGAGAGCTCGTCGTGCTTGTCCTCGCCGAATACGAATGCCGCGGCGGCGCGCGAGAATGGCTCGGTGGCCAGCACCTCGCGGCGCACCGGATCGCTCCACAGCTTGCCGGTGACCACCACGCGCGACGGTGCGGTCTGGGCGAGGCGGAACATGCGAAGGCCCTCGCCCTCGCGCAGCGAGGTGGACTCGAGCTCGAAGCCCTTCACCGCGACCTGCTCGATGCGGGTGGGGCGCACGAGCTCGAGCGCGAGCGGCACGAGCGACTTCTCGGTCTTCGCCGGGAAGCCGCCGAAGCTGACCTCGATGCCGTGGTGGTGGCTCGCGAGCGCGGCCAGGTCGCCGGCGTCGTTGCGCTCGAGGTGCGGGCGGTCGTCGTTGTCGACCTTCGGGACGACCACGTGCACGACCGTGTCCTTCGACAGCGCAGCGAGCGAGGCCACCGCGGCATCGGTGGTGAGCGAGCTGCGCGTGAGCTCGTCGGTCATGAGGATGACGCGGCGCGGCCCCTTCCGATCCGCGAGCGCGGCGGCGGCGAGGCGACCGGCGGCATCGAGCGCACTGCCGTTGCCGAGGGAGAACGCGTTCGCTTTCACGCCGGCTGCGAGCAGTTCGAGCGCCTCGCCCGGCGACACGAACCGCATGAACATGCGCGTGGCGTTGCGGTTGTAGGCGATGACCTCGACCTCGCCGTCGGGTACGTGCTTGAGATACGCGCGGATCACGGCGAGCTGCGCGGCGACGCCGTCATCGCCGATCGAGCGCGAGCGATCGACGAGGAACACCACCTGCGCCCGCTTGGGGAGCTCCGAGACGTGCGGCGCCACATCGATCTCGAGTCGTGCGTAGCCGTGCTCGTACGATGCGAACACCCGGCCGAGTCGCGCGGTCCACGTGGAGATCGCCGGCGAGCCGACGCAGATCGACGCCACGCCCGCGTCGCTCGCACTCTCCCGCGCATCCGGGATGAACTGAGGGACGTCGCTCGGCGTGGCACTGGTCGCGTCTGCGCCCGCGCCAAACGATAGCGTCCAGCCATCGAGCGAGCCGGTGTCGAGTGCGACGTGATCGCTGACCACGAGGCGCCACGTGCCGGCGCCGGTGGTGCCCTGCGGCAGCGTCACCGTCTGACTGCCCTTGAGGTCGTTGTCGCCGCCGCCGGTCTGGCCGTGCACCAGCACCCGCTTCCCCTGCGGCGTGATCAGATCGACGCGAAGGTCGCTCTGGTAGGTGTGCTTGATGTCGAGCGCGATCGTCGCTGTCGCGATCGGTTTCGTGGTGTGGCTCGATACGGGCACGACGAGAGAGCTCGCGACATAGCTCGCCGCCTCGTCATCCTCCGCCACGATCTCCATCCACGGCGGATGCGGCGGTGCGAGCAGGATCGAAGGAGCGTTGACCGCGATCCGCTTGCCATCGATCTCGATCGGGGTCTGCGCATCGCCCCACGCCGGTTTCACGGTGAGCACGGGCGTCGCGAGCACGTGCGCCACCGCCGCCGTCGCATCGACGCGCGGATACGAGAGCCAGTAGCGGCCGTTCGCGTAGCGAGTCGGTGCGGTGAGCGTGTACTCGACCGTCGAGACCTGGTGCGCCATTACCGGGAACACCTGGAGGTACAGCTTGTCGGCCCACGCCCACGAGAGGAGCGCCGGGTCCTTCGGACGATACGGGCCGATGCCCGTCATCTCCTGATACAGCGCGGCCGCCTGCTCGCGCTCCATCAACTCGCCGCTGTACCAGCGGTCGCGCGCACGGATCCGCAGGCCCGTCGCGGCGGCGCCGTACGGAAGGTCGATCTCGAGGATCGCCTGGTCGGAGCGTGTCCCCGGATTCACGAACGTACGTCGCACCGTGTAGGTAGCGATGCCCTCGGCGACACGAACGTCGACGGTGTGGCTCGCCTCGTAGAGCGGCTGCTCGAGCGAGGTCGTGAGGGTGTCGGCCCGGGCGGCGGTCGCCCAAAGCGCGGCTATTACTCCGGCGAGGAGCGTGCGCTGCATGGGACGTGGACACCGCCCGCGAGGGAACGTTTCGCGTTTCTCGCTCTGGGCCCGCGCGAGCCTGCGCTGTAGGACGGCCGCGCACACCGACGACGAGTCCTCAAGGTGGAGCGCGGTCTTCGTCGAGAAATCCTCGTAGTCGCTCGACTGCTTGCGCATGCATGCGACTTGCCCAGGACTTCGAGATCCCGAGCTCTTCGCCGGCCTCGAGGAGGTTCTTGCCCTCCCAGTAGTGCTTCTTCATGAGGTCGCGCTCGCGTTGCGGCAGCGCCTTGAACGCCGCGGCGAGGCGCTTCGTGAGCTTCGCCGAGTCGAGCGTGTCGGGGACGGAAACCTCTTCGGCGTTCGCAGGATCGAAGCCGTTGTCGCGCATCGCCTCGAGCGACGTCACGTACATCGTCTTGATCGCAGACATCGCCTGCTTCACCGCCGTGAGTGCATCGGCACCGCTCGGTGGCTCCACCCCGCGTTGTGCCGCTCCCGCATCGCGGTCGGCGCGGTGCTCCAAGTACTCGCTCGCCGCCCGTAGCGCGACGAGCTTCGCCCACTCCCGGCGGGGCAGGTTGGAGGCTTTGCGCAGCCCGTCGATCACGGCGCCCTGTACTCGGTACCAGGCAAATGTATTGAACGATGCGCCTCGATCTGGCTCATAGCGCTGGGCGGCCTCGGCAAGGCCGACGTTGGCAAGTGCGACCAGCTCATCAAATTCTACGTGGGCGCGAACTCGCGGATAGATCATCTTCGCAGCGCGCTGGGCGAGATCGAGGTGGCGCTCCACCAACCGCGCGCGCTCCGTCGCATCCACGCGCCGAAGCTACCGCATTGCTGATAGGTTCGGTGCGTGGGCGTGTTCACGCAGCTTGGGAGCGCCGAGCTGGGAGAGGTGGCGGGGGCATTCGAGCTCGGCGCCGTGCAGCGTTTTGCGGCGATCACGGCCGGCACCATCAACACGAACTTCGAGCTCGTCACAGATCGAGGCCGCTACTTCGCGCGCGTCAACGAGGGCAAGGCAGAGGTCGATGTCGCGTGGGAAGCGCGGCTCGTGTCGGCGCTCGCGGCCGGCGGTGTCGTCACCCCGCCTCCGATGATCGCACGCGATGGTAGGCCGTATGCGCCGCTCGCGAACGCCCACTCGAAGTGGGTCAGCGTGTTTCCCTGGCGCGGTGGCAATCACCTCGCACCGACCGAGGTCACCCCGGAGCGCGCCGCGCAGCTCGGCGCTGCGCTCGCCCAATTGCATCTCGTCGGGCTCGAGCTGCCTCACGGCTGGCGGCGCGGCAGCATCTACGATCACGATCACCTCGTTCATCGTTATGATCGATTCTCGTGTCAGTCCGATCCCGCGCTGGCCAAGGCGAGCGCGATCCTCGGTGACGAGCTCGCGGCCGCGAGCGATGCCTCTGCAGTGCGCCGGCGCGCGACGCAGGGGATCATTCACGGAGATCTGTTCCGCGACAACGTCCTCTGGGAGGCCGGCGCGGTCACCGCCATCCTCGACTTCGAACAGGCCTCGGGCGGCAGCCTCGCCTACGATCTTGCAGTTTGCATCAACGACTGGTGCTGGACGGGCACGCCCGACATCGCGCTCGCGCGCGCTCTCCTCGACGGTTACCAGCGCGTGCGCCGGCTGCCCGCCATGGATCGCGAGGCGCTACCTATAGAAGTCCGAGCGGCCGCAACCCGGTTCACCATCACGCGCATCACGGATGTCTATTTGGCAAGGGTCCCGAACCCCGAGAAGGACTTCCGTGCCTTTCTGGCGCGGGTCGAAGCTTGGCGAGGTCCCGCACTTGGCCAACTTTCCTCGGTGTTGTAGCGTGCCGCCCGCTGGCGTGGTTCTTGATATACCCCGCTCGCCTGCACATGATCCGGTTGTCCCTCATCTGTCTCATCCTCGCGGCGACCACGGCAGCCTGCGCGACCAAGAAGGTCTACATCACCGGGACCAAGGTCCCGCTCTCCGACAACAACAAGTCGGCGATCGAAGCGGTGGAGGAGTACCGACTCGCGGTCGAGCGCGGCGACGCCGAATCGCTGATGTTGATGGCCCACAAGCAATACTGGGAGGACAGCGGCACGCCCTCCGGTAGCGACGACTACGGCTACGAGGGCCTTCGCAACGTCCTCATGACCCGCCTCGGCAAGGCGACCGACATTCGCTACACCGTCCGTTACCTCGCCGTCGCGCAGCAGTGCTCCGGTGCATTGCAGCCCGGCTGCCGCGCCACCGTCGACGTCATGATCGACGCGAGCTTCACGATCCCGAACGTGCAGGGCAAGCCGAGCCGTCCCGACAAGCGCGATCAGAACCAGCTGCTCCTCGAGTGGAACGGGAAGCGCTGGATGTTCCTCGCCGGAATGTAGTCAGCGACGGTCGAACGCGAGCCGTTCGGACCAGTCCTTCGCGAGCAGCCGATCCGATTCGGTCATCTGCGATCCCGAGAGCACGGTGATCGCGACGTTGACGCCGCTCGTGTCGTGCGCCCGGTACGCCGCGACCGCGAGCCGCCGCGCACCGTTCTTCACGAACGCGAGCCCCGGTAGTCCGAGCGCGAGCGAGCGTTGCAGCTGTTCGGATGCCTCCTCGAACTGACCCGCGGTGAGGCGCTGGAGCCCGAGAAGGTAGTGCGCGAACCCGAGGCCCGGCTCCGCGATCGTGGCGAGCACGGCCCACGACGCCGGATCGATGCGCGTCGCGCCCGGGAAGAAGTAGCCGCGCAGGGCAGCGCCCGCAGGCCCTTTGTGATCGAGCGCGAACGCGAGCGCTTCCTGCTGCCGACGCTCGTTCGCATCGACGGGCAGTGTCAGCGACTCGGCGACGAGCGCCCGCGTCCTGGTGAAGTTGCCCTCGGACGCGGCCAGTCGCGCGAGCTTCTCGAGCGCATCGGCGCGCAGGCTCGACGTCACGCCAAGGGCATCGCGCGCCACGGACGTCCACCGGCCGACCGCCTCGGCGTGCTCCATCGGATCTCCGCCGATCAGCATGTCGCCGAGGTCGAGCTGATAGCGGGGCTCGTCGGGCGCGTCGCCGCAGACGTCGCGCATCAGCGTCACCGCGCGCCGCTGATCGCCCTGGCCCGCGGAGATCTGGGCGAGCTCTCGGCGCTTCGCGATCGCGTGCGGGCACGGGCGATCGAAGACGCTGGTGCCGCGGAACCGCTCGCGAGACGCATCGACCACGCCGGGCGGCAACTGGATCTTCGCGATCATCTGGAGCCATTCGGCCTCGAGCACGGAGAGCGGCTTGCCATACGAAGCGTAGAACTCGCCTCCGCTGCGATACAGCGCGCGCAGCCGCTCCGCGCCGTACGTGTCGAGCAGGAACCGCAGGAACGAGCCCGCGGTCGTGTAGCCCGTGGCCGACGAGAACGTGAAGAACTGCAGCGAGAGCAGCTGCGCGATCGATGGACGCTTGCCCATCGTCACGAGCGCGCGCACTGCCTCGTGCGGCGTGAGCCGATCGTAGCCACCGGGCCAGTCGATCGCGACGGCGAGACCCTCGATCAACCCCGGGCTCGCGAACGGGATCCCGTAGATCCGGTGCATCGCCACGCCGAACCACGGGTCGCCGAACTCGCTCGCCACCGCGTGGGCGATCTCGTGGCGTAGCGAGCCGTGCGGGAACGAGCGGTGATCGAGATAGATCTCCCGCCGCCACGGCTTCGCCATCTCCACATCGCGCGCGCCCATCCACCGCGCCTTCTGATCGCGGTCCGAGAAGTAGTACGAGCCCAGCTTGCCGCTCGACTGCACGCCGAGCAGCCGGGTGACCTGCGCGTAGCGAAGCTCGTGGTCCTCGGCGATGACGTCGATCTGCTCTTCGATCTCCGGCGTCTTCGCGTAGTAGATGATGAAGTGCTCGGTCTCGATCCGGCCGCCGAGCGCGGCCTGGATGTCGTCCGGATCGATCGCGTAGCCGAGCGCGCCGCTCTCCAGCCGCAGCACCGTGCCGGCGCCCGCGGCGACCAGCGCGAGCACCCACGCGCCGATCCGGCGGCCGCTCGGTCGCGACGCGCGCGTGACGCGGAACGTGGGCACGTCGAGGACGATCGCAACCAGCGCCACCACGGTCAGCACCCACGCGAGTTGCTCGAGGCGCGACCACAGGAGCGCCATCTCGAGCTGCACGTTCTCGTCGTACAGGTTCCCCGGGAAGTAGCCGAGGATCGCGTTGTACGTGAACACCGGTGGCGCGGCGTAGAACCGCCACAGTGCCGCGCCGGCGACGAACAGCAGCGGGACCTGCGCGAGTGCAGCGCCGGCGAAGCGCCGCGGTCCCGCCAGCACGCCGAGCGCATGACCCAGCGCACCGCCGAGCACCGCGGTCGCCACCGGCAGCGCGAGGTACGCCTCGATGCCGAACCGCCAGTCGCACGTCGGCACCACGATCCCGCGCAGCGCGCAGATCACGGCCGGAATCAAGATCACCGCGGTCACGAGTCCAACAGAAACGAGCGTCGATGGCGCGAGCGATCGGCCGGCGTACCGGGCGCGCCCGATGCCCTCCGCCGGCCTGCGTTGCATCTCGCGGGCGACCGCCGCACCGAGGTCCAGGCTCATCGGCGCGGCGAACAGCGCCGCCGCCAGCGACAGCTCGAACCCGAGCGTGCCGAACAGCGGCAGACGTCCGAATCCGATGCCCATGACCGTCGCGAGCAGGACCCACGTCCACAGCCGACCGATCAGGCGCGGCACGAACGCGAGCGTCGGGATCGCGATCGCCCACTGCCACCGTGCCCATGGGCGCACCGGGCGCGGCAGCCTCAGCATCGATCGGATCGCATCCGCTGCGTGTTGGGCGCTCATCCGTCGGACCTGGTATGGTGGGCCGTGGTCGATGAGCCCCCGCAGGAGCGACGCGCCGAGGCGCGTCGTCCAATCGAGCTCAAGGTCGAATACAAGCGGCTCAACACGTTCTTCGCCGACTACACCAAGAACATCTCGCGTGGCGGCACGTTCATCAAGACAAGTCGACCGCTGCCGATCGGAACCGAGTTTCTGTTCAAGTTATTTGTCCCGAATCGCGAGGAACCGCTGACCATCCACGGTGAGGTCCAGCGCATCATCGCCGAGTCTGCCGATGAAGAGGCGGGCATGGCCATCCGGTTTGTCTATCGTGAGGGTGATCCTCAGCTGGAAATCGCCCGCATCGTGGAAGGCCTGATGACCGAGAGCCTGGGCCCGCGCCTCTACTCCCGCCTCATGGACCACGCGCACAAGCGGAAAGGCTAGTCATGGCATCCGCCCGCTTCCTTCGTTATCTCGCGCCGAACCTCATCACGCTGTCGTCGATGATCTTCGGCCTCGTCTCGCTCTACGCCTCCGCCGACAACCACTACTCGCTCGCCGCCTGGATGATCATCTACGCGGTCCTCACCGACCGCCTCGATGGTCTCGTCGCCCGCGCCGTCAAGGGCACGAGCGAGCTCGGCATGCAGCTCGATTCGTTCGCCGACTTCCTCAACTTCGGCGTCGCGCCCGCGTACCTCATCCTCAAGTTCCTCAACGCGTACCCCGGACTTCCGTTCGCGACGGGCTGGCATCACACGGCGCTGTGGATCATCTGCGGCGGCTACATGCTGTGCGCCGTGTTCCGGCTCGCTCGCTACAACATCCTCACCGACGACCAGGTCGCCACCAAGATGTTCTTCGGGTTCCCGACCACGCTGTCGGGTGGACTGATCGCGATCTGGATGCTGCTGCTCATGAAGTACGATCCGCGCATCGGCGAGCTCGCCAATTTCGGTGGCGCGAAGCTGTTCGGCGATTCGTTCGAGACGCCGCTCGCCGTCTGGAAGTACTTCCCGATCTTCGTCGGCGTGATGGGCTATCTGATGGCCTCGCGCCTTCCCATGCCCAAGGTCGGCATGACGAAGAACAAGATCGTGTTCGTCGGCCTGATGATCCTCGTCATCTCCGGCTACATCTGCGGCTTCGCGATGCACTACCCCGAGATCTGCTTCGGCATGCCGACCGGCTGGAGCATCATCTTTCTCGTCTGGGGCCAGGCCTCCGCCAAGGCACGTGCGATGTACCCGCCACCGCTGTTCCCGAAGAAGGAGCCGGTCGAGCCGCTCGTGCGTCCGCAGGCAGACCTCGAGGATCTCGTCCTCGACGAAGCGCCGCCCGAGGCTCCATCCGACGTGAAGTGATCCTCCTCGCCCTCGCGGGTTGCGCGGGCGGTGGCCAGACGATGATGCGCGACGTCGCGGCGCTCGCGGCGATGGACGGGCGACAGGCGGGGACGGTGGCGGAGGAGCGGGCCAAGGCCTACGTGCGCACGGAGCTTCACGCCATGGGCCTCGTGCCGGCGGACACCGCGGGCAACGTGTGGGCGCTCGTGCACGGAACGAGTGACGACGTGATCGTCGTCGGTGCGCACCTCGATCATCTCGGGCCGGGCTATCCGGGCGCGGATGACAATGCATCGGGTGTGGCGGTGGTGCTCGCGCTCGCCCGCGAGCTCGTCACGCGGCGCGGCGAGCTCGAGCGGTCCGTGCTGATCGTGTTCTTCACCGCCGAGGAGGAAGGCCTGCGCGGCAGCGCGGCGTTCGTCGCGAACCCGCCGGTGCCCATCGCGCGGATGACGGCGATGGTCAACCTCGACATGGTCGGCCGCCCCTTGCTCGATCAGTTCTGGTTCCGCGCACCGATGTTCCTCGTCGGGATCGACCGCGATCGCAGTCTCGGCCTGGTCGGCGTGCGGAGCTACACCGGCCTGCGCGCACTCGTGGATCGCGCGTTCCGCGGCGACCGCGTGGTGGCGGCGGAGGATCTGCCGAATACCATCGGCCGCGAGATCGAGCGACAGTCGGAAGGGCGGAGCGACTCGGCGTCGTTCGAGGCCGTGGGAGTTCCCTCGCTGTTCTTCGGCGACGGCGAATCGAGCGACTACCACTCGCCGCGCGATGTGGTGAGCAAGGTGCAAGGCCGGTTACTCGAGCGCCGGCGCGTGGCGATCGCGCGGACCGTGCATGCGCTATCGACGGCGCCCGCAACGACGTTCGCGCGTGGCGGCGAGACCCACGTGCGGTTTCCGCGGGCGGGGACCTATCTCTCGGCCGGGATCCAGGGCGGCCTCGCGTTCGGCGCTGGTGGCGCATACGGCGCCGAGGCGAGCCTCGTCTACTTCCGGCCGTTCTGGTTCGCGGGCGTGTCTGCGGACGTGCTCCGCATCGCGGGCGAGGAGCGCTACGCGATCGGCCCGGAGCTCGGCGTGGGGCCCATCGGTGTGGAGCTCGATACGGTGTTCACGCACGGAACCCGAGGCGTCGCCGTGCAGCCGTTCCTCACCATCGGGCTACTCGCGATGGGCGTGCGGCTGGGCTCGATCGAAGGGGAGGGCGCCTTCGGCGAGCTGACCTTCTCGCTCAAATACCCGCTGTTTCTGCACTGACAAAAAAACGTCTCCGGTCGGGCACCCCTGCCGCGACTGGTAGCGCGCCATTCCTCGTCGAGAAACTGTCAGACCCGCGCGCTACAGATCATGAATGGACGCCACGTCTTCGTCGAAGATCACCCTCCATGAAGGCCACGCACTCGGCGAGCAGATCGCCGAACAGGCCGCGCACCTCGACGCCGCCACGCATCGCCTCCTCACCGACCTTCGCGCCTTCGACGAATCCGGTGCGTGGTACGCGCAAGGCGCTCAGACATGCGCGAAGTGGCTGGTCTGGCGCCTCGGCTGGGATGGCAGCCGCGCGCGCGAGCACGTTCGTGTCGCGAAGCGCCTCGCCTCGCTACCGCTGATCGACGACGCGCTCCGCCTCGCCGAGGTCTCCTACTGCAAGGTGCGTGCGATGACCCGCGTCGCCACGCCCGCCAACGAAGCCCTGCTCCTGCAAGACGCGAAGTACTCCACCGGCACGCAGCTCGAGGCGATCTGTCGCAAGTTCGCCTCGGTCTACCGCGACACCCGGCGCCATCCCGACGAGGACACGGTCGTGCGCACGGTCACCACGCGCGACCGCGACGACGGCATGGTCACCCTCAGCGCGGTACTCCACCCCGAAGAAGCCGGCCTCGTGTGGGAAGCGCTGACCAAGCTCGCGCGCGATCGCGACGCGCGGTTCTGCCGCGCCGATGCCCTCGTCGATCTCGCGCAGCAGGTGGTCCGCGGCACCTCGGTGGATCGCTCGCCAACGGAGCTCGTCGTCACCGTCGCCGCCGAAGCGCTGGCCGGCGGCGATGACGTCGCGATGCCCATCGCATTGATCGGAGACGGCACCGTTGTTTCCGCGGAAACAGTGCGGCGCCTCGCGTGCGACTGCGGCCGGGTCGAGGTCCACGAGGACGACCACGGCACGCCGCTCTCGGTCGGCCGCAAGACGCGATCGATCCCGAGCTCGCTCAAGCGCGCGCTGCTGCGGCGCGACCAATGCTGTCGGTTCCCCGGCTGCAGCAATCGGGTCTTCCTCGAAGGCCATCACCTGAAGCACTGGGCGAACGGCGGCGAGACCGCGCTCGACAATATCGTGAGCCTGTGCGGCTACCACCATCGCTTCGTCCACGAGTACGGCTACCGCATGGAGCTGCTCGACGGCGAGCCGCGCTTCTTCAACCCCTTCGGCCTCCTGGTGCGTGACGTGCCCGAGCCACCGCGTCCCGCCGACCTGGGCTGGGCGACGCTGACGCGGATGAACCGCCCCATCGCGATCACGCCGGCGACCAACACGCCGCGCTGGGATGGAGCGCCGGTCAACTACGATTGGGCCGTCGAGGATCTCTGCCGGCTCGATCCGCGGAGCTAGCTTGACGACTCTGCCGACTCGGCGTCGTCGACCCACTCATTCTCGACGGCGGGCTTCTCGACCCGCTCGAAGCTGAGCGTCCAGTAGATATCCGTCTTGCCCTGTTTCTCGGTGGCGGAGAGCCGGTACGCGGCGTCCTCGCTGACGATGACGCCGACCCACGCAAGGCCGAGCTCGGGAGCCGGGACAGGTGCGCCCTTCTTGCCCTTCGGCGCCTTCGGCTTCTCGACCGGGTCGAGCGTGCCCTTGAAGACGTCGGGCGGGTACGTGTTCTTGTCGCCGCGCGGCGGGGCCAGGTGCACGGTCAGCTCTTCGCCGCGGCGGTATCCGCGGATCTCGTAGTCGACCTGATCGATCGTGCAGTCGCCCTGGAGGTCGGGCTGGCTCGGCTTCTTCTTTTCAGCGTTCGTGAAGAGTTTGCCGCGGTCTCGGGTGGCTTCACTCGACATGGGACAGGACATAGACCACAGCCGGAGGCACGTGGCACCTAACCGATCGGGGAATCGGTGCGGCGGAGCGTCGCTGGGCGCTTGACGAGGCGGGCACGGCCGCGTTACCTCAAGCCGCCCGGGGGATTAGCTCAGTGGGAGAGCATCGGCTTTGCAAGCCGAGGGTCAAGGGTTCGATCCCCTTATCCTCCACGTACTTAGATGACAAAATCGCCGCTAGTCAACAAATTAGTCAACGGCACGATGGCGCCGGGTTCGTTGTTCGCGTTCGTCGATTACTTTCACGATGAACATCCACCGCTGCATCTGGTGCACGGAGAAGCCGGAGAGCGAGTTCAACGTCG
>JBBRBG010000044.1:0-51460 GCA_038206055.1 Haliangiales bacterium
CGCTCGCGCAGGCGACGACGCCGAGCGTGGCCTTGCCCTTCGTGAAGTACTTCGAGCCGCTCTTCACGAGGACGAACGGCCAGTCCTGCGCGAAGTCCTTGGCGAAGATCGGGTAGAGCGGAGCGAGCGTGGTATCGACGACGATCACCACCTTCTTGCCCCAGCGCTGAGCGTAGGCACGCACGCCGGTCATCAGCGCGCCGAAGTCATGCACCTGCAGCTCGGGGTTTGTTGGCGTCTCGAGGAACACGCATGCCGGGGCGCCGCCGAGCTCCGCGAGCGCCGCGAGCACGCGATCGACCAGCGTGACGCTCGCGTCTTGACCGATGACGGCGAGAGACGCAGGGCGAATGGCACCTCCGCGGGCGAGCAGATCGGCGATGAGCTGCCCCGTACCGCCGTAGCCGTTCTGCGCGTAGAAGAGCGCGACCGGCTCGGGCCCGAGCACGTCGGCGACGGCGGTGAACACCGCGGCCTCGGCGGCGAGTCCCGTGCAGAAGTACAAGCTGTCGTGGACCTGCGGGAACAAGGCGCGCAGCTTTTGCTCGCACTCCGTCGGGGTCGCCTCGGGCAGCGTCGTGGGCGCGAGGCCGGCTACCCGCTCGAGCTCCGCACGTGCATCGGCGGCAAGGAGCGCGGCTACGGTGCGCTTGCGGATCAGCTGGATGCCGTACGGCGCGATGCGCGCGGCATCGCGAATGAGGAGCACTCCGCCGTGCGGAACGGCGAAGCACACCGCATCGGCGGCGCTGGTCTGGACGTCGCCGGCGAACGGGGCGTCGGTGACGAGCACCGTGAGCACCCCGGGGCTGCGCGGCGGCAGCTCCTGCCGCCACTGCTCGTGCAGCTCGCAGCCGGCGCTTTGCAGCGTACGCCGCTTCTCGTCGGAGATGGGCAGTGCGGCCTGGGCGTAGATGCGGACCGGTAGGCTCCGGGTCGGCGACTCGATCACGGCGAGCCACGGCTTGGTGACTGAGGCGAACGACAAGCACCGCGCGGCATTCGCGCGGGACTGCATGTACAGCTCGAACACGGTCGAGAGCGGCTGGCCGAGGCGTGCATAGTCGAACGGGAGGCCGACCGCGGCGAGCCGGTCGCGGAGCTGATCCGGTGCGCGGAGGTCGGAGGCAAGGATGTCGGAGAGAGCGGCCTCGAAGCGGCTCGCAAACTCGACATCGGAGTCGAAGCGCGCCAGGTCGTACGTCGTCGCGCGATGATCCCAATCGTCGGGCAGCGCGCCGGCCGCGAGCAGCCGGGGCAAGGCCTTTGCGAGCGTCGCCGCGAAGTCAGGCCCGAGGTGCAAATCCCCGCTCGTCGTCATCGAGCGAAGAATAGCTGCTATGGCTGCCGGCGCCCACCGTGCCGCGCGCCAGCCGCCAATTTCGGCGTGGTCGGGGGAAGGGTAGCGCACTCCGATCCGCACAAGGTGCAGCTAACGTCTCGTGGATGAGGCGCAGGACGCGAGCGACGTGGAGTCCGCGTACTAAGTGAGTGTTCGCTCCAGTGAGCTGAATCGCCGCGGGGTTCTGGAACACCACACGTCCTTCGCCGTCGGTTGCGATGACGGCGTCGCCCATGGTGGTCACGATCGCATCGAGACGAGCTTCGGACGCGGTCCGCTCCGAACGCTCGCGCAACTGCGCGCGTAGGCGCCACCCGTCGGTCCACTATTCGCGCCGCATCGCCTCGACCGGATCCAGGCGAGACGCGCGGTATGCCGGATAGATTCCGAACACGAGACCAACTCCGCCGGCGGCGGCCATCGACAACACGACGGCCCACATCGGGACCGCGGTCGGAATGTGCACGAGGACCTGAATCAACGCGGCGAAACCGGTTCCGATCCCAATTCCGAGTACGCCACCGATGCTGGTCAGCATCACGGCCTCGACGATGAACTGCGCGAGAATGCGCCGCCGCCGCGCTCCGAGCGCGCGACGCAGCCCGATCTCACTCGTGCGCTCGGTGACCGACACCAGCATGATGTTCATGACGCCGATGCCACCGATCAGCAGTGCGATCGCGCAGATGCCGACGGAAGCCGCGGCCACGATTCCCGTCAGGTTGTCGAAGGTGTCTTGCATCGACGCGTTCGAGAACATCTCGAAGTCGTTCTCCGCTTCAGGGGGGACACCGCGAGCTCGTCGCAACAGTGCGGTGACATCGTCCTGGGTGCGTCCGATCCGCGCGGGATCACGTGCCTGTACCGTGACGTTGAGCGAGCGCCGGCTGCCGTAGATCGGCAGGAATCCGGCGATCGGGATCACGACGATGTTGTCGAGCGAGCCGCCGAGTTGAGCGCCGCGCCGGGTCAGCGTTCCGATCACGCGAAACCGGTGGCCGCGCACGATCACCGTGTTGCCGATCGGCGATTCATTCGCAAACAACATGTCGACAATGTCCGCACCGATCACGACGACCCCCATCCCGCTGCGAGCTTCGCCCTCGCTGAACAGGCGGCCATTGGCGAGCGCATAGCCGTTGTTGTCGAAGAACGCTGCCGTCGCGCCGACGCTGGCGGCGTTGATCTCGTTTGGATGACCGACGGCGGAGACATCGCGTCCGAACTCCCACGCCTCGCCACCGACCTGCAGACAGCTCGTACATTGAGTCTCGAGCAAGTCGACGTCTCGCAGCGTGAAGTCCTTGCGCCTGTCGTACTTCGCGCGATCGTTGTCATTGAACCCGCCGGTCGGCTGCTTCTGGACCTGGAACACGCCCGATCCAAGCTGGGCCAGGTCACTCGAGATCTTTCGGCGCAAGCCTTCGATCGTCGCCGCCATCGCGACCACGGCGACGACGCCGATCACGATACCGAGCAGCGTGAGCGCGGAGCGCAGCTTGTTCGTCCGCAGCGTCCGGATCGCCGCGAGCAGCGTATCCGTGAAGCTGTTGATCACTCGAACCTCAGCGATTCGATCGGGTCGAGGCCCGCGGCCCGCGAGGCCGGCCACGTACCGAATGCGAGGCCCACGATCGCAGAGAACACGACGGCGCCGACGATCGCCGTCGACGACAGTTCGGCCGAGATCGGGGAGATCCGAGTGATCACCGCGGACGCCACCACGCCGATCGCGGTGCCAATACAGCCGCCGATCATCGTGACGAGCGCCGACTCGACGAGAAATTGCATGAGGATCGTCCTCCGTCGCGCACCCAACGCGCGCCGTACGCCGATTTCGCGCGTGCGTTCCGTGACCGCGACCAACATGATGTTCATCACGCCGATGCCGCCGACGAGCAGCGTGATCAGGCCGATCGCGATCGCAACTCCGAACAGCGCCGAGGTCTCGTCGTTGAAGATCTTGACGAGCTCGGACTGGCGGTTGATGGAGAACGTGTCCGCGGTCTCGGGCCCGAGCCCGCGCGACCGGCGCAGCACGTCGACGATCTGCTCCTCTGCCTCGTAGAGATGATCGGGAGTCGCAGAGACAACAATCGCCATGCTGCGCTGCATCCCGTAGATCGTGCCGAACGCCTCGATCGGGATGATCACGACATTATCGAGAGAACGGCCAAACGCCTTGCCTTGCGGCTTGAGCACTCCGATCACCGTGAACCGGTGTGGCCCGAGCAGGATCCGTGCACCGACCGGCGATTCGTTCGCGAACAAGCGCTCCACGACCTCGGAGCCGACGACCATGACTCGGCTGTCGCTCGCGCCTTCGATCGCCGACAGGAAGCGGCCTTGCTCGAGCTTGAGTGTCGACGTGTCGAGGTACTCGCTCGTCGTGCCCTGAACCTGCACACCGCTGATCCGCTCGCTGCGAAACGACACCTCGGCCGCAGCTGACGCCAGCGGCGCGACCGCAGCCAGCTGCGACGCACCGTGCTGGAGCGCAGCAACGTCGGCGCGCGTGATCGGCGGTCGATTGCGATACTCCCACCAATCGCCACGGATGACCCACGGGCGATTCGTGACGTACATCGTGTTCGATCCGAGCGCAGCGATCTGTGATGTGAACGACGTCGTGAGGCCGGAGACGAGCCCGTAGATGGTCATCAGCGTCGCGACACCGATCGCGATGCCGACCGTACTCAGGAATGCCCGCATCCGGTTCGCGACGATGCCGCGGAGCGCCGTCATGATCGCCGCCGCCGCTTCGACACCGAATCTCCGGATGCCCGCGATCATGTGACCGCCGCAACGCCCAGCGTGAGCTCGGCCGCAACGTGAGGCCCCGGGCCATCGGAAACGATCCGACCGTCGGACATCCGGATCGCGCGCGGACACTGCGCCGCGATCGTCGGTTCGTGAGTGACCAAGATCAACGTGTTGCCCGCTGCGTGGAGCTCGAGAAACAACTGCAAGATCTCTCGCCCCGTCGCCGAATCGAGATTGCCGGTCGGTTCGTCCGCGAGCAGGATCGACGGCTCGGTGACGAGCGCGCGCGCGATTGCGACGCGCTGACGTTGGCCGCCCGACAGCTCGTTCGGACGATGGCGCATACGATCGGCGAGCCCGACACGTGCCAGCGCGGCGCGCGCTCGCTCGCGCCTGGCCCGGCGTCCCACACCGCGATAGACGAGCGGCAGCTCGACGTTCTCGAGAGCGCTCGTTCGTGCGAGCAGCTGGAAGGTCTGGAACACGAAGCCGATCTCGCGATTGCGCAGATCCGAGAGCGCGTCGTCACCAAGGCCGCGCACGTCAGCTCCACGCAACCGATACGTGCCCGAGCTCGGCGTATCGAGACACCCGAGGATGTTGAGCAGCGTGCTCTTGCCCGAGCCCGACGTCCCGACGATCGCCAGGTACTCGCCGCGAACGACGTTGAAGCTGACCTCGCGCAGGGCGTGGATGACCTCGTCGCCCATCGGATAACGACGGGTGACGTCGGAGATCTCGAGCAACGCCTGTGGCACGGTCATCGCGCGTTGGGCTCCACCGTGATGCGCATCGCATCCACCAGATCGCGTGCGAGCGTGCGATACGGGCCCTCGACAACGACCTCGCCGACCTTGAGGCCCTTCGTGATCTCGACGTGAGTCTCCGAGGATAGACCGACCTCGACGA
Organism: Haliangiales bacterium; assembly: GCA_038206055.1. Lineage (GTDB taxonomy): Bacteria > Myxococcota_A > Polyangia > Haliangiales > Haliangiaceae > JABFXX01. The sequence continues at coordinate 5,015 of JBBRBG010000044.1, forward strand.
TCCGCTTTTGCACGCCGCCGTCGACGATCACGAACACGACCTTGTCGAGCTTGCGATTCGACGAAGCAACCCCAGCCGGTGATTCGGCGGCCGGACGCACCGTCACGGCCTGGATCGGAACCGCGACGACATCGGGATGCGTCTCGGTCGAGATCGTGACGTGTGCACTCATGCCCGACAGCACTCGCACCGGTGGCACGATCAATGACACCCAGACCGGAAAGGTCGTGACCTCGTTCTCTGTTCCCGCGTTCTTCACGATCGCGTCGCGTCCGGCGTCGATGACGGTTCCATTCATCAACTGGCCCGGGAACGCATCGATCTCGACGACGGCGGACTGGCCGGGCTGGATGTAGACGACGTCGTGCTCGCCCACTTCCAGACGGATGTCGACCTCGGTGAGCGAGCCGAGGACCAAGATCACGTCTTCGGCGAAGTCACTGCCACGAACCCGCTCGCCGGCGCGGTGATTGATCGCGAGCACGGTGCCGTCGATCGGCGCCTTGACGGTCGCCCAGTTCAGCGCGTTCTGCGCTTGCGCAAGCGCTGCGCGACTCATCGACGCGCGACTCTCCGCTGCAGACAGGTCGGAGATCGCGAGGTCCTTGCTCGATTGCCCCTTCGCGAGGTCGGCTTCGCTCACGACACCCCGCTCGAAGAGCTTCTTGTTCCGCTCTGCCTCGTCGGTGAGATACTTGAGGTTCGCGCGCGCACCGGTCACCGCGGCCTGGGCAGCCTGCAGCTGCGCCCCTTGTTGTTCTGCCTGCGCGCGATAGAGCGAGGTGTCGATCTGTGCCAGCGTCTGGCCCTTCGCCACCTTCGAGCCAATGCTGACCGTGAGCTCGAGCAGCGTGCCCGTGATGTTCGACGACACGTTGACCTTGTGCACAGGTTCGAGCTTGCCGGCTCCGCTCACCGAGCGCGTGATCGAGGTTCGGGTTGCGGTGGCAGACTGCACGGTCGTCGTCCGTTCCGGTCGTGGCTGCAGACTCTTCATTGCCACGAGGCCCACGAGGCCCACGAGCACGACGGCAAAGATCCAGCGCGCAATGGTCATTTGGCCCCCCCCATGATGAGACGCGTCACGACGAGAAACAGGACGAAGCTGATCGCGACCGCGACGAAGCCTTTGGTCCGCCTCATCCCTGCAGCGGCGCACAGACCGAAGGCGAGGATGACAACCGACCACCAGGTGAAGACATCCACGCCCGCCAGCAAGCGATCGAGGACGGGATGCCCATCCGGAATGACGGACGGGAACCGCACGAGCGAGTCCAGCTCGCTTGGAACCACGCTCGGCTGGCGCCATGCGACGAGCGCGGTCACCAGCGAGCGCACGGCACCGGGCACCGATGCCAGTGCCGCGACGGTCAGCGCGCGCGGCATGGTCGGCTTTCCACCAATGAACCGACCGAGCAAGAGCATCGCCAGACCGAGCGCGAACACGCGAATGGGTGTCGCGAGGGCCGCTTCGAGTCCAAGCTTCACGCGAACGACAGACGTGCGCTGAGCGATGTCCTCGTCGATCTCGCGATCGGTCTTGATCTCGGCCGGCTTCTGTTTGCCATTCGACGCGGTGGTCGCGGCCACGCCGGCGTCGTCGGCACGGACCTCGGGTCCAACATCGAGCCGTGTGCCGAGCGCAAACGCCGCCACGCACGCGCACAAGACCACGCTGATCAGTGGCCACCCGTAACGACCCGCAGCGACTTCGGGGCCGACGTTCCGATCCGGGACAAAGGCGACGAAGAACGGCCTCAAAGGACCTGCGAGCCAGCGCAGCGCGCGTCGGATCGGGCTCGCCGGAGGTGGCGTGGCACGTAGATCGGTTAAGTCACCGAGGGTCAAAGGCGAGCTCGAATCTGCAGCGAGCGTGCCACAAGTCGAGCGGTCATCCGTGCGGTAACAAGCGCGATAGCGCGGGCCATCGACTGCGTTGCCTGCGACTGCGACGCCGCTGCGACGCCCCGCGACTTCGCCGCATCGTGCCTTGCCTGTGAGGTAAGGTCCGGGCACATGTCGGCCCTACCTCGCGCACTCCTGGCGTTGTTGTTACTCGGCGGCACTGCTCTCGCGGCGCCCGCCAAGGTCTCGATCCCGTACGACGAGTTCCGGCTCGCGAACGGCCTCCGCGTGATCGTTCACACCGATCGCAAGGCTCCGATCGTCGCCGTGAACATCTGGTACCACGTCGGTTCGAAGAACGAGCCGAACGGCCGGAGCGGTTTTGCGCACCTCTTCGAGCACCTGATGTTCCAGGCCTCGGAGAATCACAAGGGCGAGTATTTCGATCCGTTCCAGCTCGTCGGCGCCACCGATCAGAACGGCACCACGAACTCGGATCGCACGAACTACTTCGAGAACGTCCCGACCACGGCCCTCGATCTCGCGCTGTGGATGGAGTCGGATCGCATGGGCCACCTGATCGGGGCGATCGATCAGGCGGCGCTCGACGAACAGCGCGGCGTCGTCCAGAACGAGAAGCGGCAGGGCGAGAACCAGCCTTACGGTCGCGTGTTCGAGATGCTCTACGCGGCGGTCTACCCGCCTGGGCATCCGTATCACCACACAACCATCGGCTCGATGGCCGATCTCAACGCGGCCTCGCTCGACGACGTGAAGAACTGGTTCAGGAGCTGGTACGGTCCGAACAACGCGGTGCTCGTGCTCGCCGGCGACATCGACCTCGCCACCGCGAAAGACAAGGTCACGCGATTCTTCGGCGACATCCCGGCGACGGCGACGGTTGCGAAGATGCCGGCGCAGATCGCGCCGCGCACCAAGACCACGCGCGAGTCGACGACGGATCAGGTCCCGCAGACGCGCATCTATCGCGTGTGGAACGTCCCCGGCGCCGGAACCGATGACTCCGATCGCATGGACGTCCTCGCGTACGTGCTCGGCGGTGCCCGGTCGTCGCGCCTCGATCGCCGCCTCCTCCACGAGGACAAGAGTGTCGATTCGATCAGCGCCGGCAATGACACGTCCGAGCTCGGCGGCATGTTCATCATCCAGGCCACGGTCAAGGCCGGCGGGGATCCCGCGGCTGTCGAGAAGGCGATCGACGAAGAGGTCGCGAAGCTGCTCGCGAAGGGCCCGACGAAAGAAGAGCTCGCGCAGGCACGCAACTTCATCCAGGCCGGCTTCATTCGCGGCCTCGAGCGCATCGGTGGCTTCGGCGGCAAGGGCGACGCGCTCGCAAGCTGTGCGATCTACACCGGCAAACCGAACTGCTACGAGCACACGCTCGACAACTACAACAAGGTCACGGCCGCGCAGCTCCAGGCCCTCGGCAAGAAGTGGCTCACCAAGGGTGACCACGTCCTCACCGTCGCGCCTGGCACGCGCCCGGCCGTCACCGAGCCGGCGCCACCGGCGAACCTGCCGCCGACGAAGATCGCGCCGCCCGACAAGAAGCTGAAGGTCGTGGTGACCGACGTCGATCGCACGAAGGGCGTTCCGATGCCGTCGACGTTCCCGGCGCTCGCGTTCCCGAAGCTTCAGCGCGCGACGTTGCCGAACGGCCTCAAGATCATCCTCGCCGAGCGCCGGGGCCTGCCGCTCGTGCAGATGCGGCTCGAGATTCAAGGCGCTGGGTTCTCGTCGGATCCGGCCGCGCGCCCCGGATTCGCGAACTTCACGATGGGGATGCTCGACGAGGGCGCCGGTTCATACAGCGCCCTCGCGCTCGGCGACAAGCTCGAAGGGCTCGGCGCGCAGCTCGGCTCGGCCGCCACGCTCGACTTCGCGTTCCTGTCGCTGTCATCGATCACCGACAAGCTCGACGATTCACTCGCCGTATTCTCCGACGTGCTGCTACGCCCGACCATGGACCCCGCCGAGCTGGAGCGCGTCCGCGCGACGTGGCTCGCCGGCATCAAGCAGGAGAAGGCGCGCCCGAACGCGATCGCGCGGCGCGTCGGACCCGGCCTGCTATTCGGAACGGGTCACGCCTACGCAGCACCCGCGAGCGGGAACGAGACGAGCATCGCAGGCATCAAGCGCGAGGAGGCGGTCGAGTGGGTCAAGCAGCGCCTGCGCCCCGACCGCGCGACGTTGATCGTCGTCGGTGATATCTCGCTCGCCGACCTCCAGCCGAAGCTCGTCACCGCGCTCGGCACTTGGAAACCGCCGGCCACCCCGGCACCGATGCCACTGCTGTCGGCGGTCAAGCTGCCGGCGAAACCGCGGGTGTTCCTCGTCGATCAGCCCGGCGCAATTCAATCGAACATCTGGGCCGGTCACGTGATCCCGTCGAGCAAGGATGCCGGCGAGATCGACTTCGAGGTCGCGAGCTCGGTGCTCGGCGGAGCGTTCGGTTCACGGCTCAACATGAACCTGCGCGAGGCGAAGCACTGGGCGTACGGCTCGTACTGCTTCCCGAACCAGGCGGTCGGTCAGCGCACGTGGGCCGCGACCGCCGCGGTGCAGATCGACAAGACCATCGATTCGATCAAGGAAGTCGAGCGCGAGATCCGCGAGTACGCGACAGGCAAGACGCCCGCCAAACCCGACGAGCTCACGAAGATCCAGTCCACCGAGGTGCGCGGCCTCCCCGGCAACTACGAGACCGGCGCGGCCGTGCTCGAGACCGTGAGCGGCTTCGTCAACTACGGGCGCGGCGACGACTACCCCGCGACGCGCGCCACGCGGATCACCGCGATGAAGCCGGCCGACGTCACGACCGCGGCGAAGTCGATCAAGCCCGACTCGCTCACGTGGATCATCGTCGGTGACCTCTCGAAGATCGAGAAGGGCATCCGCGATCTCAAGCTCGGTGACGTCAAGGTCATCGACGCCGACGGCAAGGTCTTGCGCTAACCGACGCGACGTCGAGGGACGGGGTTTCAGACGGTTAGATTCCGACGCGCTTCCGGATGTTACATCCAAGGTCGGGAGAGCAACCGAACACCAGCCGCGCGGGTCTCACCAGAGGTGAAGCGCTCGCACGCCGGCGTCGCGCTCTCGATAGCCGTCCATGCGGTCGTCGGGCTGATCGGTGCCGTTGTGGTCGCGACGCCCCCCGGCGCCCATGCCAGCGCGCGCGAGCCGGTCGGTCGCGAGCCCGACCCGCTCGAGGTCGAGATCATCGACGCGCCTCCGATATCGCCGCCGAAGGTCGCGATCGCGAACGGCAACCCGACTTTGCGTGACACGACGGCGATGGTGGTCCGCGCCAAGGCCGCGCAACGCGCGACACGGACGGCGTCGACCCCGAGCGCACCATCGATCGAGCCTTCCCAACGCACGACGACCGATCCGACGGCTGTCGTGCCTGCCCTGCCCCCAGTGCAGACGATCGATCACATCGCCGACCCCGCGCCGACCCTCGGCGAGCCGGCGATCACGATACCGGCGAAACCGGAGTTCACGATGCGCGTCGATCCCGATGGCACCGCGTACCTCACCGACCGCCCGAACCTGCGATTTTCGATCGGCCCGAGCGCGGCGAAGATCGAAGAAGAACGCGGCGAGCGTTGGCTGGAGGAACATCACGAGCAGTCGAACGCCGTAGATATGAAGATGCCGCCCGCCGGCGCGACGATTGCTACGTTCGACGTCACCGATTGGGCCATGCGCGCCACCGGCGGCGACCCCTACGCGCACGAGAAGCTCAAGGTCCTCGACGCCACCCGCGACGAGCGTGCACGAATCGGCGCCCGTCACCGCGAACAACAGGCGATCCGGATTCCCGCACTGGTGCGCGCGAGCCTCGCGGCGATCGTCGCGCTCTCACCCGAACAGCGCTCTGCGGCGCTTGTCGACCTGTGGCGCGACTGCGACGACTCGACGGCAGGAGAGATCGCGCGAGCGACGATCGTCGAGTACGTCCGCACGCGCGCCGAGTTCTCCTCCACCGATCGCGCATTGCTCGCGCGACGCTAGCGCGCTCAGTAGTACCAGGGGATGCCCGACCAGTCGGGGGCACGCTTCTCGAGGAAGGACTCTCGGCCCTCCTTGGCCTCCGCGGTTCCATACGCCAGGCGGGTCGCCTCACCCGCGAACAGCTGCTGACCGACGATGCCGTCGTCCGTCATGTTGAACGCGTACTTCAGCATCCGGACGGCGGTCGGACTCTTGCCGAGGATCTTTTCTCCCCAGGAGATGGCGATGTTCTCCAGATCGACGTGCGGAACCACCGCATTGACTGCGCCCATGGCTGCGGCTTGCTCGGCGGAATAGGCATCGCCGAGGAAGAAGATCTCCCGCGCCTTCTTCTGGCCAACCATCTTCGCGAGGTACGCGGAGCCGTAGCCGCCGTCAAAGCTGGCGACGTCCGCATCCGTCTGTTTGAACATCGCGTGCTCGGCGCTGGCGAGCGTCAGATCGCACACGACGTGCAGGCTGTGCCCACCGCCCGCTGCCCAGCCGGGGACCGCGGCGAGCACGACCTTCGGCATGAAGCGAATGAGTCGCTGCACCTCCAGGATGTGGAGACGCCCTAGCTTGGCAAGGTCGGGGACCTTGGGGGCATCGGCCGCTGATGCGCCCGCGACCTCGTAGCGATAGCCGTGTTCGCCGCGAATCCGTTGGTCGCCACCGGAGCAAAATGCCCAGCCGCCGTCCTTGGGAGACGGGCCATTGCCGGTCAGCATCACCACGCCGACGTCACTGGAGATGCGCGCGTGATCCAGCGCAGCGTAGAGCTCGTCGACGGTGTGCGGGCGGAACGCGTTGCGAACCTCCGGACGGTTGAACGCGACGCGCACCATTCCGAGACGCACATGCCGGTGATACGTGATGTCCGTGAGCTCGAAGCCGGGGACGGAGGTCCATTGGGATGGATCGAAGATCTCGCTGACCATGGGGCACACCGTACGCGACGGCCGTTCCTGGGCTCAAGCTCCTCGCTGCTCAAGGCGAGCGCGCAGCTGTAGGTTCGACCCTCGCGAGCACGATGATCGATCTACATTGGATGTCCACGTGACCCGCTCATCGGACGGCGCGTCGAGGGTAGCATTGCCGCGCGACGGCACCAGGACTTCGTCACGCTCACCGAGGAACGCGTTGACACGTTCCGCCGCTTCGTGGTCCATCCAATGTCATGAATCTGATCAAGACCACGTTGCTCGCTCTCGCTCTGCTCTCCGCATGCAAGAAGTCAGGAGAGACGACCGACAAGGCGCCGGCAGGACCGGACCCAGCGGCTCCCGAGGACAAGAAGCCCGAGGACAAGAAGGCGGAGGAGCCGAAGCCCGAGGCGGCGCGTGCGATCATCTCGAGCTGCGACCACGGCGGCAGCACGTGCACCGACTACGTCGACGTCGAGGAATCGAAGAAGCTGTGCCGCCCCAACATGGACGGCACGCTGTCACAGAAGCCGTGCCCCACGGCAGGCCTCGCGGGCAGCTGTGCGCTACCGGAAGGCGGCTCGATCCGCCGGTACTACACGACGGGCGAGAGCCCCACCACGCCCGCTGACGCCGAGGGCCACTGCAAGAACGCGATGGGCGGAACGTTCACCGCCGCGAAGTAGTTCGCGGGGGGCGCAATTCACCGTTGCGGTTCAGGTCATTGCCTCCTCCCCGGGGGGGCGCAACCGTCTTTGAATGACCCAACGGATCCGCCTGGCGGTCGTCATCTGCAGCACGCGCCCCGGCCGTCACGGTGGCACCATCGCGAGCTGGGCCGCAGGGCATGCGAGCAAACATCCTGCGTTCGCAACCAAGCTCGTCGACCTCGCGTCGGTGAACCTCCCACTGCTCGACGAGCCGCATCAGCCGCGTCTCGGGAACTACACCAAGGACCACACCAAGGCGTGGAGCGCGATCGTCGCCGCAACCGATGCCTTCGTGTGGGTGACACCCGAGTACGACTTTGCGATGCCGGCGACCCTGCTCAACGCGCTGCAGTTCCTGTCGAACGAGTGGAAGCACAAGGCGTGCGCGTTCGTGAGCTACGGCGGCGTCTCGGCTGGCCTACGCGGGGTCCAAATGTCCAAGCAGGTGGTCACCGCACTCGGGATGATGCCGATCTCGGAAGCGGTGGCGCTACCGTTCTTCACGTCGCACATCAAGGACGGCGCCTTCGCGCCGGGCGAGACACAAGACAAGGCGGCGGTCGCCATGCTCGACGCGCTCGCGAAGTGGTCGACAGCGCTCGCTCCGCTGCGCGCGATCACCTGACGAGCCCGACCAGGTGGGATCTGGGCCCGCCGACGTAGTGAATCTCCAGCACGGGGGTGGTGTGGTCACGGCGCCGGATCTGAACTTCTTGCAGGTGATACCCGACGGACACTGGCACGGTGATGCACACCTCGCCGCCCGCCGCGATCGGATAGGCCCTGCCGTCGACGATCAGCGCGCCGTCATTCGCGATGCCATAGCGCCGCGCGAGATCGACGCCGCACAGTCGATCGCCGGTCAGCGTGATGGCGTCGAGAGGCGTCACGCCATCGAGGAATGCCTTGCCGATTGCCTCACGCCTCGCGAGCAACGTATCGACCACGTATCGCTCGGCCTCCGGATCGCCGAGCTCGCCGGTCTTCACGACGGCTTCGAGCATCGCGCGGTCGAACCGCATCACGATCTTCGCGCCCCAGTAGGAATCGGCGCGATCGGCCATCTTGAACGGCGTGTATGGAAACCGCTCGCGCCACCTGCGCGGGTCGAAGTTGACCGCGTTGAACATGCCGACCGCCTTCCAGCGTGACGGTCGTTGTGCTTCCCACGGCCGGTGCCACAGGCCGAACGCGAACATCGCCTTGAACTGGGCGGTGAAGTCCCACGCATACTCGAAGCCGATCTGCGGCTCATGGTTCTCGTCCTGGTGGCCCCCGAGCGCCTCGCCGAAATCGACGAGGTAGTGCACGAGGTGCCCCTCGCCGGGCTTGCCCACGTACATGTCGATGCTGTTGTCCTCCTTCATGTCTGTGTGATTGAGCCATGCCGCGATGACGCGCAGGCCACGGAGCACGCGCCGGTGCTCGTGCGGCACGCGGTCGTTGGCATCGTCGCGGCGGCGGCCGGAGAGTGACCAGCCGTTCTTCGGGATGCCATCGAGGATCTGGCTCACGCTCGCGCGGATCGCGCCATCGGCACGATGCGTCGCGACCGTCAGCATTGCGTCGATCGCCGCGTCGGTGATGCGCCCCGTCGCACGGAGGCTCGGGGCGATCTCGAGTTGTTCGCGGCGAAAGTGCACCACGAACTCCGTCGGCGTGTTGTATCCCGCGGTCCACAAGATCCGGCCGATGATCGCATCGGTGGCTGTCTGTTGCCGCGGATTGGCCGCGGTGTCGAACTTGACCAGGTACGCGATGCCGCGCGCGTCGGTGGCGATGAACCCGGGATTGTCCCCACCTCTCTTTGCCTGCGTGATCGTGAATGGCGCCACGGGAGGGCCCGTCACATCCGGTCCCGATACGACCTCCTCGGGCGACACGTCGCGAACGCCGACCCGGTTGGTGAACCACGTCGAGTCGGGGACCTCATCGAGCGCGTTGACGTCGCGCGCGGGCACGCGGCGGCGTGGATCAAAGAACTCCCAGATCGGCCGGGCCACGAGGACATCGGCGAGATCGCCGCGCGAGAAGTACCGTCGTACGCGGGGTTCGGCGATCGGGCGCGCGTCATCGGACGCCGTGACGATCGGCCGATCCGCGAACCGCCCGGGCGTCGCGGCGTGGACGCAGCCCGCGAACGCTATGATCGCGAGGCTCGCCCTCACATCTCGCGTTCCCGGTTGTGGAATGCATTCAGGACATCCGTCGAGACGTAGAACTGGAGCGCCTCGCCAAACGCGATGTCGACGCGCAGCCGGAGCCTGTCCGTGGTGTGAATGATCAGGCCGCCGCCGTAGCCGACGTGCCAGTGGTCGGGGAAGCCTGCGCCGAGCAATGCATCGTAGGTCCGTGCGACCTTTGCGGTCTCGACGAACAGCTCGCCGGTGATGAGCTCGTGAATCGGCCAGCGGTACTCGAGCGTCGCCACCGTCGCGAGCTTGTCGCGAAACCGATCGGTCCGGTACCCGCGCAAGAGACCCGCGCCCCCCAGACGTGGCAGCTCGGTGAACGGGATGTCGTCGTCTCTATCGAGCACACCCTCGAGCGCGATCCGGCCGACGAACGTACGGCGTGGCCAGAACGGCGAGACGAAGTACGCCGCCTCGGTTCCGTAGTGACAGTAACGGGCGTCCTCGACGAGCGAGCCGCCACCGGCGAACCCCCGGAACAGCCCGCCAGCGGTGGTGGCGCCTCGGTGGTCGCGCGTGTCGATCTCGAAATCGCCGGTGAGCTCGAGGTTTCTGACGCCGCGGTCGAAGCCGCGCAGCGTCGTGGTGTCATAGCCGACCTCGATCGATGGGTCGGTCGCGCCACTACCGGCGGCGCCAAATGATCGGTCGTTGTAGATGCCGGAGCCACCGATCCGCAGGCGGGTGCCGCCGGCGTGGAGCTCGATCCCCGCCGAGAGGACGGTGAGGAAACGCTTCTGCGAGAACCGCGTCGGCGTCGAGGTCTCTCTCACGGGCAGCATCGCGTTCGCGGTCTCGGTCCCGGTGTTGCCGATGCCGGAGAAGAACAGGTTGTCGTTCTCCTCGTAGCGGACCGTGCTCCGCAGGAAGATCGGCGTGGTGCCGATGTGCGGAAGCTCTGCGTCGAGCTCGTACGCCTGCACGACCGACCCGCCCGTGTTTGCGCTGATCGCGACGTACTCGCCGGCGCCGAAATAGTCATCGACGAACGCGCGCGCGCCGAGATTTACACCGAACGCACTCTGGAACGCCACGATGGGCAACAGGCCGAGCGTGTTCTCCTTGTTCACGAGGATCCGTAACTTGCTCAGCAGCTTCCAGCGTGCCTCCAGCTGGACCACGCCGCGAAACGGCAGCAGGAAGATGCGGACCGCGACGCCGATGCTGTGACCGATCCGGCGCCGGATGAACCCGCCGCCAATATACGAACCCACCGGGGGGCGTTCGAAGTTGCGCGCCTCACCGTCGAGCGCGAGGACACGAGGCTTGTTCGGTAGGTTCGGCGCCTCAGCCGGCACGGGCACCGTGACCGTGCGTTCCGTGGTCGCGGGCTCGGTCGGTGCGGTCTCCGTCGGCGGCCCCGTGACGGGGGGCGCAAGGGGGTCCAACGGCTGGGCACGCGCGGTGATCGCACAGCTCACGATCGCCATCGCGATCAGTCCAGTCCGCATCCGGCGTTCATCCGTGCAACGTACGGACCCCCGTTCGGCGCGCCGCAGGGCGTCTGGGCACTTTACGTAGCGCGCCTGGGCTCGGTGCGACAGAATTATCGAGGTCACTGCGCGCTACCGCTCGCTCGACAACTTGAGGCGGATGTCGGCTCGCGAGACGCCGGCGTATCGCTCGCCCGCGGGATTCGGCTACGCTCTTGTCGAGCGCGACCTACCGGTTCAGTGGCGAGCCGTTCGGGTACTGTTCGCGGCCATGTACTTCAGCCGACTCGAGCTCGAACCCGACGAGGCGATCGCGGCCGAAGCGACGCAGCTCGCTGACCAGGCGATCGAAGCCGCGCGCGGTGAAGGCATGACACTGTCGCGCGGCGACGTACCCGCACTCGCGCTCATGCTGGATCGCCTCGCTGCGCGGCACGCAGGCGCGGCGGTCGACAACGAAGAGGTCCAGCGCCTCGCACGACTGTACGGCTCCTTGCTCGGCGAGAATGTGCGCACGCGCGTAGGCGGTGCGTGGGGCATCGGTCGCATGTTCGGCGAGGAGGTTCGCGGCGGGCTCCTCATCGGCTACATCAAGCTATGGCCGTGGATCGAAGTACGCGATCGGATCACCGGCCGCGCGACGATGCCGCTCGTCGAGCGCATCGATGGCGTGTGCACACGCGCCGCGGCGGCCGACGACGACACCGATGATGAAGACGACGAGCCAGAGCGCCTCTATCCGCTGAAAGCGGGTGAGGGCTACTTCGACGTCGGCGTCACACGCGATGGCCGACTCGCGATGATGGCCGCGTTTTATCCCGCGACGTTCGCGATCTTCTTCGCGGCCGACGGCACGTGCGACGAGTATGTAGGACGCCCGAACGAGACGCACGCACCGAACAAGGAAGCGCTGCTCGCCTGGCAGACCGAGCTCGGGTTCACACCGCAGACGATTCGCGTGAAGAGGTTCCAGTTTTCTGGCCACGGCCTCGGGATCGACGACCTGACCGGTTACGACGACGACTTCCTCGACGATCCCGACTCCGAGGCTGATGCCGACGAACGGGCCGCACGCTTCGCATCGATCCGCGTATGGATCGACAGCGGGTCCTTCGTCCTCTACTGGGGCAACGATCTGTGGCTCGACGGGAACGGCCACGTCACGTCATCGTAACCACGCCTCGATCAAGGTACTTTCGCCGCGCCGACCGACTATCGTGCCCGGCTTCACGCAGTCGCGCGATCGGATCCGCGGGATCCCCTGCACCAGTGCACTCCGTGCGCGCTCCGCGGGCGGAAGCGCGAGCTGTTCGGTTAGCGCACCAGCGAGCGAGTGGAACCGCCCTACTCGTCAGCGCCGTCGAGGTCGTCGTAGAACCATTCGATCCGCGTGCACCGGGCACAGATCAGGGCGCACGCCTCCTTGTCGAGCCACTCGGCGCTGAACAACGAGCTGGCCGCCGTGTTGAGCGACGTCTTCCGCTTGAGGAACCGAAGCCCGCGACAGTGGGCACAGGTAATGACCTTGTCGGCGCTCCGAAACACGAGCGGCTCGGGCGTTACCAGGGACTTTGTCGCCGCCTTCACGCCGGCGATGATTCGTTTGACACGTGCCACGGCGCCAAGCGTAGCTCGTGGTAGGTGGTCCGCGATGGATCTTCGCCTCGTAGCGTCGTGGTCGTGCGTGGCGGCGGAACGGCCGTATCGGACGTGGCTTCGCCTCGCGTCGGGCTCGGTCGGCGTGCATGGTGCGGATGGCCGTTTCGTGGTCTGGCGCGCCGTCGAGGGCGCGCCGGAGATCGCCGCGGTGGCGTTGCCCGATGATGCGCTGGTCGGCCTCGATCCGCGCGGCGAATGGTTTGCGGTCGCCGCTGCGGGGCGGCTCGAGCTGCGCGCATTGTCGGGTGCGGGCGCGGTCCTCGCAACAGCAGCGATCGATCCCGCGCTCGCAGTGCGCGACGTCGAGGTCCGGGCAGACGGCGAGCGCGTCTGGGTGCTCGGTACCATCGGCGATCAGTTCGCGGCGCACGCATTCGCTCGCGACCTGACGCTGGCCGGGCGGTTTGCGCTCGCCCTCGCGCAGGGGCCATACCCGACGACGGTAAACGTCCATCCGCGCGAGGACGCGTTCGTGATCACGACCAACGAAGATCGCCGCGACCCGGATGCCCCGCCGCACCGACTCGGCCTCCGCGTCGATGGGACGGCGCTGCGCACGCTATTCGACACCGAGATCGAATATCCGTGCGTCGGGTTCACCAGCGACGGCAGTGCCGTCGTCGGCGTCGACGCGTTTCAAGGCGTGACGCTCCTGGGCTGGCCGGACTACGTCGAGCTCGCCAGCGCGACGCCGGCCGAGGGCGACGAGAGCCGCTTCGATGGCGCCGTGGTCGGCGCGCGCGTCGTGGCGGAGTGTCACCCGGCCGGCGAGATCGCATCGTCGCTGTGGGTCCTCGCCCTGCCCTCTCTCTCCGAGGAGGCGCGCATCGCCTGGCCGACCCGCGCCGAGTTCGGTGAGCCCGACGACGACGCTGGCCTCGCTCTGGCCGGCGCGCTCGGCGACGACAAGTTCCTGGAAGCCACGAGAGCCGCGAGCGGCGCGTGGTTGCTGCGCGTCTGGCGCGTCGGCTAGCTGCGCGGAGGCTACGCGAGCTACTCGCTCGGCGGCTTCACGACGGGCGGCGCAGCACGCGGCTTGACTGCCTCGTACAGGGCCAGCAGCAGGACGGCGCCTGCCACCGATGCGAGGAACCCTGCGTGGTCACCGTACTCGTACCAGCCGAGAGCCTGGCCGATGAGCGTGGCGAGCACCGCGCCGCCAACGCCGACCAGCGAGGTCATGATCCAGCCCAGCCGTTGTGTACTCGGCTTGATCCAGCGCGCGAGCAAACCGATGAAGAAGCCGATCAGGATGGTCGTGAGCATGTCTCTCCTCCAGTACAGCGATCAGCATGCGCACGATCGCCGCGGTGCGCAATGGCTCAGCGAAACCAGGGCGTCTTGCACCCCTCGAGCATCAGAGGCCACAGCGTCTTCTCGAGCGCGATTGGCATGATGACGGTCGCGACGATGTAGTACCGGTCCTTGCTCCGGTGCCGGACGCATGTCGCCTCGAGCCTCTCGAGGAATGCGGGCACGTCCATCGCATCGGCCGGCCTGGTTACGCGAACCGCCATGAACCTCCCGGCCTTGTATTTCCCGTCGGTGAAGTTGCCCTCGTCGAGCGTCTTCACGTCGAGCTTCATGTTGTCCATGCGCGCGTTCCCCGAGTTGTAGCTGACCTGGGCGTAGGCGCTCTCGGCGCTCTGCCACATGGTGGCCATACTCTTCTGCATGTCGCCGTCGTCGCATTCGCCGCTGCAGCTGATGCCGCCGAACGAGTAGGAGAGGCTCGGCGACATCGGGCTCGGGTTGTCGTTCGGGATCGTGAAGCTGCCGGGGCTACGCGATATCCAGCCAACGGGAACTCGGCCGGTGAACGTCGCCTTCATGTCGTGCCATTCGATGCTCACGGTGCGGTCCTCGAGCTTCGCGGGCCACACGGCAAACCCCGCGTCGATCGATGCGGCGGCTGGCGGTGTCTTGGTGCCCGGCTGCGAGGGGACCTCTCCGACCTTCTCGCTACACGACAGGAGGGCGAGCATCGCGAACACGATGAGTCGCATCCCGCGCGTTGTATCAGCCCGGGCCTTCCGAATCATGCTGCGAAGAACGCCGACAGAAAGCCCAGGTAGGCGACCGGCCCAGAATCGGCATATGATTGGACGTGGGCCAGATCCTCGGTAGCCACTTCGAGTTGCTCGCCGAAGCGGCGCGCGGCGGAATGGGCTCGGTCTACCGCGGGAAAGACCTCCGCACCGGGCGGATGGTCGCCATCAAGGTCCTGAACCTCTCGAACCCCTCGGATCACATCCGGTTCGAGCGCGAGTGCAACGTGCTCGCACGGCTGCACCACCCCAACGTGGTGGGCTACGTGGCGCACGGGGCGTCGCCGGAGGGCACGCGGTTCCTGGTCCAGGAGTGGGTCGATGGCATCACCCTGTCGACCCAGATCCAGATGCTCGGCCTGACCGCCGTGGACGCGATGAAGGTCGCGATCGGGGTCAGCGATGCGCTCGGCGCAGCGCACGCGCACGGCGCGGTGCATCGCGACGTCAAGCCGGCGAACATCATCCTCGACGCGGGCGATCCCGATCGCGTGAAGCTCGTCGACTTCGGGATCGCCCGGATGGCCGCCGACGCAGGCGTGTTGACGCGCGCGGGCATCCTCGTCGGCACGCCGTCGTACATGGCTCCCGAGCAGGCCCGCGGGCTCGTCGAGATCACGCCCGCGGCCGATGTATGGGCGCTCGGCTGCGTGCTCTACGAGGCGATGTCTGGGCGCAAGGCGTTCGGCGGTCGCTCGCCCGAGGCGATCCTGGCGAAGGCGCTGCTGCACGAGCCCACGCGCCTCGACGGCCTCGCGCCCGAGATTCCTGTCGATCTCGTGTTCTTCATCCACAACATGCTCGCGAAGCGCGCGGAGGATCGGCCCGATAACGGCAGCGAGGTCGCGCGCGCGCTGCGCGAGTTCCTGCCGATGGTCCCACTGGGGCCGATCCGCAAGGTCTACCAGCTCGAGACGCAGCCGACGCGCCTCGATCCATCGCCGCCCAATGCTGCTGCGAAGGCCGCCGCGCGCTGCTTCGTCATGGTCAGCGTCCCGCCGGCCGAGCCGGATGCACCGCCGCGCGTCGCGATCGATATCGAGAAGATCTCCGGACGCCATCACCTCAAGATGCATCCGCTCGACGATGGCTCGGTGATCCTCGAGGCGCTGGACCCCGGTGACGCCGGCGCCGCAAGCATCGCGTACGCTGCCATGGAGATCCAGGGGGCCGAGGGCTTCGACGGCGCTCTCAGCGCGTTCGCCCAGGCCACCGAGGAGCCGCTCGACCAGGCGATCGATCGCGGGGCCGATAGCCTCGCGGACGTCACGATGGCGTCGATGTTCGCCGACGCGGTCGGGGCCGAGCCGTTCATCCCGGTCGACCGGGTGATGGCAGAGATGCTCGATCGCGAAGGCGTCACCTTGATCACCACGGACAACGGCCGTGCGCTTCGCGCGGCGCGGCGCCAGACCGGCTGATGCGCGCGAAGACCGAAGGTGCCACGCCTACCCCCGCGTCCGACGCTTCGGCAACGGTGCGCGGCGAAGCGGGTGCCGGCGGCCATCAGCTGTTCCTTCTCGTCGCCGGTGAAGGCGTGCTCGCGACCGAGCCGCTGCCCGCGGGCGGCACCGTCGCCATTGGCCGCGCAACCGATGCCGACGTTCGGATCGAGGATCAATCGATCTCGCGCGACCACGCCACGTTGCACCTGTCCGAACCGCTGACCATCGAGGACCTCGGCAGTGCCAACGGCACCTGGGTGCGCAACGAGCGAATTCCGCCGAACACGAAGGTGGAGATCCAGCTCAACCAGGCCGTGCTGCTCGGCTCGGTGACGATCGTGGTCCAGAAGCGGACCAAGCAGCTGCGCACCCGACGCCGCCGCACGCACGACTACTTCGAGAACCGACTCGAGGAGGAGTGCATCCGCGGCCTGCGGCGCGAGACCACGTTCATGCTGGTGCATCTGATCGGGCCGTCGGGTTCTCCCGAGCTCGAGCCGGCGATCGTCGGCGCGCTACGCGAGGGCGACCTCGTTGCCTCGTACGGTCCCGGCGAGTTCGAGATGATCCTGTTCGACACGGATCCGGCGCACTCGACGCGGATGGTCGATCGCCTCGAGACCGCGCTCGCGAGCCGGCAGATCTCCGCACGGATCGGAACCGCCTGGTATCCGCAGGACGGCCGCGAGCCGAACACGCTCGCCGAGCGTGCGCGGGCACGGGCGCAGGGCGCAACGATCGAGCCCGTGGATCCGGGCGACCTGGTGATCGCCGACGAGCGCATGAGCTCGTTGCACGCGCTCGTCAGCCGCGTCGCCGCCGCCGACATCAGCGTGCTGCTCCAGGGCGAGACCGGCGTCGGCAAGGAGATCATCGCGGAGCAGCTGCACCGCCAGTCCTCTCGCGCCGACAAGCCGTTCCTTCGGCTCAACTGCGCGGCGCTCAGCGAGTCCTTGCTCGAGAGCGAGCTGTTCGGTCACGAACGCGGCGCGTTCACCGGCGCGATCGCGACCAAGCAAGGCCTGCTCGAGGTCGCTGATGGCGGCGTGGTGTTCCTCGACGAGATCGGTGAGATGCACGCGTCCACGCAGGCCAAGCTGCTGCGCGTGCTCGGCGAGGGCAAGCTGATGCGCGTCGGTGGCCTGACACCGCGCGCGATCGACGTGCGCATCATCTCGGCGACCAATCGCGATCTCGAGGTCGAGGTCGAGCGCGGCAACTTCCGGCTCGACCTGCTGTACCGGCTCAACGCGATGGCGATCATCATCCCGCCATTGCGCGAGCGCACCGCGGAGATCGAGCCACTCGCGCGCATGTTCCTGCGCCGGATCGCGGAGAAGTATGGCCACCCGGTTCCGGTCCTCACGATGGGTGCCCTCGCCTGTCTCCGCGAGTACTCGTGGCCGGGCAACGTGCGCGAGCTACGCAATGTGATCGAGCGCGCGATGGTGCTGGTCACCGACAACGTGATCGACGTCGAGGACCTTCCCGCCGAAAAGATGCGCGCCACGTTCAACGCGCCGCGGATCAGCGGCCCGATTCCAACCCCGGTCCACGGCTCGCAGACGGTCGGTGAGATCAACGAGGAGCACCAGCGCATCCTCACCGCGCTCGAGGAGTGCGGCGGCAATCAGACCCACGCCGCCCGGATGCTCGGCATCTCGCGACGAGCGCTGATCAACAAGATCGAAAAGTTCGCGGTCCGCCGTCCGCGCAAGCGCTGATCAGCGCTTCGGCTTCTTCCGGCTCGGCTTCGCCTCTGGCGTGGTCTTCGGCGCAAGCTCTGGCGGCGGTGGCGTCGGGACTGGCGCCGCGCTGCCGGATCCCGAGCCTGGCGCGGGTGTTCCTGCGGCAGCGCCCACTGCGGGCTTGATCCGACACACGAGGCCCGCCTGCAATCCAGGCGGTATGTCCCCGACGAGCTCGGCCTCGGCGAAGACCATCCGCGCGATCGGATCGAGCTCGGGCTGCACGCTGATGACCTTACCCTTTGCCTTCACCGGCTCGCCGTGACTGTCGATCGTGAGGTCGATCGCCGCACCCTCCGCGAGCTTGTTGCTCTGATCGGTGGGGATCGCAAACCGCACGTAGAGCTCGTCCGAGGAGATCACACGCAAGATCGGGCTGCCCTCGGCAACCTGGCCCCCGACCTTCACGTACTGGAGCGCGATGCGGCCGGCGATCGGAGCTTCCACGCTGGTCTTGCCGAGCTTCACCTTCGACGCCTCGTAGCTCGCCTTCACGCCGTCGTACCGTGCCTTCGCCTCGGCGGTCGCGCCCTGGGCCTGGAGATAGGTGGTCTTCGCCGCCACACCGGCCTGGTACGCCTTGAGCTGAATCCCGGCGTTGCTCGCCGCGGATGCATACGCGGCCGCCGCACCCTTCAGCTCGGCGTCGACCTTGCTCAACGCTTCTTTGAGCGGCGCGTCGTCGAGGACCGCGAGTTTCGCCCCCGCCTCCACCGAGTCACCGACATTCACCACGTATGACTTCACGGTCGTCGAGAACGGCGCCACGACCTCGGCCTGCGACTTCGGGGTCAGGACCCCGATGAAGCCTGCGGGCGCCTCGGCCTCGACGGCCTGCGTGGCTTCCTCCGCCAGGGGCTCCGGCGTGGGCTCGTTCGGCTTGGCCTGCTCGGGCTTCTTGCACGCGCAGGCGAGCGCGAGCGCGACGGCGAGCCCGTGGCGGATCACGCGGGCTCCTGCGGAAGGTCATCGGAGTGGAGCTGGGCGGCGAACAGCTTGCGGTAGTGTCCGTTGCGCGCGAGCAGCTCCACGTGCGTACCGCTCTCGACTACCTCGCCCTGGCTCATCACGAGGATCAGATCCGCGTTGACCACGGTGGATAGCCGGTGAGCCAGGATGATTCGCGTGCACGACAGGCGCTGCATGTTCTCCATGACGCGGGCCTCGGTCTCGCCGTCGAGCGCACTGGTCGCCTCGTCGAAGATCACCACGGCCGGGCGATGCACGAGCGCGCGTGCGATCGCAACGCGCTGGCGCTGACCGCCCGAGAGTGACGCGCCGCCATCGGAGAGCAGCGTCTCGTAGCCCATCGGCATCCGGTCGATATCGTCGTGAATGTGCGCGAGGCGAGCGGCGGCAACGACGCGATCGAGCGACAACGACGGCTCGGTCAGCGCGATGTTGCTGCGCACGGATCCAGCAAACAGGTACGGCGCCTGAAACACGGTGCCGAGCTGGCGGCGCAGACTCTTCAGCTCGAGCCGCGCGAGGTCGTGCCCATCGTAGAAGATGCGGCCTTCGACAGGGCGGTAGAGGCCGGCGATCAGGCTCGCGAGCGTGGACTTGCCGCAACCGGAGCGCCCGACGATCGCGACCGACATGCCGGCCTTGAAGTCGACGGAGACGTCGCGTACCACGAGCGGCGCGCGGTCGTTGTAGCGAAAGCTGACGTTCTGCAGCGTGATCCGCCCCGTCAGCTTCGGCGCGCGCACCGCGTTTTCGCCGATCTGCTCGGGCTCCTGCTTGAGCACGTCGTCGATGCGGTCCATGTAGCCGCCGACGAGCTGCAGCTGGAGGGCGCTCGACACCAGCGTCTGCAGCGGAGAGAGCACGCCCATCGCGATCGCATTGACCGCGAGCATGCCACCGAGCGTGAGCTGACCAGACATCACCATCATCGCGCCGACCACCAGCACGATCACCGGCGAGGCGGAGCTCAACAGTCCGACGATGCCGTCGATCACCGCGGAGACCCGGCCGCGCTCGAGGGAGACGTTGAGCTCGTCGATATAGAGGTTCGACCAGCGTTCGACGGCGCGCCCTTCCGCGGCGCACGCCTTGAGCGTGGCCATACCCGCGAACAGCTCGACGAGGTACGACTGTGACCGGGCCTGCGCATCGAGCGCCCGTGCCTGGAGCTCGCGATAGCGGCGGCGTGACAGCAAGAACACCGCGATCTGGATCACCGCGAGTGCACCGACGATGCTCGCCATCACCGGCGCCAGCACGATGATCAGCGCGAGGTAGGTGATCACGAGGACGCCGTCGAGCAACGCCGAGAGCGTGTTGGACGTCAACATCTCGCGGATCGTGGCGTTGTTGTTGACCCGCATCATCAGGTCGCCGGCCGAGCGCCGCTGGAAGAAGTCGAATGGAAGCCGCGACAGGTAATCGATGAAGCCGAGCGTGAGCCGAGTATCGAGGTTGGTGCGTAGCTGCAGAAACAGGTGCGTGCGGATCAGGGTCGTCAGGGCCTGGAACACGAGCACACCGCCAACGCCGCCCGCAACGACGACCAGCAGTTGCGCATCACCGCGCGGCACGACGCGATCCACGACGAGTGCGGTGAGCAGCGGCATCGCAAGACCGAACGCGCGGAGCAGCAGCGACGTCACCGCGATCCGTGCGAGCAGGCGGCGTTGCCCGAACAGCTGCTGCATGTACCAGCCGAACCGTCCCGCACCGGCCTTGCGCTTCTCGAACTTCTCGGTCACCTCGAAGACGAGCGCAACGCCGGTGAAGGACTCGCGGAGCTGCTTCCACGGGATCTTGCGCGGACCCCGCGCGGGGTCGACGATCTCTGCGCCGTAACTGGTCACGCGCTCGAGCACGACGAAGTGCGAAAACTCCCAGTGCAGGATCG
Organism: Haliangiales bacterium; assembly: GCA_038206055.1. Classification (GTDB taxonomy): domain Bacteria; phylum Myxococcota_A; class Polyangia; order Haliangiales; family Haliangiaceae; genus JABFXX01. The sequence continues at coordinate 25,904 of JBBRBG010000044.1, forward strand.
ATCCGCGCGGGAGGAACTTGAGCATCTCGACATCTAGCGACAGGCCCCGCCCACGCAGACCGAACCACTCGGAGCCGTGGACGATCGTCGCGGCATCCGCGCCGTCGCGCCCGCTGCCGATCGCCTCGCGCACGTCGTCGAGCGAGAGCTCGCGCCCCAGGAAGCGCAACACCATCGTCAGGCATGCGGCACCGCAGTCAGCGGCCTCGGTCTGCTGCACGAACGGCACGCGCCCGCGTCGCCGGGCATGTGCGAGGCGTTTGAGCGATGGGAACAGATCCTCGGGAGTGGACGCCGGAGGGCGCTCGTTCGGATCGCGATGGGTGTTGTCGTCGGTCACAGATCGATGCCCGGCAGGATTGTCTCGAGTACGGACTTCGAATCGAGCTGCACCTCGGCTCGTCCGATCATGCCGTCGTGCAGCTCGAAGGTCTGGCCCTCGGTCTCGAACGATGAGCTCGCGAGCCGGCCCTCGACGACGACCACGCTACCCTGCGCGCCAAGCGCGTCGCCGAGGCGATCACCGAAGTAGCGCGCCGAGGCCTCCTTCGCGCTCAGCACCTCGCTCGAGATCGCGCGGACCTCCATCGTGAGGTGAGCGCCGCGGTAGCCCGGCAAGCTGAGTCGGAGCTGCTGGTGCGCGCGCAACCGCGGGCGATCGCTACCCGGGAGGAACGCGATCACCGAGAGGCTCTCGGGCACGTCTTTCTTCACGATCGCCGCCACCGGCGTGCCCTGATCGATGCGCTGTCCCTTGCGCACGCGGAGGTCCTTGATCCGGCCATCGTACGGTGCGCGGATCGCACGGGCATCGACGTTGGCCTTCGCCTCGTCGCGATCGGAGACCACCTTTCCGAGCGCCTCGCCCACGGCGCGATCGCCTGGGCTCTGGAGATATGAGACGAGCCGGCGCTCGTACTCCGCGTCGAGCCCGCGCAGTCGCGCGGCCTGCTCGGTGTCGTGCAGGCGCGCGACCACCTGCCCTGCCTTGACCATGTCGCCATTCGCCACGGCCACCTCGGTCACCGTGCCCCCGTCGACGGCGATCACGTCGCTGCGCCCGATCGCCTTCACGACCGAGGGGCCTTCGCTGTACTGGTGGAGGCGGACGAAGTAGCTGAACACGCCGGCCGCGATCAGCGAGGCGAGCACGATCCAGTAGGCGCCGCTGACCCAGGCGGCGTTGATCCGGACCACGTCACCTTCGTGACCGCGCCGGATCATGTGCGCGATGGCTTCCTGCCGGAACAGCTCGCCGCCGCCTTCCTCCGCGCGTTGCTCGGCCTTCGCACGCGCATCGGACTCCTGCGCGAGCTGATGAACGTACGGCTGCCACGCCTCGGCGAGGCCCTGGAGCAGGCGCTGCTCCTCCGGCGTGAACGGCGGATCCTTGGGCTCGCGCACCGCGAACAGCACCGCGTGGATCTTCTGATCGCGATCGCGCACCGGCTGGATCGCGAGCCGCTCCTCGCCGGAGCCCGCGGGGTCGTCGACCGCGGGGCGATATGCAGGATCGCTGGCCGCGCGATCGAGCACGAGGGGCATGCCCGTGCGAACGACATAGCCCGCAAGGCCCGCCGATGCGGGGACCTCGTCCGCGGCCCCATTCGTCTCGTCCCACAAGGTCCCGGTCTCCTCGTCGAAGTAGAGGACGCGCGCACGGTCGGCCTGGCAGACGTCGACGATCGCCGCCGCGACCAGGGCCGCGGCGCTACCCAGCTCGGTCTGCATGCCGAACCGCTTCGCGTACTCGACGATCTGGCGGACCTTGAGCGGATCTTCGCGGGGCGTGGAGACCACCGGCTGCGCGTTGCGCGCAAACACGATCTGGAACAGCTCCCGCACCCGCTCGATCGGCAGTGCGGGTGTCAGGCGATAGAACACCGGCACGTAGTGCTCGTCGACCGCGGGCATCTCGAGCGGACTGTTCGCGAGCAGGAACACGGTCGGACCGTGATGCGGTCCGAGCAGCTGGTAACGGGCGGCATGCGCGAGGAGCACGGCGCCGCTGATGTCCGCGAGCTCGCTGCCGACCACCAGGATGTGCGGCGGGTCGGCGGTCAACCGCTCGAATACCCGGCGGGAGTTGTCGCTCTGCTCGACCCGGATGTCGTCGCCGAGCGCTGCGCGCAGCCAGTCACCGCGATGGCGATTGCCATCCGCGATCAGGATCTGGTCGCCGCCATCGAACGCGAACCCTCTGATCTGAGTGGCTGAATCGTCCCACTCACTCATCCAGTGTCGACGGTAACATGGACCGGTGTACGAACGGCTCGCACCCCGCGATTTGACCCGCCCGTCATGGGCGGCGAGACTCGCTCGATGCGGGCATTGATCGTCAGTCTGGTGGCCGTGGTTGCGGCGGGCCAGGCCCACGCCGACGAGGGGGGCCCGTTGGATAGGGCCGAGAAGTTCACCATGGAGGACCTGCTGAAGGTCGCCGTCCGCGTGGCGCCCGACCTGGAGGCCGCGGCGTTCGACGTGGAGACGGCGCGCGCCAACCGGCGGATCGCCGAAGGCGTCACGAACTGGAACACCGCCGCCGCGGTGACGAAGAGCATCTCCAAGCTGCCCGCGGCGACCAATAGCAGCCTCGACACCCAGGTGCTGGTGAGCAAGCTGCTGCCGACCAACGGCGTGCTCGCGCTCGGCACGGATGTGAGCCAGCAGTCGCACACCGAGCCGCGCGCGACGAGCAAGTTCACCACCATCGACCTCTCGGTCTCGGTCACCCAACCGCTGCTCGCTGGCTTCGGCCCCGACGTCCGCGACAACGTGATCCGTCAGACCCAGCACGCGCTGTCGGCGGCGACCATCCGACGGTCCGCCGCCGCGCGCGAGTTCGTCGCGGATGTCGCGGAGGCGTACTGGCGGCTCGCCCTGGCGTGGCGCCGGCTCGACGTGCTGCACCTCTCGCTCGATGCCGCCGAGAAGCAGCTCGCGACAATCCAGCGCGGGCTGCAATCCGGTGCGATCGCGAAGAGCGAGGCGCTGCCGTTCGCACAATCGATCGCCACCCGAAAGATCGACATGGCGAACGCCGAGGCCGACATCGTCGCGCAGTCGCTGGCGCTACGGATCCTCGTCGGGCTCGAGATTCCTCCCGATGCGCCCGTCGTGCGCACGATCGACCTGCCGCGCGCCGACACGGTCGCGATCGACACTGCGGATCTCGTCAAGCGCGCGATCGCAACGAGCGACGCGCTCAATGCGGCGCTCGAGGATGCGCGCGGCGCGGAGGCTGGCGTCGCCGTGGCCCGCCGAAATCTATTGCCGAAACTCGACCTGACGCTGCAAGGCGACGTGACCAGCACCCATACGACGTTCTCGCAGGCCCTCGAGGAGCTCCGCTACTCGCGCGGCTACAGCCTCGTCGCCGGCGCGTCGTTCGCGCTGCCGGTCGGCCGCGATGCCCAGAAGGGAACGTATGCCGCGTCGCGGGCGAGCCTCGCGCGCGCCCGGTTCGGGGTTCAAACGGCCCGCCGCACGATCACCGCGAAGGTCATCGGCTTCGCGACGCAGGCCAAGACCAGCGCACACACGGTGGAGCTGAGCGACCAGGTGGTCAACCTGGCGCAGCAGAACGTGGACGCCGAGCAGCGCAAGTTCGAGCTCGGCAAGTCGACCTCCAACGAGGTCGTACGCCGACAGAACGAGCTCGAGAGCGCGCGCCTCCAGCTCGAGGCCGCGAACGCCGATGCGACGATCGCCCTGACCAGACTCGAGGCCGCGAGCGGCCAGATCCTGCAGCGCTACAACATCAAGATGATCGACACCGAAGAGATCACCGGCGCCGCTCTCGAAAGGAAGTAACTACTTCGGCAGCCGGATGTTCGGGATTCGGCCCTTCGCGAGAGGCCCATCACCGTTCGGGATGTACGCTTCGGCACCGGTCGCCATCACCGCCGAGTAGCGAAACACGAACTGGTCCCCCGACGCGTAGTCGACCGCCGGAGCGGCCTCATCGTACTCGTGGGCCTGCGCGTCGAAGTTGCCGCCGCCCGTAGGGTCGTAGTGCTCGGTAAAGGCGGACAGCGTCGTGTCCGATCCACCGTGGCGCCAGATCAGCTCGAACTTCACATCGACGCTGCTCATGATCACCGCGTCGAGGACGCAGTGGTAGGTCCCTGGAGGAACGCTGTCCTTCAGGTCGAATGTCGCTTCATGAGACCCGCCGGGTCCCAGGCCAGGTGCTCAATACTGGAACGGTTCACGCGGACTCAGCGTGACGTCCTGGCCGTTCGCCGACGGCGCCAGCCACAGCACGTCGGGGTTGCCGTCCGACGCACATCCGGCGACCACGATCACGGCGAGCGAGTACTTCATCCGTTCACGCTACCGGAATCGTCGCGGCGGGACAATGTTCGTCACCGACGCGGGAACGGCGACGACGGATTCGCCACATGCGGCACGCCGTGCTGGAGCCGGAGCACGCGCGCGCCGGACTCGATCGCGAGCTTCTCCATGTGATGAAACGCGGTCAGCGAATGCGAACCGACATGACTGTGGTGGAGCGCCGTCGCGGTCATCCGATACCACGGCAGGTTTCCGTGGGCGTACGGGTACACGTAGGTGAGCTTCGCTTCCTTGACGAGGCGTACGAGTAGATCGATCGGAAGCCCGCACATCGGCGCGGGCTCGAACATCCGCGCCGGCGGCAGGTACCACGAGTACAGCCGCGTGAAGGTCGTGGTCTCGTCGGAGGTATCGCGATAGCCCGAGGTGAAGCGCTGGTGGACGATCGAGTTGACCATGATGCCGAAGGGACGCGGGTCAGCCGACATCCGCGCACGCAGCCACTCGACCTGGACCTCGGTGACCGCGGAGTCCGCACACAACGCCCAGATCTGATCGGGCAGCTCGACGAGGTAGCAGTTCCAGTGGTGCGGCAGCGTCGACGGAAACTCGCCGATGAATGGAAACGCCGTGACGCGCAGGTCGCCAACGCTGACCGACTCGCCGTGGCGCAGCACGAGGACGTTGCGATCGGCGCCCAGCGTGGCGCGGATCGCCTGCACGAGATCAACCTGCCACGGGCGGTCGGGCTCGCTCGCGGGCACGTAGATCGGGACCTCCGGTGGCACCAGCGAGATCACGCCGAGGTCGACGTGGTCGGTGTCGGGATGCGTGATGAAGATCGCCTGCGGGATCGCGAGCTCGTCTTGCGTGACCTGATGCGCGGTCGGGCCGTACCCCGCGAGCAGGAACGAATCCGGAACGTCGGCGCCGAACAGGGTCTGCTGTTCGGCCTCGGTCCACTTCGCGCGTGGCGCGGTGAACGGATCGAACCACACCGTTGCGGTCGGCGAGATCGCGCGCACGTACGCGTGGCCCATCCATTCGATCGCCGGCGCCGCGGCGGGCTTCGGGACCGGCACCTCGCCCGGCTCGATGGCGCCACGCGCGATCAGATCGTCGAGCAGCTCCTCGTCGAAGCCGATGTCGAGCTCGGCGGCCAGCGCGAGCAGCTCTGCACGGTCGATGCCGCGATGCAGAGCGCGCACGAGGCGGGTGAGCTCCGGCGTCGACGCGCCCGAGGGGAGATACGCCATCTGCGCGTCGTCGCGGATCCGGCCATCGCGGAGCAACACGCCGAGCTCGTCGGGATCGAACGACACTGCATTCGCGAGCTCCGGTAGCTCCTCGAGCTTGTCGACGCCCTCGGCGTCGTCGTTCCACAGCACGAGGTTCGGTCCGAACGGGACCTCGTCACGCACGCGGCGCGCATCGTCGATCCGGCCGCGCGACGCGAGCGACCGCAGCAGCCGGACCACGCCGGTCGCGTACTGCAGCCGATCTGCGCCGGGCGTCATGTTCTGCGGCTTCAGGTTGTGAAGTCCGAGCCTGAGTTGCGGCAGGACGTGCGGTGACAGCCGGAGCTTCATGACACCAGGCTATCGCCGATTGGCGAGCGTCTGGCACGCGCCGAGGTCCGGTTCGCGGGGCTCGAGGCTTCCGCCGCTCAGGCTGACCGTGCTCCGGCACTGGACCTCGAGATCGAGCCGCTCGAGATCCACCGGTCCGCTATCGATGTGGACGAACGCCAGCGTACCCGACAGGCCCGCGATCGCAGCGTCGAGTCCCCGCGCGGAGAGGAACATCGGATCGGTCGGCAGCTGGGTGCGGAACACCACGGCGCGGGTCGCGCGATCGACGAGGCTCAAGGTCAGGCTGCCCGACGCCACCCAAAGCAGGCCCGATCCCGCGTCGGCGACGCTGAACACGTCGGCGCCGAACGATCCGACCGTACCGACCAGCTTGCCGGTCGCCACCTCGTATTCGACGACTGTACCGTTGTCGAGGCCGACGTACAGGCTCGACCCGATCAGCACCATGCCCCACGCAAAGCCGGCGTTCGCGTAGCGCACGGTCTCGGTGCCGTCGCGCAGCGAGTACCGGTGAACGTCGGGTGCCATTGCGGAGACGTAAAGGCTCTCGGTCGACGAGTCGATCAGGATCCTCCGCACCAGGCCGCCCGGAGGCAGCACCTCGAACCGCCGCGCCGCGGTGGCGCCGTCCCATGCGACCGCGCCCGCATCCGACATCAACGCGAACGCCGAGCCGTCGTGAGCCCAGTAGAGCTTGGGCTCCCACGTGCGCTTGAAGGTCGCCGCGCTGCCGCTCGTCACGTGACCGGTGGCGGTGGCGACAAGCAGCGCCTTCTGATCCTCGTCGACAACGGCGATCCGCGCGCCATCGGGCGACAGGCCGATGATCGGCTTCGCCGGCAGCGCCGCATCGACCTTGATCGCGACCGGCGCGGCCGCGCCCTCGAACCGCCACAGCGTGCCGTCGTCCCGGACGCCGAACACGATCTGCGCCGTCTCCGAACAGGTCGCGTCGTCGACCTTCCAGGCCTTGGGCGTCTGCCACAACACGTCGCCGCGCACGCTCCACAGCTTCGCCGTCTGATCCTCCGAGACGGTGAGCATCGCGCCGTCCGCGCAGCGATCGAGCCGGGTCACTCCCTTTTCGTGACCGCGCTGCGCGAACGCGACGTTCGTCACGGGGAGCCAGCGGCGTGCGGTGCCGTCGTCCTCGACGCTGATGATCTCGCCGTTCGCGAGTTGCCGCACCCCATATGCACCCTCCCCGGTCGCCTGCTTGCGGAACACCGGCAACCCGGTGCTGACGTCGAAGATCACGGTGGCGTCGCCGCACGCGGCGAGCACGCGTTTCCCATCCGGCGCCCACGAGATGTCGTGGACGTTGCCGGCGCATACCAGCGTCGTCTGCAGCTGACCCTTTCGGTCCCACAGCCGCACGGTGCCGTCGCGCGCGCCGGTCGCCACCAGAGCGCCGTCGCGACTCCACTCCGCGATATCGATCGCGGCCGAGTGACCGACGAGCGTGGCGATCAGCGCACCGGTCGCGAGGTTCCACAACTTCGCAGTCTTGTCCCAGCTCGCCGTGGCGAGGAGCGTTCCGTCGGGGGAGAACGCCGCGTCCCACGCCGTGTCGTCGTGCGGCCCGACAGTGCGGACGAGCTTCGCGGTGGAGATGTCCCAGATCCGGGTCTGCCGGTCGTAGCTCGTGATCGCGAGCAAGCGACCATCGGCGGAGAGATCGCCAAACCCGGCGGTCTCGCCCTCGGCCTTCCAGCGCTTCACCACGGCGCCCGTGGCGACGTCCCAGACGCCGACCTCCTGGTTCTCGGTGTACGCGACGACGCGGTGGTCATCCGGCGTGAAGCCCGCCGTGAAGATGTTGCCATCGTCGAGCGCCCACGCGTGCGCGAGCTTGCCGGTCGCGACCTCGTACAGCCAGACGTGGCCATCGGTCGACGCGGCGACGACCCATTTGCCGTCATGCGATGCGACGAGGGTGTTGATGCCGACCTTGCTCTCCGCGTGCTCGGCGCGCGGGGTCTCGGAGTCCACGCTCCAGATCACGACCTTGTGGTCCGCGCCCGAGGTGGCGAATGCCTTGCCATCGGGCATCACGGCGAGACCGCGCAGCTTGCCGCGATGGCCGCGGTACACCGCCTTCTCGGCGATCATGCTGCGCCGACCCTCCGCGATCGGGATATCGACCGCAGGCCCGCTCGCACCACCGTGCCGCGCCTTCGCCAGATACACGAGGGCGCGATTCGCATCGCCCGCGACGCCTGCGCGCTGCCCGAGCGACACGTAGCCCGCGGTGACCAGCGAGCTCGCGCGCTCCTCGTTCGAGATCGCGCGAACGCGTTGCGACTCGGCATCCCGGTACAGGACGAGCGCCACCACCATGCCGACCACGAGCACGGCGAGGATCGTTCCGATCGCCGCGTTGCGCAGGCGGCGGCCACGCAGTGCCTCGCGCGCGCTCGCATCGCCGAACTCCTGCTCGATCGCCATCAGCTGACCGCCATGACGCGTGCGCCACAGCTGGTATTCGGTCAGCGCCTCGTCGCGCCACAGGAGGCCGCGCGGGCGACCGCGCTCCTCCCATTGCCGCGCCGCTGCGCGCAGCTGATCGCGGAGCCGCGAGCCCTCTGCGTCCTCGCGTCGCCAGTCGATCAATCGCGGCCACGCCGAGAGCAGCGCCTCGTGCACCACCTCCACGCGATCGCCGCCCACCCCTTCCGACGCGGTGAGCAGGCGCGCGGTGATCAGCTTCTCGAGCACGGACTCCGCGCTCGCCTGGCGCCCGAGCACCTCGAGCAACTCGGCCCGGGTCAGCACGGCGCGCGTGCCATCCGCGGTGACCAGGTTGCGAAAGCCGACGCGGACGAGGCGCTGCTCGTCGCTCGGCATCTGACCGAAGACACGCTCGGCGTGCTGCGCGAGCGCGCCACCGACGCCGCCAAGCGTCTCGTAGGCCTTGCGGGACAGCCGATGGTGATGACGATCGCGGAGATCCCACATCTGCGACGCGGTGAACGACAGCAGCGGCAGCGCGGCGGGCATCTCCGCAACCTCGGCGACCATCTCCACGGGGAGCTCGGGATCCTCGAACTGGTAGCCCGCGCGGCGAGCCGGCTCGATCAGGATGCGCTGTAGATCGCCGGGTGTTGGCGTCGCGAGCAACTGCAGCCCGTGGACGAGCCGCTCGCGCAGCGCTTCGACCTGCTGGCAGCGCAGCAAGAAGTCATCGCGCACGGTGAGCACCACGCGGATCGGATCATCCGCGCTGCGCGCCAGCCGGATCAGCGCGGCGACATAGCGCTCGCGCTCCACCGGATCGTGGCACAGCGTGAACAGCTCCTCGAACTGATCGATGTACACGAGCAGCGAGCGGTTCTCCTTCGACGCCCACACTCGCAATGCCTCCGGCAGCTCCTCCCCGTCGATCGAGAGCCCGGCGGCGCCGAGCTCCGCCTGGTGGAGTACCGCGGTCAGTGTGGAGATCGGCGTGGTCCCGGGGCGCACGATCAACGTGGTGAAGCGATCGCCGAGCGCGGGCACCAAGCCGGCTTGCACGAACGAGCTCTTGCCTGCACCCGACGCACCGACGACGACGAGCAGGGGTGTCACACGCAGGCGATTGGTGAACGCCTCGGTCTCGCGCTCGCGACCCACGAAGCGATCCGCATCCGCCGGTGTGAACGTGGCGAGGCCGCGATAAGGCGCCTGATCCTCGGCACGCTCCTCTCGCTCGTCCACGCCTTCGAGCGCGAGCTTGTCGGCGAACCACGTCCACAGCTGCTCGTCGGTGCGCTCGAACCCGGTAGGCAACGAGACCAGGCGTGCGCCATCGCGGTTCGCGCCGTCGAGAACGAATACCTCGCTGAGGTGGCCCGGCGCTGGCGGCGCGATCTGAAATAGCGGCGCGAGGGGAAGGATCACCGCACCGTCGGGATCGAGGATCACGAGGCGACCCGCGGTCGCCGCAGCCGCACCGCGGATCGGGCACACCGCGCGCTGCGGGCGGCGAACGCCCATCCAGCGCTCGCCCCATTCGCCGTGCTGCGCGACCATCGCGTACGCGGACATCCACAGCAGGCCGCGAAGCAACCGATCGAGCCGGGGCAGTGCCTGCCCGAGTCGTTCGAGCATCGCCGCCTCGTTGCCCGCGAGATGCTGATCGAACCACGTGGCCGCCGAGATCAGGGCCTCCAGATCCGCCGCGGCGCCCTCGCCGCTCGCGACCGCGGGATGAAACAGCTCGACGAGCTCCGGCAGCGGGAACGTCTCGCGCTGCTCGCGCACCGCACCGGTGATCTCGCGCGTGAGCCCCACCCACTCGAGGTCGGAGAGCCCGTGCTTGCGCAGCGTCCGCAGCGCGTACGTGACCTCCGGCCGAGCGTCGCCAGCGCTCGGCGCATGGCACCGGCACGCGAGCGCGAGGTTGCCGAGCATCCGCACGATCACGCGCACCACGCCGAACATCGCGCCCTGCGCTTGGTGTGCGTTGCGAACACCATCGAACGCGGCCACCGCCTCGGCGAGCGGTTGCGGCGCGTTCGCGAGCATCTCCTCGCGCAGGAACGGATCGAGCTCCGGCAGCTTCACCGCATCGACATCCAGCGCCGCGGCCTGACGCAGCGCAGCGCCGAGCTCGAGGGCGGTGGCGTAGCGGTCTGCGGACTTCTTCGCCATCGCCTTCGCGATCACGGCATCGAGCGCCGGCGGAAGCTCACCGCCGAGCGCGGGCACCGGCTGCTTCGCGTGCAGCCGCGCGATGCCCATCACCGTCGTGCCAGAGAACGGCAACCGCCCGGTCAATCCCTCGTACGCGAGGATGCCGAGCGCGTAAACATCGGTTCGCGCATCGGCCTTGCGTGCATCGATCCATTGCTCCGGCGCCATGTACGCCGGGGTTCCGAGGTGACGTCCCGCGCGCGTGTGGCGCATCGAGGTCGCCAGGTCGAGCGTCGATGTTCCACCTTCCACCGCAAGGACGCGCGGCTCCTCCTCGCCGGTCGTCGGGGCTGGCTCGGCCGATTTCCCGGTCGCGTCCTCGCCCTTCGCGATTCCGAGATCGAGCAGCTTCGGCAGCAGACGGCCGGCGCGCGACAGCACCATCACGTTCGCCGGCTTGAGGTCGCGGTGGATGATCCCTTGCTCGTGGGCGGTGTGTACGACTTCGCAGAGCTTGTCGAACAGCGGCACGAACCGCTCGAGCCGCAGCGCGCCCTGCTGCTTGATCAGCTGGTCGAGCGGTGTGCCGCGGACCAGCTCCATCGCCGTCCACAGGGTCCCGTCGTCCTCGGAGCCGAACGCGTAGATGTGCGCGGCATATGGATGGTCGAGCTTCGAGGCGAGCCGCGCCTCGCGGAGGAACCGCGTGACGTACTCCGGCGAGCTCACCGCGGTGCTGACCTTGACCACCGCCTCTCGCCCCAGCAGCGGTTGTTCGGCCCGGTACACCACACCGAATCCACCCGCCCCGATCTGCTCGCGCACGATGAAGTCGCCGAGCGCGCGGCCGATGAGTGGCGCCTCCCCTACCATCGCGTCGCTACTCTATCGCACACGCGAATTCCGGCCGATGTAGGTGCACCAACTGTAAACAGTGCACGAACTGATCGCGGTAACCGCGCGATCACTCGTCGTGATCGCTTGGCATCCCGCGTGCTTCAGATCGGGATATGAAGCGCAGCAGCAAACCTCAGCTCCGTGTTCGTCCCCTCGCGACGAATGCACTCGAGAAGGTTCATGGTGGTCGCGGCTCGTACTGCGGCACCGTGATCCACTGCGACTGCGGGTACGCGTGGACGCCGAGCGGTGGCGATACCGTCACTTGCCCATCCTGCGGCGCCGCGACCGGCATCTCCTCGGGCGGTGGCGGCGGCGGAGGTGGCGGCGGTTGCTGCCGCGTCGTCTGCCAAGTCTGCTAGTCGAGGTGCAGGTAGATGTGGGTGCACTAACTGTCCCGATGTGCACAATCTGATCGCTGTAAGCGGCTGATGAGTCGTTCGGATCCCCTGGCCCGTCCCTTGCTCGAAGTGAACCCATGAAGCGCAGTAGCAAACCCCAGCTCAAGGTTCGTTCGCTGGAGACCGATGCCCTCACGAAGGTGCACGGCGGGCGCGGCTCGTACTGCGGGAACCTGATCCACTGCGACTGCGGCTATGCGTGGGTCGCGGACGCCGGCAACAGCGCCAACTGCCCGTCGTGTGGTGCTGCGACCGAGCTCGGCGGCGGCGGCGGCGGCGGCGGTGGCGGTGGCGGCGGGGGCGGCTGCGATATGTGCTGCGCGATGGTCTAGTCGGCCATCGATCTCAGATCACGGGCAGGTGCGCTGCGTCAGCACGAGCGGCGCCTTGGGCGTCTGCGCGAAGTCGAACGCATCCATCATGCTGCCGACGCGGCCGTCGCGCGCAGCCGGATCGGTCGCGGACATCATCGGCAGGCCCCACAGCTCCTCGACGAGCTTGGGCACCGAAGCCTGCTCGGTCGAAGTCTTCACGACCTTGGTCTTCGCATAAGGCGAGATCACGAGCGCGGGCAGGCGGAAGCCGGCGTTGAAGAAGGATCCGTTGGTGAGCTTCTCGACCGGCGGCGCGACATGGTCATAGAAGCCGCCGAAGTCGTCCCAGGTCAGGATGATCGCGGTCTCGTTCCAGTGCGGACCCTGCATGATCTTGTTGATGATGCTCACCGTGAAGTTCTCGCCCGCGCACGGCGCGCTGGGCGGGTGCTCCGACGCGCCGTTCGGCGCGCTCGACACATCGATGTGCGTGAAGTTCGCCTGATCGCCACTCGTGAGGTCTTCGATCAGCTGCGTGTATGTACGGTAGTGCTCTGCGCGGACGTTCGCGTGGCTACCGACGCTATCGACGAGGTTGAATGCCGTACCGAGGTTGTTCGGGCCGCTGCCGCTGGCGTAGGTACGCCAGGTGAACCCATCTGGCAGGTGATCGATCACGCTCGGCACCTTGAAGCACGGCGCCGCGGTCGAGACCGCACCCGTCTTGTGGTTGTACACGGGCACGAACAGCGCCGGATCGGGCGTCACGCAGCCGCGGCCGCAATCATCGGTGCCGTCGCTGCAGTCGGAGTTGCCGTAGTGCGGCGTCTGCGCGGTGACAATCGCGAAGTGACCGGGAGAGCTCGGACCCGCGAGCGTCGAGAAGAAGTGATCGAACAGCGCGAAGTTCCGCGCGTAGGCCCAGTAGTTCGGAATCTGCGATTCGGCGTAGTAGTAGAACGGGCGGCGCGGCTGTGCGGCGACGATCGTGTCGAAGCCGTCCATCTTGCCGTTGTCGTAGTCCGCAACCGCGGACGCATGCGAGTGACTGATGTCGCCTGCGAGCGGACCATCGGGCGCCTTCGCGCGCGTGATCACGGTCCCGTCCTTGAGCTTCGCCGTCTTCGAGCTCTCGGCGCCGGGGAAGCCGGTGAAGTAGTTATCGAACGAGTGGTTCTCCTTGACGATCACCACGATGTATTTGCTCGGGGACGGCGTGCTCGGACCTGCGTCGGGTGCAGGAGCATCGACGACGGGATCGGAGGCGTCGGTCAGCGGTGCATCATTCGAGTCGCAGCCCGCAACGGCGAGCACGACGGCGAGGCTGGTGGATAGGCGCATGCGGCACGCGTCAAGCAAGCCGCGCGCCGTGCACGACTGCTCGTGCCTGCACGCTCTCGAGCGACGAGGAGCGGCAGGCGGCTCCGTCGGTGGTGCCTCGTCGAGGTTGCACTGCAACATCTGCCGCCACACGTCCGCATGCGCGGCCAGGTGCGAACAGCTCAGATCTTGGCGATGATCTGATCGAGGTTGACGTCGTAGCTACGACCCGCGGCCTTGACCGTGTAGAACACGCCGTCACCGTAGACCTTCTCGATGGTCACCGGCGCGAGGCTGTAGCCGGCCATCCCGCCACCGATGATCGCCATGACGTTCGCGCCGACCTTGAAACGCGCCGCGAGGTCGACGAGCCGGAGGTCCGCCTTCGCGACCTTCTCGACGACGCCCTTGCCATCGAAGACGTAGACGTCGCCGTCCGCGTCGTGGACCACTCGCGCCGAGCTCCAGGACTCTCCACGCTTGCGCATCACGGGCGCCGCGAAGGTCCACGTGCCTTTCGCGATGGGCCAGATGCTTGACGCCTCGAGCGTTTGCTCGGCGACCTTGGGCCCCGAATGAAACTGTACGACGGCCTTGTCACCATCGAGCTTCGCGATCCGGCCGTACGGCATCATCGCGCCGATACCGAGCAGCGCCGCTTCACCGACGACGAGGGCGTCAGGACCGACGGGGGCATGCACGAACGCCGATGGCGCCCACGTATCGTTCATTCCGGACAGCCACACGACATCGCTCTCGAGCTTCGAGAACCGTGCGCCGCCGAGATCCCATCGGCCGTCACGCGAGACGGCTGCCGCCCACACCCGTGAGTTGCTCGCGAACGTCGGCGCGGCGGACTCGAGCTTCCAGCTCTTGAACGGAAGATCGGCGGGCGCCTTTGTCAGCGCGACCTTCGCATCGAGCAACGCCTGGTGCTTCGCGATCGCGGCGTCGAGAGACGGGAAGTGCTGCGCCTGGTTGTTCGCCATCTGGTCGGAAAGGAGAACGTTGCCTTTCACCTTCAGCGTCTCGATGCCATAGAGCGGTCGCGAGCTCTTGCTGTCGTCGACCTGAAACGTCGTCTTGTCGTCGCTGTACTTGCAGTCGCCGACCTCCTTCTCCCATTCGTCGCCCGGTTTCGGGAATGCCTTGTGGGTCCACCGGGTGCATGCGCTGCCGTCAAGCACATAGACGCCCGACGCGACGCACGCGACCGTCCTGCTACCCTGAACGACGCCTGCACTTCCGAGCCCGAGGTAGAGCGTGTCGCCATCGAACGCAAACACGGAGTACACGCCGAAGTTCCCATCGGGTCGACCGTGCACGTAATAGCAGGGCGCGAGCAGCCGAAGCGTCGACGACGTTCGCTTGCCCTCCGCGTCGATCGCGAGCAGAGAGTCATGATCGAGCGACCACACGTCCGGAGTCGTTCCGCCGCCGGCGAGCCACGAGCCCTGGAGCTTCTTGTGCAAGGCGACGAAATCGAAGCCCTCGTGCGGCCCCGCACCCGCTGGCGGATAGGCGAACTTCGAGCGGCCAGCCGTCGTCGGTGCCGGTGTCGGTGCGGCCGAGCCAATCGTGCTTGCTCCGCCTCCGTTATCCCCCTTCCCGCACGCCGAGCTGACAATGACAATGGGAAGCCAGCGCGCGAGGGACACGAACCACGGTAACGCGTTAGCGGCGGACTTCGAAGATCTTCGTCGGCTTCTCTTTGCCCTTGAGCGCAACATCGGGCAGCGCCACGAGAGGGAACCGCCCGCCGAGCTGGAGCGCGGTCGCCTCCGACACCAGGATCTGGCCCCCAGCGGCGATGCCGCACAGGCGGGCACTCGTGTTCACGGTGTCGCCGATGACCGTGTACGACAGCGACTTCGAGCTGCCGACGTAGCCGGAGATCAGTGCGCCGGTGTGAATCCCGATGCCGGCTGCCAGGGGCGGCGCACCATGCGATGCGCGATGCCCGTTGAGCTGGTCGAGGACATCCAGCTGCTCGAGCGCGCATTGCACGCACCTGCCTGCATCGTCGGCATGGAAGGCCGGTGCCCCCCAGAACGCCATGATTCCGTCGCCCATGAATTTGTCGAGTGTGCCTTCGTACTTGAAGATGCACTCGACCATCAGCTCGAAGTACTCGTTCAGCATGTCGACCATCGCCTCGGCGGTGGTCGCCTCGCTCATGCGCGTGAACCCGCGGAGGTCACTGTTGAACACGGTGGCGATCGGGACCTGGATACCGCCCTTCTTGATATCGAGCTTGCCGGAGATCACCTGCTCGGCGACGTTGGGCGAGAGCAGCCGCGAGAATCGATCACGCGTCATGATCTCCTGCTGCACCTTGAGACCGAGCAGCGTGTTGGAGATCAGCATCGCGACCTGATTGCCTACGGCCGTGAGCAGCTCGAGGTCCTTGGGCTTGAACGAGGCGATCTTTTCGGAGTCGAGCCAGAGGGCGCCGATGACTTCCTTCTCGTGGAGGAGCGGCACGACGATCGCGCTGGTGATGCGGTTCAAGAACATCGACTTACCGCCGGAACCAAAGTCTGACCCTGCATCGTGGGTCATCACACCTGCCCGCTCCTTCGTGACATGCGCGAGGATCGTCGACGAGATATTGATCGCCACGTTGGCGCCGTCCCGGCGACGGTGGGCACGCGGCGTCAAGGTACCGTCGGGCTCTCTGAGCAGGATCACGCCGCGATCGGCATCGACGAACCGGAACAGCGCCATGAGGATCTTCGCCAGGAGCGCGTCGAGGTCGCGCTCGAGGCCGATCTCTCGCAACAACTCCCACGTGATGCGCAGCCGCTCGTAGTCAAGGCGCAGCGCCGCGGTGTCGCGAACCGCCTCGTCGAACGGCAGGAACTCCTTGCTCTGCGCGGCCACCTGCTGGCCGATGGAGTGCTTGGAGTTGTCGACGTTGACGAGGTGGTCGAGTGCCGGCGCCTTCGCCATCCACTGCGGCGTGCCTCCGGTGAGGGGGGCTCCCGTCGCGGGATCGAAGTTCGCGACGTACGGGTGATGAATCACCCCGGGTGACGGCGGTGGGGGGGCGAAGTTGAACGGGCTGAACCCGTCGTGGAACTGAAGCGCGGTGTTACCCAGCCGGATCTCGTCGCCGTGACGCAGGACGCGGGTACCTGCGACGCGCTCGCCGTTGATGTACGTGCCGTTCATGCTGCCGAGATCTCGCAGCATGATCGACGGGCCCTGCTGCTCGATGATGCAGTGCTCCTTGCTGACGATCGTGTCGAGCAGCTGGATCGCGTTGTTCGGATGTCGCCCGACACCCTGGTGCGGTTGCAGCTCGATCGACTGCCAGCCCTGGTCGGTGATGTAGATGATGCGAGCCATGCCCCCCCCGAGGGTATCCGTTTCCGGGGAACGATCCGCCGATTCTGGGCGTTACCCTCTCACGATGATGCGGAGCCTGGTGCGGCGCGCGCCGAAACGCCGATCGATCTGGCGCGCGAGGCGGGGCGAGCTTGGCGGCGATGCCCTTCAGCAGGCGCTCGCGCACGTGGAGCGGTGGTTCATCCACGGCGGTAGCGTCGTCGGCATCGCGATGGGTGGTCAGAACCTGTGGGTGATCGCAGACGGCAAGGTCGTCGCGACGACCAAGGGAGACAACCTGAAGCTCTATGCCTATGACGACCGCTGGAGCGAGACCAGCGGCGATGGCGGTGTGCTGTGGCACGCCACACCGACCGGTCGCGACCGCCTCGACCTGGCACTGGTGCGCGACCACGAGGCACGCCGTGCCGCGATCGTGCTGCTGTCGCAATCGCCACCG
This sequence comes from Haliangiales bacterium, assembly GCA_038206055.1. Lineage (GTDB taxonomy): Bacteria > Myxococcota_A > Polyangia > Haliangiales > Haliangiaceae > JABFXX01. The sequence goes on from JBBRBG010000044.1 coordinate 43,128, forward strand.
ACCGGCGGCGCGAAGTACATCGCCGCGCTCCAGCTCCTCGGCGCGGACACGGCGCTCGTCGCAGAGGTCAAGAAGCTGCCGTAGAACGACGTCAGGCCTGAAGGAACGAGGTGTGCCGCGCGACGACTTGCCACCGGCCGTCTCGCTTCACCCAGACATCCGTGACGAGCATCTCGCCGCTCCGATCCTTGCCGAACACGGTGGCGTGCTGCTTGTAGTGAGAGCGCTGGACACAGGTCTCGCCGTAGACGTGGATCTTCACCGTCATGAACTCGTACGAATGGATGACGTAGTCGTGGAGATTTTCGAGCCACTGGGCGCGCGGCATCTCGCCGATCCCGGGCGCCATGAGCGAGTACTCCGCCCCGAGAATCTGCTCCGCCGCGTCGCGGTCGCGTCGCATGATCGCATCCGCCCACGCAGCGGCGGCCGTTCGCACTTCGGCTTCGTACATGTCGGCAGACTAAGGCATCCGCGGCGCGCGCGCAGGAGCGATGCACTCGATCACGAAGCGCCGCCCGTCGCTACGGGGCCTCGGCGCGAGCCTCAGCCTCGGCAGCCTCGCGCTTGCGCTTCAGCTCCTTCTCCTGCTTCCGGATCTTCACCCGTTCGATCGCTTCGCGGTCGTAATCGAACACGGGCGGATCGGGATGCTTCATGTCGTGGACGCGCACGACCATCGATCCTGCGACCGCAACCTCGAGCTCGTTCCAGCCGACCGGCATCGTCGGCGTGGTCCAGTCGTAGACCCACTTGGCGTCGACCGGCGAGAGATTCACGCAGCCGTGGCTCTTCGCGGTGCCAAACTGGTCGTGCCAGTACGCCGCGTGAAAGTACAGGCCGCTGCGAAACCTCGTGGCCCACGGAACCTCCGATACCTCGTAGTGCGAGGCTTCGCGCTCCTCGGCGGCCATCTTGGTGACGGCCGACTTGGAGCGGATGCGATAGATCGCGGGCGGCGTGTCGTTCTGCCGGCGGCCCGACGAGAACAACGTCGAAAAGATCGGGTTGTCTCCGTCGTACGCGACCATCACCTGCTCGTCGCGATCGAGATCGATCCACTTGGCCTGCGCACCATCGACGGTCGGCCGCGGTCGCTTGCGCGCAACCCGGACGCTCGTACGTTCGATCCATTGGCCATCGGCGACACGCACGAAGCCCGCGGACTCCTCGAGCACGGGAACGATCTGACGATGCGCGAGCGTGCCGGCCTGCACGCCCTTCTTGTCGGGGGTCGCACGGACGATCACCGTGCGGCTGTTCGCGGCGACGACCCATGCGAACGGCCACGCCGGTGGCGGCGTCGTGACGAGATCGATCCCGGCGAAGGTCGAAGGCCACAGCTTGTACAGATCGGATGCAGCCACCAGACCGGCGCTGGTCTTGATGTATGACGCGCCATCGATCTCGAGGGCCTTGTCCTTCGTGACCATGTAGGTCGACAGCGTCTTGGGCTCGGGGAGCGAGATGCCCGCGCGCAGATCTTCCTCGGTGCCGTAGCGGAGGGCGCCCTTCGTGATGCCGTAATAGTCCTGCGGCACGATCCGGCCAGCGGGCACCACGGGCTGGACCGTCGCCAGCGGCGGCAGCGTGCTCGCCTTCGCGTACCTCGCGCAGATCCAGCCGGTGGGCGCGACCGCGAGCCAGGTCTTGCATTGCTTGTTGCCGTCGACGCTGTCACCGACGGGAAGCCGGGTCGCGATGATGATCTTGCCGAGCGGCTCCGAGCTGTCATCGGGCGCCGCGTAGACATGCGCCGAGCTGCGCAGCTCGATCGAGGCCGTTGTCGCCGGCCAGCCGAGCCGTTCGAGGGTCGCGTGGTTCACGACAGCAGGGAGCACCGGAACCGGAGGTGCCGGCGGCGCGGGCTCGGGCGGGGGAGCCGGCTGCGCGGGGGGCGGCGGTGCGGGGGGCGGCGGGGTCGCGTGGGACTGTGTGATGACGTCGAGATCGCGGGGCGGCGGTCCAACCGGGCCGCGATCTCGCGACGCGCACGCCGCGAACAACGACAGGAGGACCATGCACCGCGTCACGCCGCCAGCTTCCCACAGGAGCCTCGGGCGGCGTGATGAAAGCGCCTGCGCGCGGGTCGCCCCTGCCTCATACTGGCGGCATGTACCTGCTCGACGTCGCCGGCGGCCGCGGCACCGCGCTCGTTCTCGCCCTCGCCCTGGCGACCTCCTGGCTCGCACTCCCCGCCTCGCCTGAGCCCCGCGGGCGAGTCGTGGTCACCGACACCGAGACCACGATCCTCGACGTCGTGGAGTTCGCGCCCGGTACGGCCACGCTGCGCCCGACGTCGCGGCCGACGCTCGACGCTGTCGCCGCGACGATGATCGGAAACCCGAACATCACGTTGATCGAGGTCCAGTCGCACACCCAGGGAACCGGCGACGCCGCGGCACATCTGGCGCTGTCGGACCACCGCGCGCAGATGATCGTGACCTACCTCGTCGACGCGGGCGTCTCCCCGTCACGCCTCGCTGCGCAGGGCTACGGCGACACCCAGCCGATCGATCGCGCCGCACCCGCGAAGAACGAGCGCGTGAGCTTCATGATCCTCCTGCGCTCGACCGACCTCGACACCACCACGCCGTGATCCGCAAGACGGCGCTCGTCACCGGCGCGAACCGCGGCATCGGGCAAACCGTCGCCCGCTCGCTCGCGATCGACGGGTGGGACGTGCTCGTCGGCGCGCGCGATCGCAAGAAGGGCGACACGGCCGCGGCGCGGTTGCGCAAGGACACCGGCGGGCGCCTCAAGGCCGAAGAGATCGATGTCACGAGCGATGCCTCGGTCGCCGCTGCCGCGCAACGGCTGCGCGACGGCGCGATCCGCATCGACGCGCTCGTCAACAACGCGGGCATCTACCGCGACGCCGACCTCGCGCTGACCATCGAGACCAACTACTTCGGGCCGCTGCGCGTGACCGACGGGCTCGGCGCACTCCTGCGCGACGGCGCCACGATCACGAACGTGACGAGCGGCCTCGGCGAGCTGGCGAACCTCGCCCCGGTGAAGCGCACGCTCCTCGCCGATCCAGCGCTCGATCGCGAGACCTTGACCGCGCACGTGCGGGGCTTCGTGACCAGCGGCGGTAGCGGCTGGGGCACCGACGCGTACGGCGTCGCGAAGGCTGCACTGAACGCGCTGACCCGCGTCCTCGCGCGCGAGCTCGCGCCACGAGGGATTCGTGTGAACGCCACCTGCCCAGGCTGGGTGCGCACCGAGATGGGCGGGCGCAATGCGCCGCGCTCGATCGAACAGGGTGCCGCCAGCGTGTTGTGGGGCGTGACCGCGACGGAGACCGGCGGCCTGTTTCGCGACGGAAAGCGAATTCCGTTCTGATCACATCGCGAGCGGTTCGGCAGGAAGCCGAGCACGGCACGTACTTCGCCTGGCCGTGCGAAGGTGGGGTGTGCACGATCTCATCGACATCGGTATCAACCTCACCCACCGGTCGTTTGATCGAGATCGCGGCGACGTCGTCGCGCGCGCAACCGGCGCCGGGGTCACGACGCTGATCATCACCGGCACGAGCGCCTACGATAGCCAGCGCGCGGCCGCTCTCGCACGCGAGCGCCGGGCGACATGCTTCTCTACCGCGGGCGTGCATCCGCACCACGCGAAGGACTGCGACCTCGGCACGATCAATACGCTGCGCACCCTCGCCGCCGACCCGAACGTGGTCGCGATCGGCGAGTGCGGCCTCGACTTCAACCGCGACTTCTCGCCGCGTGACGTCCAGGAGAAGTGGTTCGAAGCGCAGCTCGTGCTCGCCGCGGAGGTCGCCCTGCCCGTGTTCCTCCACGAACGCGATGCCGCCGACCGGATGCTCGCGATCCTCGGCACGCACCGGGCGAAGCTCGCCGGCGGCGTCGTCCACTGCTTCACGGGCACCACCGCAACCGCCCTGCGCTACCTCGCACTCGATCTGCACATCGGCATCACGGGATGGATCTGCGACGAGCGCCGCGGCGCGAGCCTCGTCGAGGCCGCACGTTCGATCCCGCTCGATCGCATGATGATCGAGACCGACGGGCCGTTCCTGCTCCCGCGCACACTCGCGCAGGGGGCAACGAAGGAGCGGCGCAACGAGCCCGCGTTCCTGCCCGAGGTCGTCAAGGCGATCGCTCGCGCGACAGGACGTAGCGAGCTCGAGATCGCGACGGAGACCACGCGCACGGCACGCCGGTTCTTCCGCCTCCCTACGTAGATCTACTCGGTGCCGTACTTGAACGATAGCGACACGCGAGCGCGATAGGCGACGACCTTGCCGCCCTCGACCTTCATGTCGAGCTTCGTGACCTCGGCGACGCGAAGATCGCGGAGGGTCTTCGCGGCCGTCTCGACGGCATTGCGCGCAGCGTCCTCCCACGACTTCGTGCTCGTACCGATGATTTCCGTAACGCGATAGACGCCAGCTTCTTTGTCAGCCATTTGTCGCTACCGTAGACGATTGCCTCGGCGGCGTACGAAGATGGGGCATGGGATCGCTCAAGGACCAGCTGCTCGCGAAGGGCCTCGCGGCGAAGCCCACACCCTCGGCCAAGTCCGCCGGGCCGCCGCCGATCGATCCGGCCGTGGCGCAGCGCCAGCGCGATGAGGAGGCGGCTGCCGCGGCGCATGGTGCCGGCAGCCCGCGTTATCCGGGTGCTCGCATCGTCACGCTCGCCGAGGCGCGCGTGCTGTTCGAGCCCCGCGCCTACGACCTCCGCAACCTCTCCGGCGACGTCGATGGCGCGGTCGACATCGAGACCCTGTTCCTGCCCAGCGTCCAGGTGATCGACGGCGACGTCACCCTCGACGAGCTACGGATGTCTCAGGAGGGCTCGAACCTCTACGTCCTGGGCAACCTCACGATCACCGGCCGGGTGGTCCAGCCCTTCCGGTCGAACGCCCTCGTGGTGTTCGGTTCGCTCCGCGCCCACCACGTCGTCACGGGCGCCGAGCTCCTGGTGTTCGGCGACCTCGACGTCACCGGCGTGCTCTACGGGAACTGTACCAACTACCCGACGAACGTCCTCGGCGCCGCACGGGTCGCGACGCTGGTGAGCGTCAAGGAGCACGCGTTCGCGTTCTGGGGCTCGCGCGTGATCGGCGAGCTGGTCCGTCGCCACACGCCCCCCAACTTCGACGTCTACGCGGCCGCCGCGGGGATCCGCACCGGTCGCGCGATCGATCCCGCGATCAAGGAGCCCTACGACGAGGCTTCGATCGCGGCCGCGCTGCAGACCCGCGACGATATCTTCGTCGACTCGTGACGCCGTCCTGACCAGGCTGTGACCGCGCACTCCCCCCGCACCAGGCATGGTGACGCATGGCGGTTCACGGTCAACCAATGCTCCGCGGCGTGTCGCACCTGATCGGATGCTTCATCGCACTCGGCGCCGGGATCATGCTGATCGGCGTTGCCGAGGGCAGCCGCGCGATCGCGTGCGCGTCGATCTATGCCATCTCGCTGACCGCCGTGCTCGGCGTGAGCGCCAGCTACCACCGCGTGTACTGGCGGCCGATGGCGCAACAGCTGTGGAAGCGGGCCGATCACGCGATGATCTTCGTGTTCATCGCCGCGACCTACACGCCGATCTGCCTGCTCGCGATCGGCGGGACCGCCGGCACCCGGTTGCTCGCGCTGGTGTGGATCGGGGCCGCACTCGGTGCGCTGCAGGCGCTGTTGTGGTCGCGCGCGCCACGCGCACTCTCGGTCACGCTGTACATCGCGCTCGGCTGGGCGCTGTTCGCCTACCTGCCGGAAGCGTACGCGGCGCTGTCGGCATCTGCGCTCGCGCTACTCGTGGTGGGCGGCTGCCTGTACACGATCGGCGCGCTGGTCTACGGGCTGAAGCGACCGGATCCCGCGCCGCGCGTGTTCGGATATCACGAGATCTTTCACGCCTGCGTGGTGGCGGCTATCGCGTGTCACTTCGTCGCGATCACCGCCATGGTCCGCGCCAGCTAGACCTCGGTCTTGCGGACCACGAACAAGCGGAGCAGCCGGTTGATCGCGAGGTGGAGCACGAGGTACGCGCCGAGGGCGACCACCAGCGGCAATAGCAGGGTGTGACCATCCTCGGTCTTGGGGCTCGCGACGATGTTCTTGAACGGCGCGTAGAACGGGTCGCTGATGTTCACGATGAACTGCACGAACCCCGCGGTGCTGCGGGCTGCGATCAGCGACAACACGAACCGGATCGCGAGCAGCGCGTAGATCAGGAAGAATGCGTAGTCGATGACCTGGGACACCCGAGCCACGCCACGCGAGCGCTGGACCTTGCGCTCGCTATCAAGCACGTCATCGACCGCGTTCTTGCGAAACGTGCCCGCGACCTGCTCGATCGCCCGCGCCTCGCCGGGCGGTGCTTGGCCTGCCTGCTGGGCGATCTCGGTGTTGACGTCGTCTTGAACGCTCGCCTTGACGGACTCGTGTTGGACGGCCCGACGCGTCTCGTCGTCGGCAAGGGCGCGGTCGGGAGGCGAAGGCTCACTCATGCCGAGAACCAATTCACATCACGGGCCGCAGCCAGACCCGCTGGGGGGCCTTGCGGAAGCGCGTGGCCGTGGCACCACCGCACGGTGGGACGCGCGAGGCTCAGAGCCGGATGGATCCGTGCGGTGTGCCTTCGCTATAGCCGGCGGGCGTCTGGACACCTACCTCGGCTCGCTCGTGGAACTCCGCGATCGTGCGGGCGCCTACGTACGTGAACGCGGACTGCACCCCCGTGATCATCTCGACGAGGATCGCGCCGACGCTCTCCTGCCCGTCACGGATGTAGATGCGCGAGGTGGAGATGCCCTCGCGAAAGAAGCCACGCTTCGCACGCTCGAACGCATCCTGCTCGGCGTTGCGCTCGCTCACCGCGCGGCCGCTCGCCATGCCGTAGTTCTCCTTGTAGAGCAGCCCGTCCTTGTCCTCCTTGACGTCGCCGGGGCTCTCGTACGTGCCGGCGAGGGCGGTGCCGATCATCACGCGCGTGGCGCCGGCAGCGAGGTAGAGCGCGATGTCACGCGGATGCTTGACGCCGCCATCGGCCCACACGTGCTTGCCTCGGGCGTGTGCTTCGCGCGCGCACACGAGCACCGATGTGAAGGTCGGCCGCCCGGCGCCGGTCTGCATCCGCGTGGTGCACATCGCGCCCGGCCCGACGTTCACCTTGACGACATCGGCCCCCGCATCGAGCAGCGCCTTGGTGCCGGCGGCCGTGCAGACGTTGCCTGCGATCACCGGCACGCGGCCACGCACGACGGCCGTGACCGCGGCGATCGCGTCGAGCATGCGCCTTTGATGGCCATGGGCCGTGTCGAGCACGATCGCCGAGATACCGATGTCGAGGAGCTTCCCCGCGATCGCCGGCGCCTGGGACGAGATGCCCACCGCGGCGGCCACCATCAGCTCGCCGCTCGCGCCGAGGGCAGGACGCAGCAGCTCGAGGCGCACCGCATCGTTGCGCGTGATCACGCCCGCCAGGCGCCCTTGCTCGTCGAGAACCGGCGCCGCCTTGACGCGTGCCTCGTCCATCATCAGAAACGCATCGCGGTTCGCGATCCCCACGGGGAACGAGATCAGTCGCGGCGACATCAGCAGATGCGCCGGCGTGTACTGGTCGCGGTCGCGAAGGTCGGAGTGGGTCACGATTCCGAGCGGCCGGCGTTCCTCATCGACGACGACGACGAGGTCATGCGAGCGCTTGCGGATGATCCCCTGAACGTCGCGGAGGGTCGCGCGCGGCGAGACCTCGAGCGGCGTGTCGTAGCGCGCGTCGGCGGCGTGGATGTGCTTGACGATCCGCTCGACGGTGTCGAGCTCCATGTCCTGCGGCAGCACCCCGAGACCGCCGAACCGCGCCATCGTCTCGGCCATGCGCTTGCCGGTGACGCCGTTCATGTTCGCCGAGACGATCGGATGCGAGCCGCCGGGGAAGTCGGGTGGTGTGAGATCGGTCTCGAGGCGCGATTCGCCTGCGAAGTACCCGGGGTTGAGGAAGACGTCGTCGGTCGAGAGCTCGAGCTCTTCGTCGTGCGCCGGATGGAGGTAACGCAAGGGCGCGTCTCCTTTACCCTGCTACGCCGGGCCGACCCTCTTGATGAGCTCGATCAGGGCGTTGAAGAACGTGTCCGGCGCCCCCTGCTTGATGTCGATGAGGACCTTGTTGCGCTCGTAGGCCGCCCTCTTCGCGCGGTAGCCGCCGTTGTCCATGATCATGTGGTCGAGCGGTCGCGGGACGAGCAGCTCGGACGAGTCCGTCGTGCCCTGCTTGACCTGCTGGGCGTTCGGATCCGGCGAGAAGCGGAGGAACGGCGCGGGCTTGGTCAGGTGCTCGATGGTGATGTAA
>JBBRBG010000045.1:0-50833 GCA_038206055.1 Haliangiales bacterium
CGATGAACGACGGACCGAACTCCTTGCCGTTCCGGACCTGGACCATCTCGCGCGAGGTCGCCGGCGTGTAGTCCACCGTGACCCACAGCGATCCGATCCAGCGGCGCGCATCGAGATCCCAGATCGAGACCACGTTGCGCGCGAGCTGCGATCCAGCTGACATCGTGTAGACCGCGCGCTCGCGCGACACCGCGACGAAGGCGAGCGCGCCGGGCGCCGGCGGAAACTTCTTCGCCACGAGCTCGGCTTCGGTGAGCACGAGCGTGTTCACCGACGACAGCGCGGTGCCGGCGGGAAGCTGCGGCGTGGGCTCCGGTGCCTCCGCGACCTTGCCGACCGTTGCGAGGCGAGCGGCGAGCGCGTCGGTCGTGGTCTTCCGATCGCTCTCCGTGGGCTGGGCGCGATGCTCGCCGGAGCAGGCAGCGAACGCGAGGAGGAGGGCCAGCATGTGCGACGTCACGGCGGGGAGTGTTGCACGCGCACCGGATGGAATATCGTGATCCTCGGTGTTGACCGTGGCCCTCATCGTTCTCGTGGCCTGGGCCGCGCGCCAGACCTACGCGCGATCGATCCCGGAGAAGCGGCACGGCCTGAAGGAGGCGCCCGAGCCGCCGGATCCGGTGACCCTGCTGCCGATCTACGAGCGCCTCGCGAGCGCGCCGGAGAATGCGGCGATCAAGCTCGTGGGTACGGTGCGCGCGGGCGCGGCGCCGTTCGCGAGTGCGCTTGGCGGCGAGCCGTGCGTGGCATGCCTGGTCGGCGCCACGGTCTGGCACTCGAAGAAGGTGCCGCAGGTCGTGGCGAACCTGCGCGATTCGACCGCAGCGCCGTTCACGCTCGTGCTCTCGGATGGCGAGGTCGAGGTCGATGTTGCCGGCGCCGTCGAGTGCCCCACCCGCAAGGTCGGGCGCCATGCGGAGCGCGAGCGCGTGGTGCTGACGCGGCACAAGCTCGAGCGCCATGCGGAGTCCACGGACTTCACGGAGGGCCGGATCGTCGACGGAGATCGCATCACCGTCGTGGGAACGCTCGTGCGCGATTCAGGTGGGGAGTCGGGCTATCGCGATCGCCTGAAGCCACTGCGCATCGCCGGGACGACCGCGCAGCCGCTGCGGCTCGTCAAGGCAAAGAAGTAGTCACTTCGAGTCGTAGAACGCGAGCGCGGCATCGAGGACCAGCCGCATCTTGTTGGCCATCTTCACGTGCTTGTGTGCGACGAGCCACGCGATCGCCTCGCGGATCTTCCCCGGGTTCGGCGGCACCCGCACGGTGGTCTCGCGCTTGATCTTCTCCTCGAGCTCTTCCTTGCGCTCGCGGCGCGTGGCGAGCTTCTTCATGTTCTGGTCGGCCGTGTACCACTCGAGCGCGAGCTTGATCAGGTAGAGCACGCCGGTCGCGGCCTCGGCCATCTCGCCTCGCTCCTCGTACTCGCGCAGCTCGGGGCGCTGCGACTTGAACCGCTGGACCGAATCCGGCTTGCCGGACTGGAACTCGGCCGACTTGCGGAACATCTCGCCCTCGATCTCCGCGAGCATCTCCTTGTCCTGTTCGTCTAGCTCCTCGAGCTCGCGCTCGTCCTCACTCGTCGCGCGCACCGAGTTCGGCTCGTTCGGCGCGCGGCGCGGCACCAGCACCTCGCCCTGCATCGGGTTCTTCGAGTCCATGCGCTTCGTCGCCTCGTCGCGCTCGCGCTGGTCGCTCTGGTACATGCGCGACATCATCCGGCAGTGCTCCGCCTTCTCGGCGTCGTGGAGATACACGCTGTAGAGCACGCCCATCATCTCGTACAGCCGCGACGCCTCCTCGCGATCGAGGTTGCCCGCCTCCTGCTTCGCGCGGAGCTGCTCGCGGATCTGTTCGATCTGGCGCTCCGCCTTCTCGTTCATCTCGTCGCCCTGCTTCTGGTTCGCGGTGCGCGGATCCGCCGTCGGGTTCAGGATGTCGACCGGCTTTCGCGTCAGGTCCTCGATCTTCAGCTCGCCGACGGGCTGCGCCGCCATGTCGAGCTGCACGCGCAGCAGGCCGAGCATCGGGTCGGCGCCCATCCCGAACTGCGCCTGGAGACCATCGATCGCGTTGCGCAGTGCCTTCGCATTCGCCGGGGTCATCTGCTTTCCGTCGGCGATCAGCGCCTGCAGCTGCTGCGAGGCCGCGTTGCGCTGCGCGTGATCACTGCTGCACAGCCGCGTGAGCATCGGGCCCACCACCGGGCGCAGCTCCATCGGGATGTACGCCTCGACGACCGTCGTCACCGATTCGTTTGTCATCTCGCTCTGGAAGTTCGGGTCGTAGCCCTGCTGCTTGCGGGCGGCGTCGTACTGCTGGAGCGTCATGCCCTGCGCGATCGCGGCGCGGGCGTCTTCGAGGGCGGACGCGCCGAGCACGTAGCCGCGCTGCGAGCCGCCGCCGAACGTCTTCTGGAACTCGGCCAGCGTCGTGGGCATCGCCTCCGTGGTGCCGAGCGGTCCCCACAGGTCCGCCGGCTCCGCGCCCGCGGTGACCATGTCGATCTCCTGCTGCGTGTAGCCCGCGTCTCGCGCCGCCGATGTGAACGCCGCGAGGTGCGGGTTGTCGGAGCGGTACGCCGCGTTGACGTCGATGACCATGTTGATCTTCTTCGTCTTCCACAGCTGCTCCGCCTCGAGGCGCGCCTGGAGCGCGGTACGGCCGTCGTCGAGGACGATGCCCTTCAGCCTCTCGCGCTGGTCCTCGGTCAGCTCGTTTCGCGGGTCGAGCGCCTCGCGCATGCCGACCGCCATCGGCGAGACGCGCTCGCCGGGTTTCGCGTCGGTGAACAGCACCTGCATGGCGCTACTGGCCTGCTGCTCCGTGGTGACCGGCTTCTTCTTCGCGCCGAGGTTGGCGTTCTCGAGGTACTCGACGAACGCGACGCGCGATCCTTTCGAGTCGTCGCGGTCGTAGGCGAGGCAGAACTGCTTGAACTCGGCCTCGAGCTTCGGGCGGAACTTCTTGAGCCGCGCCACCTCGGAGCGGGCGATCTTCGCGTCCATCGCGGTGAGTCGCGCGAGCAGATCGGCGGCGCGCTGCGCGGGCGTGAGCGTGACGGTGGTGTCGACCTTGACCGTGTCGTCGCCGTCGTTCGTCGTCTCGGCGAGCTGCATCGCGCGGGCAACGAAGCCGTTGCCGAACTGCTTGTGCGCCGAGGCGAGGGCGGCGTCGCGCTGCGCGCCGTCGAGCGTGCCGAGCAGCTCGGCGAGCGCCTGCGGATCGCCGCCGCATGCGGCGACCATCGGGTCGATGTTGCTGGACGCGACGACGGGGGTGAGGTCCGCGCGCTGGTCGGTCTCGACCTGGGGACTCGAGAGCTCTTTGGTCACGATGCATCGTACGGAGCGCTTCGCGGATCCCTCCCGTCGCTGCTGTAACAGCACTGCTGATGTCATGAGCCTGTCAAAACCGACGAGGACCGAGGCGCCGGCGCACGATCAACTCGCGGAATGAACCGTGGAGGTCACGCGTTCGGGGGGCGCACGACGAGGTGATCCGATCGGGGGGGCTCGTTCGTACGCGGGCATGGGATGGGAGCGTCCTGTGCTCCGCGCTCGCCCTCGCGAGGACCGTCGCGGCCTTGAGCTTCGATCTCTGGGTGAGGAGGATGCGTCGCGAGGTTCGTCGCCGAACACGTGACGCTCCGCGCACCGCCGCTGGCCGAGAGAGGTCGGTTCATCGCTCGCGACGCCCCGCTGACCGGCGGTGGAGAACGCCGGCGGTCGCGTCGGACTTGTGGACGGCTGCCGGCGATCGCCCGAGGCGAACGCGAGCGGTCGTGCGTCGGCACCCGACCACAGGGTCCTCCGCGCTTGCCCTCGCGAGGGCCGCCGCTGTTTGAAATCTTCGATTTCTGGGAGAGGAAGACGGTGTCGCGTGGGTTCGCCGCTGAACACGTGACGCTCCGACCGCAAGGATTGCGGTGGCCGAAGGTCGAGGAAGAACGGGCCACGGGCTTCTCGCTGAACACGCGACGCTTCGACCATCGTCGCTGAACACGCACGCCCCGAACATCACCGCTGGCGCGCCAAGCGTCGCGCCAAGTCGGTTCGTCGCTGAAACACAACGCTCCGCGCACCGCCGCCGAGCGCGCACGCTCGGTTCGGTCGATGCGTGATCCACGCTGGCCGTCGGTAGAGATCGCAGGCGGTCGCGTCGGACTTGTGGACGGCTGCCGGCGAGCGTTCCGGCGCGAACGCGAGCGGTCGGGCGTCGGCACCCGCCCACAGGGTCCTCCGCGCCTGCCCTCGCGAGGGACACCGCGGTTTTGAAATCTTCGATTTCTGGGAGAGAGAGCGTCGCGTGGGCCGCTGCTGGGCGCGCCGCACCATGCCGGGCACCGCGGCGCCGAGCGCGCGACACTGCGCACGACCGGTTCCGTCGACGCGTGATCCACGCTGACCGTGGGCGGAGATCGCGGGCGGTCGCGTCGGCTGCTGGCGGCTACCGGCGAGCATCTTGAGAGCGCCGACAGCACGCGCGAACGAAGCTCGTCCGGCTGTACGGGCATGGTCAAGTGACCACGCTAGGTGCAGTGTGATAAAATATATGCGAAACACTTGCTGGTCGTCTGTTCAGTCGCTATCAATGAATAATGGCGGCGGAGCGGAAGAAGAAGGCGAGGCCACGCAAGCGGCACGAGCAGATGGAGCTGCTGAACAAGGGCGGCACCGGGAAGGCGCGGAAGCGTCGTCGTGCGCGTCGTGCCAAGACCGGCGAGGCACCGAGGCGGATCGGACGGCCTCCGAATGGAGAGCGGGCCGGGACCTCGCACAAGAAGCGCGAGTCGTTCAAGCCGAGCGAGCCGGTGCACGTCGTGTTGCGAGTCGTGAAGGACGTGCAGCCGCTGCGGCGACGCGACATGTATCGGGCCGTGCGGGGAGCCACGCTGGTGGTCGCGTCGCGCGATAACTTCCGCATCGTTCACATCTCGATTCAGGGCTCGCACATTCACCTGCTCGTCGAGGCGAGCGGCAAGCCGGCGCTCGCTCGGGGGATGCAGGCGTTCCAGATCTCGGCGGCAAAGCGAATGAACGCGGCGCTCACGGTCGTCGATCCCGGCACGCAAGAGCGTCGGCGGCGCGCGGGGCGGGTGTTCAGCGATCGCTATCACGCGGAGGTGATCAGCAACCGGCGGCAGGCTCGGCACGCGCTCGCGTACGTGCTGAACAACTGGCGAAAGCACCGGGTGGATGCCGACGTGAGCTGGAAGGTGGATCCGTACTCGAGCGGGACGGCGTTTCGCGGGTGGAAGGCGTTCGAGGATCCGGGCTTCGCATTTGTCACGCCGACGGCGTACGAGCCGATGATCGTGTGGGAGCCGAAGACGTGGTTGTTGCGCGAGGGCTGGATGATGTACGGCCGGATCGACTTCTACGAGGTTCCGAGCGCGCCAAAGCGCAAGGCCACGATGCGCGTGTCGAGCAATCTCGCGGTGCGAGGGTTCGCCGAAGGCTGAGCTCGCCGCGCCTGGATGCATTGTCGAGCGCGCAATGGGAACGCGTAGGCCGCACGATCGGTTCGTCGTGCGGCGATGCTCACTCGAGGAGAGCGGAGCGGCGATGGTCGTGTGGCACCGCAGCGTATTGCGCTCGTCGGTGTGACGGCCGAGACGGCTGGCGGGCGTGACCCGGCGGAAGGCCGGTCGGCGTGACGATCGCGAGACGTCGTAAGACGATGACGGCTCAGCGAGTGGTCGTGCGGCGACTCGTCGCTGTTGTGCGTCAGGCCGAGAGCCTGCTGCCGGCCCCGCTGCTTGCGAACGTCGAATCGCTAGCGGCTACGGCGGCCCGGCGTTGGGAGTCTCTGAGCGCTCACCGTTCGCTTTGGATCGTCCGAGAGCCCGAAATCTCCGCACGGTTTTCGGGCTGACACGAGAGATGTCTCAGCCCGGGCCGTCGTTGATCGCGCGCTCGATCTTGGTCTTGAGCTCGACGTAGCGGCGCAGGAAGTCGTAGTGGCGCTCGCGGAACGCCTGGGTGTAGCGGCGTTCGCGGGCCTTCACGCGCCAGGCTTCGGCGAGCTGGTCGAGGCGGTCCACCAGCTGGCTTGCTTCGGTGAACGGGCTGACGAGCATGCGCGAGCCGTTTTGCTCCACGAGCTGCACGTTGCCGTTGTCGGAGGGGCCGAGGAACGTGAGGACGACCGTGTCGGGGTGCTGGTTCCGGATCGTGCGGGCGATGGTCTTCGCGGGGAGGTCGCTGACGTCTTCGGCGACCATCGCGTAGTGGAAGCCGCCGGAGCTGATGCGATCGAGGCCTTCGCCGCCCGAGGTGGCGTGGATGAACGCGTAGCCGGCCGGCGCGAGCTCGGTCATGCCGGTGACGAAGTCGTCGACCTCGTCGATCACGAGGACGCGCAACTCCTCGAGCATCACGGAGCGGTTTGGATCCTTGCCGGAGGCGCGGTCGGCGAGGTCGATCGCGCGGCGCTCGGTCTCCATGAAGCGCTGGAGGAACTCCTCGTGGACGCCGCGCACGTCGGTGAGCACGGAGTCGACCTCGCGCTTGCCGACGGAGCGGCCGGCGGCGTCGAGCACGCGGTCCTTGAGGTAGGCGACGGACTCGGGGGCCTTGAGGATGAGATCGATCGCGCCGGCGCGGACCGATTCGACGGCGTCGTCGTAGGAGCGGCGCGGGGTCATCGCGATGATCATCGAGGTGGGCGAGGCGGTCTTGATCGCGCGGATGGTCTCGATGCCGTTGCTGGGATCGGGGGTGTCGATGTCGACGAGGACCACCGAGAAGAACTGGCGAGCGACGGCGGCGAGGGCGTCGTCGGCGCTCACGACGCAGGTGACGTGGAGCTGGGCCTCGGAGAGGAGCTGCTCGATGCCGGCGTGGACGCGCGCGTCGCCGTCGAGGACGAGGACCTCGATGCCGACGAGGAGCGACACGGCGAGCTGCGAGCGATACGAGCCCGAGGCGGACGATTCGGCGGTGGTCATTGCGGGGGCGTCTCGGGTGGAATGGGATCGTCGTAGGGGTTCGCGGGCTGCGAGTCCGGCGCGGTCGACTTCTTGAACTTCTTCGCCTTCCTCGCCTTCTTGCGCGCAGCGCTCGAGTTGATCGGGGTCTCGTCGGCGGCGGGCGGCTGATCGGCGGGCAGCGAGAAATCGGGCTCGACCGGCGTGCCGGCAGCGGAGCTCGTCGACGCCTTCACGGTGGTCGACTTGCTCGCCGTCGATTTGGTCGCGGTCGACTTTGCTGACGTCGCCTTCGTGGAGACGGGCGACGTCGCGGCGGTGCCGGTCGTTGCGTTCGTTCGTGCCAGGGAGTTTGGCGCCGCGGCGGTGCCGGTCGACGCCGTCGCGGTCGCAGCCCGGGCGGTCGTCGTTGCCGCGGACGCAACGCCGCTCGCGCTGGGGGCGCCATTCGTCGCGGTGGAGGCGACGTTGGTCGGTTTCGCGGTGGAGGCGACGCCGGTCGTCGCGGTGGGTACGCCGTTCGCCCCGGCGGAGGCGGAGCCGTTCGT
The DNA here is from genome assembly GCA_038206055.1 of Haliangiales bacterium. GTDB lineage: Bacteria > Myxococcota_A > Polyangia > Haliangiales > Haliangiaceae > JABFXX01. The sequence goes on from JBBRBG010000045.1 coordinate 7,483, forward strand.
CGCCGCGGTGGAGGCAACACCGTTCGTCGCGGTGGTCGTGGCGTTCGGTCCGGTGGAGGCGACGTCGTTCGCGGTCGTGGCGTTCGCCGCCGCTACGCCGTTGGTCGCCGTCGGGGTGCCAGTCGCAGCGGTCATACCGTTCGCCGCGGTGGCATTCGCCGCCGGCGTGGCGATGGGCGCGGTCGTTGCGCTGCCGGTCGCGGGCTTCGGTGTCGCGCTCGCGCTCGCGGGTGCAGTGGTCGAGCCCTCGGTCGCCGAGCTCTTCACGGGCGTCGCGGCGGCGTCGCTCGCGGCGAGGCCGGTGCGGAGCATCCAGGCCCCGGCGGCGGCGAGCGAGAGATCGATGGCGAGCACCACGAGGACAACGCCCCAGCGGGTCCCAGGCTTCTTCGCCGGCATCGATACCGACGGCTGCGGCATCGATCGCTGCGGCGCGATCGGTGGTGCGCTCGCGCGGCGCTGCACGGTGCCCGGGCCGAACGACTCGGGCGTATGCCCGCGCTGGCTGCCTGGCGCGACGCTCGATGGAGTGTTGGTGGGCGGAATGCTGCCGGGGCTGGTCGGCGGGATGCTGCCGGTGCCGATGTTCTGCGGCGGCACGCTGGTGTTGGTCGGCGGCCGGCTGAAGCCCTGGTTCTGCGGCGGCGTCGAGTAGTTGTTCTGCGGCGGCGTCGAGTAGCCCGGCTGGTAGTTGTTCTGCGGCGGGATACTGTTGTTCGTCGGCGCCAGACTGTAGGCGTTCTGGGGCTGGTAGTCGGCCGGAGGCAGGGTCGCGGGACCGGTCTGGTACGCGCCGCCGTAGCTGACGGGGGCGATCGACGGCGGCGGCATCGGCGCGTCGTCGGAGATCTTCTGCGTCGGCGCCACGTTCGCGGAGGGTGTGCGCGCACCGCACTCTCCGCAGAACCGGGAATCCGGTGCGTTCTCGGTGCCACAGCTGGCGCAACGCATCCTCAACGAGGGTACCTCAAATCACCGAGAGGGATCCGAGGTGGGGCATGTGGTAGCCTTGGCGTCGGGCTGATGAGTCAGATCCTCGATCGTGTACTCGCCGCCGCCCGCCAGCTCGGCGCCTCGGATGTGCACTTGAAGGCGGGGTTGCCGCCGATCTTCCGGATCAAAGGCGACCTCCGGACCGTGCGCGATGTGCCCGCACTGACGCGAGAATCCATCGCCCAGGTCGCCGTTCACATGATGAACGACCGGCAGCGCGAGGAGTTCGAGACGAACCTCGACATCGACCTCGCCTACGGGACGCCGGATGGCGTGCGGTATCGCGTCAACTTGTTCCAGGCGCGTGGATCCGTGGGCATGGTCCTGCGTTTGATCCCACCCGAGGTGCCGCCGTTCGAACGCCTCAACATCCCCCAGACCGTGCTCGATCTCGCGGCGACCGCGCGCGGCATCGTGCTCGTCACGGGTGCGACCGGCTCGGGCAAGTCGACCACGCTCGCGGCGATGGTGGACTACGTCAACACACAGAGCGCGGTGCACATCGTCACGGTCGAGGACCCGATCGAGTACACGTTCCGCGACAAGCGGGCGGTGGTGAACCAGCGCGAGATCGGGTTCGACACGATGACGTTTGCCCGCGCGCTCCGAGCGGCGCTGCGGCAGGACCCCGACGTGATCCTGGTCGGCGAGATTCGCGATTTCGAGACCGCGGGCATCGCGATGACGGCGGCGGAGACCGGTCACCTCGTGCTGTCGACGCTCCACACGGTGGATGCCACCGAGACGATCAACCGCATCATCTCGATGTTTCCGACGCACCAGCAGCAGCAGGCACGGTTGACGCTGGCGAGCGTGCTCCGCGGCGTGATCTCGCAGCGGCTGCTCCCGCGCGCGGATGGCAAGGGCATGGTCCCGGCGCTCGAGATCATGGTCAACACCGAGCGTATCCGCGAGATGATCGAGGACCCGCAGCGCACGCGCGAGATCAAGGGCGCGATCATCGAGGGCCTGCATCCCTACGGGATGGTGTCGTTCGATCAGAGCCTGTCGAGCCTCGTGAAGCAGAAGCTCGTGACCTACGAGGAGGCCGTCAAGCACTCGACGAGCCCGGCCGATTTTGCCCTCCTGTTCCGCGGCGTGTCTCAGAGCGCGGGGAACTGGAAGGACGGGGCCCAGAGCCCGAGCGCCGGTACGACCGGCAAACCTGGAGCCAGCAGCAATGACGAGTTCGAAATCGAATAGGTGGCTGGTTGCCCTCGTGGTCCTCGTCGGGTGGCTCGTCCTCCCGACGAGCGCCGACGCGGGGCGCAAACGCGTCGTCGTACTCGAGCTGGAAGGGCCGAAGGCGGAGAAGTTTCACGACGACCTGGTGAAGCTGATCAAGAAGACGCACACGATCATTCCGGTCGACAAGTGGAACGGCATTGCCGAGGAGCTCGACGCTTCGAGCCCGAACGACAAGAACATCAAGAAGGTCGCGAAGAAGCTCAAGGTCGACGCCGTCATCACCGGCAAGATCGAGAAGCGGCGCGACGAGTACATCATCCAGCTCAAGCTCCGCGAGGGTAAGTCCGGCACGATGGTCGGCGGCCGCATCGACGTCAAGTCGGAGGGCCCGCGCATCGATGGCCAGGCATCGAGCGATCTCAAGGACGAGCTGATCGCGGCGATCGATGGCGTCGCCTCGAACCGCGGCGGCGGTAGCAGCGAGGACGAGGGCGACGACGAGGAGAAGCCGGCGAAGAAGAAGCCGAGCAAGAAGGACGACGACGAGTCGGCTGACGAGGAGAAGCCGGCGAAGAAAGGCTTCGGCAAGAAGAAGGACGACGAGGAGTCCGCTGACGAGGAGAAGCCGGCGAAGAAGAAGCCGAGCAAGAAGGACGATGAGGAGTCCGCCGACGAGGAGAAGCCGGCGAAGAAGGGCTTCGGCAAGAAGAAGGACGAAGAGGCCGACGAGGAGAAGCCAGCGAAGAAGGGGTTCGGCAAGAAGAACGACGAGGAGACGAATGCGTCTCGCATGAAGAAGGACGACGAGGAGAAGCCGGCGAAGAAGAAGAAGGAGGACGAGGAAGAGGACAGCCCGCTTCCGAAGTCCAAGAAAGTGGCGAAGAAGGACGAGGAGAGCGACGAAGAAGACGGCGAGAAGAAGAAGCCGAAGAAGAAGGTCGCGAAGAAGGACGACGAAGAGAGCGACGAGGAGGAGAGCGTCGAGGCGTCCAGCGGCGGCGGGCTTGCGGGCTCGGAAGCACTGACGCCCGGCGAGCGCGCGGTCGATGTGGTGCTCGGGCTCTCGTTCAACGCGCGGCGGATGTCGTTCAGCTACGCGCCGGACCTCGGCAACAATCCGAAGCCGTACAAGGGCGTGCCCGTCGCGGGCGTGCTGATCGACGCGACCGTGTATCCGCTCGCAATCGGCCACAAGCGCCACGACATGCTGAAGAACATCGGCCTCACGGTCATGTACGACAAGGTCATCAAGATCAACTCGAAGCAGGGCGCCGTGACGCTGCCCACCACGCAGGCGCGCTACGCGTTCGGCGCCGCGTTCCGCTACCCGGTCGGCGAGAAGTTCGTCGTCGGAGCCTCGGTGCGCTACGGCCGGCAGAACTTCACGATCAGCACGGTCGGTGGCGTGAGCGCCGAGATCCCGAACGTCAACTATTCGATCCTCGACCCGGCGATCTTCGCGCACTACATGGCGACGCCGAAGGTCATTCTGAGCGTCAACCTCGGGTTCATGGCGTTCCTCGACACCGGCGCGATCCAGAAGAACGACTCGTACGGCGCCGCCACGGTGACCGGCTTCGAGGGCGAGATCGGCGGCGACTACCTGCTCACGAAGAACATCTTCGCGCGCGCAGCGTTTAGGTTCGAATCGATCGGCTTCAAGTTCAAGGGCTCGGGCGCGATGACCACCGGCCGCGATACCGACCCGGAGCAGGACGTGTTCGGCGCGAGCGACAAGTACCTCGGCGGTGCCGTCACCGTCGGGTATCTCTACTAGCGTGTGCTAGTTTGCCTCTGTGAAAGCCGCAGACGTACGGAGAGCGTTCCTCGAGTTCTGGAAGAGCAAGGGCCACGAAGTGGTGGCCTCGTCCTCGCTCGTTCCCGCCAACGATCCGACGCTGCTGTTCACGAACGCCGGCATGGTCCAGTTCAAGGACGTGTTCACGGGGGTGGAGAAGCGCGACTACAAGCGCGCGACCACCTCGCAGAAGTGCGTGCGTGCCGGCGGCAAGCACAACGACCTCGACGAGGTGGGCAAGACGCCGCGTCACCACACGTTCTTCGAGATGCTCGGCAACTTCTCGTTCGGCGACTACTTCAAGGAAGACGCGATCACCTGGGCGTGGGAGCTGCTCACGCAGGTCTACAAGATCGACCAATCGCGCATGTGCGTGACGATCTTCGGCGGCAACGATCCGGAGCTTGCGGGCGTCGGCGCGGATGACGAGGCGCGCGCGATCTGGAAGCGCGTCACGGGATTTTCCGATGACCGGATCATCGGCCTCGGCAAGAAGGACAACTTCTGGATGATGGGCGACACGGGCCCGATGGGGCCGTGCACCGAGATCCACTTCTTCATGGATGGTCCCGCGCCGACGGCGTGGCCGACCACCGATCCGGCGACGTGGAAGGGCTGGCTCGAGATCTGGAACCTCGTGTTCATGCAGTACGAGCGACGCGCGAAGGACGGCGAGCTGTTCCCGCTGCCGGCGCCGTCGATCGATACGGGCGCCGGCCTCGAGCGGGTGACCAGCGTCGTGCAGGGCGTCGCGTCGAACTACGACACGGATCTGTTCACGGGCATTCTCGCCGAGGCGGCGCGGCTCGCCGGCAAGACCTACGGCAAGGATCCCGAGGTCGATACGTCGCTGCGCGTGATCGCGGACCACGCGCGCTGCACCACGTTCCTGATCGCCGACGGCGTGACGCCCGACAAGGGCGCGCGCGAGTACGTGCTGCGGCGCATCTTCCGGCGCGCGGTGCGGCACGGAAAGATGATCGGCATCGAGCAGCCGTTCATGCACGACGTCTGCGCGAAGGTGATCAGCGAGATGGCCGAGGCGTACCCGGATCTCCTGACGCGCCAGAAGACGATCATCCAGACCGCGCTCGAGGAGGAGAAGCGGTTCCGCGCCACGCTCGACCGCGGCCTCGGTCTGCTCGAGGACGAGCTCAAGGCGCTCGGGAAATCGGGTGCGAAGGAGGTGCCGGGCAAGACCCAGTTCCTGCTCCATGACACCTACGGGTTCCCGCAGGATCTCACCGAGATCATCGCGGGAGAACGCGGGTTCACGGCGCCCAAGAAGGCGTTCGACGAGGAGATGAAGAAGGCGCAGGCGCTGAGCCGATTCGCGGGCTCCGATCAGGTCGCGATCTCCGCGGACGTCAAGACGCTCGCGAACGAAGTCGGCGCGACGAAGTTCCTCGGCTACGAGGGCCGCGGCACGCATGGATCCGGCACGCTCAAGGCGATCCTCGTCGACGGCAAGCGCGTGGACTCCGCGAGCGAGGGCACGCAGGTGCAACTCGTGTTCGACCAGACCCCGTTCTACGCTGAGTCCGGCGGCCAGATCGGCGACACCGGGGATGTCATCACGCCCGGCGGCAAGGTCACCGTGCTCGACACGAAAAAGCCCGCAGGCGACGTGTTCGTGCTGATCGGCGAGGTGCTCTCCGGCACCGTGACCGTCGGCGAGGTGGTCGCGTTCACGGTCGACGACGATCGCCGCGAGCGGATCCGTGCGAATCACTCGGCGACGCACCTTTTGAACCATGCGCTGCAGACGGTGCTCGGCGAGCACGTGGCGCAGAAGGGCTCGCTCGTGTCGCCGGACCGCCTGCGCTTCGACTTCGCGCACGGTGCACCGATGACCGAGGAGCAGAGGCGCCGGGTCGAGGACATCGTCAACGCCGAGATCCGGCACAACGCCGACACCATGATCGAGACGCTCCCGATCGAGGAGGCGCGCAAGAAGGGCGCTGTGGCGATGTTCGGCGAGAAGTACGGCGCGAACGTCCGCGTGGTGTCGATCGGCGGCGAGTCGATCGAGTTCTGCGGCGGAACGCACGTGCGTCGCGCCGGCGACATCGGCCTGTTCAAGATCCTCAGCGAAGGTGGCGTCGCGCAGGGCGTACGCCGCATCGAGGCCGTCACGGGTCTGGGCGCCCTCGAGTACATGCGGAAGCTCGAGGACGAGCTCCAGGAGGCGGGCGCGCGGCTCAAGGCGAGCCCGTTCGAGATCGCTGCGCGCGTCGACAAGATGCTCGCCGACGCGAAGGCGCAGGGGAACGAGATCGCGAAGCTCAAGCAGAAGCTCGCGTCGGGCGGCGGTGCGCGCGATCTGATGACCGAGGTCGTCACGATCAAGGGCATCCGCGTGCTCGCGGCGGAGATCGATGTCGACGACGCCAAGGTGCTGCGCGACACCGGCGACCTGCTGCGCGACAAGCTCGGCTCGGGAGTGATCGTGCTCGCCGGCACCGGTGGGCCCGAGGTCAAGCTGATCGCGCTGGTCACCAAGGACCTCGTCGACAAGGTGCAGGCCGGCAAGCTGCTCGGCGAGATCGCCACGCTGCTCGGCGGTCGTGCGGGCGGCAAGCCCGACATGGCGCAGGGCGGCGGCAAGGATGCGACGCAGGTGCCAGCAGCGCTGGCCGCGGCGCGCACCTGGGTCGAGACCCACGCGTAGCTGCAAGGGCGAGCAGCCCCCACATCGGGGCTGCGCAACACTCGTTCATGCATTTCGCCGGCAAAAGCGCGTTAGCATCATGGCTGCCGCCGTGGAGAAACGATGAAGAAGACGAGATGGATATCGCTGCTGCTCGGGTTGATCGTGGTCGCGAGCGTCGCGCCATCGGCGGAGGCCGATCGGTGGGGCGGTCGTGGGAAGCGGGAAGAGCGGCGCGAAGACCGTCGTGACGATCGACGCGATGAACGCCGTGACGATCGCCGCGAGGATCGCCGTGAGGATCGGCGTGACGATCGTCGCGAGGTCCGCCGCGATCGTCGCGAACGCGCGATGCGCGCCCCCCCGGCCATGCGCGTCGAGCGCCACGATAACCGCCGCGGCTACGCGTGGGTCGACGGCAGCTGGAACTGGAATGGTTACGACTGGCAGTGGAACGGCGGTCGCTACGAGCGCGAGCGCCGTGGTCGCCGCTGGCGTCCCGTGAGCTGGGAGCAGCGCAACGGGGAGTACGTCTCGGTCGGTGGCGACTGGGTCGTCATGGAGCCGACGATGGCACCGCCGATCATTCGCGAGGAGCGCTGGGACACTCGCCCGGGCTCGCTGTTCGTGCGCGGTCACTACGACTGGCGCGATGGCGAGTGGGTCTGGGTCGCTGGTCACTACGAGCGCGAGCGCGCCGGGTATCGCTACGTCGAGCCCCGCTACGAGCAGCGCAACGGCGTGTACATCTCGGTTGGCGGTAGCTGGGTCGTCAACTAATCGGGGGGGGCCGGGGTCAGGCCCCGTGAGGGTTTGACCCAGCGCGCCAAGGGGCGGGATAATTACCGCGGCTCTCCCTGGGAGAGCTTGCCATGGCCGCCGACGAACCCAGCGGGCCACGACCCGGTCCGGTCGTGCTCCGCATCAAGCTCCGCTACGACGACGTCGAGTCGATGGTGCAGCGGTTTGCGCCAAACATTGGCAAGAGTGGTCTGTTCTTGCCGACGAAGTCGCTGCAGCCGGTCGGCGCCGAGGTGAAGTTCGAGCTGCGGATCACCGACGACACGCCCGTGCTCGTCGGGCTCGGGCGCGTGAAGGCGGCGAAGGCTCCGGATCCGGCGGCGCCGCGCGCGGCGTTCGGCATGGCGATCGAGCTGCTGCGGGTGACGCGCGAGAGCCGCGAGGTGATCCTGCGCATGCTCGAGCGCCGCCGGCAGCTCGGCCTCCCCGAGGTCGGGATCCCGATGCCGACGGATATCGACGCCGCGCGGCGCTCCGAGGTCGTCGATACCTCGGTGAAGGACACGGCGAGTGCGGCGGTGCCGGTGCCACATCCGTCGTACGACTCGGGTCCGTCGGAGGCGCTGCTCACCGCGCCGAGGCGGCAGTCGGGATCGATCGCGGTCGCCAAGCTGCACGTGATCGCGGCGCTCGGACCCGAGCCCGCACGCAGGAAGCGGCCTGCGGTGCACGAGGTCATCGAGAGCGCATCGGGGCCGATCGTCAGCGTCGTCAGCGTACCGGGCCTCGACGATGACGTCGACGTCGGTGCAGTGCTCGCGCGCGCGCGGTTGCTCGCCGGTGGCAACCTCGATGCCGAGCTCGAGGCGCTCCGCGAGGTCTCCGCGGCGCCGCTCGAGATCAACATCGAGGCTGCGTCGGCGGAGCTCGCGCGGCAGCTCGGCGGCAAGGCGGTCAGGAAGGCGGATCGCTCGGCCCGATGGGCGCCGCCGCCGTCGACGATCAGCGCACCGGTCGTCGCGAAGGAGGAGCCTGCCCCGCCCGAACCCGCGCCCGAGCCCTTGATCGACACGGCCCCCTCGGTGCCCGCGATCGCGATCGTACCGACGTTCGTCGAGGACGACGACTCGGCGCCGGTCCACGCGCCACCCGCCGAGGACAAGATCGAAGCGAAGCCCGCCGCGGCGCTGATCGACGACGATGCCGATCCGCAGGCATTCGAGGAGCGCGAGGAGCCCGCGAACGAGGTCGAGCCGGAGCAGATCGCCGACGAGATCCATCAGCTCGGCGAGGAGGACTTCGAGGAGGTCGAGCACACGCAGATCGGCGCGATGCCCTCGGCGGATCCGGAGCCGGGCTTCCAGCAGCACGCGTTCGTCACCGAGCCGGCAGCCGCAGCGGAGCTCGAACGCAGCCTCGAACAACACCTCGCCGAGGCCGAGGCCGAGGCCGACGCGGATGACCTCGGCATCAGCGGCGCGTACGCGATGCCCACGGCCGCGCCCGTGCTCGAGGATGTTCCCCAGGAGACCGAGGGCGACGAGCAGATCGACGAGATCGACGACTTCGAGATCCTCGCCGAGGCTGATGCGGCCGACGCGGATCTGCTGTCCGCGCACGGAGAGGCCGATGCCGGTGAGGTGGCACCCGAACCGCGGGCCCCGGCTCACCTCGTTCCGGAGGAGCCCGAGCTCGAGCCGCGCCCGTCGCAGGCCGACTTTGTCTCGCGCCTCGATCTCAGCGACGAGTTCGAGGCCGCGCCGGAGGTCGAGGCGGGGCCACTGTTCGATCGCAACGCGAGCTTCTCCGAGCTCGATGCGCACCTCGGCGAGCTCGATCCGCAGCAGGTCAGCGCAGGCCATGCACTCGCCGCGTTCGACGAGCCCGAGGAGCCATCCGCGCGGCGCTCGCCGTACACCACGCGCCCGAGCTACAGCGATGGACCGGTCGGCAATCCCGACGACATCGATGCCGATAGCCAGGGCCAGTACACGATCGCCGGTGACCTGCCGCCGCCCGATGCGGTGTTCGATGCGCCGCACACGGGGTTCGGTGGACACCGCGCCTACGAGGACGACGAGGACGAGATCGATCCGGACTTCCCGCGACCGCACTCGTTCGATCAGAGCGATGTCTCCGTGACGCCAGCACCGCCGCGCCGCAGCCCGGCCCGCGATCCGTACGTGTTACGGGCTCCCGCGCCGGTCACGGCCCCTGCGCCGGCCCCCGGCGATGACGGCTACGATCTCGAGACCGCGCTCGAGGCGCTCGACGTGGATCTCGACGACCTCTCGGTTCCGCACGATCGACCGTCGGCGGATCCGCTGCCGCGCGCGCCTTCGGTGGCGCCGCGAGCACGCGCGCCCTCGTCGCGGCCGCCGTCGCAGCAGCGCGCACAATCGCGCTCTTCCGGATCGCACAAGATCCCGACGCGCGCGACGACCGACGATGGCGTGCTGATCCAGTTCGACGACGACGAGGACTGACGAGCCAGGACTAGCCGAGGCCGGGATGCGCGAGCGCGGCGATGAGCGCCGGTCGATCGCCGGCGTGACGCTCCCAGAGCTCGATGATGCGATCGGACTGCGTGCGGCGGGTCTCCGCGATCTCCTGCACGGGCGCGAGCAGAGAGAGCGCGGCGGGGGCGACGCGACCCAGGCCATCGACGGCGATGGCGACAAGCTCTGCGGAGAGATCACCGACCGAGTGACCCCCGATCTTCGCGGCGAAGCCCTGCTTCGGTACGTCGTTCGCGAGTTGCTCGCGCTCTGCATACGAGACCTTGGCGAGCAGCGCGATCGCGGCGGTGCGCGCGGTGGTGTCGTAGAGCAGGCCGCGCATCATCGGCGACAGCGCAACGGTCATCTCGATCGAGCCGCAGTCGCAGCCGCGGACCTCGATGATCTTCTTGAGCCGGCCGTCGGGGAACAGCGTCGAGAGGTGCATCGCCCAGTCGGAGCGCGTGGCGACCTCGCCGTTCCAGCCATCGCGCAGGAATGCGCGGAACGTCATGCCCGCGGGCACCGGTACGTAGCCACCGCGATAGAGGAAGTACATCGGCACGTCGAGCGCCCACTCGGTGTACGCGGTGAACACGTCCTCGCGCTCGAACACGAACGGCACGAGGCCGGCGCGCTGGTTATCGGTATCGCGCCAGATCCAGGCACGATAGCTCTGGTACCCGCTGACCTTGTCCTCGACGATCGGCGACGCGGCCCAGAGCGCGGTGAGCAGCGAGGTGTTCGAGTACAAGCAGCGCAGCTTGGCGGCGGCGTCCGCCTCGTCGGCGAAATCGAGGTTGACCTGCACCGTCGCGGTGCGCAGCATCATGTCGAGGCCACGCGTGCCGACGGTCGGCATGTACGCGCGCATCACCTCGTAGCGCTCCTTCGGCATCCACGGGATGTCGGCGCGGCCGCCGAACGGGCGCAGGCCGATGGACAGCCACGCGAGCCCGAGCTCCTCCGAGGCGGCACCTAGCTCGGCGACGTACGCACGCAGATCGGCGACGAAGTCGAGGTCGTCGCCGACCGGGCGGCCGGCGAGCTCGAACTGACCACCAGGCTCGATCGTGAGCTGTGCGTCGGCGCGCGGTAGCGCGATCGTGTGGCCGCGCTCCACCACCTTCGTGCCGCCGTTCGCGGCGAACTTGTCGAACAACGCGCCGATGCCGTGAGGGCCGTCGTACGGCGGTGCCTCGCCGGTAGGCTTGATCACGCCGATCAGCTCGTGCTCGGTGCCGACGCGCCACGCCGAAGCAGGCTTGCCTCCTGTCGAGAAGTACTCGATCAGCTCTGCCGTCGAGCGAACCGCAACAGCTTCAGCTTTGTCGACGAGATGCACGCAGGGTCCGGGCACTCTAGGGGGTGATCATCACATCGTCAATTCGCCTAGGTCGTGAACAAGCCGTTGCACGGGTGGGCCGTGGTAGCGTCGCCGCAGATGCAGGCCCTCCTCGATCGTCCAGGCTTCGCGAGCAAGCGAGGACGTCTTCTCGAGCTGCTCCGAACGCGGTCGTTTCAGGAGCGCGAGGTCACGTTGTCGTCGGGGCTCAAGTCGAACTTCTACATCGACTGCAAGCAGGTCAGCCTCGATGCCGAGGGGGCCGCGCTGATCGGTGATCTATTTCACCAGGTGATCGATGAGGTCGCGCCGAAGGCCGTTGCCGTCGGTGGCCTCACGATGGGCGCAGACCCGCTCGCCACCGCGACCTCGATCCTATCCTTTCAGGTAGGTCGGCCCCGCGCGGCGTTCCTCGTGCGCAAGGAGCCAAAGGGCCACGGCACGAATCAGTGGGTCGAGAGCACCAAGCTGCCCGATGGCGCGCCGGTCGTGATCCTCGAGGATGTGATCACCACAGGTGCCTCGACGCTGCGAGCGATCGAGCGTGCGCGGCTCGCCGGCTTCGTGGTGCTCCACGCGGTCGGGCTCGTCGATCGACTCGAAGGTGGGCGCGAGGCGGTGGTTGCGGAGACTCCGTTGACGACGCTGTTCACGCGTCGGGACTTCCTTCCAGACAAATGAAGCTCATCGCGCTGATCGCCCTCGTGCTCGTCGCCGCGTGCGGCGCCTCGGATCCGCGCGTGCGGCTCTCCGGTGAGTGGCCGCCGCGCGCGGGTGGGTACGATACCGTCGTGCAGGAGTGGACGCGTTCGGCGGTGCTCCGCGTGGCGTACCAGGAAGTCATGGAGCTCTCGGCCACGCTGAAGTCGCCCGAGTGGCACGCGGCGCACGCGGAGAAGGACGCGAAGAACCGAGGGCTTGTCGGCGAGTCGCGCGATCAGCGGCTCGCGCAGGCGCAGGCCGAGGCCGCCGGGCCGTGGGAGTTCGAGCTCATGGTCTCCACGTGGGACCGGCGCGAGAACGATCTCGATCGCGGCAAGAAGAGCGTCTGGCGCGTGGTTCTCCTCGATGCCCAGGGCAAGGAGATCGCCCCGATCGAGATCATCAAGGACAAGCGACCGGCGTTCGTCGTGCGCACGGAGTTCCCGGCATTCGGTGACTTCGCCACGCCCTACATCGTGAGGTTTCCGCGCGAGGCCAACGTGCTGGGCCCCGACGTGCGCAAGGTGCAGCTCCGGATCAGCGGCGAGCGCGGCGGGTTGCAAGTGAACTGGGAAGCACCGTAATCGCTACTTCGTGGGCTTCTTGCCGCGCAGGCGATCCCAGAAGCCGACCGGCTTGTAGCCCTCGTCGAGGTCGTCGAACGTCTCCGGCGCGAACTGCGGGACCTTGCCCGTGTTGCCGGCGCCCGCCTTGAAGAACTCCTCTTCGTCCTCCGAGAAGGCGTGCACCGCGTCCTTGCGGACCTCGGTGATCGTGTTCTCGCGCGCGGGCGCGGCGATGTCCTTCGATGCAGGGGCGGCGGCCTGCGCAGCGACGACCGCGGTGATCGCCGTCTGAGCGGCGGCGAGGTCGCCGACAAGGATCGACGGCTCGGGCGCGACCGGATCCGCCGTCGGGGATTTCGTGCGCTGCGCGATCTCACCCTTGCGGGCCTCGGGCCGATCGTCGGCCGGAATCTCGCCGGGTGGCGGACGGCGCACGGGCGCGGTCTCGATGGTGGCGAGCTGGCGCACGATGCCATCCGACGGGTCGTCGGCGAGCTCCTCGGGGGCGGCGCTCGTGATCGAGACGAGCGACTCCGAGGTGACGCGCGCGGTGTTGATGGTCGTGTCGACGGTCATGTGCTCGTGCACGACCACCGTGGCGTTCGGGTTCTCCGACGTCGTCATGCCACCGCCGAGCAGCTGCTTGACCAGATCCGGCGCCTTCTCGACCGGCCCCGTCGTCGACACCGTGTCGCCGACCGCCCGCAGCGCGGCGCGCTTCGCATCCTCGGCGTCCGTTTCCACGGTGCGGGCCTTCGCCTCGCGCCACATCGCTGCCTCGGCGCGATCTTCCTCGGTGACCTTCGCGCGAGACTCGGCATCGGCCTTCGCCTTGGCGTCGGCGAGGCGCTTCGCGAGATCCTCGGCCTCGCGCGCCTGCTCATCGGTCGCGCGAGCTCGCGCCGCGGCGAGCTGCTTCGAGCGCTCGGCGGCCTCGGCACGGAGCACCGCATCCTCGGCCTCGGCGCGCGCCTCGGCTTCGTCGCGCAGGCGCGCGGCCATCGCTTCCTTGGCCTCGGCACCGGGCGCCTTCTTGTCGCTCTCGAGCTTCGCCGCCTCGGCCTCGAGCTTCGCGAGGGTCTCGGCGTTCGACTTCGCGGCGGCCGCCGCGCGGGCCTTGGCCTCGGTCTCGAGCATCGCGCGCGCCTCGGCGTTCGCCTTGGCCTTCGCGTCGACGAGCGGCGCGGCGGCCATCGCTTGCGCGGCAGCGTCGGCCTTCGCCTCGGCCGTGGTGCTCGGCTCCGGGTCGAGCTTGACGAACGCAGCGGTCTTCACCTCGTCGTCGTCGGATGCTGCTGCGGCGGTCTTCGCGGCGGCATCTGCTTTCGCTTTCGCATCTGCGTCTGCTTTCGCATCGGCATCTGCTTTCGCCTTCGCGTCGGCATCTGCTTTCGCCTTCGCGTCGGCGACGACCTTTGCTTCGGCGTCCGCCTTCGCCTTCGCATCCTCGGCTTTCTTCGCCTCGATCTTGGCCTTCGCGGCGGCCTCGTCGGCCTTCTTCGCCTCGATCTTGGCCTTCGCGGCGGCCTCGTCGGCGGCCTTTGCATCGGCCTTGGCCTTCGCGGCGGCCTCGTCGTGTTCGCGGATCTGCTTCGCGGCCGCTTCGCGCGCGTCGGCCTCGGCCTTCACCTTCGCCTGTGTCGCGGCCTTCTCTGCCTCGTACTTCGCGAGGTCCTCGCCCGCATCGAACATGACCTTCGGCTCGAGCCCGATCTCCTTCGGGAAGATCTTCTCGCGCTTCTCCGTGTCCATCAGCGCCTCGAGCTTCTCGCGCTGCGTCTCCCGCGTCGGCAACGAGATCTCGCCCGAGAGCTGCGACGCCGGCACCACGCCCGAGAGCGATCCGACCTCCGCACCGACGACGCGCGGCACGAGCGCACCCCAGTCGATCTCGGCCTTCGAGCTCGCCACCACGATCGGGGGCGTCAGCGCGCGACGCTTCTTCCGCTTCTGCTTGCCGCCCTTGACCTTCTGGGACGAATCCCGCTGCGCCGGCAGCTCGCCGCTATCCGCCGCGGACTGCGCGCGCTGGATCACTGCATCACGATCGCTGCCGACGAGCCACTCCTCGATCGCGAGCACGACGCGCCATGTCGGCCTCGGCTTCTGGCCGTCGACGACCCGGAGCAGGCCCACGTCGCACGCACGCTGCGCGACCCGCAGGGTCTCGAACACGCGGTATGGCGAATCTTCGAGGATGTCGGCGAGGACGCGGTGGCCATCGAACATCCGGAGTACGCCGTGGACCTCGGTCGGGATCTGCTTGCCGAGCGCCGAGACGCGCGCCATGTCCTGCTCGAGGACCATCGACGGCGAGAGCTGGCCGCTCGAGTCGCGCACTCCCTCGAGGAACCGCTCGGCGTCGATGAATAGCTCCTCGGGCGACAGCGGGATCTGCTGCCGGCGAACGACGTCCTCGTGGTGGAACTCGAACCGCGCCTCGGTCCACAGAAGGAGCTGGTGGAACGCGGCCTGGCCGTGGATCAGGCCGACCTGGGCGGAGGTGACCTCGCCGTGGAAGAACCGGATCTCGCCGCGCCGGAGGCCGCGAATCAGGGTCAGGACCGCGCTGCGCCCGAGGGCGGCGAGGGCGCGGACCAGGGTGAACACGCCGGTGGTCTCGGCGAGCGAGCCCACGATGTGGTCGCGCTGCCCGGCGGGCTGGCCCTTGAGGAGGCGGCCGATGGTGACGACGTCCCGGAGAAACGCCGGGAGCAGGACGACCTCGTCGGCCCCGGCGGCCTCGGCGTCGGTGCGGCGGACCCCGCGGCCCGTGAACACGATGGGGACGTCGAGCTTCTTCTCGTCCAGCGCCAGCCGGGTCTTGCGGAGGAGGTCGAGGGCACGCCCGTCGGTGCCGCCGACGATGACCAGGGCGGTGCCGTCGGCGGGGACGTCGAGGCGGTCGACGTCGACATCGGCGAGCGCGGACGGCACGCCTTCCCGCGAGAACCCGAGCTGGACCTGGCGGCCGGCCCGCGCATCGGGGTCGAGCACGATGACTTTCGAGGGTCCCGGCATGCAGCGGTCGCGACTTAGCAGTATAACGCTCGCTGAGGGGCCGGACTAGCGCCACGTTCCAGTGATCGTTCTCGAAATCCTCCAAGGCACCACGGCGACGCGCGTGCACCGGTTGTTCACCTCCGGAGCAGCCGATGGCACGGTCACGCTCGGGCGGTCCCCCCAGAGCACGCTCGTGCTGACGGACTTCCATCTGTCGGGGGACCACGCCCAGATCACGCAGATCGGCGACCACTTCGTGTTCCGCGACCTGCGCTCGACGAACGGCTCCGCGATCGAGCGCGCCGGGCGCCGGATGCCCGTGGATGCGGCCGCCCGCTGGGAGCTCGCGCTCGCCGATGGCGACACGCTGCTGCTCGGCAATCCTTCGGACCCCGTGCGGATCTCGGTCCGGATCGGGGACGAGGTCGACGAGGAGCTCGGCGACCGGCTGATCGCATCGCGTTCGATCATGGATCTGCCGGCGGTTGCCGATCAGATCGAGGGCAGCCCCGACACCGCGCTTCGCATCTACAAGGCGGTCCAGCCGCTCGGCGCGCGGCTCGAGCCGAGCGAGGTGATCGAGGCCACGGTTGGCGCCACGTTCGAGCTGCTTCCGCGCGCCACCCACGTCGCGATCCTCCTCCGCTCCGAGGCCGACAAGGACCGGTTCGCCCTCGCCGTGTCGCGCGAGCGGCCCGGAAGTGAGCCGCGCCCCGAGGGCGTGGATGCGGTGCGCGCGAGCCGCGCCGTGCTGCGCCGCGTGCTCGGGGATCGCGCGGCCGTGCTGACCGCGAATGCACAGGAGGCGCTGTCAAGCGAGTCGATCCTCGGGGGTCAGATCCTCTCGATCCTGGCCGTGCCGCTGTGGCGCGGCGAGGACATCATCGGCTTGATCCAGGCGGATAACCGCGCCAGCGCGGGCATGTTCGTCGAGGGTGACCTCGAGGTCATCCTGCTGCTCGCGGCGCAGGCCTCGCTGGCGATCGATAACGCCACGCTCGTACAGCGGCTGCGGGTCGCCGAGGAGCGGGCACGCGGCGAGAACGTCTACCTCAAGCGCAAGCAGGAGAAGATCAAGTTCGACAACATCATCGGCGACTCGCCGGCGATGAAGGCCGTGCTCAATCAGCTCGAGAAGGTGATCGATACGCGCGCGACCGTGTGCATCGAGGGCGAGACCGGCACCGGCAAGGAGCTGATCGCGGCCGGCGTCCACCATCAGAGCCAGCGCGCCGACAAGATGTTCGTCGCCCAGAACTGCGCCGCACTCCCGGAGAACCTCCTCGAGAGCGAGCTGTTCGGCCACAAGCGCGGTGCGTTCACGAGCGCCGATAGCGACAAGAAGGGCCTGTTCGAGATCGCCGACGGCGGCACGCTGTTCCTCGACGAGATGGGCGAGATGCCCATGACGCTGCAGGCGAAGCTCCTGCGCGTGCTGCAGGAAGGCACCATCCGCGCCGTCGGTGCGACGAGCGAGAAGCAGGTCGATGTCCGCATCATCTGCGCGACCAACCGCGACCTCGCCGCCGAGGTCGAGAAGGGTCGGTTCCGCCAGGACCTCTACTACCGGCTGATGGTGTTCCCGATCAAGCTCCCGCCGCTGCGCGAGCGTCGCGAGGACGTTCCGACGCTGTGTTCACACTTCTTGAAACGGTACTCCGAGGAATACCGGATGGAGCTTCCCGGTTTCACGCAGGACGCGCTCGATGCGCTGTCCTCGTACAACTGGCCCGGCAACATCCGCGAGCTCGAGAACGAGATCCAGCGTCTCGTGATCCAGGCCGAACCGGGCCACTGGATCGAGATCACGGATCTGTCCCCGCGCCTGAGAAAGATCGAGGGCACCGTCACGCGGATCGCCCCGAAGCAGGGCACGCTCAAAGAGATGATGGAGCAGGTCGAGCGGTGGCTGATCACCGAAGCGCTCCGCGACCACGGCGGTAACAAGACGAAGACTGCCGTCACCCTCGGCATCACGCGCGAGGGTCTGCACAAGAAGCTCGCGAAGTTCGGCGTCTAGAGCCGGACGCTGCCGTCGTGGCGCGCGCTAGAGTCCCGCGCATGACGCTCACCCTCTACGTCGGCAGCAAGCGGTACTCCTCGTGGTCGCTCCGCGGTTACCTCGCCGTCGTGCAGACGGGCGCGCCGTTCGAGTGCAAGACCATCCCGCTCGATACGCCGAGCACCGCCTCCGAGATCGCGCAGGTGACGCCAGCCGGCCGCGTGCCCGTGCTCCATCACGATGGCCTCGTGATCTGGGACTCGCTCGCGATCGGCGAGTACCTTCACGAGCTGTTCCCGGCGCGTAACCTGTGGCCTACCGACCGCGCCGATCGCGCCCGCGCGCGCTCGATCAGCGCCGAGATGCACTCGAGCTTCGCCGCGCTCCGCACCAGCATGCCGATGGACGTGATCGCCACGAAGCACGGCGAGGGCCACACCCCCGAGGCGCTCGCCGATGCGCGGCGCGTCCAGCAGATCTGGCGCGAGCAGCTCGCCACGTCGAAGGGGCCGTTCCTGTTCGGCGCGTTCACGCTCGCCGACGTGATGTACGCGCCCGTCGCCACTCGGTTCCACACGTACGGCGTGGACCTCGATCCAACCTGCCGCGCGTACGTCGATGCGATCCACGCGCTCCCCGCGTTCATCGACTGGAAGCGCGACGCCGCGGCAGAGCCGGAGCTCGCGAAGTACAAGTGAGCGTGCGGATCGTCCAGCTCAACACCTCGCCGGGCGGTGTCCCGAAGCTGCCGATCCATGAAGCGGCGTGCACTACCCTGGGCCTCGTCGGCGATGGCCACAAGCACACCAAGATCCACGGTGGCCCCGAGCGGGCGCTGTGCATCTGGGCGGTCGAGCTGGTCACCGCGCTGCAGGCCGAAGGGCATCCGCTCGTCCCCGGCTCGTGCGGCGAGAACGTGGATATCGCCGGCCTCGACTGGAACGCCCTCGCGGTCGACCAGCGGTTCGCCCTCGGCGACGAGGTGGTCATCCAGCTCACCCGGCCGACGGAGCCGTGCAAGCAGATCGCCGCCGCGTTCAGCGACCGGCAGTTCCGGCGCATCGATCACGAAAAGCGCCCGGGTTGGTCGCGCTGGTACGCCCGGATCGAGCGCGAGGGCGTCCTGCGTGTCGGCCAGGCCGTCGTCGCGCTAGGCTGACGATGTGGCAGAGGTCAGTTGTGCGATCCACGGCCAGAGCCGCGGGAAGCTGGTGTGCCGCGACATCAACGCCGCGATCCGCGACCGCGTCCCGTTGCCGGCGCGGGCCGACACCAGCCTGGAGTCCCAGATCGGCGAGACCCTCGAGCTGACCCTGTGCGGCGCGTGCCTCGTCGGGCACGGCATCCCGATCGAGCCTGCGCCGATCGCCGACGAGGATGCCGCCGATGTCGAGACGATCCTCGGGCTGCTGGAGCTCGTGTGCCGCAAGTGCTTCGTTGCCGCAGAGCGTGAGCTTGGCACGTCGTCGCGCTAGGCTGAGTCTATGACGAAGCGGTGGTTGGTCGCGGTCGCTCTTGTCGTTGGTTGCAGCAGCAAGGCGGAGCGCCCGGTGGCGATCACGTCGGAGATGGCCGACACGTACGAGAAGTACGTCTCCACGTTCGAGAGCCTCGCGAACGACCTCGGCGCGCCCGGGATGAGCTGCGCGAAGGCGTTCGGCGTGGTGAAGGACCACGCGACGGACATCGCCTCCCTCGTCGCGTTCAACGGCACCAAGATCAAGGAGACCGTCACGGCCAGTGCCAAGGACCCCGCGGCGAGGAAATGGCTGTCGGAGAGCTACGGCTCGCGGATCAGCACGTCGGCGGGCAAGCTCGCGACGGTCGCCATGCTGTGCAAGGACGAGGTCGCGTTCAAGATCGCTCTGGCGACGATGATGGCGAAGTTCCAGCTGCTCCAGAAGTAGCTCAGCGCTTCCGCAGGATCGCCAGCTGCTGCTCGGCGTGCGCCTTGCGAGCGGGCTTCTCCGCGGCAGGGATGCGCGGATCGGCGTCGAGCGTCCTGATCGATGCTTCGTACTCGGTGATCGCGGCGACCTTGTCCTTCGCGCCCATCAGCGCCTCGGCGTAGCTGTCGTGCGCGTTCGACGACGCGGGAAACACCGCGGAGATCAGATGGAATACCTGCGTGGCCGCCGGCAGCCGGCCTTCGATCATCATCTGGTAGCCGAACAGGTTGATCGCAGTCTCGTCGGCGAGCGCGGCCTTGGGATCGGCAGCGGCCTGCTTGCGCCACAGCGCAGCGGCTTCCTCGAGCTTGCCACCGTCGAGGATGAACAACGGGTGTCGCGTCCCCGCTGGCAGGCGATGCTGCGGTAGTCCCATGATGGCGAGATTTCCGCTCGCGTCGACCTCGAGTCGGTTTCCGGCCCCGTGGTGGATCACGGCGGTGCCCGAGACCGGCACCAGCTCGACGGCCTTGCCGAACGGAATCCGCGACATCAACTTCCCGTTGTCGAGCGTGATCTCGAGCGGCAGCCCGGCACCGATGAAGCTACCGACGAACTTCTGCTGCTGCGCGGCATCCATGGGCGACCGCTCGATCATCGGATCGGCCCCGGACCAGCCGTACTCGGCGAACACCGTGCGCACGATCGAATCGAAGAGCTGGAGGCCATTCTCGGAGTTCGCCATCACCACGACCCCATAGCCGCCGTCGAGGCTCGCCACCGCCATCGCCTGGAATCCCGCATCGGCGCCATCGTGGCCGAACATCAGCGCGCCGTTGCGCTCGGAGAGGAACACGCCGAGCCCGACGGAGGTGGTGCCTTCCACCTCGGCGACCTTCGTCGTCATCTCCATCGCGATCTCCTTTCGCACGAGCTTCGACGCCCCGCTGCGCGCGAGCCCGACCTCGGCGAAGAACCTCGCGAGGTCCGTGGGCGTGGTCCACAGCCCGGCCGCCGCCATCTCGGGATAGGCGTTGCGCTTGCCGGGGATCGAGCGTCCTTCGGGGTCGTGCCCGGTGGCGGCGTGCGGGAGCCGCGCAGGCGACAGCACCTGATCGTACGAGCTATGCGCCATGCCGAGCGGAACGAGTACGCGGTTCGCGAGGATCTCGTGATACGGCCGCTTCACGCCTTCGGCGAGCGCGAGCTGCGCGATCGTGATGCCTCCGCCGGAGTAGCGGAACTTGGTGCCGGGCGCGAGGTCGACACGAACGGGCGCGGTGTTCGCGGGCGGTGCACCATCGAGGATCTGCGGCACGGTCGGAAGTGGCGTGCCGGCGACGTAGCCCGGAAACCCATGCACGGTGGTGCCGGCGGTGTGGCTGAGCAGCATGCGCAGTGTCACGGGCGTGGCCTGCGTCAGCTCGTTGTCGGGGAGCTTCCAGCTCGTGAGCTGCTCGTTGATCGGCTTGTCGAGTGAGAGCAGGCCATCGTGCACGGCATCGAGCACGCCGAGCGCGTTGACCGACTTGCTGATCGAGCCCGCGAGGAACAGCGTGTCCGCATCGGCCGGCTGGCGGGTCTCCCGGTCGGTCACACCGAATGCCTGCGCCCACAGCAGCTTGTGGTGCTCGAAGACCGCGATGCTGACCGCGGGGATCTTGAGCTCGTGCATGCGCTTGTCGAGCGAGATCGCGTCGCCAGGCTCGCCCTTGACCTGAACACGCGGCAGCAGTGCAGCGACGATCCGATCGATGTGTGCCGCTTGCGACGACGCAGGCGCCGCGGGCGGAGCGCTCGGCCCGCACGAGACGAGGACGACGAGCGCGAGTGAGAGCAGGCGAGCCATGCGCGGAGCGTACCGGAACGGCTAGCCGCCCGCGCGGGCGACCAGGCGATCGATCTCGGCTTCGTCGAGGAACGCGAGCTTGTGCTTCTCGACGAAGGCGTCGATGCCAGCGCGCTCGCGCGACACCACGTGGATGAACAGGTCGCCACCGAGGAGGATCTTCGGCAGCGGCAGCATCGCCTCCGCGGTCTTGGCCACGGTCACGGCGACGACGCCAAATACCACCGCAATGCCGATGCCGCCGAACAGCAAGGTCAGCACGAGTGGCGTGGACGCGTGGGCCAGCGCGCCCACGAAGTAGCCGCACGCCATCACGATGCCTGCGATCACGCCCCACTTCGCGCGGCTCGCGAGGTTGCGCATGGACTCGGCACGCCCGTAGCAGCGCGTGCACATCATCCCGACGTGCGGTGCCCACGGCTGGCGCACCGGCTCCGTCCCATGCTCGAACCGGAACCGGCGATCGTGCTCGAACCGAGCGTGCGAGAGCACGAAGTACACCGGCGCGCAGTCCGCGCTCTCGCACTGCGAGCAAGCCGCCGACTTCACGGGCCGACCCGCCATCACGGCCTCGATCGCCGCGATCTGCTCGGGCGTCAGCTCGACGGGTTTCTTCTGCACGACCGGCGCCGCCGGCACCGGGCCGTCATCACCCAGGAACTTCGGCGCGTCGTCCATCGTGCCCCGTCAGCCCTCGTCGGCGTCGGGAATGCTCGTGGGGGCGCGGAACGGTGTCTCGGAGAGCTTCGCCATCGCGGTCGCGATGTTGACGACCTCGACCGACGCAGGCGCGTTGCGCTGAAGCATGAACGTGCAAGTCGCGCACGACGTGACGACCATGCCGCCGCCGGCCTGCTGCACCTCGGCGAGCCGGCGCTTCGCCATCTGGTCGGCGACCATCGGCATGGTCTTCGGGAGGAGACCGCCGCCGCCACAGCACTCGGTATCGGTCTTGTTCCACGAGAACTCGCGGAGCTCGGCGAGCTGCGAGAGCGCGCGGCGCGGCTGCTCGACCACGCCGTTGTAGCGCGCGTGGTAGCAGGGGTCGTGGTAGTAGACGCTCTTGCGCTGGAGCGGGCACGCGAGGTTCTGCGCGGCGGGTGCGAGCACCTCGGCGAGCGAGACCACCTCCACGCGCATGTTGACGCCTTCGGCGGCGTACTGCGTCTTCATCGCGTAGACGCAGGCGGAGCAGTTGACCGCGACCTTCTTGAAGCCGCGCAGCGAGGCGGCGACGCGTCCGGCGTGCCAGCGGAACAGATCGCGGTGGCCCGCAGCGAGCAGCGGGTAGCCGGCGCACGCCTGCGGCGCGTCGACGATCTTCACATCGTCGAGTCCAACGCGCTCGAACAGCGCCATCGCGGCGGCGATATCGGCGGAGCCCTTGTCGATCGCATCGCAGCCGGGCCAGTAGCCGAGCTCGCCGGAGGTGCCGAGCTGATCCGAGAACTGCGACCGCACCTGCGCGGAGAGCCGCTGCTCGCGCGCGCGGAACCGTTCGCTGTAACCGGTGAGCGCGGGGTGTGGCGTGCCGTGCGAGACGGCGGCGGCGCGCGCGCTGAGGAGCACGAGGCCGGGCTCGTTGCCGTGATCGCAGTACATCGTGCAGTGGCGACAGCCGGTGCACGCCCACAGAGGATCGGTGGCCTCGGCGGTCCATGCGCTGCGGCCAAGACGCAGCTGGTTCGCACGGTCCATCTTGACCTGCGGGATGAACGTCTCGCGGCCGCTCGCGGTCGACACAGGACACGCGTGCCGGCACATCTTCGGGCAGAAGGTGCAGTAGTCGAGCTGCTTCGCGACCGCTCCGGCGGAGAACTGGTCGCGGGGTTCCTCGGACATCGAGGACGAGCTTACTAGTTGAGGCCGTCCACGCGCTCGCGGAGCTGCGAGAGATCGCGCTGGATGCGCGGATTCGCGGGCTCGAGCACGTGCAACCGCTCGAGGACATCGAGCGAGCGCGGCAGATCTCCATGGCGGCCGTAGATGCCGGCGAGATTGACGAGCATTCGGGACAGGATCTGACGCTTGCTCGCCGCGACGATGACGCTCGGCTCGAGCACGGCATCGGGCTGTGTGGTCTTGCGGAGCAGCGCTTCGAGATCGGATGGCGTGAGCGCGCGACCGCCCGAGAACGGATCGAGGAACAGCCACGCATCTTCGATCGCCACGCGCACGAGGAAGTGGCCGGGGAAGTTCACGCCCTGCGCGAGCACGTCCACGCGGCGTGCGATCTCGAGGTAGAGCACGCTGAGCGAGATCGGAATGCCCAGCTTCCGATCGATCACGTCGCACAGGAAACTATTGCGCGGGTCGTAGTAGTTGCTCGTGTTGCCGGCGAAGCCGTGGTGATCGAACAGCCAGTCACTGATCGCGCGCGCGCGACCGATGCCGTTGCTCGCGCGTTCGACCTCCGGTGCGACGCGGGCGGCGATCTTGTCGAGCTGCGCGCGATACTGCGCGAGATCGCGTTCGGGGTAGTCCCACGATCCGATCAGCAACGCGGCTTGATCGAGCGCGAAGTCACCGCCACCCACCAGCTCTTTGAACAGACCGAGGCCTGAACTACTCCCCACCATGGACAGCAATCGTACATCAGTCGTGATGCTGTACGGACACCAATCCTTCGTCGGGGAAACCCCGAGTCAGGTAGGCCGCGGCGCCCTCGTCCTCGTCGAGCGTGGCTCGGAAAAATGCCGTGACGTACGACGCCGCGACCGACCGACCGACCGTGGGATCGAGATACTCGAAGGCCGACCCGTCGTCCTGGCGGGTTCCCGGGCCACAGCCCTTGTTGAACGCGGGGATCAGGCCGTCCAGATCGGACACCGACCAGTGCCCGGCGTCGGCGACCTCGAGCTTCCAGGCGCGGTTGGTGGCGGCGGTGTAGTTGTCGCGGATCAGCTTGTTCCCGAACTCCGTGATCGAGTTGTCCTCCCGGGCGACCAGGAACAGGAGCGGCTCGGCGATCTCGCTCAGCTTGACGCCGGGGATCAGGGGATTCTCCATGGGGGCGGCGAGCGCGGCAGCGGCCGTCACCCGGTCGTCGACCTGGGCCAAGCGTCCTGCCGTGACGGCTCCGAAGCTGTGGCCGAACACACCGAGCCGCGTGCGATCCGCGGAGGCCAAAGCGGGCGACTGGAGATCGATCGCGAGCTCGAGATCGGCGACCCGGAGCGCGAGCTGCGCCGCATCGAGCGAGGCCTCGTGGCCATCGAGCGAGTCCCACATCGTGTCGGCCGTGTGATCGACCGTGACCACCACGTAGCCGTGGCTTGCCAGCCGGATCGCGGTCGACGCGTTCGAGAACCGCGTGCATGCGTGGCAATGCGAGGCAACGACGAGCGGGAACGAACCGGCTTCGGCGTCGCCGTCGACCGCGACGTCGAGTCGGCGCGTGGGGCAGGTGCCAACCCCGGCGAGCAGGCTGGCGGTCCGCGACCGGAGCGGCTCGGCCTCGAGGCTCTCGATCGCAACGTCAGCCGTCGGTGAGGTCGTCGGGTACCACGCCTGGAACGTGTAGGACCGCGTGGCGTCGGTCGTGATGATCCGGCGGGTGCCGACGGCGTGCGCACCGGGTTGCTCGACGGACCGATCCGGATCCGTCGGCGAGCTGCATGCGACGAACAGACACAGCATCAACAGGCGAGGGATCACCCGCTCACTATACAAACGTTGTGTGCGATGATCATCCGTCCATGGCGGAGGAGCCACGTCCAGGAATGATCGTCGGTGGGCGCTACGAGCTCATCGATGTGGCCGGGCGTGGCGGCATGGCGGACGTCTGGCGGGGACGGGTCCGCGGTGATTCGGGCTTCGTGCGCGATGTCGCCGTGAAGCAGATGCACCAGAACCTCGCCGCGCAGCCGCAGTACGTGGCGATGTTCATCGAGGAAGCGCGCGTCGGCAGCTCGTTGCAGTCGCCGAACGTCGCGGAGGTCCACGACTTCGTCCACGACCGCGGCAACTACTACATGATCCTCGAATGGATCGACGGCGTCGATCTCGGCAGCTGGATCCGCTGGCACACGGCCAAGGGCCAGCAGACCCGCTGGGAGCTGGTCGCGGCCGTCGGCGTCGGGATCCTGCGCGGGCTCGCGGCGGCACACGAGCGCGTGGGGCCGGATGGTCGCCCCGCACCTATCGTGCACCGTGATGTCTCGCCGCACAACGTGCTGCTCACCACGCGCGGCATGGTGAAGCTGATCGATTTCGGGCTCGCGCTCGCTCCGGATCGCCGGCAGGAGCTCACCGACCCTGGCATCGTGAAGGGCAAGATGAGCTACCTCGCGCCCGAGATCGTTTCGGGCGGCCGGCCGGTGCCGCCTTCGGATCAGTTCGCGTGCGGATCCGTGCTGTGGGAATCGCTCGTCGGAAGAAAGCTGTTCGACGGCCAGACCGACTACGAGGTCTACACGCGTCTGCGCGAGTGCATGGTCCAGCCTCTGCGCCCGCACCGCCCGGATGTGCCGGCAGCGTTCGCGCAGATCATCACGCGTGCGCTGCAGCTCGGCGTCGATCAGCGGTTCCCGTCGGCGCGCGAGATGGCGCGGCAGATCGGCACCACGCTCAAGAAGGTCCAGCTGCGGAAGGATCTCCACAGCGTGCTGTCGAAGAGTGTGATGGATGCACGCCAGGAGCTCGGGCTCGGGCTCGCCGGCCGCTCGCAGGACCACTCGGAGGCCACGCCGATCGCGGAGATCATCGCGGAAGAGACGCCGCGGATCGAGATGCTGCCCACGCCCGACGAAAAGAAGTCGGAGAAGCCGCGAGGACTTCGCCATTACCTCCCGTTCTTCGGTAGAAAACGAGGGTGAGCTGGAAGCTGGCGGTTACGGTCCTGGTCCTCGCGGCGTGTGGTGACGATGGCCTGTCGCCGGCGCCGCCGACGCTGACCGCGGGGCCGGTCACGCTCGACACGTCAACGCTGACGCTCTCGCTCGCGGGCTCGCCCGCCCTCACGCAGGATCACTTCCTGTCGATCGGCACCACGGACACGATCGATGTCTCGCAGTACTACGACCCGCGGGGGGATGCCGCTGTCGACATGAAGGTCGTCGACAAGGCGATTGGGATCGACGGCGACTGGCTCGTGCTCACGGGCGGGGCGCGCATCGCGCTCTCGGAGTGCCCGATCGCGAACTGCGCGATCCTCGACATCGATGCGAGCAAGCACGAGAAGGCGGTCCAGCTCCGGATCGCGCTACCGGCGGATCCAGCCGAGCCGCTCTACGGTACTGGTGATGCCGCCGATCGGGCGAACGTCGCAGGCGCCGTGCGCGAGATGTCGCTGCGGGTGGATACGAGCTCGGCGTCGTCGCTCAACGAGACCCACGTCCCGGTGCCGCTCGTGATCTGGCCGCGGCGCGATGCCGCGATGTTCATCGCCGACGATCGCCCTGGAGCCCTCGATCTCGGAAAGAGCGTGCCGGGCACGGTGATGGCCACGTTCAATCTACCGGTCCGAGGTACGTACCGCGTGTACCTCTACACCACCGGGAACCAGGGCATCCCGCTGGATCTCGTGCGCACGTACGTCGCGCTGACAACGAAGCCTGCGGTGCCGCCGCGCTGGGCGTTCACGCCGCAACTCTGGCGCAACGCGTGGCAGAGCGGCGCCGAGATGCGCGGCGATGCAACAGAGCTGCGCACGCGCAAGATCCCCGGCTCGGTGATGTGGATCGATAACCCGTGGCAGACCGCGTACAACACGCATGTCGTCGACGAGGCGCGGTTTCCGCAGCCCGCGCAGCTGCTCTCCGATCTCGCGGCGCAGGGCTACAAGGTCATCTTCTGGTCAACGCCGTACGTCGGTAAGACCGCCGCGAACTCCGTGGATCGCGCCGAGGGCGTGGCGAACAACTTCTTCGTCACCGACGACGGCGGCATCGTCATTGATTTCCCGTGGCAGGAAGGCCCGGGTGCGATGGTCGACTTCACGCGCGATGGCGCGATCGCATGGTGGCGTCAGCGCCTGTCGCGCGTGATCGGCCTCGGCGCCGCCGGCTTCAAGCTCGATTTCGGCGAGGAGCTCGTCCCCGATATCAGCGGCAATGTGGTGCCGTTCCTGCTCGCGGCCGGCGACAACTCCACGCACCACAATCGCTACAGCGCCGGTTATCACGAGGCCTACCTCGGTGCGCTGCCGCCGGGGGACGGCTTCCTCCTCACTCGGACCGGCGCTTGGGGCGAGCAGAACACGAACACCGCGATCTGGCCCGGCGATCTCGAGAGCGACTTCTCGGAGCACGGCACGATCGTCTCCGGGAAGATCAACGTTGGTGGTTTGCCGAGTGCCATCAGTCGAGGCCTCTCCCTCTCGGTCTCCGGGTATCCGTTCTACGGCTCCGATATCGGCGGCTTCCGCGGTTTCCCGACCACCGAGGCGCTGGTGCGCTGGGCGGAGTACGCCTCGCTCGGCACGATCATGCAGCTCGGCGGTGGCGGAAAGAGCCACGACCCGTGGGACACCACGTTGTTCGCCGCCGGCACCGACCTCATCTACAAGACGTACGCGGATCTTCACATGCTGCTGAACCCGTTCCTTTGGACGCTCGCGCTGCAGGCCGGTACGGACGGCACACCGGTGACCGCTCCGGCGAGGTTCCTGTACGATTGCGAGTGCGACGACGCGATGTTCCTGTTGGGCAATACCATCCTCGTCGCGCCGGTGGTGACGGCGGGTGCAACGACCCGGACGGTCGTGCTGCCACCGGGGCCATGGATCTCGCGCGCCACGGGCGAGACCGTCGTCGGGGACGGGCACACGACGACCACCGTACCGGCACCGCTCGACACGCTGCCGATCTGGTACCGGGCAGACTCGATGGTTCCAATGTTCGCGCGACTCGCCGATACGGTGTTGCCGGCGACTGCCGCGGGCGTGACGTCATACGCAGATCCTTCGTACGGCCGAGAGCTTCGCGTGGTCTACGCTGCGTCAACGGCGCCGACCCCGCACGAGGGCCAGGCCTTCGCTGTGCTCCATGACGGCACGCATGTCATCGGGATCGGCACGCACCTCACCCTGACCGGTGGGACCCAGTACGACTTCATCACCATCGATGTCGATGGGCGCACGCACAGCGACCCGCTCGGCGCGCCCACCGCGGTGAGCGTCAATACCGTCGATCTCCCGCTCGTTGCCGACGACGCGGCGCTGTTCGCGTGCACCGCACCCGGTTGCTACAGCTTCGATGCCACGACGAAGCACCTGCAGGCGCGCGTGTTCGCACCGCAGGGACAGATGAAGCAGCTCATCGTCCGCTGAGCGGGGCGAGCGTGATCGTCGCTTCGCAAGCCGAGGTGCTCCAGTCGATGGCTGGCTCGGTGAGCTCGATGGCCTGGTAGCCGTCGAGACGCGCTTCGAGGTGTTCCCCGTTGATGGTCCAGCTGCCGATCGAACGGCTGAACGGCGTGGTGCCCATCGGGTAGGCACGGCCCGCGCCATCGACACTGACCACCTCTGCACCGCTGGGGACCGTGCGCACCGTGCAGCTGCGCAGCGTCCCCGCGCCGAGATCGGAGTGCGAAAGGTAGCGCTCGAATTCCTTCTCTCGCTCGGCGTTCTCGCGTTCCTGCTGTGCCCTGCGGCAGGTGACGAGACCGACGATCGCGGCGAATCCGAGCGCGACGAACCCGATCGAGATCGCCGGATGTATCCTCTTCGGCTGTGGAACCGGCACCGCGGGCTCGGCGGGCGCGCGGGCGGCGAGGGCCTCGCGTTCGTGCTCGCTGGCGGCCAGATCTGCGTCGCGCTGAGCGAGCGTGGACTTCGCGCGCTCGAGCTCCCCGCGAGACCGATCGAGCTCGACCTGCAGCGCATCGGCGCGGGCAAGGGCGGCGTCTTGATCGTCACGATAGCTCATGACGAACACCGTAAGCATTCTGCAGCGTCGTTCCGCCGAGCGAATCCAGCCCGTTGAAGGCGGCTAGAAGTCATCCGGTATGCCTTCGACGGCACCCTTGTCTTCGGCGTCATCTTTCGGCGCCGGGCGAATATAGATGTCGTCGACGCGCCACTCGTCCTCCTCCTTGCGGAGCACGATGCGATAGCGAATGCCGTTCTCGTCCCAGCGCAGCTCCGCGCGGTCGGTACCGAACTCGTCGATCCGGTCGTTGATGCGCTTGCCGATGCCGGCGACGAAGCCCTCGACCTGCTTCGTGAGGCCGTCGCGGCGCCGCTGCGTGAGCACGCCGAGCATGCCGTTGATGTCGCGCTGGTTGACCGCATCGGCGAACAACCGGATCGCATCGCGCGGACGCTTCGCGCGCGATCGGCTGACGAGCTCGGACTCGAGCCGCCACGCCTTGCCGTCGCGCTCGAGCTGGACGAGCTTGCCGTCGGAGAAGCTGATCAGCGCGCGCTCGCCGACATCGGGATTGCCCTTGAGGCTCTCCTCGAGCGCCTTCGCCTGCCACTGGCGCTCCTTGTCGCTCTGCTTCCACTCCAGGGCGAACTCGTCGTAGCTGATCTTCTTGCGCGCATCGGAGGACAGGAGGTTGTACGCGTCGTGCGCGTCATTGGAGCGCAGCGCCTGGACGTACATCTTCACGCCGTTCGCAGCGGGCGACGACGGCCCGGCGGGACCACCGCACGCGGCGAGGGCGCCGAGGACAACGACCAGAGCGGTGCGGCGCATCCCCAGAACAGTAGCAGCGAGGGAACGTGCCTCCAGGAAAGCTGCCGAAAAAGACAAAGCCGCCGAGGAAGCATTCCTCGGCGGCCCCCCACGCTGCGTGGCCGTCCGTCAACATCCGGCAGCGAGGGTTATGTCCAGACGTAGTGCTAACGAGATGCCAGATGCCCCAGGGGTGCGAATCGCTCGCAAGTGGGCGCAGCGTGGTGCCAGCCGGCCGGGCCTGTGAACGGCGGTTGATATCCGTGGTGTGAAACCTGCGGAACCCCTGGAGAACTGGGGCAGTGTGCCCCGCGTCAGCCGCGCGGTCCGTTGGTGAGCTGGAGCTCGGAGTGCCGCGCCTCGGGCAGGTGCTCCGGGTAGTCGAGCGTGTAGTGCAGGCCGCGCGATTCCTTGCGGCGGCGGGCGCTCTCGATCACCAGGTGCGCGACCAGCGACAGGTTGCGCAGCTCGATCAGATCGCTCGTGATCTTGAAGTCCATGTAGTACTCGCGGATCTCGTCGCGAAGGATCTCGATCCGGTGCAGCGCGCGTTCGATGCGCTTGTTGGTCCGCACGATGGCCACGTACGACCACATGAACCGGCGGACCTCTTCCCAGTTGAGGGCCACGACGATCGCATCGCGCGAGTCGGTGGCATCGCCCGAGGTCCACGGAGCCACTTGCGAGGGGCGCGTGCGCGGTGCGTCCTGGACGGCCGCCGCGGCGTGCGCGCTGTACACCATGCCCTCGAGCAGAGAGTTGGAGGCGAGGCGATTCGCGCCGTGCAACCCGGTGAACGCGCACTCGCCGATCGCGTACAGGCCCTTGATCGTGGACTCGCCGCGCGTATCGGTCTTGATGCCGCCGCACATGTAGTGCGCCGCCGGGACGACCGGGATCGGCTGCTTCGTGATGTCGATGCCGAGGTCGAGGCAGCGCTGGTAGATGTTCGGAAACCGGCCGCGCACGAACGCCGCATCGAGGTGCGTCATGTCGAGGAACACGCAGTCCGCGCCGGATTTCTTGAGCTCGTTGTCGATCGCGCGGGCGACGATGTCGCGCGAGGCGAGCGACTTCATCGGGTGGTAGTTCTCCATGAAGGTCTCGCCGGTCGCGAGCTTCAGCACGCCGCCTTCGCCGCGCAGCGCCTCGGAGATCAGGAAGTTTCGCGCGTGCGGGTGGAACAGCACCGTCGGGTGGAACTGGACGAACTCGAGATCGCAGACAGCCGCGCCGAGGCGATACGCCATCGCCACACCGTCGCCGGTCGCAACGTCGGGGTTCGACGTATAGACGTAGACCTTGCCGGTGCCGCCGGTCGCGAGCACGGTGGCGCGGGCGGTGATCGTCTTGACCTCACCGGTCTTGGTGTCGAGTACGTAGGCACCGAAGCACGCGGGATCGCCGCCGTACTTCGCCATCGACAGGAGGTCGACGCCGATGTGATCCGCGAGGATCGTGATGTTCGCGTGGCTCGCGACCGCCGCGAGCAGCGCGCGCTGGATCTCGCGCCCGGTGACGTCTTGCCAGTGCACGACGCGGTTCCTCGAGTGCGCGCCTTCGCGACCGAGGTCCAGGTGGCCGTGCTCGTCGCGATCGAGACGCACCCCGAGATCGAGCAGGCGCTGGACGTGCGACGGCCCTTCGGCGACGCACATCTCCACGATGGGGCGATCGCACAGCCCGTCGCCGGCGGTCAGGGTGTCCTGGACGTGCAGCTCGAGCGAGTCATCCGATGCGAGCACCGCCGCCACGCCGCCCTGCGCCCAGTTGGTGTTCGTATCGTCGGGACGCTTCTTCGTGCACACGACAACTCGTCCGTGCTCGGCCGCGAGCAGGGCGAAGTTGAGACCGGCAATGCCGGAGCCAAGGACCAGGTAATCGGTCTCGAGCGGCTCACTCATTAAGGGGGCGACCATACATGGTTTGCGGTACGCTTTCGCTGCGTGCGGACCGTCCTGACTACGATGCTGCTGATCGCGCTCGTAGTTTCAGCCCACGCGGACGTCTATTCGTGGACCGATGACGAGGGCGTCGCCCACTTCACGAACATGAAGCCGAAGGGCAACGCCCAGAAGTGGAAGAAGGTGCTGTCCTCGGAGCCGGAGAAGGGCTCCAAGGCGGCGGCCCAGCGCGGCTCGTGCCCGCGGTGCGACAAGATCACGTCGAATGACCAGTCTCCGGAGCGGTTCCACCGGTACGACCAGTTCATCGCCGAAGCGTCGCAGCTCTATCACATACCAGTTCCTCTGATCCGCGCCGTCATCAAGGTGGAGAGCGACTACGACCCGCGCGTGGTCTCGGCGATGGACTGCAAGGGGCTCATGCAGGTGCACCCCGATGTCGAGCGCGACATGGGCGTCCAGGGCGACGTATTCGATCCGCGCACGAACATCATGACGGGCACGCGCCTGTTGCGCTGGCTCGCGAACCGCGTCGACGGTGACCTCGTGCTGACCATTGCCGGCTACCACGCGGGCCTCGGATCGCTCGCGAAGTTCGGCTACACGGTGCCGCCCTACACGTACACGCGGCAGTACCTGAAGATGGTCCTCGAGCGCTATTACCAGTACAAGGCCGACGACACGCGTCAGCGCGCCTCCAGGTGATCGTGCTGCGATTCACGGTCAGCGAGGACGGGCAGCCGGAGCTTCCGGCGGTAGATCTCGAGGGTCCGCGCATCGTGATCGGAGCAGCGGCAACGGCGCAGCTGCGGTTGCCCGCGGAGGTCGCGCGCGACGAGCACGCGGTGATCTCCGATGGCCGCTGGGTGGCGCTCGCGGCGCTCGAGGTGGATGGCGCGCCGCGCGCCTCGGGTGAGAGCGGTGCGATCGGCGCGGGCGTGACGCTCGCGTTCGGTGCATTCCGCGTGGTGGTCGCGCCGGCGCCCGCGGGCAGCATCGCTTCGCCGCCGGCGCACACCGCGAGCCTCGCGCGCGAGCTCGTGCGCGGGCTCCTCGGCGCGAACGCCGCTCCCACGTTCGTGGTCGAAGTCGGGCCCGTGGTCGGCGCAAAGCGCGCCTTGCCGCCGCCAGTGGCCACGCTCGTGATCGGCCGCGGCGACGAAGCGACGTGGGTGCTTCTCGACGAGGATCTGTCCCGCACGCATGCGGAAGTGCGCCGCGGCTGGGACGGCGTGACGATCACCGACCTCGACTCGAAGAACGGGACGAAGCTCGACGGTGTGAAGATCACCGGGACCACGCCGCTGGCCGATGGCATGGCGGTCGCGCTCGGCAACGTGGTGCTGCGGTTCACGGATCCCGCGGAGCGCCACCTGCGCGGGACCCAAACACGACCGGCAACGCCGCGAGCGGTCCGCGCGACACCGCTCGGAATTGCACCGGCGCGGTCGTCATCGTCGTCGTGGCCGTTCCTGATCGCGGCGACGATCGCGGTCGTCGCGGTCGCGGGCCTGGTCTGGTTGCTCGTCGGCTGATCACTCCACGCCAGATCCGGCCGTCAGCTCCTGGTAGACGACGTTTCCCGACGGACCCTCGGCGGGCCAGGTCTTCCCGGCGACCCAGCTCCCGAGGAGCTTCCCGCGGATGCGCTCGTACCCGCCGTCGATCGCGATGTTCACGAACGGGTACGGTTGGACGATCACGTCGTGCTCGCGCGGGAGGTATTGCGGATCGGGCAACACCGGCAGCTTGATCACGGGGTCCGCGCCGCGCGGTGCGAAGATCTGCCACTGGAAGTTCCCTCCGATCTCGGGTCGGTAAAACGTCCAGCTCGCGATCACCGCACTCGCCACGGTCCCGGTCGCCTCTTCGGTCCAGGTGATCGAGTGCGTCGGCGCGTCGTAGCGCGGCGGCGTGACATAGCGACGGAGGGCGATCGCGGCGAAATCGACGGTGGTGCTCGCGCTCGTGGGCGCCCAGCGAGCCACGTACTGCCGGCCAAGACCGAGGCCATCGGACGGACTCACCTCGGTCAGCATCGTCCCCGCGGGTGGCAGCGGCATGTCGAAGTTGACGGTGCCGGCGCCGTCGACGACCTGGACGCTGCCGTACCCGAACCCGGTCTGGAACGGCTCGAACAAGCTGTGGCCCTCGCCGATCAGCCGCTGCTTGATCTCCATCAGGCTGATGTTCGGTGGCGCGTTGCGAACCTCGACCGTCGAGCGCTCCATCACGCTGTACGGCGGCGGCAAGGTCACGGTGCCGCCGTTCTTCACGGGGATGTCCTCGCCGTAGAGATAGTGAAAGCCAGCACCGACCGAGAACACGAACATGTCGGCGCGACCGCGGCAGTCACCGAGCTCGATCACCAGCGCGGTGCCGGCGGCGGCGCTCACGTTCTCGGCGCCGCACGAGGTCTGGAGCCCGTAGAATCCTGCGCCCGGATCGATCGGGATCGAGATCGCGAACGTGGTCGTCGGATCGGCGCCGGGATTGACGCCGTTCAGCACGAGCTCGTCCCCCGGTTGCACCTGCGCCCACGTGGAGATGTGATGCGTGCTCGCGCTGATATCGACGAGCGTGACGTAACCTCCGGGCGCCATGTAGGCGTTCGCCGTGCCGTCGACGCCGGTGCGCGTCGCGAGCACGAGGCTGCCGTCCGCGTTCTGGAAGAACACGTCGTGTTGCTCGAGCACGTCCCCGCGGAACCGCACGCGCACGAGCCCGACATTGGCATCGGGCGGA
Source organism: Haliangiales bacterium (assembly GCA_038206055.1). Classification (GTDB taxonomy): domain Bacteria; phylum Myxococcota_A; class Polyangia; order Haliangiales; family Haliangiaceae; genus JABFXX01. The sequence goes on from JBBRBG010000045.1 coordinate 41,977, forward strand.
CGCGTCGCATCAGGCGCGCCGACGCCATCACCGCATGCGGCGAGGACGACGACCGCGACCATCAACCGCATCCCGACGAGGGTAGCGCACTACGGCGGGAGCGTCTCGACCACGACATGTCCCGAGGCGCCGCTCAGTGGCCAGGTCTGCACCTGATCGAACTGTCCGAGCAGGAAGGGCCGCACGCGTGCGTACCCGCCGTCGACGACGAAGCTCGATAGCACCGTGGGATCGAAGACCAGATCGCCGGCATCGGGGCGCAGGTCGGCGAGCGGTAGCACCGGCAGCCGGACCACGGGATCTTCGGAGCGCGGCGCCACCACCCGCCATGTCAGGCCCTCGCCGGTACCCACGTGCTCCCATGGGAACGAGAGGATGACGCCCTCGGCGACGCGGCCCGTCGCGTCCTCGGCCCAGCGGATCGCGTGTTGCGCCGGCACGTAGTGGGGCGTCGAGGTGTAGTGGCGCAGCGGCGCGCCGAAATCGAGCGTGACCGTGTGGCTCACCGGTCCCCACGCGGTCGCGGTCGTCCCGCCGAGCTGCGAGGTGGCCACGGCGCGGACCTGCCACACGAGGGTGCCCGTCGTCGGGAGCGGCATCGGGAGCTCGGCGGTGGCCAATCCAGGCGCCTGGGTGGCGTGAGTGAAGTCATCCGCGACGTACAGCTCCGAGCCGCTGCCGACCAGCGCGGCGCGCGCGGTGGGGAGCAGCGTCTGCGACGGCACGTTGATCGCGTGCACGGTCAGCATCTCGAGCTCGCTGTACGGACCGTCGATCGCGATCACCGCTCCGTGCTGGATCGCGACCGCGTCGCGGAAGATGAAGCGGCTGGCGTTGCCGAACGAGCGTACGAGCATGCCGATCGTCGTCGACGGGCAGTTCACGAGCTCGAGAGGAAGCACGTCGATCACCGCTCCGTCGATCGGCGCCACGCCACAGCTCGAGACCAGCTGATACGCGAACGTCGACGCGTCGTCGGCTGGGATCGTGAGGAACACCGTCGCCGGATCGACCTCGCGCGCGTCGCGGAGCAGCTCGAGCTCGTCGCCGCCCTCGACGCCGGCCCACGTGAACAGCGTGGTCGTGAACGTGTCGCGACTGACCACCGTGACGAAGCCGCCGGGCGCCATGTACGCGTTCGCCTCGCCATCACGATCCGTGTGCGTGGCGAGCACGAGCGAGCTGTCCGCGTCTTGAAAGAACACCTCGACCCCGCGATGACCGGGGAAGCGGATCCGCACCAGGCCGACGTTCGCGTCGGGCGCGATGGTCGCATCGGGGCCGGGCACGCCGTCGCCACACGCCGCGAGCACGAACAGAGCGACCAGGCGCCGCATCGGGCGATGGTACGTCAGAACAGCGAGAGCTGACCGGTCCGCGACGCGGGCCGCTGGAACGTTGTGGGAGCGTCGTCGGCGCGCTCGGCCTCCTCGTCGCGCCGGTTGAGGCCGAGCCGCTTGATCGTCGTATCGAACATCATCGCGATCGTATCGGCGTACGCGCCCTGACCACGGCCGCGGGTGTGGAACGCCGCGTCGTAGAGCTTTTCGCCGCCGCGCGTACCGCGGATCCGATGGAGCACCTTGTCCGCGGCGAGCGGCATCACCTGGCGCACGCGCTCCTCGAACACCTGCTTCACCGCGCCGGGCAGTCGCAGCAGCACCCAGCCCGCCGTGGTCGCGCCCGCGCCGGCAGCGCGCTCGAGCACGCCGACCATCTGGCTATCGTTGATGCCCGGCATGATCGGCGCGCACATCACACCGACCGGCACGCCCGCCTTCGCGAGCCGCTCGATCACCTTGAACCGTCGATCCGGCGACGCCGCCCACGGCTCCATCGATCGCGACATCTCGTTATCGGTGAACGCGAGCGACACGTGGATGTTGAACCGCGCGTGCTTCGCGAGCTCGAGGAACAGGTCGATGTCCCGCTCGACCAGCGCGCTCTTCGAGATCACGCTGACCGGGTTGCGATACTCGAGACAGACCTCGAGGCACTGCCGCGTGATCAGGAGGTCGCGCTCGATCGCCTGGTAACAATCGGTGACGCCCGAGAACATCACGAGCTCGCCCTTCCACGATTTCTTGTCGAACGCCTCGCGCAGCAGCTCCGGCGCGTTCCGCTTCACGACGATCTTCGTATCGAAGTCCGTCCCCGCACCCATGTCGAGGTACTCGTGCGTCGGTCGTGCGTAGCAGTAGGAGCAGGCATGGAGGCATCCGCGGTACGGGTTCGCGCTCCAGCGAAAGCCGACGTCGGGTGAGTCGTTCTGCGAGAGGATCGAACGCGACTGATCCTCGAGCAGCGTGACCTTCGCCGGCGGTGGACCCTCGCCCTCGTCATAGGAGACGGCGAGGTCGCGGAAGCGCACCAGCGGGTTGGAGACAGGGCGACGTTCCACGCCGGTGGAGTATACTGAACACGCGTACAGGTGATCAAGTTCTGTCGACGACGATCCGCGCCAGCAGCGCGGGCGACAGTGGCGCGGCGGAGGCAGCGATCACGGCGGGGAGGACGTGCTCGTGCCGATGGAGGCGAGGGATCGCGATCGCCCCGCGATCGACGACGAAGCGGAGCGCGAGCTCGGCGACGGTGAAGGCCTCGAGGGGATCGGGACGACGACCCGCCTCGAGGACCTTGCGCGCTGCATCGCACGAGCGTGCGGCGGGAGGCTCGGTGTGAACCTCGGGGGCGAGGCGGGCGGCGGCCACGGCGGCGCGCTCGAGATCGGCGGTCGAGAGCTCGTTGCGATCGTCGCGTGGCGGCAGCTTCATGCCGGGACCGACGTTGCCGGTGAGGGCGCCCCCGGCGAGCGGCTGGCGCGCGAGGACCGGGACCTTCGCGGCGGCGAGCAGCGGTTCGGCGTGGCGATCGAGGAGGTTGAAGATCACGGAGAGCGCCGCGAGCCACGGCTCCTTCGTGAACGTCAGCGCGGTCTCGTCGAGATCATCGACGAGCGCGCCCCAGGCGACGACCTTGCCCTCGCGGGTGAGACGGTCGCATGTGCCGGCGAGCTCGGGCCACGCGGTGGAGGATCGCCACGCCGCGCGGAGCGGGAGCTGCGCGAGCGGGAGTGCATCGAGGCGGGTGCTGCGCAGCGCGGCTTCGACGGCGGCCTGCACGTAGAGGGCAGGGAGCAGCTCGGGGAGCACGTCGCGGCGCGGATGGCCAGGACGGGGCGGTGTGTGTGGGATGGTGACGGCGACGAGGACGCGGTCGCGCGCCCGTTGCGTGCGGACGATGTTTCCGGCGAGCTTCTCGGCATCGGCCTCGGCGTGAACATCGACGAGGGTGAGCCCCAGCTCGATGGCGTGGGTCAGGGTGCGCTCGACCTCGCGCGCGTCGACCCCACGGTTCGCGGCGATCGCGAGGGAGAGATCGCCGCAGCCGACCGCCGTGACGCCGGGGCCGAGCGGTCTGGTGCGCACACCCACATCGTAGACCTTCGTGATGTTCGTCGCACCCGGCGCACGATCTCGATTTCGCGCCCCGGCCGCGGTTACGATGGTGCCCATGCACAAGAGCCTCCTCGTCCTGGCGCTACTGGTGGGATGCGGCGATGACGGGATCCATCACCTGCCGGATGCCCCGCCGGGGCCGGATGCCGCGACGCCGGACGCTCCGCAGTCAGGTGTGGTCACGTTGACGATCACGCAGGGCGGGGACCCGCGCGTCGATGTCGACGTGTACTTCCTCGCGGCCGACAGCGCGCTGGTCGCGAAGATCAAGACGAACGCCCAGGGCGTGGCGAGCGCGACGATGGGCCTCGGCGGCTCGGTGACGGCGATCGATCCGTTCGCGCTGAAGAGCGCGGGTCGCGATCTGCGCACGTTCGTCGGCGTCAAGCCGGGCGACAGCTTGAAGCTGCATACGGGCGGCACGGCCGCGCAAGGCAGGGTCGTCAACTTCACGCTGACCCTGCCGACCGACGCGTTCGCCTCGACCTACTACGTGTACTCGGATTGCGGTTTCGCCCAGTTCAACTCCGGCGGCGGCAGCGGCTCGGGCGGCGGGCCGGTGAGCGGTCCGGCGGCGTTCTTTGGCTGCGGGACGACCTCTGACTTCCTGATCGAGACGTACGACTTCAATGGTCTGCCGGTCGGAGCGCTCTACAAGGCGGGCGTCGCGCTCACCGAGGGCGCCACGGTGGATCTCACCGCGGAGCCGTATACGACGCCGATCCCGACCCGCACCGTCAACTGGGCAAACGTTCCGGCGGCGTACACGTCGATGACCGCGCGGAACGCGATCGCATCGGCGAAGGGCTTCTTGACCGACATCGATGTCAACTCGGCCATCGTCACCGCCGGAGCCGCCACGGCGACCTTCACGATGCCCACGGTCACCGCCGGCATCTCGATCATGGCGTCGCAGCCGGGGCCGTCGAACTTCATCGGCCGGCACACGGTGCTCGACTGGGCGCCGCAGGGCACCACGCCCATCGCGATCGACCTCGCGGGCGCGCTGCTCGCCACGTACACGACCGCGCCGTCGGTCTCCGCTGCCACGCACACCATCACGTGGGCGGCATCGGCCGGTGCGACGCCGGACTTCGCGTGGGCCACGCTGAGCGCGAACCGCCTGGTCGGCCAGTCGACCACGTTCTGGTCGTGGGACATCGTCGTGCCGTTCGCGACGACGACGGTCACGTTGCCCACCCTGCCGACGGAGATCGCGGACCTGAATTTCATGGCTACCGACACGGTCAACCTCAACGAGCTGATCACCGCGAAGGTGCCCGGTGGCTACGATGCCGTGCGCGCCGAGATCCTGTCGTCGAGCCCGAAGGACTTCGTGGCCGGCCCGAGCGGCCGGATCGCGTTCGAGAACATGGACTCGATTCCGACGAACGCGCGGATCGCACCGCCCGTGCGCTCGTGGACGACCCGCTCGGCACACCCGCGCAAGTGAAGCTGTTGGCAGCGCAGGAGTGACCGGCCCGCGTTTACTACCGGCGCTGCCTGAGGTTAGATCCCCGAATGGAACGCCCCGTGGCAGCTCCGGTCGGGACGTCGGTGCCGCGCGTCGACGGCGTTGCGAAGGTCACCGGTCGTGCGCGGTACCTCGATGACCTCGATGCGCCGAACGCGTGGCACGGCGCCACGGTGCGCTCGAAGGTGCCCCACGGCGTGCTCGAAGCGATCGAATTCGATCCCGCGTTCGACTGGAGCCGCGTCGTGGTTGCCACGGCCGACGATGTCCCGGGCGAGAACGTCATCACGATGCTCGAAGATGATCAGCCGGCGCTCGTGAAGATCGGGGCGTCGGTGATGCACGTCGACGAGCCGATCGCGCTGATCGCCGCCCCGACGCGCGCGCTCGCGTTCGAGGCGCTGAAGCACGTCACCCTGAAGATCACACACCTGCCCACGGTGTTCACGATCGACGATTCGCTCGCCGTCACCACCGCGCTCTACAAGACCGACAACGTGTTCAAGAAGTTCCTGATCCGCAAGGGTCATGACGACGACGCGCAGCTCGAGGCCGGGTTCGCCGGTGCAGCGCTGGTGATCGAGGGCTCGTACTACACGTCGCCGCAAGAGCAGATGTACATCGAGACGCAGGCGATGATGGCCGAGTGGCGCGACGATGACGCGCGCTGCTTCATCGTCGGCTCGATGCAGTGCCCCTTCTACGTCCACAAGGCGATGAAGCGGCTCCTCGGGCTCGATGCCGACCACGTGGTCATCACGCAGTCGGTGACCGGCGGCGGGTTCGGCGGAAAAGAGGAGTATCCGTCGATGCTCGCGGCGCACGTCTCGATCCTCGCGAAGAAGGCGAAGCGCGCGGTCAAGATGGTCTACGACCGCGACGAGGACATCGCCGCGACCACGAAGCGTCACCCCTGCCGTACGCACCATCGGATGGCAGTCGACGCTGCCGGCAAGATCCTCGCGATCGACATCGACGTGATCATGGATGGCGGCGCGTACCTGACGCTCTCGCCGGTGGTGCTGTCGCGCGGCGTGCTCCACGCCGCGGGGCCGTACAAGTGCCCGGTGACGCGCGTCCGCGGCCGCGTGGTCGCCACCAACCATCCGCCGCACGGCGCGTTCCGCGGCTTCGGTGCGCCGCAGACCACGTTCGCGTACGAGCGGCAGATGCAGAAGCTCGCGATCGCTCGCGGCGAGGATCCACTGGCGCTGCGCTCGCGCCTGGCGCTCCGCTCGGGCGACACCACCTCCACGAGCCAGCTGCTCGGATTCTCCGTCGGCACCGACGAGGTGATCGGCGCGATCCAGAGCTGCGCGGGGCCTTGGCCAGAGCCCGACGGTGTGGCCGCGAACGGCACGCCGATCAAGCGCGGCCGTGGCGTGTGCTTCTACTTCCACGGCGCCGGCTTCACGGGCTCCGGTGAGCAGCGCCTGGCGGGCCGTGCGGAGGTCGCCGTGACCACTGACGGTCGGTTCGAGGTGCGCTCGAGCTCCTCGGATATGGGGCAGGGCTCGATCACGATGTTCGCGCAGATCGCGGCAACCGGGCTCGGCGTCGGCGTCGGCGCGATTCACGTGGTGGATCCATCGACGTCAAAGGTGCCCGACTCCGGGCCCACCGTCGCGAGCCGTACCTGCATGGTCGTCGGCAGCCTCGTCGATCAGGGCGCGCGCAAGGTCAAGCAGCGGCTCGACGCGTGGGCCGGCGAGAACGGCATGGCGGGCCGACCCCTGCTGGAGATCGCGAAGGCCCGCGGTGCGCTGGGCGAGCTCGCCGAGATGGTGCAATACGCGCCGCCGCCCGGCATCGAATGGGACGACGCGACCTACACGGGCTCCGCCTACCCGGTCTATGGCTGGGGCGCCTGCCTGGTCGACGTCTCGGTGGATCTCGATAGCTACGAGGTCACGATCGATCGCTGCGTGCAGGCGATCGACGTCGGCAAGGCGATCAACCCGAACATCGTGAAGGGACAGATCGAGGGCGGTACGCTGCAGGCCCTCGGCTGGGCGGTGCTCGAGAACATCGTGTACAAGGACGGCCGCGTCGCCAACGCGAACATGACCAACTGCATCGTCCCCACGTTCGCCGACGCGCCCGAGCTCGAGACCATCCTCGTCGAGTGCCCGTATCCGTTCGGGCCCGGTGGCGCCAAGGGTGTCGGCGAGATTCCGATGGATGGGCCCGCTGCGGCGGTCGCCAACGCCGTGGAGAATGCGCTCGGCATCGCGTTCGATAGCCTCCCGATCTCGCCCGAAGCCGTGCGCGCGGCGCTGAGGCGCTCGTGAAGGTCACGCTCGACGTCAACGGTGCGGTTCACTCCATCGAGGTCTCGCCGTGGAAGCGTCTGCTCGACGTGCTGCGCGAGGATCTCCGTCTCACCGGCACCAAGGAAGGCTGCGGCGAGGGCGAGTGCGGCGCGTGCACGGTGATGCTCGACGGCGAGGCGGTCAACTCGTGCCTCGTCGCGGTGGGGCAGTGCGACGCCCGTACGATCACCACGGTCGAAGGTCTCGCGAAGGGCGAGGTTCTCCACGCGGTGCAGCGCGCGCTCGTCGCATGCGGCGGCGCGCAGTGCGGCATCTGCACGCCGGGGATCGCGGTGTGTGCGGCGCACGTGGTGGATCGCGGACTGATCGTCGGTCGCGATGACGCGTCGGCGCGTGCGCTGGTTCGCGAGCTTCTCGCCGGCAACATCTGCCGGTGCACGGGGTACCAGCTCATCGTCGATGCGATCATCACGGCGGCGCGCGAGGTCGCGAGATGACGAGCTACCTCCGCCCGCGCTCGCTCGAGGAGGCCACCGTCGCGCGCGCGGCCTATCCGGACTGGATGGTACTCGCCGGCGGTACCGACCTCATGGTCAACGCGAATCACAAGCCGACGCCAGAGGGCATCCTCGACTTGTGGCGCCTCGGCGAGCTCGGGTTCATCCGCGTCGAGGACACCGCGATCGTGATCGGCGCGGGTACCACGTGGCACGAGGTCGAGCGCCATCCGGCGATCCGCGACAAGCTCCTGCCGCTCGCGCTCGCGGCGCGCGAGATCGGTGCATTGCAGATCCAGGCGCGCGGAACGCTCGGCGGCAACGTCGGCACGTCGTCGCCGGTCGGCGATAGCCTGCCCGTGCTGCTCGCGCTCGACGCGACCATCGAGGTCGCCTCCGTGCGCGGCCACCGCACCATCCCGTACCACGCGTACTGCACGGGCTACCGCAAGACGCAGCTCGCCGCCGACGAGCTGATCGTCGCAGCGCACCTTCCGCTACCCTCGCCGACCACGCGCACCACCTGGCGCAAGGTCGGCACCCGGCGTGCGCAATCGATCTCGAAGGTGATGGGCGCGGCGGCGATCATGCTCGACGGCGATACCGTGACCGGGGCGCGCGTCGCGCTCGGCGCCGTCGCCGATCGCCCGATCCGGATCACCGAGGTCGAGCTCGCGGTGGCCGGGCTGCCGCTCGCCCAGGCCGCGGATGCGGCGCGCGCGGCGATGCGCGGCGCGATCAAGCCGATCGACGACGTCCGCTCGACCGCCGACTACCGGCGTGACGTTGCCGAGAACCTCGTTGCTCGGTTCTTTACCTCGTGACCTCGCGTGTCATGATCCCTCGCGGTGTCGGCGCCTGACGATCCAGATGATCCGAAGCCGAAGCCCGAGGATTCGGGCTCGGTGGACATCGCCGCGTCGGGTGCGGTCGCGATGCCCGCTGCGGAAGCTTCGGGTTCGATCGATGTAGAGCTCTCGGGCAAGCTGCCCGCCTCCGACGGTACGCCCGCCGCCGTCGGCGACTTCGATTCCCAGCCCGTCGCCTCCGGCAAGGTCCGCGTGGCTGTCGCGGGCGACCAGACCAACCGCACCAAGCGCCTGCGCACTGCTGCACGGGATGCGGTCGATGCGGGCGTCGAGAAGCTCGGTTCGA
>JBBRBG010000046.1:0-50595 GCA_038206055.1 Haliangiales bacterium
CGAGGGACCCGAGGGGCCCACGTACCCGCACGTCTTCCTCGCCGACGATCAGGCCACCCGGGCCGCCGAGAGCGGGATCGACATCGCGTTCGTCGGCAAGGGGCTGACGATGCGTCGCCTGCTCGTCCCCTCCCCGGCGCCCGATGGCACGCCGCGGCCGGCGCCGTCGGAGAATGTTGCCGCCCTCGTCAAGGTCGTGCGCGATGCGCCGCGCGGTGCGCTCACCGTCTACCGCACGTACTGGCTGCGCTGGTGGGCGAAGCCGTCACCGGAGTGGCTCGAGAAGCAAGCACTGGAGCTCAGCGACCGGCTCAACGAAGCGCACCCGGATCAACGCCACGTCGTGGTCCATCGCTTCGCGCCCGCGGTCGACGCCAAGAGCATGTGGATGAACAAGTGGAAGGTCGGCACCATCGATACGGTGCGCACGCTCGACGCCGACTCCGGCTCGATCGTTCACGCCTCGGTCGACGAGAAGGACCTCCACGATCCCGCGTACGCCGCGAGCGAGCACGCCACCACGGCGCTACTCGTGATGTTCGACTTCGCCGAGAACCTCGAGCGCATGCGCCGCCTCGTCACGCGCGCCGAGATCGCGGAGAAGGATCTGTTGCCGGTCACCGAGGCGCTGCTGCTCGATCTCGCGAACGAGCTCGCCGCGGTGCTGGCGCCCGGCTGGAAGGGCGATACCTCCGGCAAGGAGCTCGAGGCGCACCTGCCCCGGCTCGAGGCGCTCGCGAAGGCCGGCATCACCACGGCGTACGACTCGCCGAGCGGGCGCGCGCTGATCAAGCTCGCCGGCTCCGTGCTGTTCCTCGGCCGCAGCCAGGTGCAGTGGTGGGAGAACCTCCCGCCGTGGCGGTGGATGCGACGCGGCCCGAGCGCGCGGGGGAAGATCGACAAGCACGTCGATGACTTCCTCGCCGGCGCGTTTGGCGGCCACAACCTCGCGCAGACCCGCGGCGACGCCGAGGTGATCGCCGCGCGCATCGACAAGCACCACAAGGTGGAGCGCAAGACCAACCTCGTCGCGAAGAAGCGCTACTGGGCGCTCGAGCAGGCGCGGATGCCGATCGCCGCGAAGACGATCACCTCCGATACCGAGCTACTCGTGACGCCCGAGGAGCGCGTGATGAGCGGCGACGACTACGACGCGATCGCGACCGACAAGGCAACCGACGCCGTGCTCCGCATCGCCCTCTGCGCGCGCGCCGACCAGCAGCACAAGGACCTCGTCGTCACGGAGGCCCGCGACACCGACGCGCGCGTCGCGTAGCGCTTGGTGCCGTTTCACCACCCGAACCTACAACGCCTGCCGGGCGGCTCCTGGGCTATGATGGTGTTGGTGCTGCGTCGTAGTTCACTGTCGCGCATGCTGTGGACGCTCGCCGGTGCGAGCGCTGTGGCCGCGTGCGGCCGGCTCGGCTTCGACGACGGCAGCGCACCGGCCCTCGCGGTGCCTCCCTCGCTGCGCCTCGAGACCGAGTGCGGCGTGATGCCGGCGAGCTACCCGCTCGAGATCCTCAACACCAGCGGCGGGGTCGTGCGTATCGAGGACGTCGAGACCGCGGGCGGCTTCGCGATCACCGACGTGCTGCCGCTCGAGATCCAGCCGGGCGAGGGCGCGAAGCTCACCGTGCGCCCACCTGCGGCGGTGATCGGCACCGATCGCGGCGGCGACACGAAGCTCGGCGCGGTGACGCTCCTGACCTCGGACGGCGCCTACACGGTGGAGCTCGCCGCCAACGTACTTGGCGCGAACATCGAGGTCACCGATCTCGGAGGCCTGCCCCTGACCCTGACGTTCTCCGGGCCGCAGTGCCCCGCGCCGATCACCGCGCGCGTGCTGAACTCGGGCAATCGCAGCGCGACGATCCCGTCGATCGCTCCGTTCGCGTTCCGGATCAATGGCTTTGTCGCCGGCTCCGTCGTTCTCGGAGCTGGGTCCTCGACCTCACTCGACGTGCGGCCCTACACCTCCAGCGCGTGCGCGAACAGCGAGTCGCTCACCTTCACGGTCACCGGCTCGGTGTGCACCACCACGCCGATCGTGCTCGGTGCGAGCTTCGACCTCACCGGGTCCACGACCTGCTCGTGCAGCTGATGCCTGGGCGCTGCCTCGTCCTCGTCCCATACCTCTCGCACGTGGAGCCGAGCTGCGAGCGCGGTCTACGCGAGCTCGAGCGCCGCGGCACCGAGGTCCGCCGGTACGCAGCGACCGCCGCCGTGGACCGCACACGCTGCGAGGCTGCGACCGCCGCACTCGCCGAGGGCTACGACGAGCTGATGTGGATCGACTCCGACATCTCGTTCGACCCCGACGACGTCGACAAGCTCCGCGCCTCGACGCACTCGATGATCGCCGGCGCCTACGCGAAGAAGGGCGTGCGGGCACTCGCGCTGCAGCCCGAACCCGAGACCCGCGATCTCGCGTTCGGCGAGCGCGGCGGACCGACCGCGGTGCGCTACGTGGGCGCCGGCTTCTTGCTCACGCGCCGCGAGGTCTACGACGCGATCCAGCGCACGTTCTCCTTGCCCGTGTGCAACACGCGGTTCGGCGCACCGATGGTTCCGTACTTCCTGCCGATGGTGATCGCGGACCCTGCGCGCGCGGCCGCGTACTGGTACCTCGGCGAGGACTACGCGTTCTGCGAGCGCGCCCGCCAGGCCGGGCACCCGACAATCGTCGACACGTCGATCCGCCTCGGCCACGTCGGCCAGTACACCTACGGCTGGGAAGACGCCGGGCAGGCGATCGAGCGCGTCACGGGCGTGGCCATCGGCTTCCCGCCCGACGAACCCTAGCCGGTGTGCTCCGCCAGCGCGGCGGTGACCTCGGCGGTCGCCGTTCGCGCGCGAAACCTCGCGCAGCGCTCTGCGGCCTCGGTGTGGAACGCGGCCGGGTCGGCCCACAACGCGCCGACCGCGGCGGGCAGCGCATCGGCCGAGAACGTCCACATCTCGCCGGCGAACGCCGCGGCGGTTGGATCCGCGGAGGTCTCCGAGATCACCGGGATGCCGTTGGTCAGCGGATAGAAGCAGCGGATCGGCGTGGCCGCGGCGGTGTCGTCGGCCTTGCGGAGATCGAGCACGGCCCGTGCGCGAAAGATCCGAGCGTCGCGCGCCGTGCCGTACTCGGTGGCTGCGACCTCGACGCGCACACCTGCGGCTCGAAGGGCGCCGAGGATCGCATCGCGGCGCGGCGTCACGGCGCCGTGGAATACGAGCGCATCTCCCGGACGATACTCGCGATCACCGCGCACCATCGCCGCGCAGTACGCGAACGGGATCAGCGTCACGCGCGCATGTGGGATCAACGGCAGGTTCGTCGCCGAGTAGTCCCACACGCGGAACCGCTCGAGCGCGACCCGATACGCCGGCGTGATCAGCGGATTGTCGGCCTGCGCGAGCTGCTCGCTGTTGAACAGGATGGTGTCGCCCGGGAGCCCGGCGACATGCGCCTCGGCGAGCAGGTGCCCACCGACGACGAGGTTGTACGAGGTGGTATCGATGTGGTTCGTGGACCGCGTCACGCGCGCCCCGCAACTCGCGAGCATCGCCGCGAGGTACTCCGCGGCGTCATCGAGTGCGTGCGCATGGACGTAGCCCGCCGGCGCGATCTGCGTCACGTTCCACGGCTTCGTCATCGAGCGAGCAGCTCCGCGAGCCCGGTCCGCCACGGCCGCGGGAAGATCCCGATCGCCCGCACCTTCGCGGTATCGAGCACCGAGTACGGCGGTCGGCGCGCGCCGCCCGGAGGATCGAACCCTGCGCTCGGCGCGATCCGCGCAGGATCCTCACCGAGCTCCTCGGCGATCGCGCACGCGAGGCCGTGCCACGTGGTCGCGCCGTCGCCCGCGTAGTGCCACACGCCGGCGGGCGCGCCTCGCTCCGCGAGATCGAGCAGCGCATCCGCGAGGTCATCGCCCCAGGTCGGGCACCCGTGGCGATCAGCGAACACCGACAGCGGGCCCGGCGCTGCGAGCCGCGCGATGATCTTCTGCACGAACGCGTTCGCTCCGCGCGCAAACACCCACGACGTACGCACGGTGCAACCACCTGCGGCGAGCACGCGGCGCTCTCCCTCGGCCTTGCTCTCGCCGTAGACCGAGATCGGAGCGACCGGGTCGTCCTCACGGTACGGGCGCGTCGCGGCGCCATCGAACACGTAGTCGGTGGAGATGTGGACGAGCGGCACCCCGGCATCGGCGCATGCGCGCGCGATCACGCCGGCACCGATGGCATTCGCAGCGAACGCGGCGTCGCGCTCCTGCTCCGCGCGATCGACGAGCGTATACCCGGCGGCATTGATCACCGCCGCCGGTGCGATCGAGCGCAGCGTCGCCGCGACGGCCTCGGCATCGCCGATGTCCATTGCGGTGCGGTCGAGCGCGGCGACCTCGTGGGCACGCGCGCGCCCGCGGAGCGCGACGGCCTTGCCCATCGCGCCGGCACTACCGGTGACGAGCAGCTTCATGGCGGCGACGCGAGCTCGGCATCGGCGAGCAGCGGTGCGACGGCGTCGCGCGCGGACACGAGCGGCGCGGCCTGCGGCGAGATCCGGTACAGCTCGAGCAGGCACACGCCGGGGAGCGAGGTCGTCGACGGCTTCACGGCTGCATCCTCGCACGCTATGGTCTGCCCGATGCGCCACCTTGTTCTCCTCGCCCTCCTCGCCGCCTGCGGCGACGACGGCGGTAGCTCCGGCCCGACCGACGCACCCGGCTCGGCGCTCGACTCCGCGCTCGATGCTCCCCCGCAGGCGTGCACTGGTGCCTGCCGTATCACCGCGCTGACCGCCACGTTCGGGAGCGACACGCGCGTCCTCGATCGCGCGTATTACGGCATCACGAAGACCGCCACGGCATCCACGCTGCACGTCGAGGCCTACAAGAATGCAGGGGCCGGCTGCCCCACCTCATCGTCGCCGACCCCCGACTACACCGTGATCCTCGGCAAGGTCGGCATCGCATCACCCGGCGCATCGCCCGGCAACCTCCTCGACTTCAAGGGCGACCTGCTCGACGGTCCGCTCGGTGCCGCCGCCTCCGCCGTCACGCTGACCACCGTCGCGATCGACGTCTGCTCCGCGTGCGTCGGCATGCCCGCCCCCGCCCACGCCGCGGGCTTCGTCGCGCTCGATGCCTCCCTGACCTTCGCCACCGGCACGATCACCGGTCACGTCTACGCTACGCACTGCGACTCGCTCGACGACACGCAGTAGCTGCTACCAGGTCAACCAGTACTGGACCTTGCCCGGACCGTTCGTCGCGATCGAGGACGGCGGATGCTGCGACGGGCCGAGATAGTCAAGGTTGGCGTGCAGCGAGTACGCACTGTGCGGCTCGATGGCGACGTCGGGCGGCGCCATCGCACCGGGCTGCAGGTCGCCATAGATGAACGCCTGGACCTCGAGCGGGCGATCCGATTCGTTGAGGATCACCGTCACGCCCGAACCGTGCGCGACCAGCTCAACGTCCCGACCGCCGGATCGGACCATCGCCGTGCCGATGACGCGCGCCTCGCTGATGTGTAGATCAGCCGACACGCGCACCACGTGGCTCGCAAACATCAGCAGCCCGAGCATTGCCAGGCCGAGCACGACCGATGCGAGGACGCCGACGAGGCGGAGCCACCGGCGTTTCGGCACTCGCTTGAACATCGCCGCCGTTCCGAGCATGACCGCGGCCGTCACCCCGACCACCACGAAGACCATCTCGCTTCCGAACATCACGTGCCGTCGGTATCACGGCGTCGGACCACGCGCTTACCCGACGATCCCGCAACATCCGGGCCGCAACACTTCGTTGCGCAGGCGACAACGATCCGGAGCACTGCGATGCCGGCCACTTGCGCCATCGCGGTGTAGGCACGACGACGACGCCTACGCCTCAACACGCGCGCACAGTGGCCGGTTCAACTACCCATGAAGCACCTCGCGCCTACCCGGTCGAGCCGCGGACATATCCCGTCGCTCCGGGAGCTGACCGAGACCCGCTTCGCACGAGGTTCGAGCCCGCCCACGATCCAGGCGCCGGCCGGGCCGCCGGAGCGGCCGACGTGCCCGCTCGATGTCACCGAGCTGATCCGGCTGCTCGACGTCGACTCCGATGACACGGAGGTCCGCAGCACCCGCAAGATCGCGGCGCAGGAGCTGCGCACGCTCGGCGTGATCGAGGGCGGCGAGCTGCCCTCGATCGCGTGGGCGAAGACGCCGCGCATCGCCGACATGGACGACCGCTTCGCACCGACGATGATCGTCGAGCTCTCGGATCCGCCGGCGCGTCCGCTGCACCACGCGACCGCGCAGGTCGAGGACGACGGCGATGCCTATGCGGAGATCGAGACCATCGACGAGGATCTCCTCGACATCGAGCTGACCTTCGAGCTCGGCGCGCAGGCGATCGCACCGAAGGCGCCGATCAAGGGCTTCGTGCTCGGCATCGCGATCGGCCTCGCGTCGGTCGCCGCCGCGTTCACCGCGCTCGGCGTCCTGGGTCACTGAGCGCGCGCTGGATCAGATCGGGCGGCACCGTCACCTGCGGCACAGCGCTCTCGAACCACGAGCGCGGATCCTCGTCGAGACCGAGGCCGTGCATGTAATTGTAGAGCGCCTTGCGCAGGCCCGCGGCGAGCGCATCGTGATCGCAGCCCGTAGGATCCACGAACGCGACGTCGTTCTTCGCGAAGGTGATCTTCGGCGCGCGAGAGAGCGTGATGCCGAACAGCTTCGGCTCCTTGCCGATCGGGCTGTGCGCCGTGGCGGCAAACCGGTGCCAGAACGCGGACTGGATACAGCCCTCGGCGAACAGCTGGCGCACGAGCTCGAGGGAATCGACGGTGTCCTGCGCGGTCTGCGTCGGGAAGCCGTACATCAAGTAGGCGTGGACCATCACGCCCGCTTCGGTGAATGCGCGGGTGACGCGCGATACTTGATCGACCGTGACGCCCTTCTTCATCAGCGTCAGCAGGCGATCGGAGGCGACCTCGAGGCCGCCGGAGATCGCGACGCATCCGGAGCGCGCGAGCAGCTCGCACAGCTCCGGTGTGAACGCCTTCTCGAACCGCACGTTGCCCCACCAGGTGATCGTGAGGTCGCGTGCGATCAGCGTCTCGGCAAGCGCACGCAGTGCGGCGGGCGGCGCGGCCTCGTCGACGAAATGAAACCCGGTCTGCCCCGTCTCGGCGATCAGCGCCTCGATGCGATCGACCAGCAGCTCGGCCGGCGCGCGGTCATAGCGGGAGATGTAGTCGAGCGTGACGTCGCAGAACGTGCACTGCTTCCAGTAGCAGCCGTGGGCGATCGTGAGCTTGTTCCAGCGCCCGTCGGACCACAGGCGGTGCATCGGGTTCAGCATCTCGAACAGCGACAGATAGCGATCGAGCGGCAGCCCCACGTACGTCGGCGTGCCGGTCTCCGCGATCGGGATGTCGTGGAGCGTGGAATCGTTCTGGAGCACCACGCGGCCCGCACGGCGCACGAACGTGCGGAGGAGCGGACGTGCGGGATCGCGCAGGTGCTCGACGAGCGCGAGCATCGGCGCCTCGCCGTCGTCGACGGTGATGAAGTCGAAATAGTCGAACACGCGCGGATCGGAGAGCTCGCGCAGCTCGGTGTTGACGTACCCGCCGCCGAGGATCGCGCGGGTCGCAGGTGACAGCGCCTTGATCGTGCGCGCGATGCGGAACGCGCCGTAGATGTTCCCCGGGAACGGCGCGGTGAGGCCGATGACGTCGGGGCGGTGGCGCGCCTGGAGCTCCGCGGCGAGCTCGTCGAGAATCGTATCGATCAGCGTCGGCTCGTCCTCGAGGGCGCGCTGCAGGGGATCGAACGTGGGCGCGCTCGCCGCGAGCCGCTCGCCGTAGCGAGACAGCTCGAAGTCCGGCGCGATGCCCTCGCGGATCACGTCCGCGACGTCATCGATATACAGACTCGCGAGGTGCTTCGCGCGGTCGGCCACGCCGAGGCCACCGAACGCCCACGCGAGCGGATCATCGTCCCCATCGCTCGCGATCGCCTGGAACCGCGGGCCTTCGGGCAGCAGCTCGCGACCGACGATGCGCAGCGCCAGCCCGGGATCACGGCCCTGGAGAAACCGCACCACGGCATCGACCGTGCCCTCGTAGGCCTCCGCGTGCGCGAGGAAGTGCGCGATCGAGGGCGGCAATTCCTCGTCGGTCTCGCCGGCGCGCTGCGCGAGCTCGTGGTGCACGCGCTCGAGGCCGGAGCGGCTGAACACGCGCAAGAACAGCTCGATCGCCGCATCGGCCTGCACCACCTCGAGATCCAGCCGCTCGGCATGGAGCTTGAGGAAGCCCGTCAGGTACGCCGTCGCGGGGTACGGCGTGTTGAGCTGCGTCATCGGCGGCGTGATCAGGAGCAGGCGCAAGCGTCACCAAGGTAGCAGCTCGTGTAGGTTCCCCCCACCACCGTGCGCCTCAACAAGTACCTCAGCGAGAGCGGCGCCTGCTCGCGCCGCGAGGCCGACGAATTCATCACCGAAGGCCGGGTCACCATCAACGGTGTCCCCGCCGGCCTCGGCACCCAGGTCAACGACGGCGACGAGGTCAAGCTCGACGGCGACATCGTCGGCGCCGCCCGCAAGAAGACCAAGCCTGTCTACATCGCGCTCAACAAGCCGGTCGGCATCACGTGCACCACCGAGCGCAACGTGCCCGGCAACATCGTCGACTTCGTGGATCACCCCGAGCGCGTGTTCCCGATCGGCCGCCTCGACAAGGACTCCGAGGGCCTCATCCTCCTCACCAACGATGGCGACATCGTCAACGAGGTCCTGCGCGCCGAGCACAACCACGAGAAGGAGTACATCGTCGCCGTGGATCGCGGGATCACGCCCGAGTTCCTCGACGGCATGGCGAACGGCGTGCGCCTCTCCGATGCCACGACGAAGAAGTGCAAGGTGGCCAAGGTGGGCGCGAAGGTGTTCTCGATCATCCTGACGCAGGGCCTCAACCGCCAGATCCGGCGCATGTGCGAGGCGTTTGGCTACACGGTCGAGGCACTGCAGCGCGTGCGGATCATGCACGTGCGCCTCGGTCAGCTGCCGGTCGGTCGCTGGCGCAACCTCACCGCGCAGGAGATCGCGCCGCTGTTGCCGAAAGCGAAGCCGGCCCAGGCGAAGCAACCGCAGCAGCAGCAACCACGCCGCCCGGGGCCACCCGCTCCTCCGCGGCACCGCGCCGGCCCGCCCCCGCGACATCGCGG
Organism: Haliangiales bacterium; assembly: GCA_038206055.1. Taxonomy (GTDB): domain Bacteria; phylum Myxococcota_A; class Polyangia; order Haliangiales; family Haliangiaceae; genus JABFXX01. The sequence continues at coordinate 9,227 of JBBRBG010000046.1, forward strand.
CGGTGGTGCGCGCCGCGGCCGTGGCTGACGTCCGGTAATGGGGTCCGACCCCATTGTCGGACAGCGGCTCAGTTCTGCCCCACGTAGCTCACGTCGTCGTCGCTCTCCGAGTTGCGGCTCGCCCAGTCCATCGCGTAGCGGCCCGGCATCGTGTCGTAGACCTGCTTGAACCGGCGGTCGATGTGCGGCCACTCGATGTACATCGCCATGTTCCCGGCGAGCACGCGCGCGAGGTCGTCGGTGCGCAGCTTGTCCTCGGCGCTCTGCTCCTCGGCATCCGCATCGGCGGGCATCGCGTCGTCCTCCTGACCGAGCACGAGGTTGCGCACGAACGCAGGCGACGCCGAACGCATCTGGTCGCGGGATGCGAGCAACACGTCGAGCTTCGCCGCGCGCTTCGCCGAGACCTCGACCTCGCCCTTGCACGTCGCGCCCGGATCCTCGACCTGATCCCACTCTTCCTTCTTGAGCACGCGCGTGCGGTGCAGCGCATCGTTGGACAGCACGCCGTTGAGCCGCGCCACATCACCCTGCTGCGCGATCATCTTGCGCGTCGTGCTCCAGTGGCAATTCGTCGCCGTCCAGCCGTCGTCGGTGTGCGTGAGCTTGAGGCCATCCGCGCTGAACATCTCCTCCTTGTCGCCCCACGCCTTCTGGAGATAGAGCCGCTCGCGTCCCTTCGAGAACGCCTCGAGCCGGAAGTCATTGGCCTCGACGTCCTTGCCCGGCGTGCCCTGGTGAATCGAGTGCGTCACGCCGTCCTTGCCCGGCATCACGACGAGCACCGAGCCCTCGCCGCCGTTGACGTCGTAGCTGTCGTCGGTCCACTGCGTCGGCGTCTCCGTCCACGATCGTGCGAGCAACTTGCCCTCGCTATCGAAGTGCTGCCAGCGGCCCATCACCTGGCCATCGCTACCGAACCGGCCGACCGAGATCGGCGTCTTCGCCTTGGTGTCGTAATAGAACCGCCACTTGCCCTCGCGCGTACCGTCGACGAACGCGCCCTCCGCCGCGAGATTGCCGCTGCGGTGATACATCTTCCACCGCCCGTCGGGCTGGTTCGCCACGTAGTGGCCCTCGGCCAGCTTCTCGCCGGTGGGGTAGAAGCTCGTCCACGCGCCACGCCCGCGCTTCATCTCGCCCTTGCCGAGCACCGAGTCCGAGCCCATCACCTTCCACTCGCCCTCCATCTTGCGGTTCTTGAAGTTGCCGTCGCCGTAGCGGTGCGACGGACCATCCTTCGGCGGGAACTTCGCGAGGTCCCACGTGCGCCAGGTCCGCACCGCGGGCTCCGAGTACGCGGGCTGAATGGTCTGGATCTCCTCGAGCGTCATGCCCGAGCTCGCGATCCACGACGCGACCTCCGGCATGTCGGCCGCGATCGTCTCGATGAAGTCGTAGCGGTGCGCCTTCGCGATCTTCTCGGCGACCTCACGCCCCGCGCTGCTCTCGATCAGATAGCCGACCGCGCAGATCGTGCCCTCCTCGTCGATGAACACCGGGGTGCGCCACGGCAGCAGCGTGTTCTTCGGCGTGGTGCCCTTCGCGATGTAGCGATCGAGCGCGGCGATCAGCGCGGCGCGCTGCGGTGCGAGCTCCGGCCTGGTTGGCGGCCGCGCCGCGAGCCAGTCGCGCACGTGCTGGAGGTGCGTCGTCATCCGCACGCGCTCGTCATCGTGGCGCGTGGGCGGGCGGCCAAACGCCTCGATGAAGCTGGCGTCACCGATGTGGTGGTTCGCGCCGGTCTCGAGCGTGGGCACCGAGCCCGGTGGGAGCGCGAACGCGGTGGCCGAGGCGAGGAGAGACACCAGGACGAGGGGGCGTCGCATTCCTCGTCCAACGAGCGAGTGCTGACGCCTATTTCCTGTTCCGCGGGAACCACCTACACCCACCCGGTGTCAGCATGGCCAATGCGTCGAAACCGAGGTCGCGCGTGGGTCTGTCTATGGACGGCGTGCACCATGCTGCTGCCGGCCTGCCCGGCGCCCTCCCAGCCCGCGCCTGCCCGGCCCGCGCCGATCGCAACCACCCCGGCCCCCCCGCCGGCTGATCCGCCGCCGACCGGCCGCCCACGGGTCGTGATCGATCCCGTCTCGACGATCGGCAGCCTGATCGCCACCACCCCCGACCAGCGGATCGCCAGGTCCACGGCGGCGGTGTCGACGCTCTCGGCCGGCGAGACCTCTGCCCTGCTCGCGCGGCTCGAACCACTGCCGGATCTCTCGGCGCAGAATGCGAATGCGCCGACCCTTCGCCCCGCGTCGCTGCCGCCGCCGCGCGCCGGAGCCGTGCAGCCGATCGCGTTCGTGGTCCCCACGGGCAAGCCGGTGTCCGATGCACCGATCGCTCCGGGCGCCACCGTCGCCAAGCCGCTGACGCCGCCCATGATCCTTCCGATCGGCGAGGTCACCGCCGAAGCCGCGGTCCGGATCCGGTTCGACGAGCCGATGGTCCCCGTCGCGGCGGTCGGCACGCAGGCCCCGCTACCGATCACGATCACCCCTGCGCTCGAAGGAACGTGGAAGTGGATCGACACGCGGGTCGCCGCGTTCGTCTCGACCGAGGCGCGGTTCCCGAAGGCCACCGATGTCACGATCACGGTCCCCGCCGGGATCAAGGCACTCTCGGGCGCCACGCTCGCGGAGCCCGCCACCGGGACATTCTCCACGCCGCCCGTTTCGATCGTGAGCGTGTGGCCACGGCAGGTGCGCCCCGACTCGCCGATCGTCATCACGTTCGATCAGAAGGTCGATCCATCGCAGATCTTCCGGTTTCTCAAGACCACCGGCTCCAAGCGGGAGACGCTCGCATCGCGCCCGATCGGCCTCGAGGCAGCGCGCGCGCTGTGGGCGAAGAACCCGAGCCTGAAGGCCGTCGAGCAGAGCATCCAGGGCCTCGGGCCGAACTTCGTGATCCTCGCGCCGCAGACCGCGTGGCCCGCCGGGATCACCGTCGAGGTCATCCTCGCGAAGGCCGCTCCCTCCGCCGAGGGCAAGCGCGTGACCACCCGCGAGAGCGCCGGTGGATTCCTCGTGGTGCCCGCGTTTCGCGCGCTCGGCGTGACCTGCGGCATTCGCCCGCGCGCGAGCCTGACCGCCTCGATCTGCCCGGCACGCGGCTGGATGTCGGTCGACTTCTCGAACCCGATCGAGGTCGCCACGTACCGCGCGCAGAAGATCCAGATCGCGGGCCAGCCGTTCCAGGACAACTCACCGAGCGGTGAGGGCGTCAGCCTCGAGGCGCCGAAGTGGCCCGGTCAGGCGTACTCGATCCCGATCGGCGAGGGCATCGTCGACATCTACGGCCAGACGCAGGTCGGCCCTCGCTCGCTCGCGTTCACCACCACGCTGCAGCGCTTCGATCCGGAGATCCGCGTCCGCACCGGCTTCTACATCCTCGATCCGCGGTTCGAGATCCCGCAGTGGGTGATCGCGACCGAGGCGGTCACGCAGGTGCGCGTGCAGCTCTACAAGGTCCAGCCCACCGACTACTTCGCGTACCAGAAGCTCGAGGCCGGCGAGCGCAAGACGGCCCCCGGCGCGTTGATGTTCGACAAGTCGTACCCCGTCGGTGCGCGCATGGGCGCCGACCTCCGCGTCGACCTGCGCCCGCTGCTGTCGGCGACGAGCACGGGCCACATCGTCGCGATCGCGACCGCAACGCCGGCGATCGAGGTGCCCGAGTGGTTCACGCGCAAGAACGTCGCGTGGATCCAGGTCTCGCGCCTCGGCATGAGCGCGCGCCTCGACGGCGAGAAGCTCTCGGCGTGGTCGTCGAGCATCTCGCCCGATCACTTCCTCGAGCCGGTCGGCAACCTCGCGACCGAGCTCGTCCAGGACGGCCGCCCGAATTCCACGGTGACAGCGACCGCCGACGCCGGTGGCCACGTCGAGCTCGCGCTACCGGCGCGCATCACGCGGACATCGCGCGATCCCTCCGGCGCGATCGTTGTGATGAAGAGCGCGACCGACTCGGTGTTCACCTCGATCTATGGTTACGAGCGCGCGATCCGCACCGAGAACGCGCTGTGGTACGTGACCGACGATCGGTTCACGTACAAGCCAGGCGAGCCGCTGTACATGAAGGGCTGGGTGCGGTGGACGCACGACGGCATCAACCCGGATCTCGCGCTGCCGAAGACCGGCGATCAGATCACCTATACGCTCAACGACTCCCGCGGCAACAAGATCGCGAATGGCACCGCGGAGCTCACCGACCAGGGCGGCTTCGACTTCGAGATCAAGCTTCCCCCGACGGCGAACCTCGGCATGGCGCGCCTCTCCCTCCGCACGCGCGACCGGGCGTACACGCACCCGATCTCGATCCAGGAGTTCCGCACGCCGGCGTACTCCGTCAGCCTCGATGACGACGTCGGCTACTCCGGTGCGATCCCGCTCGTGCTCGGCGAGAGCATCGAGATGAACGCGGTCGCGAAGTACTACGCCGGCGGCGGCCTGCCCGGTGCCGACATCAAGTGGGACGCGAAGCTCACGGCCACGAAGTTCCAGCCCGCGGGCTGGGACCGTTACCACTTCGATCCGATCCGCAAGCGCTCCGATCGCGCCTACTGGTATCGCTCCGACGATCCGGATCCGGTCACGCTGGCGCAGGCGGGCTCGCTATCGGGGAGCTCCGCCGCGACCATGGTCTACGGCATCCCCGCCCTGCCCGCCGGTCGCCCGAGCATCCTCGAGGTCGACGCCACCGTCACCGACGTCGATCGCACGAACATCCGCGCGAGCTCGCGGCCGATCCTGGTGCACCCGAGCGCGTACTACGTGGGGTTGCGCGGCAAGCCGGATACCACCGGCGAGCTCGAGGCGATCGTCTCCGACCTCGATGGCAACGCGGTGAAGGGCGTGCCGATCAAGATCGAGCTCGAGGGCGTGCTCGGCTCCGAGCTGCGCCGCGACGACGCGAAGGTCATCGACACGCAGACCTGCGCGCTCGTCAGCGACTCCACACCGGTGATCTGCCACTGGAAGCGCAAGGACATCGACACGGCGTACACGGCGGTGGCGCGGATCGCCGACACGCGTGGCCGCATCAACGTCGCCCAGTACGATATCCCGTGGTTCACGTGGGACGACCGCAATGATCTCTCGATCCTCCCGGATCGCCCGAGCTACAAGCCCGGCGATGTCGCGAAGCTCGCGATCAAATCGAAGATCCTGCCGGCGACCGCGGTGATCTCGTTCGCGCGCCAAGGGCTGATCTCGCAGAAGCGGATCGAGCTGACGGAGGAGTCGACCACCGTCGAGCTGCCGATCGAGCCGGCATTCATCCAGAACGTCCACGTGCTCGTCGATCGGTGGGGCAAGCGCAAGTACCTCGCACCCGGCAGCACCCTGCCGCTGCCCGAGCACAGCGAGGCCACGATCGAGCTGCCTGTCGATGTCGAGAGCGCGCGCCTCGTGATGAAGACACGCTCGACCGTGCCGGTCGTCGAGCCCGGAGCGAACGCGACGTTCGAGGTCTCCGTGCAGCACGATGACAAGCCCGTCGCGAACGCCGAGGTCGCGCTGATCGTCGTCGACGAGGCGATCCTCTCGCTCTCGGAGAAGAAGCATGGAGATCCGCTGCTGCCGTTCTATCGCGAGGTCGCACATCGCACGCACGAGACCTCCACGTTCGGCATGGTCGCCGACTCCGGACCCGAGCTCGCCGGTGGCCCCGGGTTCAAGCGGTACAAGCTCGACGAGCTGCTGCGCGGCGGCTCCGGTACCGGCTCCGGCTATGGCGTCGGCGGTGGCGGCGGCAGCATGAACGGTCGCAGCGCAGCGATGCCGACCGTGTCGATCGTCGAGTCGCGCAAGGACTTTCGGGCGACCGCCGCGTTCTCGCCGCGGCTGCACACCGACGCCGCCGGCAAGGCGACCGTCACGATCAAGATGCCCGACAGCCTGACGCGGTTCCGCATCGTGGCGCTCGCGACCGCGAACGGCCGGTGGTTCGGCAAGGCAGAGAACGTGATCGTCGCGCAGCGCAAGGTCAACGCGCGGACCATCGCGCCGCGGTTCCTCACGCAGGGCGATGCGTTCTCGCTGCCGGTGATGGTGCAGAACCTCGATGCGGTGCCGCGCACGATCGACGTCGCCGTCCGTGCCGCGAACCTCGAGCAGACTGGTCCCGCGGGCAAGCGCGTCACCGTGCCGCCCGGCCAGCGCGCCGAGGTCCGCTTCGACTTTGCCACGCGCACGCGCGGCACCGTGGCGATCCAGACCATCGCCACATCGGGCACGTTCGCGGATGCGAGCACGGTGGAGCTCCCGGTGTTCGAGCCCGCGACCACCGAGTCGTTCGCGACCTACGGCACCGTCGACGATGCGCCGAAGTTCGAGCAGCTCGCCGTGCCCGCGAACATCTTCCCCGATGTCGGCGGCGTCGAGCTCGAGATCTCGTCGACCCAGCTGCAATCGCTGGTCGACGCGTACTGGTACCTCTACGCGTATCCTTACGAGTGCAACGAGCAGCGGTCGAGCCGCATGCTCGCCACCGCGGCGATGTACGACGTGATCGCCGCGTTCGGAAACCCGGGGCGCCCGACGCGCAAGGAGATCGACGCGCAGCTCGCGAGGGACATCGCGCGCCTGACCAGGGACCAGCGCGACGACGGCGGCTGGGGCTACTTCGGCGGTATGCGCTCCGATCCGTACGTCACGATGCAGGTGCTGACGGCGCTCGCCGCGCAGAAGCCTCCGGGCGCCGCCGTGCAGAAGGCGATCGGCTACGTCACGAAGTACACCGACGGGCAGCTCGCGATCGCGACGAAGGCGGCCGCCAAGTCCGTGGCGGACCGCGCGAACCGCACCGAGCTCCCGCTCGCCGTGTCGCTCGCGGCGGCGGGCCTCAGCGCGCTCGGCATCGCCGGCGCCGACGTGCATGCGCGCGTGCTCCGCTTGCACGTCGCGGCGACCGAGCTCGACGCCTACCCGGTGGATGCGAAGGCGCGCATGCTCGCGCTGGTCGCGGGCAAGGCGGGAGACAAGGCGATGCGCGCGAAGCTCGTCGCGGATCTGCTCTCGCGCGTGCAGGAGACCGCGTCGTCCGCGACCGTCACCGCCACGTACACCGAGTCCGAGCGCCTGCTGCTCGTCTCGAACAACAAGACCACGGCGCTCGTGCTCGACGCGCTGATCCGCGAGTCGCCCGCGCAGCCGCTGATCACGAAGCTCGCACGCGGCGTGCTCGATGCGCGACGCGGTGGTCGCTGGCGCTCGACGCAGGAGAACATCGTCGTGCTCCAGGCGATGCGCCGCTACTTCGACACCTTCGAGAAGGAGACGCCGAGCTTCACCGGCAAGCTGTGGTTCGGCAAGGCCGCGTATGCCGAGGAGGCCTTCCTCGGGCGCAGCACGAAGCGCGGCACCGCACGCGTCGACTGGACCACGCTGCCCGCGGGTTCCACCCACGACCTCGCGCTGGTCAAGACCGGCACCGGGCGCATGTACTACCGCGTCGGCATCACCTACGCCCCGAAGCAGACCGATCTCCCGGCGCTCGACTCCGGCTTCGTCGTGCGCCGCTCGTACACCGCGGTCGACGACCCCGGCGACGTGCAGAAGCTCCCCGATGGGCGCTGGAAGGTGAAGCTCGGCACGCGCGTGCTCGTCACGATCGAGGCGCTCAACACGACGCTGCGTCATGCGGTCGCGATCGTCGATCCGCTGCCCGCGGGCTTCGAGCCCGTCAACACGAACCTCGCGAACGCGGAGCGCGCCGCCAAGGGCACGAACACCAACGCGTGGGACTACCAGAACATGCGCGACAACCGCGCCGAGGTGTTCTCGATGGAGCTTCGCGAGGGCACCCACGTGTTCGCGTACACCGCGCGCGCCGCGACCCCGGGCACGTTCCTCGCGGCACCTGCGAAGGCCGAGGAGATGTACAGCCCCGAGACGTTCGGTCGCTCGGTCGGGCAGACGGTGGTCATCGAGTAGGCGGCCGGCTATGGTGCGCGCGTCGTGTCGCTCGAGACCCTGCTGACCACCGGGAGCCTGCGCGCCCTCGCCGGTCATTCCTACGGGAAAGGCGAGGCGTACTTCCGCGGAGGGAACGTCGAGTCGTTCGTGATCTCCGAGGACTCGGTGGTGGGGGTCGTGGTTGGGTCCGAGCGCTATCACGTGCGGATCGGGCTCGTGCGCGGGCAGCTGATCGCCAACTGCTCGTGCCCGGTCGGATTCGCGTGCAAGCACATCGTCGCGCTCGTCCTCGCCTACCTCGATCGGCCCGATGCCGCGCGCGTGAAGGTGCCCGCGGGTCTGATCGAGACCCGTGACGAGCTGGCGGCGTGGGCGAAGGAGCGCGGCGTCGAGCACGCGCTGCTCCTCTCCGCGGATCAGCTGCTGCCGCGCCTCTCCGGCATCTACATCAATCCGCACTCGCTCTACGGGCTCGCCCTCCGTGACACCGGAGCCTGGGGCGTCGTGCGCCGGTACCTGCCGCACAGCGCGAACGCGATCGCCGGGGCCACGCTCGCGCGGCTCGACGAGGAGGCCGTGCGCGTCGCCGCGGCGCGCACCGAGCCGCAGCCGGAGGCCCCGGCGGCGCCCGCGCTCACCACGCTGTGGACCGCGTTGCACGCCGAGGCGATGCGCCTGCTCACCACCGCGTCGCGCCGGCCGCGTGCATGGCGACGCGAGCAGAAGTGGAGCTTCGATCCGCGCGAGCGCCGGATCGTGTGGAAGGAACGCGAGGAGCTGACGCTGCCGGTGAAGGGTCGGCTCGCGGCGGTCGCCACGCTGGCGGTGGCGAGCGATGCGCTGAGCCTGTCATGCACCTGCGGTGCCGCGGGGTGCGCTCATGCCCTGGCGCTGGTCGACGAGACGCTGCTCCTGCTTGCGGACCCCGAACGCGTGCCGGAGGCGACGCTGGTCGCCGAGGAGTTGTTCCGCCCGAGCTGGTCGCGCGCGCTGACCGAGCTGGCGCTGCAGACCGGAGCGGTCGAGAAGCCCGTGCAGGCGATCGAGGTGTGGTGGCAGGTCGAGCACGAGCTGCGTACACCCACGCTGACGGCGATCGTCAAGAAGCAGACGAAGCGCGGCATGAGCAACGGCGCGCGGATCGCCGCTGATCGCCTGCTCGATCAACACGGCGCGAAGCTCGACGCCCGCGATCGCACGATCGCCGAGCTGCTCGCGAGCTGGACTCCCGATCAGCGGCGCGGCGGCACGTTCCCGGCGCGTGCGTTCGCGGCGGCCGTGGATCACCCGCGCCTCGTCGACGAGGAGGAATACCCGGTGATGCTGGCGCAGGCCACGCTCGGATTCACGGCCGTGATCTCGGAGGACGGACTGCGCATCGAACCGGCGATCGATGGCGAACCGATGACCGCGGACCTCGCCACGGCCGCGAGCGCGAACCTCGCCACGGGTGAGCCGGTGCTCGTCGACGACAAGTCGAAGGGTCGCTTCGTGCTGCTCGAGCTCGGCGAGGATGCACGCCGGCTGTGGTCCGTGCTGCGCAAGCACGGCGACGTGTTCCCGCCGGAGAGCCACACCGATCTGCTCGAGCAGCTGGCGAAGCTCGAGGCGAAGGTGCCGATCTCGATCCCCGAGGCGCTCAAGGGCACGCGTATCGACGCGATCCCGCGCACGGTCGTGCGGCTGCGCCTGCAGCCGGATGCCACCCTCGAGATCGAGCTGTTCGTCCGCACCGCGCCGGGCACGCCGCTGTATCCGCCGGGTGTGGGCCCACGCGACGTGATGTTCGTGCGGGACGGGCAGCGCGCGTACTTGCGGCGCAACCGCGGAGACGAGGCGCCCCGGGCGCGCGGCCACCTCGCGCGGCTGATCGGTGCCGATCCAGAGATCGCCGAGGAGGGCCCGCCCGGCTGCTTCCGCATCGAGGACCCCGACGACGCGCTCGCCCTGATCTCGCGGCTCGAGGCCGGCAGCCTCGATCTCGATGCCGAGTGGGTCAGCGATCCGCCGACGGTGGTCGGGACGTATGGCCCGTCCGCGTTGCGCGTCACCGTGGATCGCGATCGCGACTGGTTCGGCATCGCCGGCGATCTCAAGATCGAGTCGGGACGGATCGAGCTCGCCGTGCTGCTCGATGCCTCCCGCCGCCAGCAGCGGTTCGTGCGCGTCGATGCGCGCCGGTGGATCGAGCTCTCCGAGCAGCTGCGCGAGCGGCTGCGCGCGCTCGCGGATCAGACGTTCATCGGCAAGAAGCGAATCGAGCTCTCGCCCGCCGCCGCCCCCGCGATGGTCGAGCTCCGGCAGGCCGGCGCGAAGATCGATCAGGCCGCGTCGTGGACGCAGCTCACGGAGCGGCTCGCGGCCTCGCAGCGCCTCCGCCCTCGCCCACCGGCGACCCTGACCGCCACCCTGCGCGACTACCAGATCGAGGGCCACGCGTGGCTCTCGCGGATCGCCGCGTGGGGCGCCGGCGCGTGTCTCGCGGACGACATGGGCCTCGGCAAGACCGTGCAGGCGATCGCGCTGCTGCTCGATCGAGCGAAGTCCGGTCCGGCGCTCGTCCTCGCGCCGACCTCGGTGTGCTTCAACTGGGTCGACGAGCTCGCGAAGTTCGCGCCCTCCCTGAACCCCGTGGTCTACGGCGCGGCCGCGGATCGCACGGCGTGCCTGGCCGGCCTCGCGAAGAAGGACGTCCTGATCGTGAGCTACGGCCTGCTCGTACGCGACGCGGAGAAGCTCGCCGGCGTGAAGTTCGGCACGCTCGTGATCGACGAGGCACAGGCGCTGAAGAACCCGACCACACGGCGCGCGAAGGCCGCGCGCTCCCTCGATGCCGAGTTTCGCGTGGCGCTCTCCGGCACGCCGTTCGAGAACCATCTCGGCGAGCTGTGGAGCCTGTTCTCGATCGTGTTCCCGGGCCTGCTCGGCAGCTGGGATCAGTTCCGCGAGCGGTTTGCCACGCCGATCGAGCGCGGTCTTGATCCACACGCGAAGAGCGCCCTGACGCGCGTGATCCGTCCGTTCCTGCTCCGCCGCACGAAGCAGGAAGTCGCGCGCGAGCTGCCGGCGCGCACCGAGATCCAGGTGCCGATCGCCCTGTCGTCCGACGAGCGTGCGCTCTACGAGGACGCACGCCTCGCCGCGGTCGCCGAGCTCTCGAAGATGAAGGGCGTGCGCGACGAGCAACGTCGGTTCCAGGTGCTCGCCGCGCTGACCCGTCTCCGCCTGCTCGCGTCGCACCCGAAGCTCTACGATCCGGCGTCTCCGGTCGCGTCGTCGAAGCTGCGCCGCGTTGTGGAGCTGCTCGAGGAGCTCCGCGCCGAGGGTCACCGCGCGCTCGTGTTCAGCCAGTTCACCTCGCACCTCGCCCTCGTCCGCGAGGAGCTCGAACGCGCGGGCTTCACGCTCCAGTACCTCGATGGCTCCACGCCGGCCGCACAGCGCAAGGCGATCGTCGGTGCGTTCCAGGCAGGCGTTGGCGATGCGTTCCTGATCTCGCTCAAGGCCGGCGGCACCGGTCTCAACCTCACCGGCGCCGACTACGTGATTCACCTCGATCCCTGGTGGAACCCCGCCGTCGAGGATCAGGCCACCGACCGCGCGCACCGCATCGGTCAGACCAAGCCCGTCACCGTGTATCGGTTGATCTCGCGCGGCACGCTCGAGGAGAAGATCGTCGTGATGCACGCGGAGAAGCGCTCGCTCGTCGCCGGCATCCTCGAGGGGACGGATATCGCCGCGAAGCTGACGACCCGCGATCTCCTCGAGCTGCTGGCCGGAAGCACCGACGCGCCCGAGGCCCCCGACGAGGACGATCCCCCTCCGGCGCGGCGCCGGCCGCATCTCAGACTCGTGCCGTAGACTGCGCGGCATGGATCCTCACGGCCTCACCGCAGCGCTCGAAGCGGCGCTCCTCCGCGAGCTGCGCACGCAGATCGAGTGGCAGAACCGCGTGCGCTTCAAGGGCGCGCTGCGGCTGCCGGTGCTCGTGCTCGCGGACTCCACACGCCGGCTCGGCCAGTGGAACCGTGGCTCGCGCACGCTCGAGCTCTCGCGCGCGCTCGTCCTCGCGCGGCCGTGGCCCGAGGTCATCTCGGTGCTCGAGCACGAGCTCGCGCATCAATACGTCGACGAGGTGCTGAAGGCCATCGGCGAGGCGGCGCACGGTCCCACGTTCCAGCGCGTGTGCGCCGAGCGCGGCATCGACGCGCGCGCCGCCGGTCAGCCGATTCCCTCCGACGCGCCGGCGCCCGAAGCCGACCGCGCGCTCGAACGGATCCGCAAGCTGCTCGCGCTCGCCGGTAGCCCGAACCAGCACGAGGCCGAGATGGCGATGAAGAAGGCGCACGAGCTAATGCTCCGGCACAACATCGAGGAGGCGCAGACGCAGCGCGATGGTCTCTACGAGGTCCGCCACCTTGGCAGTCCCTACAAGCGAGGTACGCGCGTCGAGGCGGAGATCGCGGGCCTGCTCGCCGAGTCGTTCTTCGTGAAGGTCATCCGCGTGCCGGTGTTCCTGCCGCTCGCAGGCAAGAGCGGACAGGTCTACGAGATCGCCGGCACCCACGCGAACGTCGAGATGGCGGCGCACGTGTACGCATTTCTGATAGCGACCGCCGAGCGGCTGTGGCGCGAGAATCGTGGCGACGCGCGCGTGCGCAGCGGTCGCGATCGCATGTCGTATCAATCGGGCGTGATCGGCGGCTTCCGCGAGAAGCTCGTGAGCGAGCGCAAGGAGCTGCGCGGCACCGGCCTCGTGTGGGTCGGAGATCGCAGCCTCGACGCCTACTATCATGCGCGTCATCCGCGCATCGAGCACCGCAGCCGTCGCGTCCGCATCGACGGCGCGCATGCCGCCGGTCGTGAGGCCGGGCGCACCGTGGTGCTACATCGTCCCGTCGCCACGGGGCCCAGCGGCGGCACCCGGCTGCTGGGTCGCTAGGGGATCGCAGCCCTGCCCGGCGCCGAGCTTGACGATCGTGACGGGCACGACCGGCTTGCGCAGCATCAGCGTCCAGTTCGGCGCGGGCTCCGCGTCGCAGCTCGCGCGCACGTAGATCGTGAAGCCATTCGGCGTCTGCAGCACCCGCTCGATGCTGCCGCCGCGCTCGCCGATCACCACCGGTGCGAGCCACTGGCCGCGACACTCCTCGGCGTTCTCCGCGCACTCCGGCGGTGCCAGCGGCGCGAATCCGCCGGTCGGCCGGTCGGCGAACGCGACGTACTCCTGCTCGCCGAGAGCCCGCGTCGACCGATTGCCCGCCGCGCACGCCGAGACCGCCACCAGGAACAGGATCAACCGCATATCCGGATAACGCGCCCGTCGCCGTTTCCTTTCACCCCGGCGCGAGGTAGGTCTCCCACCCATGGGTCAGCTCGACGAGCGCACGTTCGAGGCCACCGTTGCCGCCGGATGCCCGGCGTGCAAGGCCCCAACCCTCGTGATCCGGTCGTTCATCGATCGCCGGATCCTGCTCATGCTCGCAGATCCGAACGATGCGGGCCGCTGGGTCCACGACGGCGAGAAGTTCATCGACGGCACGTATTCGATCGCCTGCCCGAGCTGCGCCCACGTCGTGTTCACGAGCGATATCTGCCCGCGCTGCAACGCCGCCGGCGGACTCGCGAAGGCTCTCGGCGATGCATCGCGCCTCCCGATCCCGAAGCGCTGTCCCGCGTGCAACGAGCTCGAGCTGCTCGCACTCGCCCTGGTGCCCGCGATCGCGAGCTACCCCTCGCCCAAGCCGAAGCCGCTCGCGGAGTACGGCGAGCCCGGGCACCACATGGTCGCGTACGCCTGCGAGTCCTGCGACAACGCGGTGGTCACCCAGAAGTGCCCGCTCTGCGACGCCCCCGGCCCGTTACGCCCACGTCCCTGATCACGGCGCGTAGAGCGCGACGAACGGGGCCGGATTCTTGATCTCCTCGGCGGCGAGTCTCGCCAGCCCCTCGTCGCGCAGCACATCGCCCTCATCTCCGCCGAGCAACGCACCGAGCCTGACGCGGGTGGCCGCCGCGTACGCGCCCAGCTCGGTGGTATCGCAGGCGGTCAGCGCGGCGCGGAATTCGCGCACGGCGCCGTCGGTGTCACCGCGCGCGGTGCGCAGGCAACCGCGTCTCACCATCGTGATCGCCTTCATCCACGGCAATGGCTCCCGGGCGAGCTTGGCGACGTGGTGCTCGGCGGTATCGAGGAGCTGCTTGCGTTCGGTGCCGCTGGTCGCACCGGCTGCGCCGAGCGCGGTTCGCGCCAGCAGCTCGTTCACCTCGAACCGCACGATCTGGATCCTGGTCAGCAGCGACCGCGACATCGGCACCCAGCCCTCGACGACGCGGCGCCGCGCCGCCAGCACGTCCCCCGAGTACATGTCGAACAGCGCGTTCGACATCATCTCGTTCCAGTGCTGCAACTGGTAGCCGCGCAGCGACCAGCGCTTGGAGACGTTCGCGATGGTCGCTCGGCCCGTGTCCACATCGTCGCGCGCGATCCAGTGCATCGTCGTGTTCGACGCCCACACCGTCGTGAGCGCGTACAAGTTGCCCTGCTGCTCGGCCTCGCGGTGCCGCAGCGGCAACAGCTGCCCGAGCTTCTTCAGCGAGCCGAGGTACACGAGCGCCCACTTGCTCAGCGCCTGCACCGTGTTGCGCTCCCACACGACGTTTGCGCAGTTGCCGCTGAACCATGCATCGGCGCGCTCCGCACTCTCGAACGCGGCACGCCATTCGCCCCGGAAGTACGCGATGTACCCGCGCGCGAGCTCGAGCCACCCACGCAGATAGGGGTCCTCGAGCTCCTGCCCCGCGGTCGCGGCCGCAACGAGAATCTCGGCGCGCTCGGCACCACCACTGGCGGCGGTGTGGCACGCCTCGAGGAACAGCGCGCGCCGCACGCGCAGGGACTCGCCGGCGTCGAGCGCGAGCAACAGATTCAGCGCCTGGAATGCCGCACCGTGGATCCAGTCCGTCATCGACAGCCCGCAGGCCGCGGACCACACGATATCCATCCGCGCCAGGTCCTCGCGCGGTAGCTGGCTCGAGTCGCGCGACTTGAATCGAATGCCGCGGACCTTCAGTCGCGCCCGCCGCCACAGCAGAGACGCGAGCGCGCGGCGGGGGGTGTTCGGCATCCCGATGCCGACCGACGCGAGCAGCCGGTCCAGGACCTCCATGCCGTCGTCGATGTGACCCGCGCGCAACAGCTCGTGCGCGGCCTTCTGCTCGAGCTCGAGCGCATCAGCGGCGATGGTCGACTCGCTCGCCAGCGCGAGAAAGACGTCGGCTGCTTCGCGCCCGCGCCCGGCATTGGCATACGCCTCGCCGAGCCTGCGCCTCACCTGGAGGTCCATCTCGGGTGCGAGCAGGAGGCATCGCTCGTACAGCTTGACCGCGCGCTCGAACGCGAACGCCTCCGTCGCGCGATCGCCGGCGCGCGCGTACAGCGCTGCGGCACGCGCGGGCTCGCCGGCCCGCTCCCAGTGCACGCCGACGAGCATCGGCTGGGTCTCCGCGTCGGTCGCCTCGAGCGCGACGGCCAGCCGGCGATGCAGCCCGGGGTTGCGCTCCGCCGAGCGCGCGACGACCGCACGGCGTGTGCGATCGTGATACGGCTCGACGGAGTCACGCCGCGAGCGTCCCGTCGCGCGCAGCAGCGTGGCCGTCTGAAGGTAGCCGACGAGCGGGATCAGCTTGGCCGGGGCCACGCCGAGGGCACGCGCGGCGACATCGAGTGGCAGCGGTTGCCCTGCGGTCGCGACGAGCTCGAGCAGCTCGCGCTCGTCTGGTTCGAGCGCGTCGATCCGGGCGGCGAGCACGTCGTCGAGCCGGACCTCGTCGCTCATGCTGGTTGCGCCGCCGTGCAGCACGGAGTGGCGAACCAGCTCGGCGACGAACATCGGATGCCCCGCGGACTCGCGCACGATCGCGGTGGCGGCGTCGAGGGGCTGCGCACCGCTTGCCGAGAACAGCGCCTGCGCCAGCTCGGCGGTCTCCCGTTCGTCGAGCGGTCGCAGCAGGATCCGGCGGAGGTCGCTGCCGAACTCGAGCGGCGGTTCGTCATCGCCGCGCGGCCATGCCGTCGACACCAACATCAGGCACGGGGCCTCGGGCTCGCGCATCACCGAGTCGAGGAGCGCGAGGCTGTCCTCGTCGGCCCAGTGCAGGTCGTCGATCAGGATGACGAGTGGATGACGCGCGCCGATCCGGGCGAGCAACTCCCGCACCGCCGCGAACACGCGCCGCCGCTCTTCGTGCGGGTCCGGAACGTGCACCACCGGCGGCTGCTCGACAATCGCCCGCACCCCACGCAGCACGGGGAACACCTCGGCGAGCAGGTTGATGTGAAACGGCAGGAGTGCGGCCGCTGCCTTGTCGGGCAGCCGCGCCATGAATCGACTGATCGAGTCGATGACGCCATCGACGCCTTTGTAGGGCACGGACTCGCGCTCGTAACATCGCCCGCGCAGCACGACGACGTCGCGGCGATCGAGACCTGCGAGGAAGTGCTCCGCCAGCACGCTCTTCCCCATCCCGGACTCGCCCTCGATCAACAAGTTCACCGCTCCGCCGCGATCGCACCCGGCGAGCGCGTCCCTCAGCACCGCGAGCTCCGCTTCACGTCCGACGAACGTCTGCCGCGGGCTCGGTGTCAGCATCGCTGCCCCGCGGGCGGGGGTCTGCGAGCTCCGGCGCGGCGTCGCACCGAGCCGGCGCAGGATGTCGCTCCGCGGCGGCCGAGCTGCCGGATCGATCTGCAGCAGGTCGCAGCACAACGCGTCGAGGTCGGCCGGAACGTCGGCGATGGTCGACGGTGCCGGCGGCACGACCCGCTGCTTCTCCATCATCATCTGGAGCGCGGGGCCGTCGACGGGCAGCTTCCCCGTCAGCGCCTCGTAGAGCATGACGCCGAGCGAGTAGAAGTCGGCCTCCGGACCTGCCTGGCGTCCGCTCGCTTGCTCCGGTGCCATGTACGCCGGCGTGCCGACCATCTCGCCAGCGTGCCACGACACGGCATCGCTATCGTGCCGGGTCGCGAGCCCGAAGTCGACCAGCACCACGCGTTCGTCGCTGACCATCACGTTCGACGGTTTGATGTCGCGATGGATGCGACCCGCGTCGTGGAGCACGCCGAGCCCGGTCACCAGCTGCGCGAGTGCGTCGCGCAACCGTTGCTGGTCTCCCCCCCGCAGCCATTCCATCAAGCTCACGCCCTCGAGCAGCTCCATCGTGAAGAACCAGTCGCCGCGCGATTCGAACAGCTCGCCGAGCCGGATCAGATTCGGATGATGCAACCCGGCGAGCGTGCGGAACTCCTGCTTGAGCAAGAGGATCGCGATGCCGTCCACGTTGCGCAGCGTCTTGAGCGCGACCGCCTCGCCGCTCTCGCGATCGAGCGCCTCGTAGACGACCCCCATCCCGCCCATCCCGAGGTGCCGGATCAACTGGAACCGCTCCGTCCCCGAGAACTCGCGATCTCCAGGCCCTCCCGGCAACGACGGTGTCGGCAACGTCGATGGCTCCCTCCCGCGCACGCAGATTCATCATGCCCCTTCCTCGCCGTGCGCGGCTCGAATATCGCGCCCGTTCTCTGGTACGACCGCCACATGACGAACCCGGTCTCGATCGGCACTCCGCTGTCTCCCCACGCGACGCGCGTCCTGCTGCTCGGCTCGGGCGAGCTCGGCAAGGAAGTCGTGATCGAGCTGCAGCGGTTCGGCGTCGAGGTGATCGCGTGCGATCGCTATGCGAACGCGCCGGCGATGCAGGTCGCGCATCGCAGCCACGTGATCGACATGCTCGACCGCGCGGCGCTGCGCAAGGTCGTCGAGCTCGAGAAGCCGCATCTGATCGTCCCGGAGATCGAGGCGATCGCGACGGCCGAGCTGATCGCGCTCGAGGCCGAGGGCTGGACCGTGATCCCCACGGCGCAGGCCGCGCGCCTGACGATGGATCGCGAGGCGATCCGGCGCGTGGCGGCGGAGGAGCTCGATCTGCCGACGGCGAAGTACCGGTTCGCCGATACGTTCGAGGAGCTGACCGCGGCCGCGACGGCGCTCGGCTGGCCGGTCGTGATCAAGCCGATCATGAGCTCGTCGGGCAAGGGGCAGTCGGTCGCGAAGTCGGCTGCGGATCTCGAGAGCTGCTGGCACTACGCGCAGACCGGCGGTCGCACGGGTGCGGGCCGCGTGATCGTCGAGGAGTTCATCCACTTCGAGAGCGAGATCACGATGCTGACCGTGCGCGCCGTCAACGGCACGATGTTCTGCGATCCGGTCGGCCACCGGCAGGTCGGCGGCGACTACGTCGAGAGCTGGCAGCCGCACGCGATGAGCGAGCTCCAGATCCAGCGCTCGCAGGCAGTCGCGCAGCGGATCACCGAGCGCCTCGGCGGCCGCGGCATCTTCGGCGTGGAGCTGTTCCTCCTGTCGGATGACCGCGTGATGTTCAGCGAGGTCAGCCCGCGTCCACACGACACCGGGATGGTCACGATGGCCACGCAGGTGTGGAGCCAGTTCGCCCTGCACGCGCGCGCGATCCTCGGCCTCCCGATCCCCACCATCCGCCGCCACAGCGCGGGGGCGAGCGTGGCCCTGCGGGCAGAGGGCAACCTCGCGTCCCCCGTGATCGAAGGACTGACCTCCGCCTACAGCACGCCCAATGTCGACGTTCGATTCTTCGGCAAGCCGAATGCCGGCCCCCGACGCCGCCTCGGGGTCGTGCTCGCGAGCGGGGACACCTCCGACGTGGCGCTTGCCACAGCGAAGCGAGTCGCCGGCGAGCTGCGGCTTCGCGACGCCTGATCGCAAGGTGTACACTGGGAGGTGTGAGGTCCGGGATCGGGGTGCTGCTGCTGTTGGCCGCGTCGTGCACGCGCGATGGCGGTGTGATCATCGAGGTCACCCCGACCAGCGGCGAGGTTGACTCGATCCGGTTGTTCATCGGGACCGGCGATGCGACCCAGAACGCGTCGCTCGTGGTCCCGGTCGCGAAGACCGCGAACGCGGTCACCACGGCCAGTGTCGATCCGCTGACCCGGTGGGGACGCGACGCGAACAACAATCAGGATCTGGTGATGGTCAGTGCGAACGAGACCGCGCGGTTCGTCCTCGTCAAGACGGACACCGACACCCTCGGATCGATCATCGCCGTCGGTTTCCGTGGCACGCAACCGATCGAGATCGCGACGCAGTTCGACGTGTCGCTGCCGGGGAACACGTACAAGCTCTACCACCTGACGCTGGAGGCACCGGCCGCCCCCCCCGTGACGTGGGGTCCCGACCTGAGCGTGCTGCCGAACGAGGCGGTGTGCATCGGGTACTCCGATCCGAAGCAGCAGCGCTCGGAGCTCAGCACCGCCTTCATCGTCACGCCGGGAGATCAGGACTGCGACGGCCTGGTCACGCCGGAGGACGGTGAGTGTAACCCCGATGCATGGAAGGGCTCGCGGCCGCCGAACCTCGACGAGCTGACCTGCCTCGCCATCGAACCGGCAGATGCCACCTGCCACCTCGGCGGCCCGCTGTGTCGCGATGGCCTTGGCAAGATGCCCACCGAGTGCAAGCCATCGAGCTACTGCATGCCGGCGTCGGTGTGCGAGCGCGCGCCCACGCTCGACGATGCCAAGGACCTGTCGCGGATCGGCCCGGTGCTCCCCGCTCGCTACGACTGCATCGTGCATGTCGAGAATGGTGCGCTGTGCCAGGACCGCCTCATCCTCCCGATGTATCCGAACGGCGGTCGCAACTGCACGGGCGCCACGATCTCCACCGCGGGGCAGAAGTTCGACAATCACTTCGATCTCCCGAGCGGTACCGGCGAGATCGGCGTCAAGCTCGATACCGGGACCTGTGAGGTCTCACTCGCGCCGTCGGGCAAGCCTCCGGACGCGAGCCGTGTCGGTGGCATCGTCGCCGTCGCTCTCGATAACGGTCGCGGGGTCGCGGTCCCGGTGCTCTTCGCGATCGATCGAAACAACTCTGGCTGCGGCGACGACGTGATGTGCACGCGGGAGTCTACGCTCGGGGACCAACAGCTCGTCGATTGTGCGACCTCGCTCCACCCGCAGCCGGTGGCGGAGCTCGCGATGCCGATGGGCGCGAAGGGCCCGACGCTATCCGCCGACATGCTCGACATCTGGTTCAGCGTGGCCGACAAGGACATCTGGCACTCGTCGCGGACCTCCGTGCTCAAGCCGTGGGCCGCGCCGGCGATCGTGCCCGAGCTGGCGGGGATCAGCGGTACCAACGGGGCGCACACGGTCAACCCGCACGTCAGCCCTGATGGCCTGACGATGTTCCTCGGCAGCGACCGCATCGGGACCACCGGCGGCGACGATGTCTTCAAGAGTCACCGAACCGCGCGCACGGATCCGTGGCCACCACCCGACACGATCGTCGAGCTGGTTTCCCAGGGAGACGAGCAGAGCGCGGCGATGGACGGCGCCGGGACATTCCTCGTGATGTCGAAGCAGCTCGATGCGGGGAACGGCTTCGACATCTACACGGCGCAGCGCTCGAGCGCGACACTGCCATGGTCGAACCCGGTCGTCGCACTCGCCGTGTCCACGTTGCGCGATGATCTCAATCCCTACCTCACGAAAGACGGGCTCGAGCTGTGGTTCTCGACGACCACGCCGAACTTCGGCCTCGAGATCTACATGTCGCAACGCACGAATCTGACCCAGTCGTTCCCGATGGCGCGGCGGATCCTCGAGCTCGGCTCGACGAGCGACGACAGTGATCCGTGGGTGTCGGACGGTGGCCACACGGTGTACTTCGCGAGCACGCGCCTCAACGGCATCAGCCAGATCTTCCTCGCGCGTCGCTAGTGGTAGCCTCGCGCGCATGGCGAACGAGATCGAACGCAAGTACCTCGTCGACCTCGCACGCTGGACGCCCCGCGGCACCGGCGTGCTCTACCGCCAGGGCTACCTGAGCTCGCAGAAAGCGCGCGTGGTCCGGGTGCGCATCGC
Source organism: Haliangiales bacterium (assembly GCA_038206055.1). GTDB lineage: Bacteria > Myxococcota_A > Polyangia > Haliangiales > Haliangiaceae > JABFXX01. The sequence goes on from JBBRBG010000046.1 coordinate 30,116, forward strand.
TGGCGACAGCGGGCTGCTGACGATCAAGGGCCCGACGAGCGGCGTCACCCGCGCCGAGTTCGAGTACCCGATCCCGCTGGCCGACGCGACCGAGCTTCTCGCACTGTGCGAGACCCCACTCGTCGAGAAGACCCGCCACGCCGAGGAGCATGGTGGGATGACCTGGGAGATCGATGTGTTCCACGGCGTGAACGCCGGGCTCGTGATGGCCGAAATCGAGCTGGAAGCCGAGACGCAGAGCGTCGAAGTCCCCCCCTGGGCCATCCGCGAGGTCTCCGACGATCCTCGGTATTACAACTCGAATCTGATCGCGCACCCGTTCTCGACCTGGACCACATGAAGGTTCGGTAACGCGGCCAACGCTCGTTGCGTGGACATGCACGGTTAGCGAATCCCAGACGATCCGCCAGCGCAGCTTGATAGTGTCATCCGTGGTGCTTCGCCTAGCTGGTTGTGTGGTGGTCGTTTCGGCGCTGATCGGCGCCTGTAACTCGTCGATTCCTCCGCTCGCAACGGCGGAGCCCGGCGTGGTGTTCTCGTTCCCCATCGACGGGCAACGCGACGTCCCGCTCGGCTCGCGCATCGTCGTGACGTTCTCCGATCCGGTCGCGAAGAGCGCGCTCGGCACGTGCACGAGCGACGCCGGCGCGTTCTGCCTCGTCGGTCCGAATGGTCCCGTCGATGCCACGGCGGAGATCGTCGGTGATGGCAAGAGCGTGCAGTTCGCCGCCGCGGATCTCGAGGAAGGCACCACGTACGAGCTCTACGTTCGCCAGGCGCTCGCGCCCGATGCGAAGAACCTGCCCGCCTCCGGCCCGCTCGTGAAGTTCACCACGCGGAGCAAGCGCCCGCGCGCGGCCGCGCCCACGGTGATCGCGGTCAACGGTGGCGATGTGGCGAACCCGGCATCGTTCCGCCCGATGTACGAGACCTCGACGATCCGCCTCGTGTTCTCGGAGCCGCTCGATCCGCGCACCGTCGCGAACGTGACCGGTTCGGTCGAGCTGTTCGACACGGTGACGCGAATGCCGGTGCCGGCGACCGTGATCGGCAGCGGCGTCCACATCGCGATCGATCCGAAAGCCGATCTGACGGCCGGCACCGCGTACGAGCTGCGCCTCGGCAATCGTCTGCTCGATCTCGGCGGTCAACCGCTGACGCCGGTCAATGTCACGCTGACTCCGTCGAACAGCAAGGGTACGCAGACCATCCCGCAGGTGCTGCGTACGTGGCAGAAGGGCGATCCGGGCCCCGAGCGCGGCCTCTCCGGTGCCGAGCGCAACGTCATCGCGATCGACAAGCCACTGATCGGCAAGGAGAGCTCGACGCTGCTACCCGCGGCGCTCGCGGCGGAGCTCGGCGATCCGAAGGCGCTCGGCGGGCCGATCGCGTTCACGATCCGCAAGGGTCAGCGCATGAAGGCGACCGGCCTCGACGTCAAGCTCGGCGGCGAGATCAACGTCGGCCTGACCACGGGCGACATCCTGATCGAGATGCTGACCGACGCCGGCGGGCGCCTGTATCGCAACCCGCACCAGGTCGCCGACCAGCGTCCGGAGAACGAGCGCGCGCCGCTCTACGTCGACCTCAGCATGGACGTCGCGGTCTACGCTGTGGATCCGAAGGGCAACGCGGTCCTGACGCAGACCGTGCTCGGCGTGCAGGCCTCGGGCACGGCCGTCGGCACAGATGGCGTGCTCGCGATCGAGACCGTCGCGTCGATGGAGCTCGGACTCCTCGGCGTCACCGCGGCGCCGACCAACCTCGTCCTCGAGCTGATCACCGACCCGAAGGCGCACGCCGATACGGACTCCGTGGCGCCCACGCTCGTCGCTTCGATGCCGAGCCTCGGTGGGAACGAGCAGCCAGTGGATGCCGGCATCGAGGTCATCTTCAACGAGCCGATCGATCTCGAGCGTGCGCGCGCCGGCGGCATGCGCCTCGAGTCCGCCGCCGGAACCGTGGTGCCGAGCGTGCTCGAGAGCCACGGTGCGGCCGTCGTCGTACGCCCCATCGCGCCGCTCGCGTACTCCACGTCGTACCGCGTCGTCATGTCGGATGTCGCCGACGTCGCGGGCAACAAGCTCCCCAGCACGAACCCGATCACGTTCACCACGCCACGCCTGGTCAACACCGACGCGCCGCTCACGGTCACCGCGATCCATCCGGGCGTGCCGTGCGCGCTCACCGGTGCGAACGGCGCGAGCCCCGGCCGGTGCCAGGGCGGCGCCGGTGGCGATGACCTCTACGGGAGCTTCTCGCTACCGGCAAACGAGGCCGTGGAGATCGCGTTCTCGCAACCGCCGCAGGCGCCGAGCCTCGTCCACGGCATCGCGTGCAATCAGGGCACGGTCCGCATCGAGGAGATCGATGGTGCGGGGACGTGCCTCGCCGCCGTCGCCGGCACATTCATGACCCATAACCGCACCGTGTCGTTCGTTCCCGACAGGCCGTGGGTGGTCGACAAGCGCTATCGCGTGCGCCTGGTCTCGGGCAACAACGCCGCCTGCAACGCTGGCGAGCTGTGCGGCTTCGGCGGCGCGGCGGCGAGCTTCGACCCTCTCGGGGGCACCACGAATGGCGAGGCCGGCGGCCCGGATCTGAGCGTCCTGTTCCTCGGTGCGGCGCCGGTCAAGTCCACATTCATGATCGCCGAGGCCGGGCCGTTCACCGATATCAACGGCAACGGCAAGATCGATAGCGGAGAGCCGCTCGCCGACGAGAACCGTGCCGCGCTCGATATCACCGGCACCACGGGCTCGGTCAGCCAGGCGCACTTCACGTCGCCCGATTGCATGCCGAACAAGCCCGGTGTGCAGTCGTGCATGTACCTCCTCGGGTCGATGCCGGTCGAGATGGGCGAGCTGAGCACCACGTGCCCGCTCCCCGATGGCTCCAGTGCCGCGAGCTGCGTCCCCGTCGCGATCTCTGCACAGGCGATGCTTGCGACGTCGATCTCGATGAACGCGACCCTGGTCATCGGCGTCGACACCGACACCGGCACCTCGGTGATGCGCGTCCGCGAGCCCGCGGGAGGTGGCGGTGTCATCGGGTACATCGTCAACCAGAGCGGAACGCCGACCATGATCGTCAAGCTCGACCTCTACATGGACGCGCCCGACATGAGCTTGCCGCTCGGTGCGAGCCACGACCTGCACTCGAAGATGCTCTCGGCGACGCTCTCGGGCCCGGTCACGTTCCTTCCCGATGGACGGATCTCGATCTCGGTCTCGAACACCGCCACCCTGCCCGTCACGGTCAACATCAACGGACCGCTCGGGATCTCGGGCAGCGTCAAGATGGAGGTGCCCGCGCACGAGATGAAGCTCCAGTTGATCTCGCCGGCGCTGCGCGGGGTGACGCGATGAGATCGGCCCTGATCGCCCTGGTCGCGCTCGCGGTCGTCCCCGCCGTCGCGGATGCGCGCCCCAAGACGAAGAAGAGCAAGGCGGCACCGAAGCCCGCACCTGTCGAGGCCGAGCCGGAGATCGACATGGCGCCGCAGCCGACCCCGACTCCGGAGCCCGAGGCCACGCCAGCGCCTGAGGCCGACCTCCACGACGTCGCCGAGCCGCCGCCGGTTGCGAAGAAGAAGAAGAAGACCAAGTCGTTCTACTTTCGCGGCGGCGTCGCGCACATCCAGCCGTTCTCGTCATCGCGCCCGCTCGAGCTCGCGGACGTCGATGGACCCGCGAGCCTCGCCGTGCAGAACGGGCCGATCGCGGGCTCGGGCTCGGAGGTCAGCTCGACGACCATCCCGGCGATGACGATCGGCTACAAGCTGCCGTTCGGCGGCGATCACCTGTCGCTCGAGACGGTGCTCGGCGTGCCGTTCACGGTGAAGTTCCGCGCGACCGGCACGCTCGCGAACGAATCGATCGCGCCGATGGCGCTCGGCATCCCCACCGGTGTGCCTCCGCTCGGCTCGGAGCTCGGCGAAGCGAAGGCCGCGCCGCCGATGCTCACGCTCGTCTACAACGCCAATCCGCACGGCAAGGTCCAGCCGTTCCTCGGCATCGGTGCCGCGGTGCTGATCGCGTACAACGAGAAGGTCACGAACAAGCAGCTCACGGCGGTCAGTCAGCCGGAGATGTCGATCGCACCGGCGCCCGGCGTCGTGTTCCAGGCGGGCGTCGAGGGCAAGATCTACAAGGGCCTCTACGCGCGGCTCGACGTGAAGTTCATCGCGCTCATGCTCGCGCGCGCCGAGGTCCGTCACATCCAGGTCGAGACGCCGGAGCTCCCGCTGTTCCAGACCGTCGAGGTCGGAACCGCGAAGATGAGCGTCTGGGTGAATCCGCTGATCGTCCAGGCCGGCCTCGGTCTCGACTTCTGACTACAATCAGCGGGTGAGCATGGAGGCCACCGGTGAAGCGATCCGCCTCGCCGGAACGATCACGGAGGTGGTGTGCGCACCGCAGCGCTGGCGCACGAAGCTCGGCGGGACGACCTACGAGGCCGGAGCGCCGGGCGAGGTCATCGTCGATGTCGCCGGGCACGCGGTGACCGCCGAGGTCAGCGCCGAGGCGCTGTGCGACGACGGCCCCGCCGAGAAGTGCTCGTGGGGCGAAGCCGTCACGAAGTCCGGAGATCGGTTCAAGGCGCACGTGGCGCCCGTATTCACACCGGTGACGCTCGCCACCGCCACCGTCACGGTCGGCGCGGCGGTGGAGATCTACGGCGAGGTGCTATCGCGCGCATTCGCCGACGACGGCGGCATGCGGGAGGCACCATCCACGACGGTGGATCGCGTCCGCGCCCTCCTCGTGTGCAGCGGCTCCGGCGCGGCGAGCAGGCTCGGCGCGGCGATCGTCCGGAGGTTTCCGCCTGCGTCGCGCGCGGTGGCGCCCACACGCGCTGCCCTCCGCGCCACCCACAAGCTGCGCCGCGATCGCGATCTGCGGGCGCATGAACCGGCCAGCCGGCTGTACCGGCACGATCTGGGCCTCGTGATCAACGCGTGGGTCTGGCTCGCCGTCACGGCGATCACGATGACCGCCGCCGCCATTCGCGCCGACCACCGCTTGTTCATCCTCGGGCTGACGTGCGCGGTTGGCGCGGTGGTCTTTCGCCCGATGCCGCCGGTGCGACCGTTCCGCGCGCTCGAGAAGCGGTTCGGCAGCGCGCGGCATCCAACGGAAGGCTGGTGGGTCGGCACCGTCGCCGTGTTCGCGTTCTTCGTGATCGTCTCATGGATGTCGTTGCCCGCATCCGTCGTGGGCTACGTCGGCCTCGTGATGATCGTCGTCACAGCGGTCGCCGGCCTGTTCGGCGCCGACACGTATGCACGTCGGCGGGAGATGCTCCGCGCCCCGCGCTGGACCGGCGAGGTCGGCGTCTACGCGGCGCTCGATGGCGTGGTTCGCGATCCCACGCCGGTGAAGGTCGGCGAGCGCGACGCGGCGATCGCGAGCGGCACGGGCTACGATCGGTCCATCGGCTCGAACCCCGACAAGGTCGTGTGGCAACGCTTCCATGGCCTCGGCACGTTCCTGATCGACACCACCGCCGGCGTCGTCGAGGTTTCTCCGCAACAGGCGGTGTGGGCAACGACGGTGTACGACCGCGTGAAGACCGACGAGAACGGCGCGGACTACGAGGACGTCGAGATCATCCCGATCGGCGCGCGGGTGCTCGCGACGGGATGGATCGAGCCCGGAGCCGCCGGCAAGCCCGTCGCGCTGGAGGCGCGCGGCACCCGACCGGCGCTGCTCGTGGCGACCGGGCCCGCCGGTGAGCCGCGCGACTGGCTCGCTCGCCTCGATCGGTCGCGGGCGCTCACCACGATCGGCCTCATCGCGATCGTCGCGGCCCTGAGCTGGGAGCTGTGGGTTCGCTGAATCGCGTCGCACTCGTGGTCCTGGCCGCATGCCATGGCACGCCGCGCGATGCACCGTCCAACAGCGGGCGCACGGTCGAAGGTGTGCTGGTACCGACCGACCTCGATGCGGACGTCGTGGCGGTGACGACCGCGAGCGGCGGCGACGCGCGTCACTACTACTGCACACCGACGACCGCGTCCGGATGGAACGGCCAGCTCGTGATCTACATCGTCGGTGCGCGCGAGGATCCAGGCGCCGCACATGGGTTCGCCGAGCGCGCCTGTACCCGCGGCTTTGCGGCGATCGCGCCCGCATACAAGAACGAGCGCGCGATCCGCGACCTGTGCGCGGACGACGCGGACTGCTACGGCGCCGTGCGCCACGAGATCGTGTTCGGCGACGACGCCGCAACGCAGATCCGCCTCGATCCCGGCAACGGCATGCTGCACCGGATCGATACGATGGCCGATCGCCTCGCGACGATGTTCCCCGCCGTGTGGGGCACCCTCCGCGAGCGCCTGCGTCGCCGCGATCTCTCGCACGTGGTGATCGCCGGGTTCTCGCAGGGCAGCGGCCATGCGCTGCTGCTCGCGCACGACTTTGAAGTCGGCCGCGTGGTGCTGATGAGCGGCGTGCTCGATCGCGTCGGCAGCGGCACGGATGCGCACGGGCCCGTGACCTGGCTCGCGGGCTGGGCCGCATCGCATCCAAAGACGCCCGGGACGCGGATGTTCGCGGTGAACCACGCCGACGATCCGTTCACGCAGCCGGCGGAGCTGGCCGGGAACTACGCCGCCCTCGGCGTGCCCGACACGAGCTGCGAGGTGACCGAGGAGCCGCCAACCGGCGAGTGCCACCGCTTCGTGATCCACAGCGCGGCGTGTGCAAGGCGGATCGATGCGCACGTCACGCCGAGCGTGGAGAGCTTCGGCACGACGGCGGCGCCGTGCGCGCTGCAGGGTCCACTGCGGCACCTCGGGCCGACGTGGGACTACCTGCTCGGCGCGCACTAAGAGCGACTGATCGGCCGCGCCTCGATCGTCATCGCCGATGCCGACGACGACGGAGCTGGCTCGTCACGCGCGGGTACCAGGATGCGGTCGCTGACCACGGTCGCGGCCTCCGAGCGCGCAGACGGCGGCGGTGCAACCAGCGCCACACCCGCGGCCGCGGTGGCCGCATCGGGTGCCGCCGTCTTCGTGTGGCCCAGGCTCGCCCACCACGTCACGGCCTGCGCGCGCGCCCATGCGTGCTCGGGTGGGATCGTGATCGAGAACAACCCCTCGGCGAGCGTCCGCGCATCGACGGGACGCCGGTTCGGATTCTTCTCGAGGCATTTGAGGATGATGCTCTCGAGCTCGGGCGGCAACCAGCCGCGGACCTTCGTGCGTAGATCCGGAACATCGTCGGCAACATGCGCGTGGATCACCTCGTCCTCGGTCGGGCGCGGGAACACCTCGCCGCCCGTGAGTAGCCACCACGCGACACACCCGAGCGCGTACAGATCGCCGCTGCTTCCGGGCGGCGCGCCAACAGCGAGCTCGGGCGCGATGTAGCCCGGCGTGCCGATCACCGTACCGATCATCGTCAGCCGCTCACCGGTCGTCGACGGGAGCGCGGCGATGGCCTCGGGCGATGGCGCGTGCCCCGGCTCGATCGGATCCGCGACGTTGTGGACGATGCCGAAGTCGAGCAGCTTGATGATGTCGACCTCGTCGGCTGCGCGGCACAGGAACAGATTCGCCGGCTTGATGTCGCGGTGGTAGAGGCCCGCGTCGTGGGCTTCCGCGAGCGACTGACACGCCTGCGCGATGATGCTGATCACGCGCGCCGCTGGCTGCGGGCCGTGGCCATTCACGAGCTGCTGCAGGTCCACACCATCGAGCAGCTCCATCACGTAGAAGAAGCTGCCGTCGGCGGTCATGCCGTAGTCGTAGAGCTCGATGGTGTGGCGCGAGCGCAGCGACGCGAGGGTCTGCGCCTCGCGGCGGAATCGCTCCTGCACGATCGGCGCGTGCTGCGCATCGATCAGCACCTCGGGCCGCACGAGCTTGATCGCCGCTTGCCGTGCGAGCAGCTGGTGCTCCGCGCGCCACACCTCGCCCATGCCACCACCGCCGAGCTTCTCGACGAGCCGGTAGCTACCGAGCTGCTTCGCGCGCTCGACGGCGGACTTCGCCTCCGCGCGCGCCTGACCGACCGCGCGGCGCATGCGCACCAGGTTCCACGCGAACATCAGCGCCACGCCGAACGCGATCGCGAGCGCCGCCGCCGAGGCGAGGATCGTCTCGCGCCCGAACCTCCATGTCGCGCCGTAGAGCGTCTTCTCCGGCACGAGCGTCGCGAGGTACCACTCGACGGGCGCGGCGATGCCCGCGTGTACGCCGCCGATCTTCGCGACCGAGGCGAGGTAGTCGCCATCCTTCGCGGAGAGCTGCATGAAGCGCTGCTCCGCCGGCGTGGCGCTGCCCAGCGCGGCGAACAGCGCATCGAGCGCGGGATCCTCGTAGTCGGTGTAGCGGAGGACACGGTTCTCGGCCTTCGCGATCTCCGGGATCGGTGCCGATGGGTTCGCGAGCACGCTGCCATCTGCGGTGAACATCACGGTGCGTGCGCCGGCGAGCGGTGCATGACCGATGAACGCGGAGAGCTCGCTGACGTCGAAGTCGATGGTGAGCACCGCGGCGAGCGTCCCGTCGGCCTCGAGGACAGGTTCCGCGACCGTCAAGCCCGTCTTGTGCGACGTGGAGAACGTCCGTGGTGGAAGCCACACGCGCGCCTTCGCCTTCACCGCCGAGGTGTAGCGGGGGCGCGTACGCGGATCGTAGTTGTCGATCTCGGTCTTGATCAGGAGCGGCTCGGCGGCCGTGAAGCTGTACTCCGTGCGCGTCGAGCCGGTCGGCGTGACGTGGGCCTCGGCCACCCGCAGCTCGCCGGTCTTCGGCTCGATGAAGGTGGTGAAGCTCGCGCCCGTCGGAAACACGATGCTCGTGAACGCGATGCCCGGGCGCCCGACCACCACGTCGCGGAGCCGCGCCATCGTATCGGGGGTCGGCAACGCCGCATCGGCCAGGACGCGCATCGATGACAGCACGGGTCCCGCCTGGTCGAGCGCGAAGCCGATGTCGTGCTGCACGTCGATCGCCTGAGCGACGAGCTGGTGGCGCGCCATCGTCTCGGCGCTGTCGTGGGTGGCCCGCCGCCCGAGCAGGAGCACCGCCACGCCGACGGCGATCACCAGCGCGGGGACGATGATCAGGACTCCCGTAGGCGAGGCGAACAGCCGGGCCGCCCGGGCTGCCCCGGTCTCGCCCGCGACGGACGTCGTCGCTGAGGTCTGCCCCACGCTCCGAATGTACTCCCTTTTGTAGGACGGACACCGACGCCCGGATCCGCCGTTGTCGGACGGCGCCCGAGCATCGAGCACGGTCTACTCACCGCATGAAGCTCCCGTCCCTGATCGGTGAGGAATCCGCGGAGCTACTCGACCTGGCGGCGCTGGTCGAGGGCGTGGTCGCAGAGCGAGCGCGCACCCTGTCGCCCGAGCTCCAGCTGGTCGTGGATGTCGCATCGAACCTGGCCCGGATCCATGGCGTGCGGAGCGACCTCGAGCGCCTGGTCGGCGCGCTCCTCGAGCTGTGGCTGGCCTCGGCCGCCGGCGCCGGCGGTGTCGCGCTCGTCGTCGATCACACCGCGGACGGCCAGGGCGTGCGGCTCGAGGTGCTGAACACCGCGCCGACGTCACCCGAGCGCGCCACCTCTCCTCGCCTCGACCGCGGCGACTCGCTGCGCGTCGTGCTCGGCGTGGTCGGTCGACACGACGCCACGCTGCGCGTCGCCAGCTATCCGCAGGGCGCCACGCGCCTCGAGATCGTGTTCCCACTCGCCCGTGCGACCGATCGCGTGGCGCGATGCCGTCGTCCGACGCAGCCGCTAGCGCGCGTGCGCCCCGTTCACTAGACGAACCACGCTTCGGGCACGCGACCCGCGAGGCACGTCACCGTGTGCGGCGCCCGCGCTCGCGACCATAGGCCGCGCACCGGCGACTCCGGCGTGCCCTCGGAGATACCCTCGTCGGACGCCCAGTCGGCGCGCTGACCGGGCGCGATGCCGTGCAGCCCGCTCTGATGAAAGCCGATGATATGCGTGTGACCGGCGACGCGCGCGCCGAGGAAGTCCGCGAGCGTCTCTGCGAAGTGAATTCCGGCGTTCGCACCGAGCGTCTCGCACGTACGAAACCACACCAACGCATCGGGCGCGAGTCGCGTACGCACGGCGTCGATCAGCGGCCGGTGCACGTGATCGCGGAGCAGCGACGCCGCTTCGAACCGCTCGCTGCCGACGTTCGCGCTGCCCCACTTGCCGTGGCCCCAGTACTGGATCTCGGTGATCGGCTGATCGACCGACATCAGCCACGCGAATGCCTCGGTCCAGCTCGCCACGCCCTTTGCACGGTCGATCCGGCCAAGGGCGCGGTACAGACCGGAGCCTGCGGCCCACGGGATCGTCAGCCCGCCGCCGGAGCGGATGCACGTACGATCGTAGACCAGAGCGCGCATGTCGTTCCGATCAGCATAGCAGCGCATTGCCGCGGTGCCGGATGTTCTCGGTCTCCACCACGGTGCGCCGTGATCACAGTGCGCGTAGGATGCGCCGATGACCAAGGGGATGCGTCTGGTGTCGATCCTCGCGCTCGCGCTGGCGGCCTCCGCCTGCGGTGGTGCGCGGAAGCCGTATGCGACGACGGGGGGAGCGCTGCAGCTCTCGAAGGTGGTGCTGTACCGCAACGGCGTCGGCTACTTCGAGCGCGGTGGGAGCGTCAACGGCGACATGTTCACGATCCGCGTCCGCAAGGATCAGGTCAACGATCTCCTCAAGAGCCTCACGGTGGTGGAGAAGACCGGAGGCCGTGCCGTCTCGATCTCGATGCCCCTCGATCCGCGTGCGTGGGCGAACGCGGCGATCGCCACGCTCGGACCCGGCAGCGGCAGCCTCGCCGAGGTGCTCGACAAGCTCCGCGGCACCGAGGTCACGTTGCACACGAGCGACGGCGACACGCTCTCCGGTCGCGTGCTGCTCGTCGAGGTGATCCAGAGCGATGGCTCGCCACGCGCGGCCGACGACCCCAGCGATCACCAGCTCGACTACAAGGTCACGCTGATCCATCAGTTCAAGATGCTGGTCGTCAAGCTGTCGAAGGTCAGCGGCATCACGCTGCACAACGATGACATCTCGCTGCAGTTCCAGCGCAGCCTCGATGCCACTGCTGGTGAGGGCATGTTCCAGCAGGTCGACGTCACGATCCGGCTCGCCGGCGCGCACGCGCACGAGCTCGTCGTCAGCTACGTCGTCGGTGCGCCGATGTGGAAACCCACGTATCGCGTGGTCCTGCCGGAGAAGGGGAAGGGCCAGGCACTCCTCCAGGGGTGGGCCGTCGTCGACAACACGACCGGCGAGGACTGGCGCGACGTCAAGCTCTCGTTGACCTCCGGCGCGCCGATCGCGTTTCGCTACGACCTGCACACCCCGCGCGATGTCTCGCGCACCGATCTCTCGGCGGTCGGCAGTACGCGCCGCGCGCAGGCATCGGTCGGCGAGGCCGGTTACGCGCAAGCCGGAGAGAACGAGAAGCTCGCCGTCGCCGCGCCGCCGCCGATGGTCGACGCGAAGGCGCCCTCGGCGATGGGCGGTGCCGGGCGCTCGGTCAGCGCCCCGAAGTCGCCGCCGGTGAATCGGCCGGCAAAGAAGTCGGTGTCCGACAAGACCGCTCCGACCTCGCAGACCACGCCGTCGCCCGACACGTGGGGTGGCGACGCCGACGAGCCCACCGCGGTCAACGCCGAGGAGCTCGCCCGCTCGATGCAGGCGAACACCACGTCGGCGAACGTCAGCGGCCTGTCGCGCTACGACCTCGGCGAGAAGCTGACGGTCCCCGATGGCACCTCCACGATGGTCGCGATCATCAACCAGCAGGTCGATGGCGAGGAGACGTTCCTGTTCAAGCCCGGCGGCGGCGGCCAGGGCTACGAGTCGAATCCCTACCGGGTCATCCGGTTCAAGAACTCCACGCCGTTCGCGCTCGAATCGGGTCCGATCTCGATCTACTCCGGCGGCAGCTTCGTCGGTGAGGGCATCAGCGAGCCGGTCAGCGCGGGCGTCGCCGTGACCATCCCGTTCGCCGTCGAGTCGAGCTTCCTGGTCGCGTCGCGCGCCGCGTACAACGGCGACGAGATCCGCCTCGTCAAGATCGTCCGCGGCGTGATGGAGATCGAGCAGTTCGGCCGGCGCACCACGACGTGGGAGGTCAAGACGCAGCTCGCGCGCCCCGACGACACCACGCTGTACGTGCGCCACGGCAAGATGGGCGGCAGTTACGAGCTCGTGCCGCGTCCGAAGGGCACCGAGGATCTGCCGGATGCGTATCTGATCCCGATCGTGCTGCCGGCGAAAGCGCTCGAGGCGAAACAGGACGTGGTCGAGCAGACGCCGTCTCGCTCGACCATCTCGATCTGGGACACGCGCGCACTCGTGCTGCTCGAGGGCATCCTCGCGCAGGGCAATCTCGAGCAGGGGATCCGCGCGAAGCTCGATCCGATCGTCAAGCTGCGCCAGGAGGTCGGCCGGATCGATACGGAGATCGAGGGCAAGACGCGTACGCGTGGCGAGCTCGACCAGCGCGCGAACGAGACCCGCGCGAACCTCGAGGCGATCAAGAAGGACCCGGCGGCGAGCGCGCTTCGCAAGCGGCTCTCGGACCGGCTCGAGCAGTTCGCGAAGGACGGTGACAAGCTCGGCCGCGAGATCGTGGAGCTCTCGACCAAGCGCACCGAGAAGAAGATCGGCCTCGAGGACGCGATGCAGAACCTCGACCTCAACCCGAAGCAACCGCTCGCGCCCAAGAAGTAACGATCGAGCCGGTTGCGGCATCGGACTTTTCCTCATGCGACTCGTCATCCTCGGTATCGGCGCGATCGGCGGCGTGGTCGGCGGCCTGCTCGCGCGCGCAAAACGCGACGTGGTGCTGCTCGCGCGTGGCGCGCAGCTCGAAGCGATCCGCGCCGGCGGTCTGCGCGTGGAGTCCCCGGATGCGGCGTTCACCGTGCACCCGGAGATCGCAGATGTCCGAGAGCGGTTCGCGTGGCGCGCCGGAGACGTGCTCGCACTCGCCGTCAAGACGCAGGACGCGGCGGCCGCACTGCGCCAGATCGACGTGCCGCGCCACGTTCCCATCCTGTGCCTGACAAACGGCGTGGAGGCGGAACGGATCGCGCTTCGCCACGTCGACGAGGTGTACGGCGGCTGCGTGAAGATGCCCGCGACGTACCTCGTGCCGGGCGTGGTCCAGGTCTGGGCGGCCCCGGTCGCTGGATTGATCGACATCGGCCGGTATCCCGATGGCACCGGCGACCTCGCGGACGAGATCGCGGGCGAGCTGATCGTGAGTGGATTCGCGAGCCTGGTGCGGCCGCAGATCATGAAGTGGAAGCGCGCGAAGCTGATCTCGAACCTGGCGAACGGCGCCGAGGCGCTGAGCGGTCCCGAGGCGAGGGCATCCGACATTGCCGATCAGGCCCGCGCCGAGGCCCGTGCATGCTTCTCCGCAGCGGGGCTCTCGTGCGCCACGCAGGCGGAGGATCAGGCGAGCCGCGAGGGATATCAATCACAGCCGATCGCCGGGGCCACGCGCGGCGGCGGCTCCACGTGGCAGAGCCTCGCGCGCGGCGCCACCGAGATCGAGACCGACTACCTCAACGGTGAGATCGCCCTGCTCGGCCGCATTCACGGCGTGCCGACACCGGTGAACAGCGCGCTGCAGGCGCTCGCCGCCGAGGCCGTGCGCGAGAAGCGCGCGCCCGGCACGATGTCGCTCGACGAGCTGCGCGCGCGCGTCACGCGATCGTCGAATCAGTGACGATCAGCTCGGCATGCGACGTAATCGCTCGGCGACGCCGACCAGGTCGTGACCTTCCGAGTCCACGAGGACCCGCGCCGTGTTGTTGAGCTGAAGGAGATCCGCGAGCCGATGCTCGTCGGGGACGACGACCCAGGTCACGCCCGGCATGACCTCCACCCGGTGGCGAGGTGTCCCCAGCTCCTGGCCGCGCGCTATGGCATCCGCGAGCTCGCCGATCGCCGACGAGATCAGCGGCACGTCGCTGTCGCTGCATAGCGCCACCAGATCCGGCGCGCCGAACTTCCGCAGGCCGCGCGTGTGGATCGCGTGCGCCTGATCTGGCCGCGTCGACTCGGCCTCGTAGATCACGCGCACCTCGTAGGCCACGTCGAGCGGACCGGGCGGCCGCAGCGCGGCGCCGGCATGGAACATCATCGCGTGCGCATCGAGCACCGTTGTCGCCCCGCGCGCGACGAAGTAGCGCGCGATCGCCCATGCGCTCTGGAGATAGCCGAGGTCCTTCGGCCCGGTGACCTCCGCGGTGATCACGTGCAGCACGTTCGCACGCTCGAGGGCCGCCGTGTCCCCATCGAGATCGATGCGGGCGATCCCGCCGAGCGAACCGGATCGCCACCCGTCGAACCACGCCGGATCGTCGGCGCGGGCGAACATCCGGATGTCACTCGGCGCGGTTCCCGGTGCGCCGAACTTCGACAACGACATCGGCTCGTCGCGAGTCAGCGCTCCGAAGATCACGAGGGTCACCGCTGCCTGCCGCGTCGTTGCCGGCGGCTGCGAGAACGCCCACGGCGTCACGCCCATTCGGTCAGCTCTTCCCGCTGGTAGAGCATCTTGAACGACGCCCGCGCCTTCATCCGCGCGACGTACGCGGCGATCGCCGGCCACTCCGTCGCCGGCCTCGGCATGTTCCGCGACCACCGCATCAGCATCGTCGCGTAGAAATCGAGCGCGCTGATCGCATCGCCCGTCATGTAGGTTCGTCCCGCGAGGTGCGCTGCCACCCGATCCCAGGTGGCCTCGACGCGCGTGCGTGCCACGGACTTCGCGGCGTCCGCATTGGCCTCGCCAGCGGGCTCGCCTGGATAGAACCAGGAGCGGAAGGCGGGCTGCAGCGTGTTCGCGAGATGGATCGTCCACATCAAGAAGTCCGCCCGCGCCGCCGTACCGACCGCCGGCACGAACCCGGCCTCGGGGTGGCGCTCCGCGAGCAGCATCACGAGCGCTGCAGACTCGTAGCGCGGTACGCCGTCGACGATCAGCGTCGGTACGACGCCGTTCGGGTTGAGCTTGAGATACGCGTCGGTCTTGTGCTGCTTGCCGTCGAGATCGAGGCGCGCGAGCTCGTGCGGGACGCCGAGCTCGATCAGCAACCAGTGAACAGCCAGGCTCGCGGTACCCGGAGACCAGTAGAGCGTGTAGGTCATGCGGCGAGCCTCGTCGATGTCTTTGCCCGAGGCAAGGCGTCGCGCAGCCGGCGCACGGCATCCGCGAGCTCCCGCTCGTCGTAGCGTGCGTACGCGAGCCGGATGAAGGGACGCGGCTTGCCATCCACGGCGAAGTGCCGCGCCGCGGTCACCGCCACGCCGCGGGCATGCGCGCGTTCGAGCCACGACTCGAGCGGCACATCACGTGCGACCCGCGCCCACAGCGTGATCCCACCGGCGGGCAGCTCGAAGGTGAGCACTCCGCCGAGCTCCTTGCGCAGCGCGGTGACCAGCGCATCACGCCGCGCCTCGTACGCGCGGCGCATCTTGCGCGCGTGCCGCTGGAGCTCGCCGTCCTCGATCAGATCGGCCACCGCCTGCTCGAGGATCTGGTCGCCGTGGCGGTCGACCATCGAGCGGAGCCGCGCCAGGTTCTCGACGAGCTTCGCCGGCGCCGCGATGAACCCGAGCCGCAATCCGGGCGCGAGGATCTTCGACAGCGTGCCGAGGTAGATCACGTTGCCGCCGGGATCCGATGCGGCGAGCGGCGCGACCGGGCGCCCGGCGAA
Source organism: Haliangiales bacterium (assembly GCA_038206055.1). Classification (GTDB taxonomy): domain Bacteria; phylum Myxococcota_A; class Polyangia; order Haliangiales; family Haliangiaceae; genus JABFXX01. The sequence continues at coordinate 45,846 of JBBRBG010000046.1, forward strand.
GTGGAACTCGTGGTCGTAGTCGTCCTCGAGCACCGCGAACTTGTCGGTGCGTGCGCGCTCGAGAAGCGCGCTTCGCCGTGCCTGCGACAGCAGCACGGTCGTCGGATACTGATGGTGCGGCGTGACGTACACGCAGCGCGGGCGCACGCCGGCGAGCTTGTCGACGACGAGCCCGTGCTCGTCGAGGGCGATCGGCACCACCTTCGCACCCGCCTCCTCGAATGCACGCCACGCCGGCCGATAGCCGAGCTCCTCGACGGCCACGGTCTCGCCCGGGCGGACGAGCAGCCGCGTCGTCAGGTCGAGCGCCATCTGGCTCCCGCGCACGATCAGGATATTGTCGGCAGTCGCCGGGATCCCGCGATTCGCGCGCAGCATCGCCGCGATCGCAACGCGCAGACGCTCCACGCCGTGCGGCGGTCCGTAGTCGAGGCCGAGGCGACCGGTGCGGGACGCCAGCACCCGCCGGTACGCGCGCGCGAGCATCGCCGTGGACATCAGCCGCGTATCCGGCACCCCGCCCGACAGGTGATAGACGGTGTTCGCCGGACCGAACGGCGCGAATGGCACCGCGACGGTGCGCATCTCGAAGCCCGGGCGCGCCGCGATCCCGGGCACCACTTGCCCGCGCGTCACGGCGCGCTCCGGCAGCTCGCGCGACACGACCGTGCCACCGGCGCCACGTGTGGTGATCCAGCCCTGCGCGATCAGCTCGTCGTACGCCGCGACCACCGTGTTGCGATTGACGCCGAGCTGCGTGGCGAGCGATCGCGTGCTGAGCAGGCGATCGCCGGGCTGCAGCTTGCCGCGCCGGATCGAATCCACGATCTCGCTCGCCACCTTCACGAACATCGCGTCGGCGCCCGCGCCTCGCCGCCTCGGAATGGACCACATGATTTCTCAATCATGGCTCTGTTTCCTACTCCATTCCAGCGCCACCTTCCGGCCATGACAACCTCGCTTCCCATCACCGACCGCACCAAGGTCCGCCGCAAGCCGCAGCGCGGCTCGCACGAGCGGGCCGTGATCGACGAGATCCTCGACGAGGCGCTGATCTGCCACGTCGCGTTCGTCACCGAGCTTGGCCCCGTGGTGATCCCCACCACCCACGTGCGCGTGGAGGACCACGTCTACATCCACGGCTCGGCGGCCAGCCACATGCTGCGCTCGCTCGCGGACGGCATCGCGGTCTCGGTGTGCGTCACGCTGCTCGACGAGCTCGTGCTCTCGCGCACCGCGTTCCACCACTCCGTCAACTACCGCTCCGTGGTGATGTTCGGCACCGCGACGCCGGTCGACGACACGGTGCAGAAGCTGGCGGCGCTCGCGGCGCTGATCGACCGCGTGGCCCCGAACCGATCCGCTGGCTGTCGCCCGCCGAACGCAAAGGAGCTCGCTGCGACCTCCGTGCTCGCGCTGCCGATCACCGAGGCTTCTGCGAAGATCCGCCGCGGCCCGCCGCTTCCCGACGAAGGCGAGGACCTGGCTCTGCCCTACTGGGCCGGCACCATCCCGCTCCGCATCTCGCGCGGCGCGCCGGTGAACGCGCCCGACTGCAAGATTGACTGGCCCGGCTGATTCCGCGCGAGAACGGGAACGAGCGAAGCGCGGTAGAGTCGCTTCATGAGGGTGCGGTTCTTTGGAGTGCGTGGATCCATTCCCACGCCCGGTCCGTCCACCGTGCGCTACGGAGGGAACACGGTCTGTGTCGAGGTTCGCCTCGCCGATGACACCAGAATCCTGCTCGATGGCGGGACCGGCCTGCGCGAGGCGGGGAAGGTGATCCAGGCCGAGCGTTACCGCGGCAAGATCCACATGTTCATCACCCATCCTCACTGGGACCACATCATGGGCGTTCCGTTCTTCGGCCCCATGTACTCGAAGGACTCGCACATCGTGCTCCACCCGATGACGGTGAAGGGCCGCGAGGGTCTCCGCCGTCCGATCATGTTCGACGGCGAGCACTTCCCCGTGAAGTACGCGGATCTGCCGTCGAAGATCGAGCGCGTCGAGGATCTGTGCGAACACCGCGTCGGCACGGCGCGGATCACCACGATCGAGCTCAACCACCCGGGCGGTGCCAACGGCTTCCGCATCGACGACGAGGACGGCACGTCGCTGTGTTACCTGACCGACAACGAGCTGCATCCACCGGGCGCCGTGGTCGCCACGCCCGGCGATCTGGCACGGTTCTCCGCCGGCACCAGCCTCCTCATCCACGACGCGCAGTACCTGCCGCAGGACATGCCCGCGAAGCACGGCTGGGGCCACTCGCAAGTCGACGAGGTGCTGGCGCTCGCCGCCGATGCCGGTGCCGCTCGCGTGGCACTGCACCACCACGATCCCGATCGCACCGACGACATGCTCGACATCATCGCCGCCGATACGGTGCGCTGGGCTCACGAGCATGCGCCCTCGCTCGAGCCGATCGTCGCGCGCGAGGGACTCGAGCTAGATCTTCACGCCGGCCGCACGTAGCGCATCGCGCGTGGTCGCGGCGCTCGTGTGCTGGATCCCGATGATGCCGAGCTCGCGCGCTGCCGCGACGTTCCCCGCACGATCGTCGACGAACACGCACGCGCTTGCGGGTCGCTGCAGGATCTCGAGGGCGCGCTCGTAGATCGGCCGCTCGGGTTTGGCGAGGCCGAGGTAACACGAGGACAGAAAGCCGGTGAACCGGCGGGCGAGGTCGAACGTCGCGATCCGGTACGCGTTGAGCTCGCGCGATTCGTTGTTGAGCGCAAATACGGGGTAACTCCCTGTGGCCACCACCTCGTCCAGCAGCGCGAGCGTCTCCGGGAACGGCTGCGACTCGGCGCGCATGAACGCGATGAACGCGTCGCGCGTGAACGTGCGAGGGCGATCGAACACCACGCGATCCAGATACTCGTCGAGCGTGACCCGCGCGGTATCGAGGTCGACCGCCAGCGCGGCGTGCCTCGCCTCGAATCCGTCGTCGAGCTCGAACAGTTCCGCGGCCCGGCCGCGCGACACGTGATCCCACCCGTTCGTGAGCACAACCCCACCGAGGTCAAACAGGACGATGGTGGGCGCGACCATGTCGCGAGTATCACCTTTTGGTCTTCGTGGGATCCACTGTCACGGGCGCGGGGTGTGGCTCGCCGTTGACCGTCATGTGCTGGCACACATCCGTGAGCCACCCGATCACCACGGCCATATCGGTGATCGGCTGCTTCGTCGTCAGAGTTGCGGAGCAGCACAGATTGCCGTACGGGATATTGCGGCAGTGCTCGAACGAGAACCACGTCTTGTCCTTGCGCGCCTTCGTGACGATGTACCCGCCCGACGTCTCGTCGGCGCGCAGCAGCTCCTCCGTGTTCTGCGTGCGCCCCTCCTGGGACAGCTGTCGCTTCGAGGTCAGCTCGCCGGCGCCGATCGGTACGCCGAACGCGGTGATCGTCAGCTCCAGCGCCGTGCCCTTGAAGTCATACGAGACGCGATCGGTGCCGACCCGGGGCAGCGACGCCTCCTCCGGTAGATCGATCGAAAAGTCCACACCACCTGCATGGCTCGCGACGGTCTTGCGCGGCTTCCGTGCGAGATCGCTCGCCGCTTCCTTCGCGACCACCGGGGGCGCGTTTGCCGAACCCCCGGCCGGTTCGTCCGTCTTCGTTCCGCCGCAGCCCGCGAGCACCGCCACGCACGTGATCAACAGCATCGAACGCCTGGTCATGGCCCCACCATACACGCCGCCGCTCGCGCAAGCAGCAGCGCGCGCTCGCGCTCGTTACGCGTCAACGTCGCAGCGCGCTCCAGCTCGCGACGAGCTTCCGGTGCGCGACCGAGCTTCACCAGTAGATCGGCGCGGACCGCCGGTAGCAGGTGGTAGTCGGGGAGCGCGCCGTCGGCGACAAGATCGTCGACGATCGCCAGCCCAGCGGCCGGTCCGAACGCCATGCCCACGGCGACCGCACGGTTGAGCTCGATCACCGGCGATGGCACCCGCGTCACGAGCACGCCGTAGAGCGCCGCGATCCGCGGCCAGTCGGTCTCGGCCGCAACGCGCGCGCGGCCGTGGCATCCCGCGATCGCCGCCTGGAGGACATACGGCCCAGCATGCGCGAGCGGCGTCAGCTCCTCGGCGCGCTGGAGCGCCGCGAGCCCGCGACGAATCAACAGGAAATCCCAGCGTCCGCGATTCTGATCGAGCAGCAGGATTGGCTCGCCGTTCGGACCGGTGCGCGCACCGATCCGCGACGCCTGGATCTCCATCAGCGCGACCAGGCCATGCACCTCCGGCTCGTTCGGGGCGAGACCAGCGAGGATGCGACCGAGGCGCAGCGCGTCCTCGCACAGCGCGGGGCGCATCCAGTCATCTCCCGCGGTCGCGGAGTAGCCCTCGTTGAAGACCAGGTAGAGCACCTCGAGTACGGATGCCGTCCGCGCCGCGAGCTCCTCGCCGCGCGGCACGTCGAACGGGACCTTGGCCTCGGCAAGCGTGCGCTTGGCGCGAACGATCCGCTGCGCGATCGTCGCCTCCGGCACGAGGAACGCGCGCGCGATCTCGTCCGTCGTGAGGCCGCCGAGCACGCGCAGTGTGAGCGCGACGCGCGCCTCGGTGGAGAGCACGGGGTGGCATGACGTGAAGACGAGGCGCAGGAGATCGTCGCCGACGTGGTCGTCGAGCTTGGCCTCGATGTCCCCCACGGTGACCGAGTCCTCGAGCGTGTGGCCGATCTCCTCGTGCTTGCGCTCGATCCGCTTGCCGCGGCGCAGGCGATCGATCGCG
>JBBRBG010000047.1:0-50282 GCA_038206055.1 Haliangiales bacterium
CGGTCTGCCCCATCTTGGTCCGCTTCTCGTCTGCCACCGGGCCGGTATTATACCAGGGAAGCCGCCGGAATCACTAAGGCTCGTCGATCCACTCGGAGGCGCGGATCATGGCCGAACAGACGTGCTGGACGAAGTCGATCCTGACGTTTCGATCGATCGGGCTTCCCGGCATTCCACCGAGGCCCGCACCGACGACGTTGAAGTCGCTCTCGGGCCGGATCTGCTGCCCGAGCGCGTACTGGAGCGCGGCCCGGATCTGCGCGCGGACGTCTGGATCCGGCGTCCCATGGTGCTTCCCCAGGAGGTACGAGGAGATCATCGCCTCGGTTCGCGAGCCGGCAGGCGTGTTGTAGGGAGGTACGAACGAGGTGACGTTGTATGCGCCCGCGAAATCGTCCTGATCCGGGTGCTCGCCGGGCACCGGCTGCTGGCTGCGGAGGAACCGCCCGTAGCCGTGGCAGAAGTCCTTGTACTCCGGGTTCTTCGCGGCGGGCCACACGGCCTCCGCGGCGATGCACGTCCAGTGCTCCTCGCCGTAGAAGAACCCGCCCATGAAGAAGTCGTACCAGTGGACGAGCCAGTCGAGCCCCTTCTCCGCAGCGATGGCGTACCGCTGATCGTTCGTCACCACATACATGCGCGCGAGCGCCAGCGACGCCTCGCCCGAGTAGTAGAGGAGCTCCGCCTTGTCATCGGGCTGCTGCGTCTTCGGATCGTAGAGGTGGCGGAACGAGCCATCGGGGCGCTGCATGAACAGCAGGAACGAGGAGAACTTCGTCGCGAGCGGCAGGTACGTCTTGTCACCGGTGGCGCGCTGGTACTCCGCGAGCGCGACGACCGCGAGCGCCGTCGAGCCGAGCTGCGCGATCTGCTCGTTTCGATCGAGCACGCAATCGATCTCCGTGCCGTTCGGCAGCGTGCTGCCGCACTTGCCCGTCGCGAGCAGCTCCGCGAGGTGATGGAACGCGCGCTCGATCGGCTCGCGCAGCCACTCCTCCTTCGTGATCCGGTACAGCTCGGCGAGAAAGTACGTGGTGCCCGCGTGGCGGGGCATCGAGTAGTTGCTCGAGTGGAGCGGATCGGTCTGCTGCCCCGTCGACAGCTCGTGCTCGTAGATGTACCGCCCGTTCGGCGCGAGATGCCCGACCAGGAACCGCCCGCCCGCGAGCGCCGCCTCGCGCAGCACCTTCGCCGAGAGCTCCGGCGGGGCCGGGTTTCCGCGGTAGAGCTGGATCGGTATACCCGGGCGCATCGCGAGCGGGCGTTCGACGAACGTGTCGGTGCGGAACCGGAACAGCGACTCGGGCGCGACCGCGGCAGTCAGCCCCGCGCGCGAGGCGAGGAGGCTGCCGATCTTCGCGAGGTCGATGCCCATCGCGAAGTCAGGCAGCGCGTCCGACGGCCGCTTTGCCGCGAGGACCTTCGCAGCCACCAGCTCGTTCGGCAGCAGGACCACCCGCTTGTCGCCGAGCTCCGTCCCGATACCCTCGACACCCGGATTGATCGCGAGCATCTCGGCGATCCCCGGGACCGCGTAGACATCGATGCCCCCGAGGGGCGCCGAGCCGGTGATCACGTCGACCTGCATCCGCAGTTCGTCGCGGTCCGCCGCGCTCAGCCCCTTCACGGTGGGGTTCTCGGAGAGCTTCCGTGCAGCATCCTCCGCCGCGGTACCGACGGTGGCTCCGGCGCCATCGATCCGCACGAGCGAGCGACCGCGCAACCACACGGTCACCGCGAGCGTCTCCTCGGTGGTCGCATCGACCTTGCACGGAATGGGCGCCGCGGCGGTGAGCCCCGCGCGGAGCGTCGCGATCACGGCGGTGCGCTCCGCGTCGTCGAGGCGCGTCGGCTGTGGGATCCGGTACTTGCTGTAGACGAACGCGGCCGTGCTGAGGAACAGCAGGCTCGGCAGGGTCCACACGAGAACGAGCGCGACGAGGCGGCGCCTCCCCGTCATGACGGCCCGACGCCGTACGCCCGTCGACCCGCCCGGGTCATCAGGAACTTCACCTGGACGATCGGCAACAGCGCCACCAGTTCGACCAGCAGCGCCACCGAGATCATGGCGGTCATGGCCGCGGCCTTGCCGAACGCGCCGTAGACGCCGGAGAGGAACGCCGCCGACACGATGATCCGCGCCACGAGCAGGATCGTCGAGAGCAGCGCTGCCGAGCCGCCGATCATCGCGAGCTTCCAGCCCCGGGGCCCACCGAGGAGCGTGCCCACGCCGAGCAGGCCTGTCGCGATCGGAAGGGTCCAGAGGTGGAACGATGCCGACGGCAAGCGGTTCGGAATCACCTTCCAGATCAGGATCGCCTGGCTCAGCGCGAACGCGATGTCGAGCCCGCCGTAGATCCAGCGGCGGCTGTCACTGCGCCGCGGATGGAGCTGCGCGACCGGTAATGAATCGCGCGGCTTGCTCGCAGGTCGGCCCGAGAACTTCGACTTCTGTGGAGGCCTGCGCGCCATGCGGCCGCCAGTCTATGCCGAAAGGCCGGGCTAGAAGCAGCCCGGGCGCTGGATGTCGTTCGCAGGCGCGGTGGTCGGGAGGATCATCCTGAGATACGCGTATTCGTCGTCGCAGAACACGCCCGGACCGAAGCCCTGAAGAATGGCCCGCTCGAGGAAGGGGCGATCGCCGCCGGAGTCCATCAACCGGTTCGGACCATCGCCGGCGTTGTGAAAGCCCTCGGCGAACGGATTCGCGAGGCCCAGCGAGTGGCCGACCTCGTGGCTCAGCGTGCCGCCGACGAGGTTACCGAGCACGAAGATCGCGCACTTGATCTTGCCCTTGCGATCGCTCGCGGGGCAGCCCGTGCCGTCGGCGAGCGGGGTGATATCGGCGCCCAGATCCCCGGAGGTGATGGGCTCTCCGCCCTGGTCGGCACGGAAAGCATCGAAGATCTTGTCGAACACCGGGTCGGCGCCGGGGACGCCCTTCGCGAGATTGCCGGGGTGCTTGGAGAAGCCGAGCAGCGAACGGAGGAACACGCCGCCAAAGCCCGCGTAGCCATCCTGCTGGGTCAGCGCGTTGACGCCGCCGAGGCGATCGAACAGGCGGAGGTTGCCGTTGTCCTTGCCGGCCGAGTTGTCGTAGCCGAACAGACCCATGTCGTTCGGATCGACCCCGACCAGCTCGACGTGCTCGTAGTAGGCGAAGTCCGTCACGGGCTCGGTGCGGAACTCGATGTTGACGCCGCGGTAGGCCTCCTTGCACACGGCGAGGATTCTCTCGACGACCTTCGCGTGGACGGCGCGGAGGCCGAAGTCGCGCAGGGTCTCGATGTAGCCCGGGAGGAAATCGAGGTAGACGACCTGCCGCACCGGCGCGATCGCGAACGAGGCGCTCTTCGCGACGCCGGCGACGCGGTCCGATCCGTACGTGACGACCGGCGTGATCGTGCCGGTGAACTGGCCGGTGTCCTGGCGCAGATCGAGCGCTTGCCCGAGCTCGTCCTGCGTATCGACGACGTACCGCACGAGGCGGCCCTCGACGAACTCGGGGATCAGCGTCATCGAGACCGGCGCCGGATTCATGCCCGTCTTGGTGAACGTGCCGCTCAGCTGGAGCTCCGTCAGCGCGTTCGCCTCGCCGCCGACGAAGCCGCCGCCGTGCACGAACACGTACTGTCCGAGGCTCGCCGCCGGCGGATCCACGCTGAAGATCTGCGCGGTGACGAGGTCGTAGTCGATGTCGAGCGGCGTGGCCATGCTCGGCGTCTGCGAGGTCTGTTTGTTGACAACGGTGACCTTGCCGGTGAACGAGCCGGGCTTGATGCCGGCGATCTTCGGCGAGAACGCGAACGTCGACTTCGCACGTGATAGCGGATCCACGGGGATCATCGGCACTTCGATGTTGCTGACGTTCGTGCACGCGCCCGTACCGTTCAGCTTGAAACAGCCGGTGAGCTTCGCCACGGTCTGGCCCTCGTCACCACCGAGCAAGAAGCCATCGCCCTGCACTTCGAGCTGGTCGTTCACGAAGATCACGCCGGTGCCATCGAGCGATGTCGGCGCAGGATCGAGCTTGTTGCGGAACGAGAGGCTCGCGGTCAGCGGCTCGGATGCGTAGGTGTTATCGTCGGAGGTCGCCACGATCTCGATGGTCGCCATGCCCGTGAAGGCGACGTCCCCGCCGATCTCGTCGAGCTTGCCGCCGTCGATCGCCACGGTCATCGTGGAGAAGTCGACGAACGCCGCGGGCCACTTCACGTCCACGCTCGCTCCGCCGGCCTGCCCTTTGAGCCGCAGCACTGCTGAGCCCCACTGCTTGTCCACGAACGAGGTGCCCTTGACGACCAGCTTCGTGCCCGGGATGACGGTCTCGGGCGCGACCTTGCTGACCGCGAGTCCCTCGAGACCGGGGTCTGGACCGATCGCGGTCCCGCAGGCGCCGGCGGTGCCGACGACCAGGAGCAACGCCGCCGCCCGCATCAGTTCGAGCTCAGGTTGATGCCGTAGGAGTTGGTCGACCCGTTGTAGCCGCGGATGACGACGAAGTAGTCGGCGGCCGCGGTCGACAGGTAGGTCGCGTGCTCGTTGGAGACTGCACCCTGCCCGTGCGCCGTGGTGCAGGTCGAAGGATCCGCGAAGCTGCACGGCCACAGGTCGGTGAAGCCACCGGCGGTGTAGAGGTGAACGTCGAGGTCCTGCGTCGAGTTCGATTGCGCGAACGTCAGGTCGATCGTCAGGGTCTTGCCCGCGTTGACGTGAACCTTGTACCAGTCGTCGTTGTTCGGACAGATCTCGTTCGCGGTCGAGGCGTACGGCAGGGTCGCGATGCGCGCCTGGCTGTACGTGTTGTCGTCCTCGCGGGCGTCATCCACGCACGTCGTGTCGCAGGTCTGCGGGGTCGCGATGTAGTCGAGCAGGTACTCGCTGCGGGCGTTCGTGAAGCCGTTGACCTTGACGTAGTAGGTCGCCGGCTTGAGGCACTTCACGATGTTCTCGTCGGCCGTGAGCGTGGTCGACTTCGAGACCAGACCACCACTGCTGTTGTAGATCTGGAGGTCGAGATCGCTCTCGCCGTTGCCGTAGAGCCACATGTCCACCTTGGTATCCTGGGTGATCTTGAGCTGGCGCCAGTCGTCATCGGCCTTCGAGCCATACGAGGGCTGCACCGGCTTCGGGCAGGACACGCCATCGATCGTCCCCGCGGTCATCGGGCCGTCGACCAACGCGTTCGCGACGGCCTGGGTCTGGCTGTCGTCGTCCTCGTTCATGTCGTCGACGCATGCCGCCGTCGGCGCCGTGCACGAGCCGTTGTTCGGAACACACTGGCGCGCGTGCGCACCATCGACCGAGTAGACATCGCTCGCCGAGCAGGCGTAGTTCGCCGGGCAGCCCGAGCCGCACGCCTGGAGGCAGTAGCTCGCGCCCATCGAACCGACGTAGGTGCAGAGGTCGCCGGTGCCGCACTGCGAGTCCGCGGTGCAGGTCGCGCAGATGCCGAGGTTCGCGGAGCCGGTGGAGGTCACCGTCATCGAGTAGACCTGCGACTGCGTCGAGTGATCGCAGTTGCCGAGCACGTCATCATCGTCGTCCGCGACAAACACGTACCAGAGCGTCTTCACGGTGCCGGCCGGCATGCTCGCCACCGGGTTCGGAACGTCGGCCGCGTACACGCCGTTGGTGGCGGTACCGGTGATCTTGAGCGTCGAGAGTTGCGTCATGCCGCCGGGGCCGAGGTTCGGCATCGCGCCGGGGTTGGTCAGCGCGTAGTAGAACAGCGGGGACTCCTTGAGGCCCTTGTCATCGGTGACGGTGGCGTCGACCGTGAGGTTCACGATCGTGCTCACGTTCTGCGGGGTGTGCTGGATGACCGGCGCGCTGCCCGGGCAGTTCGTGCTCGAGCCGCCGCGCAGGACGATCAGGTAGTTCTTCAGCGTCTTCGGGTTCTCGCCGTCGTCGGCGGACATCACGAGCGTGTAGCGCTGCTCGGCCTCCTGCTCCTTGGTCGGGCACCAGCTGAACTTCGCGGTGGTCCCATCCTGCTGGTCGAGCTTGGCGCCGGCGATCTTCGGCTCCTCCATCGCGAGGGTGACCTCGGCGGTGTCCTGGTCCTCGACCACGATGTCGAGATCCACGCACTTCTTCTTGGTCAGGTCGATCGTCGTGCCGGTACCGAGCGGCTGCCGGAAGATCGGGGCCGTCGCGGAACCGATCGCCGACTTGACGTCGATGTTGACCGTCACCGTGGTGTCGTGGTCTCCGTCGGAGACGGTGAAGTCGAATGCGTGCTCGCCCACGTCGTTGGCGAGCGGGGTCCAGCGGAACACGCCGGAGCCGCTCGGGGACACGGTGACCTGGGCGTGCGCCGAGATCTCGACCAGGTCCGGGGCCTTGAACTTGTAGGACAGCTGGTCGCCGTCCGGGTCGGTCCCGTTGAGGTCGACCTTGAGCTCGGTTCCGACCTGGGCCTTCTGGTCCGTCAGGCCCGTAAGCTCGGGGGCGCTCCCGCTGCCGCAGGCTACTGTCGTAGCCAGGCAAGTCAGGGCTGTCATGGTCCAAAGACCTCGGCTGCTGGTGAGTGGCTGTAACCGCATGACGTTCCTCCGAGCTAAATCCGATGGCTGTCGGATGTCAGCAACAGGAGCAAGGAGCGGGCCGCGGCGCGCTGCGTTGCAGTCAGTGTCTAACGTGCGACAACCGCATGGTCTTCGCCGAGGGCGAAGGAGATCAGCCCCTGGGCGACAGGATCTGCCAGGAAGCCCGGGAGTTCACCCTCGGCCTGGGCCGCCAGTACCCGGAGGCCCGCCAGGATCGAGCCGGATGCCACCAGGCCTGCCCGCAGGCCGGCGACCTTGAGATCCCGGGCGAGCTGGCGGTGGTCGAAGCGCTGGGCGTCCACGGCCTGGGCGAACGGCCTCAGCTCGTTGAGGAGGCCGGTCGGGATCAGCCGCTTGAGCTTCTGGGTCTGGGAGGCGATGGCGTCGGCGTCGAGCGCGACTGACGCGGGGAACTCGGGCTGGAACAGTCGCAGGAGGCCGACGACGAGGGTCCCGAGATCATCGGCCGGGAGGCGCGCCGGGATCGCGAGCGACGCCTGGGCGAGCTTGAGCGCGGCACCGGAAGCGAAGCGGATCGCGTTGCCACCGGCGGCGGCGATCGAGGCGCCGATCACGAGCGAGACCGGGCTGGTTGGCTCGCAGACCATCGCCCACGGCTGCCGACTCGAGATGTAGACGTCGACCTCGCCGAACCCGAGCCCGGTGGCCACGGTCTGCGCGACCGCCGCCGTCGCGTTGTCCTTCGCGCGCAAGCGATCGCCGCGCGTGGCCCCGTACGGCCGCAGGTCGACGCCGACGTGCTTCTGGATCCGATCACCGAGGAGCTGGAAGATCTGGCGGAGCTCGATCTGCACGCTGCGCGGGAACAGCACCTCGTCGGCCTCGGGGCGCAGGAGCGGCGCGAGGTCGGGTTGCGGTGAGGTCTGCAGCAGCTTCTGCTCCGGCTCGCCGCTCGCGCCGAGCAGCTCCGCCAGCTCTGCCGCCGCGCGGGCGATCGGCCGGCTGCCGTCGACGCCGGCATTCGCGCGCGCCGTCATCGCACGCGCGATCACGCGGTACGCGACGCCGTCCTGCGGATCGTGTGCGACGCGCGCGCGCATCGAGCCGGCGACCCGGTTCAGGTGCACGCGCACCGAGGTCATGTCGCCGGCGTCCTTGTAGAACTGGACGAGCTGGCTGAGCGCGTCGTCGTTGGTCGGCGCGCCGTCGAGCGCGAGGTTCAAGGCGCGCTCGGCGCGCTTGTTGTCCCCGAAGCCCTCCTTGAAGATCCGCGCGACGCGGTGGAGGTGCGAGGCGCGACGATCCGGATCGGTCTCGTTCTTGACGAGCCGCTCGCACGCACCGAGCGCGAGCTTCCACTCCCCTGCCTGGGTCGCGAGATCCGCGAGCCTCACGAGCGTGTTCTCGTCATCGGGCTGGTAGGTCAGCGCGCGCTGGAACGCCTTGAGCGCCATCGGCACGTCGACGAGGCGATCGGCGTAGATCAACCCGAGCCGGAAGCACAGCGTCTTCAGGATCTCGGGCTCGCGCTCGAGCCGTGCGCGCGACATCAGGGCATCGGCGGCTTCCTGCCAGTTGCCCTGCTCCCACGCGATGTCGGCGATCGCCGCGTGCGCGCGCAGATCGTTCTCCTCGGTCTCGAGGATGAAGCGATAGTGGGACTTCGCGGTCTCGCGATCCGAGAGGAAGTTGCGGTGCAGCTCGGCGAGCGCGCGATGCAGCTCGATCCGCGCGGGCCCGGCCTCCTCCACCTCGAGCCGCTGTGCGAGCAGCGTGGCGAGATCGTCGTGGTTCGCATCTTCCTCCAGGAGGATGCGGAGGCGCTGGAACGAATCGCGATGTTTCGGCTCCGCTTCGAGCGCCTTCTTGAACGACGCCATCGCCTGCTCGCCGACCAGTGCCTTGTCCATCATCGCGACGCCGGCGAAGTGGTAGAGCGCGGCCTTCTGCTTGTCGTCGGGCGCGCCCGCCGCCTGACGGCCTGCGGCCTCGGCGACGTCGATCCACAGCTGCCCCTTGAGTGCGGCCTGACGCCAGCCCTCGAGCGCGGGCACGTGCCCTGGCAACCCGGCCTCGGCCCTGCCGAACCGCAGCACGGCCTCGTCGATCCGGCCGATCTCGGCGAGCGTCTCGCCGGCGCGCGTCCAGAACGCGGCCTGGCTCTTCGGATCGCCCTCGAAGTAGACCGCGATCTGCTCCTCGAGCTGCGCGAGCTCGTCGGAGAATCCGGCACGGCGCACGATCGCCTCGAGGTGCATCAGCGCGAGGCGCGCCGTGGGTTTGATCGCGAGCACCGCGCGGTAGAGATCCGCGAGCTCGGCCTCGGGCCGGCGATCGCGATTCGCGAGCCCGGCGAGATCGATCAGCAGCGCGGAGCGATCCTGCACGTACTCCGTGGGCACGCTCTCGAGCTCCGACTTGCGCAGCCGGAACAGCTCGGGGAGCTGGTCGGCGACGGCGTACTGGCGCTCGAGGCGGTGCATCAGGTCGATGCGCGACGGGTCGGCTTCCGAGGCGCTCTCGAGGGCGACCTGCGCGGACTCGGTATCCATGCGGAGCTCGCCGTCGATGTATGCGAGCAGCTCGTAGGCCGTGGCCTTCGCAACGCCATCGCCGGACTCCTCGGCGGCGCGGAGCTGCGCGAGCGCGAGGCCGGAGATCGGAGCGGCATCGCGGAGCTGCGTGGCCACGCGGACGAGCGGAACGGCGGCGAGCGGATCGCCCGGGCGCATCTCCAGCGCGCGCTGGTACAACCCGAGCGCACCCTGCGCGTCCCCGTGGGCGGCCGCGAGATCGGCGTCGCGAATGATCCGTGCGAACGCATCCGCCGATGCCACGCCTGGCGTTGGATCACTGCGGCGCGCGGGCGCCGAAGTCGGGCGATCGCCGGCACGACGACGCGCGGCCGCGAGCAGGTCCGGAACCACGCCGAGGTGCGGCAGCGCCTGCTCCACGCGCTGGAGGAGCTGCGTGGCGCGCGAGGCGTCGCCGGCATCGAGCGAGAGCTGGGCCGCGCGAAGGCGTAGCGTCGCGACCTCCGCCGACGTTCCCTTGCCGTCGATCAGCGTCGCACGCTCCTCGATGGCAGCGGCCGCGTCGGCGAGCTCCTTCTGGCGCGCAGCGCCGATCAGGAGTGCCACGGTGCGCCGCGGATCATCGACGCCCGGCGAGAGCTCGCGGAGGATCGTCTCGGCGCGGCCCGCGTCATCGTTCGCGAACAGGCGCGCGCGACGGAGCCCGAGGCTGGTCGCGGCCTGCGGTGAACGCTCCGCCTTCTGCGCGCGCAGCAGCACCTCGGCGAGCACCTCGCGGTCACCGAGTCGTGACGCGAGGACGATCGCCGACGCGTGTGCGGCCGGTGCCGGCGCGGGCTGCTCGAGCACGCGTTCCCACGCTTCGAGTGCAGCGGCGGTCGCACGCAGGAGCTCCTCGGAGGTCTCGTCAGGAGTGGTCTGCGCGGCGGCGCCGACGGCTTCTTCCCACGCGAGTGCGCTGCGCAGCTGGGCGACTTCCTTGTCGAGCTGATCGCCCGGTTCGGCGGCGAGCTCTGCGAATAGCTTCGCGCGATCGCTCCAGCGTCCGGCGGCGGCGAGGGCTTCGCCGAGCGCCTCGGCGATCGCGAGGGATCCGGGACGCCCGATGCGTCCCGCGCGGAGCACATCGATCGCATCCTCGAGCTTGCCCTGCCCGATCAGCCCGTACGCGGCACGCAGCCGTGCACGCTCGCGGTCGAGATCCGTGGCGACCGCGAGATCGACTTCGATCGCGGACTGCGTGGCGTCGGCGGCGACGTACGCGGTGCGGAGTTGCGCAGCGCCGTAGTCGTCACCGGGATCGAGCTGCAACGCAGCGCCCCACAGGTCACCACCACGCCCCGGATCGAGCTCGGCGGCGCGCGCCGCCGCATAGGCGCGCTCCGTCGCCGACGCGCCGGTATTTGCCCAGTGCGCGAAGGCCGTCGCAGCGACCTCGGGATCACCCGACGCCGACGTCTCGGCGGAGAGCCGCGCGACGAGCGAATCCTCGGGAGCGGCGACCATCGCGATCGCAGCGCCCTGCGCACCGAGCTCGCCCTGCGCCCACTGCTGCGCGCGCACGGCGGCGGCGGCGGCGGTCAGCGGATCGGTCTCTGCGACCTGGCGCGCGAGATCGAGGAGCGCCTTCGCCGCGGCCGGGCCGTCGACCTGCGCGGCGGCGTGACGGATCGCACCGATGCGAGCGGCGAGCGCGGTGGGATCGGACTCGGCAGCCGCGGTGAACCAGCCCGCTGCGCCGGCGGTGTCGTTGTGGTGAGCCGCGAGCGCCCCGCGTGCGGACTGCACGGCGGCGCGCAGCTCCGGATCGGTGATCGCGTGAGCGAGCTGCTCGAGTGCGGCGCCAAACTCGTCGGCGCGCCCGTCGAGGACCGCGAGCTCGAGGTGCGCGAGCAAGGCGCGCACGTCGGACGGAGCGCTGTCGAGCACCTCGCCCACGGCGACGCGCGCGAGATCCTGATCGTTGCTCGCCATCAGGAGATCGATCCGGTAGTGACCGAGCGGACGGCGCTCGAGCGCACCGGCGACTGCGATCTCCGCGTCGAGGTGGCGCACGGCTTCCCCGAGATCTCCGGAGGCACGCGCGAGCCGGCGCAGGCCGCGCAGCGCTGCCGTGGCGCGCGGATCGGCGAGCAACGCGGCGTCGTAGTGAGAGCGCGCGCGATCGGGATCGGCGAGCCGCTCGCTCAACCGACCCGCTTCGAGGCGCAATGCCGCGGAGGCCGTGTTGTCGTCGACGGTCGCGAGCTCGCGCTCGAAGATCAGCAGCGATTGCGCCGCGGCCTCGTCGAGCGCGGTGCTTCCGAGCGGATCCGTTTGCTCGGGCCACGCACGGACGGCGCTCTCGAGATCGAGCTGCGGCTCGACCTCTGGCTCCGCGGTCTCGAGCGGGATCGTGGTCTGCAGGCGCGCCGGCGCGCGGTCCGGCGTCGAGGGCGGAGGCGGCGCACCGCCCATGTCCATCAGCGTGCGAGTGGCGAGCGGCGGGACAGAGGTCGGCGTCTTGACCCGCGGGTAGAGATCCACGAGCGCGGGCGGGCGCTCGCTCTCGACCTGTTCGACCGGCTCGTCGAGCCCCGACAGTGCGTCGTCGAGATCGGACGGCGGTGGCGCGGTGGTGCCACGCGTCGTCTGCCGGATCGATGGCTGGGATCCGCTGCTCGCACCAACGCGCGGCGTCGACGGCCGGCGCGGAAGCAGCCCGGAACCCGAGCCGGGGATTGGATCATCGCTCGCACCGACGGCGGCGGCCACGTCGGAGAAATCGTCTTCCTCGGGGATGGGTGCTTCGCCGAGGGGAGCTGGCTCGTCGACGTCCATCTCCATACGGATCTCGTCGCCGTCCTCGTCGGCCTCCGCGACGATCTGCGAGATTGGCGGTGGACGGGTCGGCGCATCGCCACGGCGCACCACGTGCGCGGTGCGCCGGCTGCCCATGGTCTCGGCGATCACGTCGGGCGCAGCGGAGGCGGCGGCATCGATCTCGACCTCGTACTCGTCCTCCTCGATCGGAGGCGGTGCGGTCTTCGAGGCAGGACGCGACGCCGCGGCCTGCGCCTGGATCTCGCCGAGATCCTGGATCCGGGTCTGCTCGGAGAAGTCGGAGTTGTCGAGGCCCTGCGATGGCGTCATCCGGTCCTGGCGCGAGGGAACGTTCGGCACCTGGAGTGGCGTGCGGCGAACGATCGCCGGCGTGCGCTTCTGCGGCTCGGGCACCGGCGGCGGCGCGAGATCGTCGTCGTTCGAGTTGTCGTCGGGCGCCGCGGGTGCGTTCGGGCGCGATGCCGAGGTGAACACGCCGTCGTCGTCGTCATCGGGTGGCACGCGGATCGGACCGCTCTTCAGGTCGATGCGCGTCGCGCTATCGTCGACCATGTCGTCGTCGCCGATCGGCGGGAGCGTCTGATGCCGGCGCCCGAGCATCTCGCCCAGCGCGGCCGGCTTGCCTTCGGCACCAACGCCGGAGAAGTCGGTCTCGGCCGGATCCGCATCGAAGGTGTCCGCGTGCGACTGGTTGCGCGGCGCGGTCGCGTACGGCATCCCGATCTCGACGTCGATCGTGGCATCGCTGTTGTCCTCGATCGCAGCGTCGAGGGTCATCTGCTCCTCGAGCTCCGGATCGCGCCCGAACGCGGGCTGATCGAGAGTGCGGCTCCGCTCGCCGAACTCCGCGGCGGCGCGATCCTGCGGCCCGGGTGGCTGCGGCGTCGGTGCCGGCCATGCCATCACCGCGGCGGCCGGGATCGCGGCGCTGGTGTCTTCGGCGTGGAGCGCGTCGAACGTCTGGTCCCACGCGTCGAGCTCGGAGAGCAGATCGTCGTCGCCGAGGAACGGCTTTCCGCCGCCCTTCGGCGGGGGCTTGTTGGGGCCTGCCATTACCGTGTCCCCTTGAGCGCAACGCCGAGGCGATCGCGCAGCTTGAGGTGGTCCTCGCCGATCGACCACGCAGTCAGCTCGAGTGCCGCCGGACTGTCGACGAGCGCCTTGCCGCCCTTGCCGACATCGAGCTGCGCGTGCGCGACGGCGAGATCGCCCGCCCACAACAGGCCCGCGCGATGACCGATGGCGTTCATCTGCTTGCGGAACTGGACGACGTCGACGAGCTCGTTGCTCTTTGTCTTCACCAGATCTCCGACCGCGGCCTTCTGCTTCCTGCCGAGCTCCTTCTTCAGGATCTTCGCGCGCTCGGCGATGGTCGCTTCCTCCCCGATGTGATCTTTGAGACCGGCTGGCACCGGAAGGTCGAGCCCGCGCAGGGCCGCGACCAGGGTCCAGCCGAGCTCGCCATCGCGCAGCTCCGGCAGCGTGGCCAGGCCCTCGGCGAGCGTGGCGACCGCGCGGCCGAGCTGGAACCGATGCTGCGGCATCGCCGCTGTCGCGACATCCGCGCCGATGCACAGGATCGGCGTCTCGGCCGCGATCGCGCGCGCCATGCCGACGCGCGACGCGCTGACGTAGAGCTCCACATCCTCGAGGCCGAAGCACGCGAGCGCGCTCGCGAGTGCCTCGTACTTGTCGCCGAGCTTCTTGATCGCGATCTTGTCGCCGCGTACGAAGCCGAGCTTTCCGGGATCGACGCCGGTTGCGACCTGCACGGCCGGGGCGATCGCGCGCCAGAAGTCCGCGAGCGGACCGAACGTGCCGCCGCGGAGCAGCTTGCGCATGCCATCGTCGAGCTTGATGCGCGTGGGCGCGCCGAGCTTCTGACGACCCTGCGCGAGCACCTGACGCTGATCGACCGACGGCGTGCCGAGCGCCTCCACGCCGACGAGCGCGAGCCAGCGCGCATCGACATCGCTCTGCCATGCCGTGACCTGCGCGAGCCGCTCGTACAGCACCGCGCTCTTCGGGTTCTGCACGATCGACGCGCGGAAGCTCATCGCCGTGGCGCTGAGCACCTGCGCGCGCGCCGTCGGTTCGAGCAGATCGGACAGCTCGCGCACCACATCGAGGTTCAGGGGATCGAGCGTGCGCGCGCGGTCAAGTGCGAGCCGCGCCGCCGTGCGATCGTTCATCTTGTCGCGAAGCATCTGGCCGAGGCGCAGCTCCTCGCGCGCCTTCTCCTGCGGCATCAGGCGCAGTCGTGCAAGCTGCTTGAGCGTGCGGGTCGCGCGCTCGAAGTCGTTCACCCGCATGCACAGGCCAAGCAACCGCTCGCGCAGCTCCGTGTCCTCGGGGTTCGCATCGACGACGCGCTGGAGGTTCTCGATCGCGCCGGCGATGTCATTGACGTTCTCGGCGAGTACCTTGGCGAGCTGGAGCTCGACCTCGGCGCGACGATGCGGACGAGTCTCGGCCTGCAGGCAACGCCGCCACAGCGCGACCGCTGCCGGGGCATCGCCGGCGTTGAACGCGAGGTCGGCGCGGAACCGCAGCGCTTCGATGTGACTCGCGGAGCGATCGAGCAGGGCATCGAGGTCGGCCATCGCCGCATCCTTGTCGCCGAGGCCGTGCATCACGGTGGCGCGCTCGAGGAGGTGCGGCACCATGTCGAGCGGGTTTCCCGATTCCTGTGTTTCGAGGTGGGTCAGCCGCGCGGTGAGCGCCATGATCAGACCCTTCACGTCGGCGCGCTCCCGCAGCAGGTCGAGGAGGCGTTCGAGCTCCGGCGCACCGGGATCGACCTGGAGGATGCGGCGGTACGCGGCGAGGGCGAGCTCCGGTCCGTTCGGGAGCTTGGTCTTGTCGAACACGCTGACCGCATCGCGCAGCAGCTGCACCCGCGCGGTGACATCACCGATTTCGCGTGCAAGCTGGTAGCTCGCCTGCGCCCACGACAGCTCGTCTCCCGCGCGCTTCGCCATGCGGCGCATCGCCTCGAGCGCGCGAAGATCCTCGGGGTGGCTCTTCAGCACCGAGGCGACCACGGTGCCGGCTTCGCGCAGGCGCCCGGCCAGCTCGAGGGTTTCCGCGCGATCGAGCTCCCAGCCGGCCTGCGCCGCCGGATCGTCGGCGAGCGCGGAGCGCAGCTCGAGCACCTCGGCACGGGCGAGGAGCGGATCGATGATCGCGTTCTTGTCGTCGTTCGCCGTATCGACGTGCGGGATCGCGTTCGCCTCGGCGAGCACGAGGAGGGCGCTCGTATCATCGGGTGCGCTCGCACGGGCCGCGGCGACGCGCTGGTTCGCGAGCTCCGGATCGCCGCCAGCCGCGGCCATCGCGGCGGCGCGCATGTGCAGCGCGGCGGCTGCCTCGGGCATCTGCACCGAGGCAGCGAGCGCGTCGTAAGCAGCCGAGAGCCCGGTGGGATCCGAGTTGCGCGCGGCGACGAGGGCCGCGCCGAGCAAAGCGCCCTTGCGGGTAGGATCGAGCGTGCTCGCAGCGCTGAACGCCTGCGCCGCATGCTCGAAGTCCTCGAGAACGAGGGCGTACATCCAGCCGCTGTCCTCGGCGAGCGCGGCGCCGAGGCGCGGATCGGTGGTGCGGGAGGCGAGCGCGGATGTCGCCTCGAGGCGCATCACGGTATCAGCGCGGCCCGCCGCGAGATCGGCGAGACCGAGAGCAGCGCTGGTCGCTGCGACGGACGGCTCTTCGCGTACGGCGAGCCCGCGGAACACGTCGGCCGCCTCGTCGAACTGCCCTGCCCGCTCGAGCGCGCGGCCGAGTAGCCACTGTGCCTCGGGGCTGTGATCGAGCTCGGCGATCGCCTTGCGTGCGACCACCTCGCCGTTGCGATCACCGAACTGCGCACGGGCACGTGCGGCACCCTCGAGCGCGGTGCGATCGTCGTCGTGCCTCTGCAGCCACTCCTCGTAGACCGCGGCGGCCGACGCGACATCGCCGATCCGGACCTCGAGGACCCAGGCGGCCTCGCGAAGGGCACGCCGAGCTGCGGGACCATCAGGCAACACGCGCGCTTCGGTACGGCGCTCGGCGACCAGCTCGGCCCACCGCTCCTGCGCGCGCAGGAGATCGATCAGCGATTCGCGTGCGAAGACATCCTCGGGCCACAGCGTGAGCACCTGGCGATACAGCTCGGTCGCCGTCTCGACGGCACCGCCGCGTTCACGCAGACGCGCGGCCGCGAGCAGCGCGGTGCCGCGGCGCGTGGCATCCGGCTCGACGGACGCGATCTCGGAGAGCAGAACCGCGCGATCGTCATCGCGACCGAGCTGCGCGAGCGTGGACTCCATGCGCCAGCGCAGACCGAGGTCCCCAGGCGCGAGCGCCGAGAGCTGGCGCTCGATTTCGAGGACGGATTCGAGATCTCCGTGGCTGCGCGCAAGGCGGATCGCGCGCTCGAGCAACGCGCGCCGCGTATCGCCCTCCGCCTTGGCCGCGGCCTCGCGCAGGCGCGTCAGTGCGACGGCAACGTTGCCGGTGGTGTCGTCGAGCTCGGTCAGCGCTTCGAGTGCGGTCGCGTGATCGGGCACGGCCTCGAGCGCCTTGCCGAGTGCGCTGCGCGCTTCCTCGAACGCTTCCGCGCCGCCGACCTCGTAGGCAAGCAACTCCGCGGCCTGGACGTAGAGCGCGGCGGCGGCCCCCGGATCAGCCGTCGGCGTCTGGCCCGGCCCGAGCCAGGTGCCGAGGAGCGCAGCGTTCGCCGACGTCAGGTACGTCTTCGCGAGCTCGTGCGGATCGCCGCGACCGAGCGCATCGCGCTCCGCCGCCGACGTCAGGACGATGAAGCCCGGCGCGCTCGCCTCGAGCGATGCGAGCAGCGCTCGCGCCTGATCGCGCTGGCCACCGCGGAGCAGTGCGTCCGCACGGCGGATCGACAGCACCATCGCGCGACCCGGATCGCCCTCGACGGCCTGCCAGCTCTGTACGAGCTCGGCGAGGTCCTCGTACCGGCCGAGCTCCTCGGCGAGCTCCGTCAGATCATTGAGTACCAGCGGCTCGCCCGGTGCGAGCGCGAGTGCCTGCTGCAGCACGTCCCAGGCCTTGTCGGGTGTCTCGGTGCGCGCGAGCTGCGCCTGGCGCCGGCGCAGCGCGACGAGCTCGCGACGGAGCCGGGTCGCACGATCGGGCGATTGCTCGGCGGAGACGTTCGCCTCGTCGCCCGGCCCCGCCGGCCCGAAGGCGTGCAGCAGGTGAGCGGCGAGTGCTTCGATCGCCGCCGCGACATCCTGGGGGGTACCGTTCTCCTCGGCAACGCGCAGCCGTTCGCGTGCGATCCGCTCCGCACCGGGACCATGCGCGGCGAGCGCAGCCGCCTGCTCGAACGCCGACTGCGCGCGCGAGTACTCGCTCGCACCCGCCGCGCGGCCGACCTCGAGCCAGTAGCTGATCTTGCGGGCAGGGTGTTCCACCGCCTCGGCGAGCCACTCCCACACGTCGAGCAACGCGGCGGTGTCGTTGGCGCGCGCGAGCAACCTCTCGAGCTCGAGCAACGCGCCCTGATGGGTCGGCGCGATCCGCACCGCCTCCTCGAGGGCAGCTCGCGCGTCGGCCGGACTGTTCATCTGGGTGCCGAGCACGCGCGATTTCTCGAGGAGCAGATCCGCGCGCTCCAGATCGTCGCGCGCGTACTCGACCTCGGCGCCGATCAACTTCGCGAGGTTCGGCCACAGTCCACGCCGGTAGAACACGCGGCGGATCGCCCACAGGTTCGGGCGCAACGATGGATCGAGGGTGAGCGAGCGACCAAACGCCTTGACCGCGCGCGCCTCGTCGGCGAGCCGCCGCTCGTACAGCTCACCGAGCTCGTAGGCGAGGTACGCGGCGGCGTTGGTGTCGGTGGTCTGCTCGAGATCGCGAGCCACGGTCTCGGCGCGCTTCTCGCTGCCGGCATCCCCGATCTCCTCGAGGGCGCGATCGATCACCGTCGGAGACTCGAGGCTCGCCTCGAGGGACTCGTCGAGGACGATGTTCGGCGTCGCGGTGCCAACCTCGACGCCTGCGCCATCGGCCATCGATGCCAGATCAGCACCGGCGGTGGTGTAGTCCTCGGATTGTTCTGCCCGCTCGGCGCCCTTGTCGACGGGGCGAGGCGGCGGCGCCGTCGGTGGGCGTGTGCGCGGCTCGGCGATCGCCACGGGCGCGTCGTCGCCGTGTCCGTTGTCCTTCGTGGGCGGCACGGCGATCACCGGCGGCGGGATCGCAACCGTGGGTACCGGTCCGGTCGAGCGCGGGATCATCGGCGGCTTGGCGCCGAGCGGCGGCACGCGCATCGCGGCGCCGGGCGGCCGCGGCGGAATCGCGACGATCGATCGATTCGGGATCGGCGGCGGCGGCAATGCCGGGACGGCGCGCGGCGGCGGCGGCTTGCGGAGCGGCGCCTCGTCCTCGACGACATCCGAGAGGTCGACGGAGATCTCGCCGGTCATCGATCCGATATCCGATTCGTCCTCGTCGTCCATCATCGCGTCGATGCGAGACGCGAGGTTCGAGACGCGGTTCGATAGCGGACCGGACGGTACCTGAGCGGTAGGTTCCGGCGCGCTTCCCTCAGCGCCCGGCTCATCTTCGGGTGGTGTCCCCAGAGTGATCGTAGGATCGCCAAACAGGCCGTGAGGTGTCAACGCAGCGCACCGTCATTCCGCGTATTTACGATCTAGCGCGAGCCCTTGCATCGTCACCAGAAGCCCCGCTACACACGGCCGGCACATGCGCCCGTTTCGCCTCGGTGACGACACCCTGACCCTGGAGGCGCTCGCCGAGGTGGCTCGCGGCGCCCGGAACGTCGAGATCGGCCCGCGCGCCCGTGCGGCGATGGATCGCGCGCGCCGGGTGGTCGACGCGGTCGTCGCCGGTGGCGATGCCGCCCCCGCTGTCTATGGTGTCAACACGGGGTTCGGCGCGCTCGCCGAGGTCCGGATCTCCGCCAGCCAGGTCGCCCAGCTCCAGCAGAACCTCGTGCGATCGCACGCCGCGGGTGTCGGCCAGCCGCTGCCCCGCGAATTCGTGCGCGGGATGATGTTGCTGCGGGCGGCGGTGCTCGCCACCGGCCGCAGCGGGGCGCGCACCGTCTGTTGCGAGCGGTTGTGCGAGCTCCTCGCAGCCGGCGTGCATCCGGTGATCCCGGCGCGCGGCTCGGTCGGTGCCTCCGGCGATCTCGCGCCGCTCGCCCACCTCGCACTCGGCATGATCGGCGAGGGTCTCGCCGAGTACGGCGGCGAGACGATGCCCGCCGCCGACGCGCTCGCGCGCGCGTCGATCCCGCCGCTTGTTCTCGAAGCGAAGGAAGGGCTGACGCTCCTCAACGGCACGCAGCACATGACCGCGGTCGGCGGTCTCACGATCCTCGACGCCGAGGCCACGTGCCGGATCGCCGACATCGCTGGCGCGCTCTCGCTGGAGGCGCTGAAGGGAACCGTGCGCGCGTTCGACGAGCGTGTCATCGCGGCGCGCCCGCACCCGGGCCAGATCGCCGTTGGCGCGGTGCTCCGCATGTTGCTCGCGGGCTCGGAGATCGCCGAGTCGCACAAGAACTGCGGCAAGGTCCAGGATCCGTACTCGCTCCGCTGCATGCCGCAGGTGCACGGCGCGAGCCGCGACATGATCGCGTACGCACGCACCGTCCTCGAGCGCGAGGTCGGGAGCTCCACGGATAATCCGCTCGTGTTCGTCGATGGTCCCGAGGGCGACGAGATGATCAGCGGCGGCAACTTCCACGGCCAGCCCGTCGCGATCGCGCTCGACGCCGCCGCCATCGCTGTGGCCGAGCTCGCGAACATCTCCGAGCGCCGCGTCGAGCAGCTCGTGAACCCCCATCTGTCGAGCGGGCTCCCTCCGTTTCTCGCGCCCGACTCCGGCCTCAACTCCGGCTTCATGATCGCGCAGGTCAGCGCGGCGTCGCTCGTCTCCGAGAACAAGGTGCTCGCGCATCCCGCGTCGGTGGACTCGATCCCGTCCAGCGCAGGCCGTGAGGACCACGTGTCGATGGGCGCTACCGCCGCGCTCAAGCTGGCCACGATCCACGATCACGTGCGCACGGTGCTCGCGATCGAGCTGTTGTGCGCCGCGCAGGGCATGGATCTCCGCCGCCCGCTGCGCACGACGAAGCCGCTCGAGGCAGTCCACGCGGTCATCCGCGCGCGTGTCCCGGCGATGATGGTCGATCGTCCGCTGTCGCCTGATATCGCCGCGGTGCGCGCGCTGATCGACGACGGCTCGCTCCTGGCCGCGATCGACTGACGCGATGGCCGCCGATACCGAGGATCCGGGTCTCGACGAAGCGCTCGCGGCGGCGCGTGAGGACGACGACGAGGTGCCGCCCGGGATGCTCCTCGCGCAGGCGAAGATCGCGGGCAGCCTGTTCGGCGCGGCCGCCCCCGGCCTCGGCCGGTTCCGCGTGCTCGCGCGCCTCGGCGGCGGCGGGATGGGCGTCGTGTACTCGGCCTACGATCCGCAGCTCGACCGCGGCGTCGCGCTCAAGACCGTCCACGTGCCGACGACGAGCGCCCTCACCGCCCTCGGCGAGGCCAAGGCACTCGCGAAGCTCTCGCACCCGAACGTGGTGCCCGTGTTCGACGTCGGCATCGAATCAGGCCACGTCTACATCGTCATGGAGCTGGTGCGCGGCGCCACGCTGCGCGACTGGGTCGTCGGCAAGCCGCTCCGCGACGTCCTCGAGGTCTATCGCCAGGCCGGGCTCGCGCTCGCGGCCGCGCACGACGCTGGCCTCGTGCACCGCGATTTCAAGCCCGAGAACGCGCTCGTCGGGCTCGATGGGCGCGTACGCGTCGTCGATTTCGGGCTGGCGTGCGAGGCCACCGCGGGATCCGGGAAGCGCGCCGGCACCCCGCGCTACATGCCGCCCGAGTCGGAGGTCACGCCCGCCGGGGATCAATACAGCTTCGGCCTCGCGCTCGGCGAGGCGGTCCCAGAGCCGCGGCCGCGCTGGGTACAGGACGTCGTCGTGCGCGCGACGGCGACGGCTCCGGGCGATCGCTTCGCGTCGATGCACGACCTGTTGCGCGCGCTCGCTCGCGATCCGGCGCGGATCCGCCTGCGCAGGGCGATCGCCGCAGGCGTTGCCGTCGCGATCGCGGCCGTCGGTACCGGCGCGTTCATCATCGGGCGCGGAGCTCCGAGCGCCGCCGAACCGTGCAGCGGTGCCGAGCGAGAGATCGAGACCGCGTGGTCGGCCGAGGCCCAAGGTACGCAGCTCACGCGGATCGGCGCACTCTCGGCGTACGGCGCCGAGATCGCGCCCGAGCTCGGCAAGCAGCTGGTCGAGCATCGTGCGCGCTGGGTCGCCAATCATCGTGCAGCGTGCTTCGCGCACCATCGCGGGGAACAATCGGATGCGCTGCTCGATCGGCGGATGGCGTGCCTGGATCGAAGCCGCGCAGGTCTCGCGACCGTCGCCGAGCTGGCGGCCGCGGCGAATCGCGATGCGCTGCCCGGCTTGCCCCGCGCAGTGCGGGCGATTCCCGATCCGAACGCGTGTGCGGATGTAAGTGAGTTGCTCGCCGACGTCGATCCACCGTCGCCGGGGGTCGCGAGCCCGGTCGCGGAGGTTCGGCTGAACCTCGAGCGTGCACGCGTCACGAACGCCGCCGGCCTGGCCGATCGCGCGGTTCCAATCGCCGAGGCGGCGGTCGCGAAGGCCCGCACCCTCGGCTACGCACCGCTCCTCGCCGAGGCGTTGCTGGTGGAAGGACACGCGCGGATGCCGGCCCGCGACATCGCATTAGCGGTCGAGCGGCTGCGCGACGCGCAAGCCGTGGCGTTCGCCAGCGGCCTCGTGGGCGTCGGGGTGGAGGCGTGGGCGCGCCGCGCGTGGCTCCTGGGTACTCATGCGCAGCCCTTCGATGGCCGCGAGGTCATCGAGCCGCTCGCGACGCGCGCGGAGCCGTTCGTACGCGCACTGCTCGCGAACAACCTCGGCAACGTCGCGCTCTATGCCGGCGACCGCGCGACCGCGCGCATTCGGTTCGCCGCTGCGTTCGCCGAGGCGCGCGGCGTCACGGGACCGCGCAGAGTGGAGCTCGCGTATATCCGCATGAACCTCGCGATCGCCTCGGACGATCCGAGCGCACGCGACGGGCTGTGGCGCGATGCCGAGAGCGAGTTCATTCGACTCGTCGGCCGCGATCACCCCGACACGCTGTTCGTTGCGTGGACCCGAGCGACCGCAGTCCCGATGCCACTCGCGACGTTCGTAGCCACGCTCGCCGACGTGTGCAACCGCGACGAGCTCCACCCGGCGTTTTCGCAGCGGACCGCCGAATGCTGGGACGAGCTTGCCATCGGCCGCGAGCTCGTTGGAGATCGTGCCGGCGCACTCGCCGCCGCCGACCGCACGGTGGTTCTCGGGGCGGAGGACCATCTGATAACGGCCGAGGCGGCAGGATACGCACGGTTGTGGCGCGACGATCCCGAGGGTGCGCAGGCGGCGTTCGAGCGAAACCTCGCCCACCTCCCGGAGAAGCCGAACGATTCTTGGTTCCACCGCTTCGTGAGGGCGAAGCTGCAGGTCGGTCTCGGCCGAAGCCAAGCCGCCGCAGGGCGCCGACTTCTCGCGCGCACGACTCTCGAGCTCGCCGTCGCTACGCTGGCGAACATCGCGATCGATCAACCAGCGGCGACGGTGCAGCGGCGGCTCGATCAGGCGCGCGCCGAGCTCACGAAGCTTACCGGTTTGCGCTGAACACGTGCGCTCCCGACGACTCCCAGCCGGTGATCGGCGACGGGCAACTCGGTATCACGTAGCCGCACTGGGTAAAGACCATGTTGCGATCCACCCAGCGCGGCTCCTTGAGGCAGGTCGCACCGCCGGCCGTCCACAGTGCTTCGACGGTGGTGTACGACTCCATCGTTGCCTTCCAGTGAGGCTTATCCTGGTAGGCGAGCGGCTGACCGTCCACGGTGAACGTGTGCCCGGTGCCGCAGTAGTCGGCGGTGAACATCTTCAGCATCGCTGTGCGATCGCCGTCGCTCGTCGGATACGACGCGGTACCCGACCAGGTGTAGTTGCCGCCCGCACGCGTGTGCCGCATCAGGTGCATCTTCGCTGGCGCAGTTGCCGCGCACGCGATGTTGAACCACGGGTCGTAATCGCCGACGTCGCGCGCCGTCTTGCTCGCCGCGTCGTAGCGATCGCCCTGGAAGATGACGGCGCGCTGCGGCATGCCGGCCCACATCGGATCGTCCTGGAGAAGATTGCGACACGCGTAGTCGATGAACTGCGGATCGCCCTGGTGGCGGGTCTTCAGCTCGTAGAACGGCACGAACTCTTTTGTGCCCGCCCAGAACTGCAGCGACTTCTCGTCGTACGCGCTGATCTTGACCTCGAAGGTGCCTTTCGCAGGATGGTTCAGCGTGAGCACGAGATTCACCAGGTCGGCGCCCCAGTAGAACTGCGACCAATCGAGCGAGTAGGCGTAGAGCCAGTGGCGGTAGGCGTACAGCCTCACCTGCGCGTGCGCGTGCGCGTCGTCATCGAACTTGGCGAACAGGTACCTCATCCCACCGCGGTTCGCTTCCGCGCCGCTGCTGTCGAGCTCGTCGAAGATCAGTCCGTCGCCGACGGTCGCCGAGTTCGCGCCGCAGCCCCACGACGAGCAGCCTGGGTCACCGGGATCCGACCGGAGCGCGACTGCCTCGAGCTCCACCTCCGGATCTTCCAGGCTCAGACACCCAGAGGCGGAGAGGACGATGAGCGCGGCGAGGGCATGCTTCATAGGGCTTGGTAGTAGCGACACAGCTGCTGCCGTTACACACCATTTACGCTCGCCAGATCTGCAGCTTCCCTGGGCTATTCGACATCGTCGCTGTCGGACTGGCTGAGGGCGGCGATCAGGCCATCCGCGGCGCCCGGGGCGAGCTCGATCTCCCCCATCCGGGCCCGCAGGGCCTTGCGGGCGCGCAGCAGCCGAACCCGAACCGTGCCGGGAGGAATCGCGAACACCTCCGCGAGGGCCGCTGCGTCGAGGTCGTGCCAGTAGTGGAGCTCGAGCAGCAGCTGCTGCTCCGCCGGCATCGAAGCCAGCGCGACGCGAAGCTGCTCGATCTGGCGCAGCTTGCCGATCCGGCTGGTCAACGACGTGACGAGCTCCGCGATCGAGGTCGCCTCGAAGTCGACCTGCTCGCCCTTCGGCAGCGCCCTCAGGTACGAGTAGAGCTGGTTGCGGGCGATCGCGTAGAGGTACGTGCGAAAGCTCGAGTCCGCGCGAAACCTGTCGCGCGCCGCGACGCACGCGGCGAACGTGCGCTGCGTCAGCTCGTCGGCATCGGGGCCGAGCTTGTGCTGGAAGAACCGATAGACGTCGGGAAAGTGGCGAGCGAACAGATCCTGGCCTGCGCGGCCATCACCGTCTCGCCAGCGCTGCAGGAGACCGAGGTCCTCGTCCACTGCCGAACATCGTATCAGTCGGATCGATCGGACTAGCGGCGCTTCACGTGCGGATGCACGGTCTCGGCTTCGTCCGGAACCGGAACCGGCTCATCCTCGGCGCCGGGCATCGACCCCGGGTCGAAGTCCTGCGTGCGCGAGTTGCGCGCAACCTCCGCCAGGAGGGCCATCGTCATCGGATCGTGCAGCGTCTGGGTACGCGGGGAGGACGGAATGTCGTCCTGCTCCTGCTTCACCACGGCCTGCTCGCCTGTTTGCTTGACCAGGCGACCGAGCTCCTGGGCATCCAGCTCCCGAGTCGAACGGTCACGGTCGTTCCGCGTCCCCATGCGCCAAAGGTATACGCAACTTGGGCCCATCCGGATCGATAAAAAACCGTAATGGAGATCGCCAACAATTTTCGTTGGCACACCCGTGAGTTGCGCCCGCGCTAGTCCTCGAGGCGTGGCCGGACCGGTCGCCTCGCCACCCCGCCGACGTAGACGGTCTCGATCAGCGAGGTCGCGGAGCCGTAGCGGTACGGGATCTCGGCGGGGTGCTCGCAGGCCCACTGCACCAGATCGGCGCGGCCGCCCGCCTGGATCGTGCCGCCCTTCGCGATGCCGAGCGCCTTCGCGGCATGGCGCGTGACGCCGAGCCACGCCTCCTCGACCGTCATGCCGTAGTGGGTGGTCGCCAGCCACATCTGGAGCGGCAACTCCTCACAGTAGCTCGAGCCTGGATTGAGGTCCGTGGCGATCGCCATCGGCACGCCCGCGGCGCGCAGCTTCTCGACCGGTGGCACCGGCAGGCGCAGCTGCACGCACGCGCCGGGCAGCATCACTGCCACGGTGCCGGCGGCCGCGAGCTGCTCGATCGCGGCATCGGAGACCTGCTCAAGATGATCGGCCGACAGCGCACCGAGGTCCGCCAGCAGCTCGGCCGCACCGAGATCCACGAACTGCCCGACGTGACCACGCACCGGCAGGCCCACGGCCTTCGCCGCGCCGAGGATCGAGCGTGTCTCGGCGAGCGTGTACGCGCCCTCGTCGCAGTAGATGTCGACGGAGGTGGCGAGCTTGCCTTGCGCGACCGCGGGGATCAGCTGGTCGCATAGCTCGACGATGTACGCGGTCCGATCCGCCTTGCGCTCCGCGGGCACGAGATGGACGAGCAGCGTGGGCACGATACGCGGCGCGGGGCGCTTCGCAGCGGCGGCGATGCAGCGCAGGAGGCGAAGCTCACCGGCGACGGTGAGGTCGTAGCCGCTCTTGATCTCGATCGTCGTCGTGCCGGCGGCGACCGCGGCATCGAGCCGGCCGATCAACAGCGCGACCAGCGCCTCGTCGGAGGCAGCGCGCGTCGGGACGAGCGTGGCGCCGATGCCACCGCCGGCCTTCGCGATCTCGAGATACGTCTTGCCCGCAGCGCGCATCGCGAACTCGTTCGCGCGATCGCCGGCGAAGATCGCGTGGGTGTGGCAATCCACCAGGCCCGGCGTGACGAGTCGCCCGCCGGCATCCACCACGCGCGTCGCCGCCGGCCGATCGGCCTCGGATCCGACCCACTCCACGAGACCATTGCGGATCGCGATCGCGCCGCGGTCCACCATGCCGAGCCCGAACCGCGACGGATCGCACGTCAGGACGCGCGCGTTGCGGATCACGAGGTCGGCCGTCATCGCCGCTCGTTGCCGCGCTTGAAGTTTCCGGTCTTCCGCGCGACGAGCAGCTGCAGCGCCGCTTCATCGCTGGCGGTCACCGCCGCACGGATCTCGTCCGCATCGCTGCCGGTGATCGTGCGCACGATGCGACCGCGGAACTTGATCAGCACCTTGTCGCGCGTCACCTGCACGTCAAAGGGCTCGTCGGTCAACTTGCCCCGCTTGTCGATCGGCTTGCAGGTGCGCCCGCTCTCGCTCATCGCGCTAGTCCTTCCGGCGCCGCGGAATGACCACGCCCCGCTTCTCCGCGGTCTCGATCGCCTCCTCGTATCCGGCGTCCGCGTGGCGAATGACGCCCATGCCCGGATCCGCCATCAGCACGCGCTCGAGGCAGCGCGCCGCGCGATCGGTCCCGTCGGCGACGATCACCTGCCCGGCGTGCAGCGAGTAGCCGATGCCCACACCGCCGCCGTGATGGAAGCTGACCCACGTCGCACCGCTCGCCGTGTTGACGAGCGCGTTGAGGATCGCCCAGTCGGCCACCGCATCGGTGCCGTCCTTCATGGCCTCGGTCTCGCGGTTCGGCGATGCCACCGAGCCGCAGTCCAGGTGATCGCGACCGATCACGATCGGCGCCTTGACCTTGCCGGTGCGCACGAGCTCGTTGAACCGCAGGCCCACGCGGTGGCGCTGACCGTAGCCGAGCCAGCAGATCCGCGCCGGGAGCCCCTGGAACGCGATCTTCTCGCGCGCGAGCTTCATCCAGCGGTGCAGCATCGGATCGTCCTTGATCTCGTCGAGCACGGCCTCATCGGTGACGCGGATGTCGTCCGGATCTCCCGAGAGCGCCGCCCACCGGAACGGGCCCTTGCCCTCGCAGAACAGCGGCCGGATGTATGCCGGCACGAAGCCCGGAAACGAGAACGCATCCTTGACGCCGGCGATCTCCGCCTGCGCGCGGATGTTGTTGCCATAGTCGAACACGTGCGAGCCCGCGCGCTGCATCGCGATCATCGCCTCGACTTGCACCCCCATCGATGCGCGCGACCGCCGCACATACTCCTCGGGATCACGCTCGCGCAGATCGGCCGCCTCGGCCAACGACAGCCCCTGCGGGATGTACCCGACCAGCGGATCGTGCGCCGACGTCTGATCCGTCACGAGGTCCGGCGTCACGCGGCGCTTCACGAGCTCCGCGTACACATCGGCGGCGTTCCCGATCAGCGCGATCGAGCGCGCCTCCTTGTTCGCCACGCACTCCTGCACCCGCCGGAGCGCCGTGTCGAGATCCGGCGCCAGCTCGTCGAGGTACTTGGTCTCGAGGCGGCGCTGCACGCGCGTGCCATCGACCTCGATCCCGAGGAACACGGCACCTGCCATGGTCGCCGCGAGTGGCTGCGCGCCGCCCATGCCGCCGAGCCCGCCCGACAGCACGAACCGCCCGGCGAGATCCGCGTTCGGGCCGTAGTGGACCTTCGCCGCCGCGGCGAACGTCTCGAACGTGCCCTGCACGATCCCCTGCGAGCCGATGTAGATCCACGAGCCCGCCGTCATCTGCCCGTACATCATCAGGCCGCGCTTCTCGAGCTCGCGGAAGTGCTCCCACGTCGCCCACTTGCCGACCAGGTTCGAGTTCGCGATGAGGACCCGCGGCGCCTCCTCGTGCGTCTTGAACACGCCGACGGCGCGGCCCGACTGGACCAGCAGCGTCTCGTTGTTCTCGAGCCGGCGCAGCTCGCGGACGATCACGTGGAAGTCCTCCCAGCTGCGCGCCGCCTTGCCTGTACCGCCGTAGACCACGAGATCCTCCGGACGCTCGGCCACATCGGGATCGAGGTTGTTCATCAGCATCCGCAGCGCGGCTTCTTGCTGCCACCCCTTGCACGTCAGCGTCGTGCCGCGCGGGGCTCGGATCGTCTCGGGCATGGCCGTCCTTAGCACGAACCGCGGTGCCGGTTTGGCAGGGCGGCCCTCACACCCCCGTGTCGCGCTGTCCATCGCGGCACCAGGCATCGCGCACTTGCACTCGGTCTGGCCCATGGTCCGCGCGTTGCTGAGACTCCGCGCATGCACCCCGCGCTTCGCCAGTATGTCGGCCGCCCGTCCCCGCGCCTCGCTCGCTATGCCGCGGTCGGCGCCCTCACCGGATTTGCGGGCGTCGCCCTCGCCTTCGCGATCGTCAAGGCCGTCGACATGCGCCGCGGGAACGACCGCCAGGCCGCGATCGAGCATCGCCACGAGGCGCGCGCTGCGTTCGCCTCGAATGCCCGTGATCTCGCGCTCGCGCGCACCCTCGCGCGCGACTTCGCCATCCATGGATGGCCGAGCGCCGGCTCCGACGACATCAGGAGCCATCGATGAAAGCCTTCGTTGGCTGGCCCGTGTTTCCGGCGGGATGCGCGATCGCGATCGGCCTCGTGATCCTCGCGGCGCCGCAGGCGCGGACCTCGTTCTGCGGCAGCAAGGTCGACATCGCGCGGTTGACCGTCGTGAAGCTCGCCTACGAGGCGTTCCCATCGTGGAGCGCCCAGCATCCGACCGCGCGGTGCCCGGCGAACCTCGAAGCGCTGCTGCCGTGGATGAACACGCGCGAGGCGATCGATCCGTGGGGCCGCGACTACCGGTTCTACTGCATCCGTCAGCCCGGGAAGCCCCCGCACATCGTGGTGTGGTCCGCAGGTCCCGATGGCCACCACGGCAGCTCCGACGACATCCGGAGCGATCGATGACGCTTGCACCGGCGCTCGTTCGCCGCGGTTACGAGCTGGGCAAGAGCGGCCCACGTGCGCACGCGTTCGGGATCGGATCGACCCTCAGCATCGCGTTCGTTGTCGTGATCTCTGCCGCGGAACAGCCGCGCATGTCCGCCTGCGGCGAGACCAAGGTGGACATCGCGCGCTCGACCGTCACCAAGTACACGTGGGAGGCATTCCCGTCCTGGCAGGCGGCGCATCCCGCGATGGCATGCCCGTCGGATCTGGGCGTGCTGAACGAGTGGATGAACAACAAGGACATTCGTGATCCCTGGGGCACCGACTACCGCTTCCGCTGCCGGTCGATCAGGGGCGTCGCCCGCCTGACCGTGCGCTCGGCCGGACCCGACCAGGAGCACGGCACCTCCGATGATATTGCGAGCGACCGATGACGTTCACATCGGTGGTTCGCCGGCGCGGCTTCCAGTTCGGCCATGCAGATGAGCGCCGGCGAGTACTGGTCGGCCTCGCTGTGTTGGCCTCCATCATGGTCGGCGCACGCTGTCTGGGCGTCGCACTGGCGCGCGATCACTGGCGCGATCCAGGATCGCCGTGCACGATCGCGCCGGGCGCGCCGCATCACATCGTCATCTGGTCCGCGGGGCCGGATCACATTCACGGCACCGCCGACGATATCCGGTGCGACAGATGACGCCGGCGGGCTTGCTCGGCATGGAGCGCCGGCACCTTCGCAAGGTGGCCGTGCTCTACGTCGTGCTCGCCGTGCTCGCGCTCGCGGTTCCCGCCGCACTGGCGCAACCGCGCGGCGAATCACCGCATCTCATAACTGAAACCAGCAGGAGGTAGGCCATGCGGTACGCGACCTGTGGAGTGGGGTTCCGCGCGCGAGGGATCGCAACCGTCGCGCTGCTCACGGTGGGAATGATGGCGGCGTTGCGCGGCGTGCTCGAAGCGCTGTTCTGAGCCCCCCCCCGGAAGGACGACCTCGGGTCGATGAGGGCGCGTGTCCGCAAATGGGGTCGGACCCCATATTCGGACAGCGAGGTGCGCCGCTGGCGGACCTGGGGCGGCGAGTCCAGCTCGGGCGCGACGTACTCGAGCGCGATACCGAGCCCGACGCCGATGCCGAACCCGATGCCGAGCCCGATGCCGAACCCGATGCCGAACCCGAACCCGATGCCGCTGCCGCCGAACCCGATTCGCACCACGCCGACGCGAGGCTGCGACGCGCCACGCTGATCGCGCTCGATCGCCGACTTGATTCCG
Organism: Haliangiales bacterium; assembly: GCA_038206055.1. Lineage (GTDB taxonomy): Bacteria > Myxococcota_A > Polyangia > Haliangiales > Haliangiaceae > JABFXX01. Next base: position 29,913 of record JBBRBG010000047.1, read on the forward strand.
GCAGTGTCCTGCGGCGCGCCGGGCTCGGCATCCGGCGGTGGTGGCGGCGGTACTGCCCAAGGGTTGCCGATATCAAGTTGCGCGTCGGCGCTCGACTCAGCCACGGCGTTCGCGAGCTCGCCATCCCAACGCCGAAACGCCGAACGGGGCGCCGAAGCGCCCCGCAGGTGACACGATCGCGAGGGCGATCAGTCCTTCTTGTCGGCCTTCTCGGCCTTGTCGGCCTTCTCGTCTTCCTTCTCGGCCTTCTCCTCGGCCTTTGCCTCGGCCTTCTCCTCGGCCTTCTCCTCAGCCTTGGCCTCGGCCTTCTTGGCCTCCTCCTTGACCTCGGCCTTGGCGGACTCCGCCATCTTCTCGGCCTTCGCCTCGATCTTGGCCTCTTCCTTCTTGGCCTCGACCTTGGCTTCGACCTTCTTGGCCTCGACCTTCTTCTGCTCCGCCTTCGCGGCAGGCGGCGTTGCAGCGGCGGCCGCCGCGATCTCGCCACCGATGCGCATGCCGTAGAACGAGCGCCACGCGAAGAACATCGACACCACCAGAGAGACGCCCGCGATGGCCCAGCGAATGTACGTGTACATCGGCTCCGGCGCCGTGTGCGAACCGTCGTGGTGGAGGCCGAGGGCCTTCTCGTCGAGCTGCAGCGCGAGGCCGACGGCGAGCACGCCGAACAGCGTCGTGAACTTGATGACCGGGTTGAGCGCGACGGACGAGGTGTCCTTGAAGAAATCGCCAACGGTGTCACCAACGATGGTGGCCTCGTGCAGCGGCGTGTTCTTCATGCGGAGCTCGGTCTCGACGATCTTCTTCGCGTTGTCCCAGGCGCCACCGGCGTTGGCCATGAAGATGGCCTGGTAGAGACCGAACAGCGCCATCGAGATCAGGTAGCCGATGAAGAAGTACGGATCGATGCAAGCGAACGAGAGCGTCGTGAAGAACACGACCATGAAGATGTTCTTCATGCCCTTCTGCGCGTAGAGCGTGCAGATCTCGACGACCTTGTTCGAGTCCTCGACCGAGGCCTTCGTGACGGAGTCGTCGAGCTTGATGTTCGCCTTGATGAACTCGACGGCGCGGTACGCACCGGTCGAGACAGCCTGGGTCGAAGCGCCGGTGAACCAGTCGATGATCGCGCCGCCGCAGATCAAGCCGAGGAGGAACGGCGGGTGAATCATCGAGAGGTTGCCGACGGCCTCGGACCTGAGGCCATCGGTGACGAGCATGATGAGCGCGAAGATCATCGTTGCCGCGCCGACGACGGCGGTACCGATGAGGACGGGCTTGGCGGTCGCCTTGAACGTGTTGCCGGCGCCGTCGTTCTCCTCGAGGAGCTCCTTCGCCTTGAGGAAGTTCGGCGTGAAACCGAAGTCCTTCTTGATCTCGTCCTCGATGCCGGGCTTCGACTCGATGACCGAGAGCTCGAACACGGACTGCGCGTTGTCGGTGACCGGACCGTAGGAGTCGACGGCGATCGTCACCGGGCCCATGCCCAGGAAGCCGAACGCGACGAGACCGAAGGCGAACACCGCCGAGGCAGCGTGGTACGCGAACGAGGCCGCAGCCGGATCACCGCCACCCATCGGGATCCCCGCGAGCGCGTTGGTGCCGGAGAGGATCTCGTGGAGACCGGCCGTGGTGCTGATCAGATATGCGATGCCCATGAGCGCGGCGATCGTGAGACCCATCCAGTAGCCGGAGAAGTTACCGGCGGTGAGGCCGGCGAGGATGTTCAGCGACGGACCGCCTTCCTTCGAAGCGGTCACGACCTCGCGGACGTGGCCGGAGTTCACGGAGGTGAACACCTTCACGAGCTCGGGGATGATCGCGCCGGCGAGCGTGCCGCACGAGATGATCGCCGAGAGCTTCCACCACAGACCGAAGGGGAGCGCCGAATCGCCGGTGCCGATCAGGAAGTAGCTGACGAGGAAGGTCAGGCCGACCGAGACGAGCGACGTCAGCCAGACGAGGACGGTGAGCGGGTGCTCGAAGTCCATCTTGGCGGCGTTCTGGTAACGAGCCTTCGTGATCGCCTCGTTGACGAGGTAGCTGCCGACCGACGCGAGGATCATGACGATACGCATCGCGAACAGCCACACGAGGAGGACGGTCTGCGTCCAGCCGCCCGGATCCGCCGGTGCGCCGCTCGGGAGGTAGCCCTTGAGGCCAGAGTTCGGGAGGGCGACGAGGATGAACGTGATGAGCGCGACGCCGGTGACGCCGTAGGTCTCGAAGCCGTCGGCGGTGGGGCCGACCGAGTCACCGGCGTTGTCACCGGTGCAGTCCGCGATCACGCCGGGGTTACGAGCATCGTCTTCCTTGATGTTGAAGACGATCTTCATGAGGTCCGAGCCGATGTCGGCGATCTTCGTGAAGATGCCGCCGGCGATGCGGAGCGCCGCAGCACCGAGCGACTCGCCGACCGCGAAGCCGATGAAGCACGGGCCCGCGTAGTCGCCCGGGAGGAACAGCATGATGCTGAGCATGAGGAGCAGCTCGAGCGAGATCAGCACCGTGCCGATCGACATGCCGGCCTCGATCGGAATCGCATACACCGGATACGGCTTGCCCTTGAGCGCCGCGAACGCCGCGCGCGAGTTGGCGAAGTTGTTGACCCGGATACCGAAGAACGCGACCAGCGAGGACCCGAGGATGCCGACCACGCTGAACGCGGCGATCGCAGCGACCTTCGGAATTGGCACGCCTTCGAGCGCCGCGAAGTAGATCACGATGACGGCCGCGATCAGCACCCACAGCCACGCGATGAACTTCCCCTGCGTCTTCAGGTACGTCTTGCAGGTCGAGTAGATCAGCTCGCTGACCTCGATCATCGCCTTGTGCGCGGGGAGGTTTTTGAGCTTCTGGTACTTCACCAGGCCGAACAGCAGGCCGATCGCGCTGACCACCAGGCCGAGCGCCAGGATGTTCCAGCCGTTCGTGCCCAGGAAGTGCACCTGGTGGAAGTCCGGCAGCACCAGCTGGGCTTCACTGCGCGGACGAACCGCTACTCCAGCGACCTTCTCGGCGGTCGCGCCGGCTGTCGCTGCAAGCCATGAGAGAGATGACATCATTGGGTGGTCCTTCCGGGTCGAGCTTCGGAAGGGGGCGTTATAAGGAGGTCGGGATCCGGAGTGCAAGGGGTGAACACGCTCCAAGTGTGCGACGTATGGATGGATTCCCAGACCGGACGTGGTATGGAACGCTGCCCAGGAAGGTTGCCCCGGAATGCGCCGCCCCGAGATCCTGGCTCCCGCTGGTGACCGCGACGCGCTCGCGGCCGCCCTCGCCGCAGGCGCGGATGCCGTTTACCTCGGCCTCGATGACGGGTTCAACGCACGCGCCCGGGCCGTGAACTTCCCGAGCGACGGGCTCCCCGAGATCGTCGCGTGGGTCCACCGCGCCGGCGCTCGCCTCTACGTCACGATGAACACGCTCGTGTTCGAGCCCGAGCTTCCCGTCGTCGAGGAGCTGCTCCGCCGGGTCGCCGCCGCCGGCGTCGATGCGATCATCGTCCAGGATCCCGCGATCGCGCTGCTCGCACAGACGATCTGCAAGGACCTCGAGGTCCACGCATCGACGCAGATGACCGCATCGTCGCCGCTCGCGGTCGGGCTGCTTGCCCCGCTCGGCCTGTCGCGCGTGGTCGTGCCGCGCGAGCTCTCGGTCGACGAGATCCGCCTCTACGCCGCCGGCTCGCAGGTCCCGCTCGAGGTGTTCATCCACGGCGCGCTGTGCATCGCGTGGAGCGGGCAGTGTCTGTCGAGCGAGGCCTGGGGCGGTCGCTCTGCAAATCGCGGGCAGTGCGCGCAAGCCTGCCGCCTGCCCTACTCGCTCGTCGTCGACGGCGACGTCCGCGATCTCGGCGAGGTCGAGTATCTCCTCTCGCCGAAGGATCTCGTCGGCCTCGATGCGGTGCCCGCGCTCGCGGAGATCGGCGTCGCGTCTCTGAAGATCGAGGGCCGGCTCAAGGGCCCGAGCTACGTCGCCACGTCGGTCGCGCAGTACCGCCGCGCTGCGGCGCTCGCCGTGGGTGAGCCTGCGCCCGCGCTCCCCATCGAAGTGCCGCTCGATCCCGCCGCACTACACGTCGCGTACAGCCGCGGGATCTCTGCCGGGTTCCTCGGCGGCGCCGACCACCAGAGCCTCGTCGAGGGCCGGTTCCCGCGTCACCGCGGCCTGCCGCTCGGCAAGGTCGTGAAGGTCGAGCGCGACATGGTGTTCGTCGTTCCCGCCGCCGAGCAGCGACCCGTCACGGGTGGGGGCGCGCTCGCAGAGCCGCCGGAGCGCACGCACGCTTCGCCGCCGCTCGCGCCACGCGCCGGGATGGGGGTGGTGTTCGATCGCGGGCGCCCCGAGGACACAGAGGAAGGTGGGCCGATCTTCGCGGTCGATCCGATCGCCGACGGCTATCGCCTGCGGTTCGGTGATCCGGGGCCGGATCTGTCGCGCGTCGCGCCCGGCGACTTCGTGTGGATCAGCTCCGATCCCAAGGTGACCCGCGCCGGCGACAAGGCCGCCGAGGCAGGACGCGGCGCGCTCGAGCGGATCGGCATCGCGCTCGTGGTACGCGGCGGACCAGGTGTCCCGCTCGCCGTGGTCGCGCGCGCGGGTCGGCACGAGGTCTCCGCATCGACCACGTCCGCGCTGCAGGTCGCACGCGGCGCCGGTCTCACGCCCGAGGTGCTCGCCGAAAAGCTCGGCGGCTTCGGCGGCACGCCGTTCCACCTCGCCTCCATTGATGCATCGAGCGTGACCGCTGGTCTGCACGTCCCGGTCTCCGAGCTCAAGGAAGTCCGCCGCCGGATCGCCGCGGAGCTCGAAGCGCTGGTTGTTCGAGTCGACCGCACGGTCGCCACCGAGTCCGTGATCGAAGCGGTTCGCATGCGCGTCACCGGACCAACCGCGCCGCTTCACGTGGACGCGCACATCATCGCGCTGTGCCGCACCGACGCGCAGCTCGACGCCGTGCTCGATGCGGGCGCGCGCGAGGTCGAGCTCGACTGGATGGAGCTGGTCGGCCTCGGCAAGGCGGTCGAGCGCGCGAAGAGCCGCGGCGCGAAGGTCGGCGTTGCAACGGTTCGCGTGCAGAAGCCAGGGGAGGAGCGGATCGATGCGCACCTCGCGCGCCTCGCGCCCGACCACGTCCTCGTGCGGAGCTGGGGCTCGCTCGCCTACTTCGCGGCGCTGCCCGCGGCCGAGCGGCCTGCCCTCCACGGTGACTTCTCGCTCAACGTCACGAACTCGATCACGGCGGGCTGGGTCCTCGGCCACGGCGTGACGACGCAGACCGCGGCGCATGATCTCGATCGCGAGCAGCTCCTCGCCCTGCTCGCGATCGCGCCGCGCGGCCGGATCGCGGTGACCGTGCACCACCACATCCCCACGTTCCACACCGAGCACTGCGTCTATGCGCATCTGCTCTCGACCGGCAAGGACTACAAGACCTGCGGGCGGCCGTGCGAGCACCACGAGGTCGCCCTCCGTGATCGCGTGGATCTCGTGCACCCGGTGGTGGTCGACGTCGGTTGCCGCAACACGGTGTTCAACGCGCAAGCACAGAGCGCGGCGAGCCTGGTGCCCGATCTGCTCGCGCAGGGCGTGCGCCGGTTCCGGCTCGAGCTGGTACGCGAGTCGGCGACCGTGACGCAGCGACTGTTCGAGGCGTACTCACAGCTCGTTGGTGGGACGATCGCGCCGAGCGAAGCGGTGCGCCGCGCCGCCGTTCACGAGCAGTTCGGCGTGACCCGCGGCACGATGCGTACGCTCACCGTCCTGCGTTGAACGCTTCGTCAAACCTCCGCCAGTCACTACCACGCGGCATCGGGTGGCAACCGCTGCAACCGCGCGGACTTCGGCGCCGGGTGGGAGGTGGCATCCGGGCTGCTTTACATGTCGGCATGATCCTCCGTCGCCTCGCGATCTCTGCCGTCCTGCTGTCCGCTGGTCCTGCCCTTGCCGATGCCCAGATCGGCGCGGGGCCGAGCACCGTGACGCCCGCGGCGCCCCAGAACGAGCCATGGGAGAACGTTTCCCACATCAACGGATCACTCGTGAAGGTCGGCGAGAAGCAGGACTACTTGCTCTCGTACAAGAAGTTCAACATCTCGACGAACCCGATCGGCTGGATCATGGGCATCTACGGCGTGTCGGCGAGTTACGCCCTCGGCCAGAACGTCGCGATCCGCGGCGACGCGAACTACTTCAGCCTGGAGAACGAGCGGGGGTATGAAGTCGGCGTCAGCGCGCCGATCTACTTCCGCCGCGTGTACTCGGGCCCGTTCATCGAGCCCGGCATCGTCGCACGCGCATTCCAGAGCACGGACTCATACGACTCCGGGTGCATCGACTGCTCGAGCTCCACGAGCACGCTCGTCGGACCCGAGGTCATGTTCGGCTGGCACTGGTCCTTCGACTCCGGCCTCAACGTCGCGGCCGCGGTCGGCGCCGCGCGCAATGTGGGCGGCGCCGCGAACGCCAGTAGCGACCCCGAACCGGTGGGCTACTTCCGCATCGGCTACGCGATGTAGCTACGCGGCGGCTTGCGGCGACGACGACGACGACGACGACGACGACGGACGAGACGTGTTCGCACGGGTCTCGGGCGGGAGCATGTGCTGGACCTTGTTCGCCCAGATCGTGCAGCAGTCGAGGTCTTCCATGCCGGGGAGCTGCGCGAGGCGCTTCTCGATGTAGCCCATGACCTCGAAGATCTTGTCGCCGGGGAACAGCGCCGCGACGCAGCGGGCGGCGTCCTCGTCGGTCTTCACGCCGCCGCCGACGGGGGCGTAGAACGAGCGCGCGATCTTCTTGCAGAACGCCTGGGCGAACTTGTGCCCTTCGAGCCGGTCCCGCGCCTGATTGAAGTAGTAGGCGAAGTGACGACGCTCCTGCTTCGCGATGCGCTTGCAGAGCTCTTCGAGGATCGGGTTCTTGGTCTGGCGAGCCAGCTCCTCGTACGCCTGCGTGGTGAGGCACTCCTGCAGCGCGCCCCAGAACATCCACAGGGCGATGAACGTCTTCGGGAGGGCCTTCGCGATCGCGCCCTGCGCGAAGTCCTCGAACTTCGCCTTGAACCGCGCGTTCGCACGGATCGCCGTGGCGCGCTCGGTCGCCGTGGGAACACGAACGCCGCACTCCTCCATCAGCCGCGTGAGCGCGTAGCTGTGGAAGTACTCCTCGTAGTTCCACATCGTGAGGAACGTGAGCAGCTCGGGATCACGAGCGACCTTGAGCTTCGCGACCTCGAGGAAGTAGTGAACCGTCTGGCTCTCGATGTCGGCGAAGTAGTGGAGACTCTGGATCTCGGCCTCGGTCAGTCCGTGCTTGCGAGCAACCTCCCAATCGAGGTCCTCGAACTGGATCTTGTGGGAGACGGCGATGTGTTGAGCGATGTCTGACACTAGTACCTCGTCCCGGCGTTTTGCCGGCTGTCACCTGTACGACTGAAGGACCCACAACGGATCGGTCAGGCCGGCAGCAGACTATTACACCCCCGAGCCGGCGTCATCCAGGCCATGGCATCAGGTATGACGCTACCGTGTCAGGGTTCAACGCACCGAGGTCCTTGAGGAAATCCCGAGCCGCCTCGGCCCGAGCGGTCGGACCGGGGCCACCCTCCAATCGTCCTCGATACATGCGTGCGATCTGCAGGTACCCGGCCATCCCCGCCGCCGTGAACATCGCCTCCGCCGCCTCGAGGTCGGAGATCGCCGATTCGCGGTCGCCAATCCAGGCGTTGACCGCCCCATGGACCAGGTGGCCAAGTCCCGCGGCCCAGCCGGCGCCCTCCTTGATCAGCTCGTCGCCGATCGCCTTCGCCTCGCGAAGCGAGCCATCGCGGCGCGGATCTGACAGCAAGATGCGCGCGCGGAGGTACGACAGCTCGATCCGCGGCTGTTGCAGCCGCAGCACGCCGAGCCGCTCGATGTGCGGCCAGGCTTCGTCGAGCCGCTTGCGCGCGGCCTCCACGTCCTCGATGTAGAGATCGATGCTCGCTGCGGCGACCATCGCGCTGACGTGGGCCATGTGAAATCCCTCGGTAGTCGTTGGCGTCGAGATCCCGAGTTGTGCGCGGGCCTCGTCGGGCTTGCCAAGGACGAGCCACGCCGCGTTCGAGCGGCCGGTGCGCAGGGACTGCTGCGCGACCTCGTCGCCGCGATCGATTGCGTCCTTCAGGAGGAGCTGGGTCAAGCGCGCGAGCTCTCGCCACTCGCCCAGATAGAACAGCGTCGCGAGCCAGAACGTGTCGCCGGTATCGATCTCCCATCGCACACCGGCGCCGTGATCGCGCAGCGCGGCGAGGCCGGACTCGAGGTGCTCGCGAGCCTCGCGCCAACGACCGCCCATGTGGTGCGCGATGCCGATCGCCGCATCGGCAAAGCCGATCACATGCGGCTGCGCGAGCTTGGCCGCGATCTGCTTGAGCCGCGCCCCCACCGCCTCGACCGCGGAGCGATTGCGGCTGCCCGCGGCCGCCGCGTAACAGACCTCCTGCGCGAGCGCGAGGCAGACGCGCACCGGCTCGCCCGCATCGAGCGCGGCCTTGATCAGCTCGGACTGCACCACGCGCCCGAGGGCCGGATCGGTGAACGCGAGGCCGCTCGCGATCGAGTAGAGCACGTCGGTGGTGAGCAGCTTCGCCGCAGGAATCTCGGTCACGTCGCGCTCGACGAAGTCGAGACTGCGCAGCTTCATCGCCATCCACTGCGTGGCGAGCTTCGTACGCGGCGTATTCGCGGTCAGCGGGATGCGAATGCCGATCGTCTGCAGCAGCTTCTCCGCCGCGGGCAGTGCTTCTTCGAGGCGACCGCGTCGCAACAACGCCTCCACGCGCAGGCGATCGAGATCGACCGCTTCGTCGTCGGGGAGTAGCTGCGCGGCGTGGCCATAGACCGTCGCCGCCTCGTCAAGCTGTCCCGCGCAGACGAGCGCGTGCGCCTTGCGGCTCATCAGATCGCGCTGGCCCGCTGCGTCCCACGGGCCGAACGTGAGCGCGATCTGGTAGAGGTCGGCCGCGCGGCGAAACGCGAGCGCCTCTTCGGCCTTGAGTGCCGCGGCGACCGCGTGATGCGCGGCGTTCTCCGGATAGCCCGCGGCGAGCCAGTGCTCCACGATCGCCTGTTGATCGAGCTGGTCGGGCCCCTGCACCGCTTCGAACGCGCGCGCGATCGCCTCGTGCCAGCCGGCCTTCGCCTCGGTATCGAGGCTCGCGAGCACCGCGGTGCGCACGTAGTCGTGCGCGGGGTGCAGGATCATCTGGCCGCCGACCTGGCGCAGTGTCGCCAGCCGCTCGGCCGAGAGCTGCGACGCTTCGTCGTGACCACCGACCACGCCCGCCGCATGTGCCGCGATCTCGACCGGCAGCGGGCGCGCCGCGATCGCCGACACGGCGAGCATTCCTCGTGCCTCCTGCGATAGCCGTGCCGCGCGCAGCCGGACCAGGTCGTCCATCTTCGCGCCGGCGGTCATCCCCGGCGTGCGCGCCATCTCGCTGAGCGCGAGTGGATTGCCGCCCGCCGCCGCGACCACCTCCGCGACGCGGCTCGAGTCCTCGGCGAGCTGCGTTGCGAGTACGAGCGAGTCGTTCTCGTCGAGCGCTGTGACCTCGAGATCGCGCAAGTCGCCGTGACGCGCACTGCCGCCCGGCGGGCGCTTCAGCATCACGATCACACCGAGGTAATCCTCAGGACGGTGCGCGACGAGTACGAGCGTGCCCGGCTCGCCGTTGTGGATCAGCTCGGCGAGGAACACGCAGCTATCGGCATCGCCCCAGTGCGCGTCGTCGACGAAGATCACCACCGGCCGCATGCGCGACAACCGCGACAGCACGCTGCGCAGCGCCGAGAACCCCCGGCGCCGCAGCTCCTGCGGGTCGGGCGGTACGGGGCTCGCCGAGACGTGTTCCGAGAACTGTGGGATCCGGCGCATCACCGGGAACAACCGTGCAAGCGCGCCGATCTCGCGCGGCACCAGCGCCGCGATCTGCTCGGTGGTCAGCGTCATGATCGCGGCGGTCAACGAATCGACCACGCCATCGAGCATCTTGAACGGCACCGCCTCGCGCTCGAAGCAGCGGCCCTCGAGCGCGAACACCGCGTCGCCCAGGCCGCGCAGGAACCGGCGCACGAGTGTGCTCTTGCCGATGCCGCTCCGGCCCTTGACCATCACCGCAACGCCGCGCCGTCGGGAATCACCCAGGGCGCGCCGCAGCTCCTCGGTCTCCGCGACACGGCCGACGAAGTTGATCGCCGGAACACTGCGTGACATCCGCCGCGTCGTCGGCGACGGCCCCGCGCCGAGCTGCGTCAGGATGCCCATCCCCGTCGGGCGCGCCGGCGCCGAGGGCAGCAACATCGCCATGCACAGGCGCACGAGATCTTGCGGTACGCCCGTTGCGAGCGTCGCGGGCGACGGCGGAATCTCCGTCTGCTTGCGCGTCATCACCTGCTCGGACTCGCCCTCGAACGGACGTCGGCCGGTCAGCGCCTCGAACAGCATGCAGCCGACCGAGTACCAGTCGCTCGCTTCGTTGAGAGGTTGATCTGCGGCCTGTTCCGGCGACATGTACACGGGCGTGCCCACCGCGAGGCGCTCGGGGTCGCCCTCGGCCATCCCGGCGACGAGCCCGAAATCGAGCAACGCGAGCCGGCCCTGCGCGGTGACCAGCACGTTCGACGGCTTCAGATCGCGGTGCAGCTTCCCCGCGCGGTGCAGCGCGATCAGCGCGTCGACGAGTTGCACGAGCGAGCCGCGCAACCGTGCCTCGTTGACCGGCGACGCGAGGATGTCCTGCCGCGTGCGCGTCGGCCCCGACGTGGTCCGCGGCGGGCGCACCCAGTCGATGAACGACACGCCCTCGACGAGCTCCATCGTGAAGTACCAGTCCCCGCCCGAAGCGTGGAGCTCGTGCAACGCGACGAGGTTCGGATGCACGATGTCGGCGAGTGCGCGGAACTCGCGCTTGAACCGATACAGATCGCGGCCGGTCGCCTGGCGCAGCAACTTGATCGCGACTTCACGGCCGAGCTGCCGATCAAACGCGCGATACACGGTGCCCGCACCACCGGCGCCGAGGGTCCCCCGAACCTCGAACCGGCCGGCGCCAAATGGCGGCGCTGCGAAGCCGACTTCCATCGAAGCGACGAGAATATCAGCGTTCGCGTCGTCGTGCGGGAACCGGCCCCAGCTGTCGCAGTGCCCACGTCCGTGGCACGCTCAGCTTGGCCGGCCGGCGCCACGGCGTGCGCCCGAGCGTGCGCAACAGGAGCCGCGCGTCCGCCGCCTTCTGGTCCGGCACGGCCTTGGCTGCGAGCGCGGCGACCTGCCGCTTCGGCAGGCCCGCAGCTCCCGCATCTGCCACGAGCTGCGCAAGGGTCCGCTCGCGATAGAACCGCCTTCGTGCCAGCTCGACGAGCTTCGCCCGCACGGGCGTCGTCAGCCCCGGGCACTGCGAGATAGCGGCCCGGAGGTTGACCAGCGCATCCGAGACCGCGTGATAGCCTGCCTCCGCAGGCAGGTGGGCGACGGCGACCTCGTCGTCGGCCGTGTACGCGCCGCGCGCGAACGCCCGATAGATCAGGCCAACGCCGCGCATACCGAACGGGGCGAGCTCGGCGGCGCGTAGCGCACCCATGCTCGATGCGCCCCACACCTCGATGCCGCGCTCGAGCGCGAGCAGCAGCTCCTTGTGCCACACCGCCGCCATCCGCTCGAAGTAGCCATCGATGATCGCGAGGCGGCGCAGGCCGCGTGTGCCGAGGAGCGCGAACACCTCGCCGACCGAGACCGGCGGCGCGATGGTGGCGTCCGGGAGAAGGCGTTGCGCCTCGGCGGCGGGCAGCGTGGGCCCGACGAAGACGATCGTCGTCACGGTGCGACCTGCGCTGTGCGGAGACGTGGTCATGCCCGGCAGACAGCCCCAAAGATCCCGAAGCCACGAAGAAGAAACGTCTTCACCCGCGTCGCGTGTTCTCGCCGAGAGCCCGAGGCGAGGCGCGAAAGAGCCTCTCCTTCGGGCCTTCGGGATCTTCCGGGCACTCCGACCTTCGGCGCACGGATGCACTGCGCGTCGTCGGTGTGCGCGATCCTCGAGGCGGACGCAGTCATCCCATCGCCTCCACGTCGGTCGCCAGCCCGGGCACGAGCACCTTCACCACCGGGACCTTCAACTTCGGATGCGTCAGCTCCACCGCGATGACCTGCGCCGCGCCGGTCGCGAGCACGAGCTCGACGAGCGCCTCGAGATCCTCGCCGAGGCCGCGGGTCGGTCGGCGCGGCAGATCGTCGAAGATCGCCGGCTCGTCGCACGGCGCGGCGAGCCGGTCCCACAGATCCGCGAGGATGCCCGGATCGGTGGCGCGCTCGTAGTCGAACGTGAAGAAGTCGTCGCGGCCGCCGGCGATGTACGTCAACCGGGTCTGCGCGGCCTCGGTGATCGCGCGCGCGATCGCGACCTCCGGCACCAGGTGGGCGCCAAAGCCCTGGTAGAAGCCGAGCGCGCGCCACGCAGGCTCCCGCGGGTCCTCCATGATCGCGCACCCGACCACCGGGATGAGGCCACCGAGATCCCAGACGAAGATCCGCGCGCCGGTCGCGGTGATCCGTTCGATCAGATCGTGGCAGACCGGGTCGGCGATCGTGTCGAGCACGAGCCGTCGATCTCCACCCGCGCGGCGCCACGCGGCCTCGGCATCGCGCTCGATGACCTCGCACAGCGCGTGAACGATCGCTTCGACGAGCACGTTGCCCGACGCCAGCCCGTTCGAGGAGATATCGAATATCGGCGGCGCCGTGAACGTGGTGTCGAGCGTGACGGCCTGCTCGGGAACGAGCACGGCACGGTCGGCGACGAGGTCCCAGCCCTCGACCCAACGCCATGGCGCCGATCGATCCAGGCGGCCTCGCGGGCGCGGCAGCGCACGTCCGTCCACTGCGTGTGACCCGAGCGACTTGGCCGACGCGCGGACCACCGGCAGCGCGAGGTTCTCCGCGGTCCACGTCTCGAGGCTCTCCATCAGCGCGCTGATCCGCGCGGCGTCGGCTGTGATGCCCTTGCCCTGCTGTGTCGACAGGGACTTGCCCATCGGCCGGATCGCCGCGAATACCGGCACGCCGAGCGTATCCAGGCCGGTGAGGTCCGCGATCCGCGTGATCTGCGCCGTGCGCATCGCGCGGGCGAATCGTCGCCACGTCGCGTCCAGCGTCGCGGCGCGATGGGTGCCGTCGCGCAGCACGCTGGCGGCATCGAGCGTCTGGTCGCGAAACCGAAGCGCCATCGGGCGCCGCAGGATATGCTTGTGGCGTGCGGTTGTCGTTATTGCTCGCGCTCGGCCTCGCAATCATTGGCTGCAAGACCGGCGGCGAGTACGTCCAGAGCGATCGCCAGGCCGGTGACGTCGACACGGGTGAGACCAACGGTCGGATGTTCGACTTCGTCTCCAACAAGCCCGAGGGCGACGACTGGCAGATCCGCATCCGCGGCTCCTCGATGTGGGCCTCGTTCTCGCACGAGGCGGACTCCGACGACCTCGGCAACACCAACCTCAACCGCAAGGAGACCACCAAGGTCTGGAAGCTGATCGACGCCCTCGAGATCGCCGAGCGGAAGAAGGGCAAGAAGGACGAGGATGAGGGCTACGTCCAGCTCCGCCTCCGCGAGCCCGGCGGCGACGAAGGCCACGACATCTTCTCCGTGTTCGTGTCGCGCGCGACCGAGGACGAGGACGTCATCGCGCTCGCAGAGTACCTGGGCGACTTGATCCGCAAGTACCACAAGAAAACGAAGCCCGACTTCTAGCGACTACGAGTCGCCCGTAGCTTGGTTCGACCCGATCAAGGCAAGGCCGGCGTGGAAGTAGGTCGCGGCGCAGGGCCAGCGGCTGCATACTAGCCGCCCGTGCGACTCGAGCTGCTGGATGCGCGCGCGCCCGAAGTCGAGCGGATCTGGCGCGAGCTAGACGAGCCAGCCTCCCGATCATTCTTCACGTCGTGGACATGGATGGAGAACTGGCTCGCGTGCCTGCCGCGCGACCAGGCGCCCGAGCTCGCGGTGATCCGCGACACGGACGACAAACCGCTCGCCGGGTTCTTCGTGCGCCGCACGCCGGTGACCCGGCTGCGCGTGGTGAGGAGCCGCGCGCTCTACTTCAACGTCACCGGCAACCCACGCCTCGACAACCTGACCATCGAGTACAACGGCCTCGTCGGGCGCGATGTCGGCATCGGCCAGCTCGTGGATCTGCTGCCGGGACCGTGGGACGAGCTGTTCCTCCCGGCCCTGCGCCCCGATGCCTTCGGCGGCCTCTCCGATCTGGTGATCCGCGGCTATCGCGTGCGCATCGAACGCACCGTGCCCGTCCACGTTGTCGAGCTCGCGCGCGTTCGCGAGAGCAACTATCTGAAGCTGCTCGGTGGCCAGACTCGATCGCAGGTGCGCCGCGCGCAGCGCGAGGCCGGCAAGGTCGAGGTGGACTTCGCGACCGACGTCGCCAGCGCGCTCGCGATCTACGGCGAGCTGGTCACTTTGCATCAGGCGCAGTGGATCGCACGTGGCGAGCCCGGGGCGTTCGCCGATCCGTGGTTCGACAGGTTCCATCGCCGGCTGATCGCGCAGCGGTTCGCCCACGGGGAGATCCAGCTGTTACGCTTGCACAACGAGGACGGGCCGATCGGCGCGCTCTACAACTTCGTCCACCGCGGCCGGGTACTCCAGTACCAGAGCGGTCTGGCCACCTTCGAGAACAAACACCTGAAGCCCGGCTTCCTGGCGCACACTGCGGCGATCGAGCACGCTGCCGCCGCCGGTCACGACCTCTACGACTTCCTCGCCGGTGATATGCGCTACAAGAAGAGCCTCGCAACCTCGAGCACCAGACTGGTCTGGGCCCGCGTCCAGCGCCTGCGGCTTCGGTTCCTCGTCGAGGACCGGGTGCGCGAGATCGTTCGCGCCCGTCGCGCGGCGCGCGAAGCGTAGGCGCGGCACGGCGCTTGCTCTACCATCGCAGGCGGTGAGCGAGTCCGAGAAGCAGGCCGACGGCGACGAGAAGAAGCACGGGTGGAGCGCCGTGTTCAACCTCGTGATGCTGGTGGTCGGCGGCTTCGCGCTGTGGTGGTTGCTCCGCTCCACGAGCTGGAGCGAGCTGCGGAACGTGCTCACCGGCGTGGGTGCGTGGGCCGGCGTGATCGTCGCGCTCGACCTCACGGCCCTGTGCTGCGATGCCGGCGCCTTGCATGCGTTCATGCGGCCCGAGGCGCGGATGGTCAGCTATGCACGTGTGCTCGGCGCGCAGGCGAGCGGGCGCGCGATCAACGTGCTGACGCCGTTCGGAGCGCTCGGCGAGGCGACGAAGGTCACGATGCTGGCGGAGCATGCACCGCGCTCCCGGGTGCTGAGCTCGCTCGTGCTGCTCAACGTCTCCAAGCTCTACCTGAGCGTCACGGTGATGGTGATCGGCGCGCCGATCACCATCATGCTCGTCGACCTGCCGGATGCCGTGAAGCTGATGGTCGGCGTCGGTCTCGCGGTCCTCGTTCCCGCGATGATCGCGATCGGGGTGATGATCCACCGCGGCGCGGTCTCCAGCCTCGTTGGCATTCTCCGCAGCTCGCGGATCGTGTCGGCGGAGCGAGCGAAGGCGTGGAAGGAGAAGCTCGTCGAGGTCGACAAGCACATTCGCGAGCTCCAGAGCCATCGCACCGCGGGGACGCGCATGGGGATGATGCTCGTCTTGATCTCGCAGATCTTCAGCTACAGCTCGACGCTCGTGATCATGATGGCCGTCGGCGTACATTTGACGCCGTCGCTGGTGGTGGGCGTACTGTCCGTGGGCGTGCTCGTCACCTGGGTGTCCTCGGTGGTGCCGCTCGGGCTCGGCCTCGCCGACGGCGGCAACTACGCGCTGTACTCGATCCTCGGCGCGGGCGGCGAGCATGGGATGTTCGTGACGATGCTCGCGCGTGCGCGAACCGTGACGATCGCGATCCTCGGACTCGGCGCGATGGCCGTGATCAACGCGTACGCTCGCTACGCGCAGTGGCGCATCCACCACAAGCTCGTCCAGATGAAGGCCGCGCGCGACGCCTCACCGGCCGAGACGTAGCGATCGCGCGTCACGCCCCGTCAC
This sequence comes from Haliangiales bacterium, assembly GCA_038206055.1. GTDB lineage: Bacteria > Myxococcota_A > Polyangia > Haliangiales > Haliangiaceae > JABFXX01. The sequence goes on from JBBRBG010000047.1 coordinate 46,028, forward strand.
GCCGCCGTCCCACCGCGTCGCGCGACACGTGCGACTCCCGCGACCACTCGGTTTTCTCGACGAAGATGTGTACTCCGTTGCGCTGACTGAGGCATCTCTGGAGTCATGCGCACCTTCACTGCTCTCGTACTCTCTCTCTCCCTTGGCGTCACTGCGTGCGCGACCGGTCCGCGCGCGGTCAACGTCGCCTCCGTCCGCCACGAGATCAACGACACGATCCAGGCGCAGCAAGCTGATCGCAACGTGACCTCGATGGGCAAGGTCAGCGCCGAGCGCGCCGTCGTCTACACCACGTCGAGGGCTGGCACGCGCCAGGAAGAGACGTGGGTCAAGGACGGCGCCGGCTGGAAGCTCGACAAGTCGACCGCGAGCAACTGAGCCATCGGCGCGCACACGAACCACACCCTGTTCATGTGCCCGACAATAGCCGAACGCCGGTCGCACGAGACATACTCGGCCGCCCGCGTGACCCAGAGCGTCGATCTCGTCATCGTCGGTGGAGGCCCCTCCGGCATCTCCACCGCCCTCCACCTCCAGGCGGCCGCGCCCGCGCTCCGGGTGGTCGTGCTCGAGAAGGCGACCTATCCGCGCGAGAAGATCTGCGCCGGCGGCATCGGTGCACGCGCCTTCAAGATCCTCGAGAAGATCGGCGTCGAGGTCGTGTGCCCGAGGGTTTCGATCGATGCGATCGCACTCCGGCTCGGCGGCGAGGTCATCACCACACGGTCCCCGGGGCTGGGCGCGGTCGTGCGCAGGGTCGAGTTCGATCACGCGCTGGCAGCACAGGCGATCGCACGCGGCATCGAGGTGCGAGACGGCTGCGGTGTCGAGACCATCGCGATCTCCGACACTGGCGTCACGGTCACCACGGAAACCGGCGATCGCTACGAGGCCAAGGCGATCGTCGGCGCCGATGGCGTCGGCGGCATCGTACGCCGCCAGGCAGGATTCCCGGCGAACGAGCTTCGCGCCCAGGTGGTGGAGCTCGATACCGAAGGCGTCGCCCGCGATGAACCGCGCGACACCGTGGTGTTCGACTTCGACGCGCAGGATCTCCATGGCTACGCCTGGGACTTCCCGACCATCGTCGATGGCGTGCCGCTGATCTGCCGCGGCGCCTACGCGATCCGCACCCTCGGCCACGACGACGTGCGCGCGCGCATTACCACCTACCTCAGCGCGCGCGGCCTGGATCCGAAGCGCTACCGCCACAAGCAGTTCGCGGAGCGCGGGTTCGAGCCCGGCGCCGAGATCGCGGCGCCACGCGTGGTGCTGGTCGGCGAAGCGGCGGGCATCGACATCGCCACCGGGGAGGGCATCGGCCAGGCGATCGAGTACGGCGCGGTCGCCGGTCCGTACCTCGCGCGTGCCTTCGCGAAGCAGGGGTTCGGGTTCTCTGACTGGCGCACCACGGTCGACCGCCATCACCTCGGGTGGCAGTTCCGGATCCGGCACGCGTGCTACCGCTGGTTCTACGGACCGAAGCGCCGCACGGTGGAGCGCGTGATGCCGCGCGTACCATCGATGTTTCGCGTCGCCGTCGAGGACTTCGCGGGCGTTCCGATCTCGAAGCTCGCGCTGCTCCGCGGTGCGGGTCAGTTCCTGGCGGCCGTCGCTCGCGAGAAGCTGCGCCCCGACGACTAGCCGAGGCGCGCACGGACGAAGGCCGCGAGCTTCGCGATCGCGATCGATGCGGCCTGGCTGCGGTCGTCGAGGTCGTAGCCGTGCGGCCCATTCGCATGGTCGACGATCGTGACCGGCGCACCGCGCGCTTCGAGGGCGGCGGTGAACGCATCGAGGCCGGGTAGCAGCGCGGGCATCGCATCCTGCCCGGCGCGACCGATCGCGATCGGCACGGTCGTCGGCAGCGCGGCGAGCGTCACGCCGGCCGGCGCGAAGCCCCACTTCGCGACCGCATCGGCGACGGTCGTCGAGCCATCGACATCGATCGTGTACGGATACAGCAGCACCGCGGCGGCGAGCGCCTCGCGCGCGAGGATCGACAGCGCCATCGGTCCGTGGCCCGAGCATGCCCAGATCGCGAGCCGCGCGAACTTCGGCCGCAGCTCGGCGATCAGCGTGAAGACGTCGGCGGGCGTGCGGTTGACGTAGGTGATCGCGGTGACGCCGGCGGTCGCGAGCAGCCGGGCCCAGCCTTCGAACGACTGCCAGTCCTTGAGCTTCGCGCCCATCCGCGCCTCGACACCCGGATCCGGCAGGCCCGTCACCAGGATCATCGCGGTGGTGCCATCTCCGTAGCGGTCGTAGGTCAGGCCGTCGCCATACGGCAGGCCGCGCTCGATGGCCACACCGCCGGCGGCGGGCGGCAGATGGAGGAGCTTCTTCTCGGTGATCGGATGACGCATGCGCGGACTCCTGTAGTCATTGCGGCCGGTTCGGACAATCGCAGAAAATCGTCACGGTCCGTGTCGATCGGCGGCCCGGCCGAGCGTCGCCCTGATGAAACCCCGATTCAATCCCCCCACAGGAGAACGCAGATGAAGTTCATGGTCATGGTCAAGGCGACGAAGGATTCCGAGGCCGGCGTGCTGCCCGACGAGGCGCTGCTCGCCGACATGATGAAGTACAACGAGGAACTGTCGAAGGCCGGCGTGCTGCTCGACCTCGCAGGTCTGAAGGCGAGCTCGCAAGGCGCCCGCGTGCGGTTCAACGGCAAGGAGCGTCGCGTGATCGACGGTCCCTACGCCGAGGCGAAGGAGCTCGTCGCCGGCTACTGGATCTTGCAGTGCAAGTCGCTCGCGGAGTGCGTGGAATGGGTGAAGCGCGCCCCCTGCCCGTCGGCCGGCGAGAGTGAGATCGAGATCCGGCCGTTCTTCGAGATGGAGGACTTTCCCGAGGCCAACGCGGAGACGCGCGAACGCGCTGCGCGCATCGGCGAGAAGCTCAAGTCCTGATCCTCGACGAACCTAGGCCACCGCACCGGCGCGGAGAAGCACGGCCAGACGATCGAGCCCGCCGAGGAGCACGCCGTCGCGGCGCGGCGGGAGCGTCTGATGGATCGCGATCCGGGGCGCACCCTCGGTCTCGCGAAACGTCACGGTGACCAGCGTGGCCGTGTCATCGCCGTCGCCCCATAGAAATACGAGGCGCTCCAGCGGCAGATCTTCGAGCACCTTCACGGCGACCGCGCCCACGCGGTACGTGCCATCGATGCCGCGCACCGCGGTTCCGCCCGCGTGCTCCGCAGTCCACCAGCGCGCCATGCGCTCGGGCTTTCGCCACGCGATGTACACGTGGTGTCGCGGTGCATGGACCACGCGCTCCATGCGGACCAGTGACGCGTTGTCGATCACAGCAGCGTGACCACGAGCTCGTTGAGCCGGTCGTAGCTCTCGGCAGCGCCATGCTCCATGCCGCTCGCCAGCACGATGTCGCGAACCTCCCGCGAGGGATACGAGGCCAGCAGGCTGAACGCAGTCTTGTCGCCGCGGTCGGTGAGCGTGATCGTCACCAGAGAGTCCCCCGGGAAGTCGTCGAATGACTCCGTGGAGACGAGCCGCGTGGTCGGGGTGATCTCCTTGTAGATGCCGCGGAAGCCGACGATCGTGCCGCTCGGCGTGCGCGAGACATTGCGCCAGGCCCCGCCGACCTGGAGGTCGGCCTCGCACAGCACCATTTCGTGACCGCGCGGGCCGTACCACTGCTTCATCAGCTCGGGCTCGGTGATGCATCGCCAAACCAAGTGGCGCGGCGCATCGAACAAGCGGGACATCAGGATGTCTGTCTCGGCAGGCGTCGTGACGGTGAGCGTTCCGGTGTTCTTCATCGCGTGCTCCTGTTGCGGCGCTTGTCTGTCTTCTTCATCACCTCGAGCAGGGCATCGAGGCGATCGAGGCGCTGTTCCCAGTGCTCGCGATATCGGTCGATCCACCCGGCGAGCTCGCCGAGAGGCGCGGCCTCGAGCCGGCACGGGCGCCGCTGGGCATCCCGGCCGCGAGAGATCAAGCCCGCCCTCTCGAGGACCTTGAGGTGCTTCGAGATCGCGGGCTGGCTCATCGCGAACGGCTCGGCGAGCTCGGTCACCGAGGCCTCCCCACTGGTGAGCCGAGCGAGGATTGCCCGCCGGGTTGGATCAGCGAGGGCTGCGAACGTGGCATCGAGGCGCTGGGTGTTCATCGGTCGACAACCTGCGGGTTACATAACCCACAAGTTATCTATCGCGGCTACCGCGAGCTGTCAACCCCGTTCGGTGGTACCCGTTGCGGATGCGACCACAGCCGTTGATCTGCGCCAC
>JBBRBG010000048.1:0-50117 GCA_038206055.1 Haliangiales bacterium
GATCGCTTGATGGGGCGCGCCTACGTGATGGCCGGCAAGAGCGGCATGCTCGGTGGAAAGCTGAAGGCGTTCTTCCACGGCAGCGTCGAGAGTTACGACGGCGCCGCGCAGAGGATGCCCCTGCTGCTGTTCCACTCGGCATTGCCGCAACCGAACTCGCCAAACGTCTACGGTCCGCTCGTCGAGAGCGATCAACCGCGGTCCACGCTCGTCAGCCTCGACGCCAAGCTGACCTACGGCGATCTGCAGTTGCGCCTCTCGGTACCGTTCGGCGAGCGCTACAACCCGCTCGCGCTGTCGGCGAACCCGAACCGGGAGCACCTCCCCGAGGACAGCCGCTGCACCGAGGGGATGCTCGCGCCGGGATGCGACGACCCGCTGCGCACGAGCCGCAAGAACCGGCAGGACACGTTCGATCGCTACGCGGTCGCCGAGTACCGGACCCGGTTCGCGAAGGGCAAGGCGGGTATCACCGCGCGCGGCTACTTGATGCAGTTCGTCCGCGGGTTCAGCCCGCTGCAGGTGCTCGCACCTTCGTCGCTGATCCAGGGCGGACTGTCGTTCGCGGTCGATCTCACGTCGTATCGTGCGGGCGCGGCGCTCGACGGCGACGTCGAGGTCACGCCGAAGGTGCGCGTGCTCTACGGTGGCGAGGCGTTCAACGAGTTCAAGATCGACAACGTCACCGCCTCCCGGCAAGGCGACGGCACGCAGTCGACGCTGCCGGCGCCGTACGACCTGACGCGCCTGCCGCTGCTGTGCCCGCGGACCTACGACACCACCAAGATGATGCTCGTGCCGGTGCCGGGCTGCGCGTTGACGTTCGCGTTCCCGGCCGATCGCACGGTGCTCGGCGCGTACCTCAATCCCCAGTTCCGCCCGAACAAGAAGCTGATCTTCGACGTCGGCGCTCGTGTCCAGGTCGCGCCTGATGCGCTCGGGTTGATCTCGTATCCGGTGAACACCACGCTCGCCGCCACGGTGGTGTGGAACTTCATCCCGAACTGGCACTTGAAGGTCAACTACGCGCAGGGCTTCCGCCCACCGGTGATGAACAATACCGTCACCAACGGTGAAGCGGTCAACATCGCCGGTAACGAGAACCTCAAGGTCGAGACCTCCGACTCGACGCAGGTCGAGGTCAACGCCCGTATCTTCAAGGGCGAGCGACGGATCCGCGAGCTCGCCTTCCGTGTCGACGGCAGCTTCACCCGCCTCAACGACCTCATCCAGATCACCTCGGGTAACTACCGCAACACGCCCGAGCGCCGGGTCGCGTCGGCCGAGTTCCTCGCCAAGCTGTATGTCCAGGGGGGGCACCGCCTCGAGCTCGGCTACACCTATCTGAAGGTCGCCACCGACGACAAGGGTCTCTACCGCAACCTGCCGGAGCACTCGTTCAGCCTCGCCAGCGTGTTCTCGCTCGTGGCGAACAAGCTGAGCGCCACTGGTACGCTGCGGGTCTCCGGGGCGGCCGAGGATCCGAACCGGCTCGTGGAGTACCGCGGCCTCACGTTCGACTCGAATGGAAATCCAATGACCCAGGTCCAGACCGAGTCGACCGACCTCGTCATGGACCGGCTGCCCCCGATCGCCGAGCTCTCGCTGGGCCTGCTGTACGCGCCGACCTCGAAGCTCACCGTGCGCGCGACCGCGTACAACGCCCTGGTCGGCCACAACTACCAGCCCGACGTGAACTACGACTACGAGCCGCACATCGAGTACCTGGCCAGCCCCTACGAAGGCTTTCGGGCGTATCTCTCGGCGATGTATCAGTACTAGCGCCACACCTACATCGGTCACCGCCGTCTGTACGGTATGATGCGGCGGTCCACCGAGGCCCTTTTGTCGAAGCGGCGCGTCCTCGCGATCTCCAACGACCTCGACCAGCTGCGTCGAATCGTGTCCACGCTCGAACGCGCAGGGGCAGAGGTCGATGCTGTTCGGAGTGTCGAGACCATTGCCGGTGAGCTGATCCCGCACCGGTACGTCTTCTACTCGGCGACGGACGGCGATGTGGCGGGGCTCAACGCGCTGGTGCCGAAGCTGCGCGAGCGCGCGCACGTCACCATCGTCACGCCGAAGGCGACGCTCTCCGATCTCACGGCGTACCTCAGGGATGATCGCGTCAATCACGTGATCGTGGGCGACGAGCTGGACGCGGGCGTGTTCGTGACAGCGCAGAAGCTGCTCACCGGCGACATCTTCGGCATCGAGAAGTACTTACCGGCGGGGACGCCGGTGCACTACGCGCGGATCCGCGACTTCGACGGGCGCGGGAGGGCGATCGATACGGTGCTCCAGTTCGCCGAGGAGGCGAAGATGCGCCGGCAGGTCCGCACGGCGATCGGCGCCGTCTGCGAGGAGCTGCTGATGAACGCGCTCTACGACGCGCCGGTGGATGCGGACGGGAAGCAGATCTTCGCGGAGGTCGATCCGCACGATCGGCGCGATTCGCAGTCGCCGCGGCCGGTATCGATCCGTTATGCGGCGACCGAGGAAGGGTTCGCGGTGGCGGTGCGCGATCGATTCGGGCGCCTCGCGAAGAACACCATCCTCTCGTACATCGAGAAGTGCATCACGTCGCCGAATCAGATCGATCGCAAGACGTATGGCGCGGGCCTCGGCCTGTACCTCGTCGCGAATGCGGCCGCGTCATACGTGGTGAACGTGGCGTACGGGATCGCGACGGAAGTCGTGTGCACGTTCGATCGCGGAGCCAAGAGCCCGCTGCGCCTGGTCGGGGTGTTCGTCCACCCCGGTGGCGCCGACATGTTGAAGCAAGGCCCGACGCCGGAGACCGCCGCAGGACAGGGAGAAGAGCGCGATACGTTCGATCACCCCGTGACTGCGGAGGACCGAAATGGGTGAGCGGCAGTTTGGGCCGTATCGCTTAGTTCGTCAGATCGCCGTCGGCGGCATGGCCGAGATCCACCTCGCGAAAACAAAGGGCATCGCGGGGTTCGAGAAGTACGTCGCCCTCAAGATGATCCATCCGAACTTCGCGGAGGACGAGCAATTCATCCAGATGCTCGTCGACGAGGCGAAGATCGCGGTGCAGCTCACGCACGGCAACATCGCGCAGACCTTCGACCTCGGGCGCGTCGGCGAGACCTACTACATCACGATGGAGTACGTCGACGGATCCGATCTGTATCGGATCCTGCGCAAGGGCTCCGAGACCGACTTCGTGATGCCGCTCGATGTGTGCGCGTTCATCGCGAAGGAGATCGCGTCGGCGCTCGATCACGCGCATCGCAAGAAGGACCACGCCGGGCGCTCGCTCGGGATCGTACATCGCGATGTGTCGCCGCAGAACGTGCTGATCTCCTACTCCGGGGAGGTCAAGCTCGTCGATTTCGGCATCGCGAAGGCCACGATGAAGGCGCGCCAGACCGCGGCCGGCGTCATCAAGGGCAAGTACTACTACATGAGCCCCGAGCAGGCGTGGGGCGACTCGATCGACCACCGCTCCGACATCTTCTCGGCGGGCATCGTGCTCTACGAGATGATCGTCGGGCAGATGCTCTATCTCGAGGAAGATCTGCACAAGCTCCTCGATATGGCGCGCAAGGCGGAGATCGATCCGCCGAGCAAGCTGCGCAAGGGCATCCCGCCGCAGCTCGAGAAGATCGTGATGCACGCCCTGCAGCGCGTTCCGGGCGAGCGCTACCAGAACGCGGGTGACTTCGCGACGGACCTCGAGCGGTTCCTCCATGCGTACTCGCCGGTGTTCACCGCATCGAAGGTCTCGGGTCTGATCAGGAAGGTGATCGGCGATCCGGTCGTGGTGCCGACCGAGGCCGACTTTCCGAGTATCGAGATCCATGACGGCGCAAACGCGACCTTCACGCTCGACACCAACGACCTCGTCCACGACGGCAAGGAGCTGCACGACGAGAACAGCGTCATCTTCCGGCCCGCGGACCTGAAGAAGCCGGAGCCTGCGCCTCCGAAGCAGGCCATCGGCGTCGCGAAGGCCAAGGCGCCGCCGCAGAACGCGGTGGGCAACTCGACGCGCGCGCACGCACCGACCGAGCCGCCGCCAAAGGCCGTTCCGGGCCAGCCGCAGCGGCCACCGGCGGGAGCCGTGGGCGCAAAGATTCCGTCGATCATGAAGCCCGCAGCCGTGCCGCGGCAGGCGAACGAGGAGACCCGGCAGCTCGAGTTCGCGGCGCCCGCCTCGCCGGACGACACGTCGGGGCTGCTGACGCCCCAGGGCAAGAAGGTCAGCGCGAGCACCTGGGACTCCACCGGGACAGATCCCGGCGACGACCTGGAGAACATTGGCGAGCGGACGATGATCACGGCCCCGTCCGGCATGTCCGGTTTCATGATGGACGCGGGCGACGAGGGGATCGACGCGACCCTCGTGACCGACATCCCGCGGCCCGATCCCGATACCGACGTTAATAATCGGGCTGCGGAGGACACCTCAGATCTGTCCGAAACACCGGACGAGGAAGAGGGGCCGACGCTCGCGCGAGATTTTCGCGAGAAAAGTAACGTCGGAAGGCGGCGAGCCGCGCCACCCGCAGCACTCGCGGCGAAGATCCACGCTCCGGCTGTGAGCGAGCTGCGCAAGCCGCGGGCTTCGAAGCGAACTCCGCAGGGCGGCGTGCCGCAGCAGCCGAACATTCTGCAGCAGATCGTCAACAAGCAGTCGAACGAGCCGATGCCCGTGCCCAGGCCGCAACCGGCGCCGCAACCGCCACAGCCCGGATCCGCGCCGGCGCTTCATCCGCCGCCAGACCCGCCGCAGCAATTTCCGTACGCCACACCCGGCCAGCAATCACCGTACGCGACCGATGCGTCCGGCTTGCCGCTCGGGTTGCCGACGCCGCCGGGGATGGACATCGGGCAGCCGATGCCCGGGGTCCCCCCGCATCTGCAGCCGTACGCCCACATGCAGCAACCCCAGGGCTCCCCCCAGGGATACCCGCAGCAGCAGCAACCCCAGTATCCCCAGCAGGGGTACCCGCAGCAGTATCCGCAGGGCTATCCGCAGCAGCAGTACCAGGGTTATCCGCAGCAGTACGCGCAGCCGCAGTACCCGCAGCAGCAGCAGCCGCAGCAGAACGTCACCCCGGGCGCCCTCTATCAGTTCGCTCCCGGGCAGGCGAAGCCGATGACCTTGACCGGACAGATCCGGCTCTTCGAGGTCGACGAGATGCCGTCGCAGTACAAGATCGGCGCGGCACGGCGGCGGACGTTCGGTTACATCATCGCGGGAATCATCGCGATCTCCGTCGCTGCGGGCGTCACGTTCCTGATCGTCCGGTCGACGCGAGATGGCGCTCCGACGACAGGTCGCGTCCACATCGACTCGGTCCCGTCAGGTGCCGAGGTTACTTTCGACGGCACCCGGCTGACCGAGAAGACCCCCGTGAACGTCGATGGGGTTCCGGTGGGGTCGCGCCACGACGTGAAGGTCGAGCTCGCTCGGCACAAGCCGTACACGGACTCCGAGGTCGATGTGCCCAAGAAGGGCGGTGACGTCCAGGTCATGGCGCTGCTCAAGCCCGTGACCGGAAAGCTAAAGATCAACAGTCAGCCGGGCGGTGCGGACATCTACATCAACGGGCAACCGCGTGGTCGGACCCCGACGACGATCAACGACGTAGATATGGATTCCTCCAAGAAGATCGAGCTCCGGTTGAAGGAGTACCAGCCGTACCTTCAGGATCTCACCTGGCCGTCAGACGGCTCCATCGAGATCGACGCCCGCTTCAAGCGCTGACCGACTGTGACCGTCGTCGGGGTAGGCGCGCGACCACACAGCCAACTTGCGCGGACCTTGATAGACTTTCTTTCATGGAAGTCCGTGGTCCGTTGCGGCTGGTTCTCGTCGGGCTCGCTGTCACTCTCGCCGCCGCGGCCGGCTGCAAGCGCCACGTCAGCAATGGCGACGACAGCGAAGTCGATGCGGCATACGAGCCTGACGCATGTGAAGGCCTCGGTTGCTTCATCGTCGATTGCGCGAACAAGGGCCTGCCACCCACGACGATCTCCGGAACGGTCTACGCACCGAATGGCACGCTGCCGCTCTACGGCGTGAACGTCTACGTTCCGATCGCCGATCCGGGACCGCTGGCGACTGGCGCGAAGTGCGATCGCTGCGCCGATGGGCTGCAGGGCGGCGCGTATGCGCAGACCGCGACGGATGAGGCCGGACACTTCGAGCTCAAGGATGTTCCCGCCACGACGGACGTGCCCGTCGTGATCCAGGTCGGCAAGTGGCGCCGTCAGATCAAGGTCGCGAACGTGGCTTCCTGCCAGGACGTCCCGCTTCCCGCAGCCGACACGCGGCTGCCCGCAAAGAAGTCCGAAGGTGATCTCCCGAAGATCGCCATCGCGGTCGGTGGTGCGGATGCCCTTGAGTGCCTCGCCCGCAAGATGGGCATCGACGACAGCGAGTTCTCGATCGACACCGGCACCGGTGCGGTGAACCTGTTCAATGGCAACGGTGCCACGACCTTCGCGGCGAACTGGCCGGGTGGTCCCGGTCCATTCCCGGCGACGACCACGCTGTGGAACGACGTCAACAAGCTGAAGACCTACGACATCACGCTCCTGTCGTGCGAGGGCGCCCAGAACCCCGGCACGAAGCTGCAGCCTGCGCTCGACGCGATGAAGGCCTACGCAGATCTCGGTGGTCGCGTGTTCGCATCGCACTGGCACAACATCTGGCTCGAAGGTTCGACTCAAGGCGGTGGCACGCAGGCTCCGGCGGTGTGGTCGGGGCCGAGCGGCGTCGCGACCTGGAGCAACAGCGGTCCGAACTTCTCCACTCCTGACACGATCGACGAGACGAGCAATCCGAAGGGGAAGTCGTTCGCCACCTGGATGATCAATGTGATGGGCTCTCCGGCAAACATGCGTGACTCGATCGCGATCAACAGCGGACGGCAGACCGTGAGCGCGTTGAACGGCAACCAGGCGGAGCGGTGGGTCTACCTGCAGAGCGGCGCCAGCCAGCTCCCGCAGATCTTCCAGTTCACCACGCCCCTCGAGAACCCGGCCGACACCCGCTGCGGCAAGGTGGTGTTCTCCGACATGCACGTGTCCGGCAACTCGACCTCGAGCGCGGGCACCCCCTTTCCCGGTGGCTGCTCCGCGGCGGCCCTCTCGCCCCAAGAAAAGGCGCTGGCCTTCATCTTCTTCGACATCGCCTCCTGCGTCGGCGTGATCAACTAACGTCGGTGGTGTAGTGTGCCCGCCTGATGGTGGCAGCCAAGCAAGCACCGATGGGTGAAATCACGACCCTTCTCGGCCGAGGCGCGAGCTTCGAAGGGAAGCTCACGTTCGACGGCACGGTCCGCATCGATGGTCGGTTCAAAGGCGAAGTCTTCTCCGACGACACCCTGGTCATCGGAGAGGGCGCCGTGGTCGAAGCCGAGATCGAGATCGGCGAGGTCATCATCCAGGGCACTGTCGTCGGGAACGTCAAGGCCAAGCGCTCGATCGAGATCCACGCGCCGGGCCGGGTCAAAGGCGACTTGCACACGCCAACCCTGCAGATCGACAAGGGCGTGATCTTCGAGGGCCGCTCGTTCATGGAAGCTGCGAATGGCGGCCTGAAGCCGCCGCCAGCGACAAAGCCCGCGACGGCGCCCACTCCCGTCAAGTAGTCCCGTACCGACGTTAGTTTTTGGCGGGGATCCGAGCATCACAGCTCGTCCGAGATCTGTCCGAAGCCAACTGGCCGTCATTTGGCCGGAATTCGGCCGACGCAACCGCCAGCGGCTCCGGTCGATACGCGCGCAATGGTGGACAACAGCCGCGACCGCGCCCCGTTGATCGAGAACGAACTGCTGAAGAAACTCTTGGCGCTGCCGCGCGCCGACCAGCCCGACAAGGAGCTCTCCTCCGCCGTCAGGCTCCTGGTGGAGGTCATGGGAGCCACGACCGGACACCTCGAGCTCGTCGCTGGTGATCCGCCGGTGCCGCAGTTCATGAGAGGGCATGACGCGACCGGCAGTGATCCTGCTGAGACGATCTGCCGAGGCGTGATTGCGCACGCGCTCGCAGAGAAGGCGGTGATCCAGTCTCCATCTGCGCGCGCGGACGCCAGATTTCGCGATCTCGGCTCTGTCCGGCGCAACGAGATCGAGGCGATCGTTTGCGCACCGATCGAGGTGGGTGATCTCGTCGGTGCAGTATGCGTTCAGCGTAGGAGTCGCGCCGGCGGGTTCTCCGAGTGTGAGATTCACGTCGTCGAATACTTCGCACAACAACTCGCTCTGGTAGCGCGTCGTCTCGTTCCGGCGGACCCGCCACTACCGGTGGCGCTCCGCGAGGAGATGCGCAGGCTGCAGGAGAGCCTCGTGCGTGACGCACTCGCGCGCACCAAGGGAAATGTCGCGCAGGCAGCGCGCGAGCTGCAGGTCGCGCGAAGCTTCGTGTACAGCGTGGTGCCCAACGTCGAGCGTCCTCCCCGCGCGCGCCGCGCATTAGAGCGGGCGTCCGGCATAGTCCGGTCGGCGGACGCTCGGTCCGAACGCCGGACGATTTCGGACAGCGCCTCCAGTGATCCCGCAACCTTAGCGTTGGCAAGGTCTGTGTAGCTTGCGACCTGATGTCCTTCCCGCGAGAGATACTTCCTGGTCGCTTCTACAAGATCACGCGCCGGACGGTGCAGCGATTGTTCTTGCTACGACCCGACGACGAGACCAACAACGCATTTCTGTATTGCCTCGCAGTGGCTGCGAAGCGGTATGGGATCGAAGTGTTGCTTCCATGCGTGATGTCGAACCACCATCACACCGACATCTTCGACCGCAACGGAATGGTGGTCGAGTTCGTCGAGCATCTGCACAAGTTGATGGCACGAAGCCAGAACGTGTTGCGTGGACGCTCTGAGAACATGTGGTCGAGCGAAGAGGTCTCGATCGTTCAGCTGGTGGATCCCGCCGACGTTCTCGACAAGCTGGTCTACACGGCGACGAATCCCGTGAAGGACGGACTGGTCGAGAAGGTCCACCACTGGCCCGGGGTCAACGGCTTCAGCGACCTCGTGAATCAGCGCACCATCCGGGCGACGCGGCCGCGGCACTTCTTCCGAGCAGACGGTCCGATGCCGGCGGAGGTCACGCTCGAGCTCACCATTCCGCCCGAGCTCGGCGAGACATCAGCGGTGCTCGCCGTATTGCGGGAGCGCGTCGCCGCATTCGAAGAGAATATGCGAGTGGAGCGACTGAAGACTGGACGAAGCGTGCTCGGGCGCCGGCGCGTTCTTCGCCAGTCGCCGTTCGCATCGCCGGCGACCGAGAAACAAAGGCGCGAGATCCGACCGCGTGTCGCTGCGCGGAGCAAGTGGTCCCGAATCGAAGCCCTCCTCCGCAATCGCGCGTTCATCGATACGTATCGCGCGGCGCGCGTCGCGTGGCTTGCAGGTGCCTCCGTCGAGTTCCCGCCTGGTACCTACTGGCTCCGGCGCTTCGCTGGCGTGACGATCGCAGGCGCCACGCGCTCCCCGTTCACGAACTGACGTAACGACACGGTTGTTCGAGAGATGGACTTGTATCGAGCGTGCGCTGCCCAGCGCGCGCCGTCGCGGCGTGGTCGCGTCCTGCGGCTGTCACCCCGCGGCACCACCGAATCCGGCGCCGACAAGGCTGCTTGGATCCGCGAGACGCTCAACTCTGCTCGCTCTCATGGAACTAACGTCGGTACGGGTGGGGGTACGGGTGGGGTAGGCACCTAAGATTGTGATCGATCGCGCGGTTCTGCGTGAGGTGGCTGACGAAAACCTGGCCAGGCGCCCGAAATTGCGAGTATCGGTCACTTTCAGATAGTCGCGGGAGCCGCTGGGACCGCTGTAGTATCGGCGCATGCGGGGACTTCGCGTAGCCATCATCGTCATTGCGATCGCGGCCGCCGGATGCGGAGGCAATGGGCCATCGGGCGTGAGCGTTTGCGAGAACCAGATACCGCCGCCGGCGGCCTGCATGACGCAATGCGATCCAGCGCCAGGTGCGCCGACGACATGTCCGGGCGGATATCACTGCACCGAGGACGGGAAGTGCGATGCCGTGTGTACGCAGAGCGGTGGCGAGTGCGGAGATGGATATCGGTGCACGCCGGATGGGCGCTGCGCGGGCAATGACGAGTGCATTGGCCTCGAGTGCAAGATCGTGAAGTGCGATGCGCAGGGCAAGCCGCCCACGAGCATCTCCGGAACCGTGTTCGCGCCGAATGGGACGCTGCCGCTGTTCGGGATCAACGTGTACATCCCGAACACGCCGGTGGCCGCACCGCCAGATGGTGCGATCTGCGACCGCTGCGGCGAGACGCTCCCGGGGTATCCGATCTCGAAGGTCCAGACCGACGAGGCCGGTCGCTTCGTCCTGACGGATGTGCCAGCCGGCGCGAACATTCCGCTCATCATCTCGAGCGGCAAGTGGCGTCGTACGGTGACCATCCCGATGGTGGCCGAGTGCACTGATACGCCGCTGACGGCGGCCGACACGCATCTACCGAAGAACAAGTCCGAGGGCTTCATGCCGAAGATCGCGATCACGACCGGCGGCGCCGATGCGCTCGAGTGCCTGCCGCGGAAGCTCGGCATCGATGACGCCGAGATCGGCAGCGCCGGCGGAGCGCAGCAGATTCATCTCTATGCCGGCAACGGCCGCTCGGCGTTTCAGGGCGGATTTCCGGGCGGCACCGGCATGATCCCTTCGGCGACGCCGTTCTGGAACGACGTCGGCAACCTCAAGCCCTACGACATCGTGTTTCTGTCGTGCGAGGGACAGCAGACTCCAAGCACGAAACCGCAGAGTGCACTCAACGCGATGAAGGCGTACGCGGATCTCGGAGGGCGCGTGTTCGCGTCGCACTGGCACAACATCTGGATCGGCGGCGACTTCAACGGAGAGAACGGCGGCACGGGCCAGACGCCTCCGGTGTGGAACGCGATCGCTCAGTGGAATGCGAACCAGAACCTGAACAACGCCACCGATACGATCGACGAGGCCAGCAACCCGAAGGGCTCGTCGTTCGCGACGTGGATGCTCAACGTCATGGGCTCGACGACGCGCGATCAGATCCCGGTCGTCCAACCGCGGTTGACGGCGAGCGCGGTCGACCCCGCCAAGGCCGAGAGGTGGGTCTACCTCGATCAGGGAGGGACCAAGTTCCCTCAGATCTTCCAGTTCACGACGCCGAACGAGGCGCCGGCCGGCGAGCGCTGCGGCAAGGTGGTGTTCTCCGACATGCACGTGTCGGCGGACTCCGTCTCGAACAACCCGTTCCCTGGCGGGTGTCAGACGACTGCGTTGACGCCGCAGGAGAAGGCGCTCGCGTTCATGTTCTTCGACATCGCGTCCTGCGTCGCGCCTCCGATCTTCTGATCGCACTACTGGGCGGCGCGCAGCACGTCGGTACCGGCGCACGCGAGCGCGCCGGTGGTCGGATCGTACGCGTAGCGGATGCCGCTCGCACTGACGATCACCGGGCCGGTCAGTTGCGCGAGCAGCTCGGCGACCGCGGCATCGGATGCGAATCGGCCGCGGCCGGCGCTGGCGAGGATCTCCGCGAGGGCCTCCCGCACGGAAGGCACGAGGTCCGGCGAGGCTGCGAACGCGAGGCCGGTGCCGGCGAACGGGCACGCGCCGGCGCCGATGAGCGAATCGAGGGCTGGCGCACGGAACGCGGCGAGGGTCTGAAGCAGGTGCGGCTCGCCGGCGGACCAGCGTGCGGACTGCCGCTCGAGAGCGTCCGCATCCTGCGCGGAAGCCACCACCGGGTATGCGGTCTCGAAGGCTTCCCGCCGCGCGGCCCGCGCGTAGAGCACGTACGCGATCAGGGTCGCGACGGAGAGCACCACGACGGAGGCGACGGTGAAGCGTAGCCAGGGTCGCGGAGACGCGAGCTGCTGTACGGGCCGCGTGCCCTCAGCGACGCGCACGATCGGCGTGGTGCCGGCCGGCAGGAGGCGCCGCGGCGGTACCGGCTCGACGATCGGCTGGGGAATGGCGTCGTCAGAGACGTACGGCTTCATCGGAAGCCCGCCTCATAATGCGGTTCCGGGAGTGGCGCAAGGCCTAGTTGGTCGCGTTCGCGGTCGCTTCGATCGCGACGAACACGTCGTCCAGCTTGAACGGCTTGGTCAGGCACCGATTGGTGGTGGTGGTCAGGAACTCGTCCAGCTCGGGTGTGAAAGTTCCGCCGCTGATGAACACCAGCCGCTGCTCGAGGCCCGGATGGTCGGTCGCAATCCGCCGATGGACGTCGCGGCCGTTCATGCCGGGCATCATGACGTCGCAGATGATGACGTCGAAGGTGCCGGCGGCGATCGCGGCGAGGCCCGCTTCGCCGTTGCCGGCCGCGACCACGTCGTGCTCGGAGGATAACAAGCGCACGAGGGCATCGCGCACGAGGCGCTCGTCGTCGATGATCAAGATCTTCCGTCGCGCACTCGCGCTCGCGGAACGGCTCGGCGCACTCGCGGCCGGCGCGGCACCCCGATAAGCGCGCAGCACGATCCGCATCGTGGTCCCGGCACCGGGCGACGACTCGACCTCGATCGAACCGCCGAACCCCTCGATGATGGTCTTGCACACCGCGAGACCAAGGCCCATGCCCTCGCCGATCCGTCGCGTCGTGAAGAACGGATCGAAGATCCGCCCGCGGATCTCGTCGGGAATCCCGCGCCCGCTGTCGCGCACCGCGAGCACCACGCCATCGTCGCCGCGCCTCGCTGCGGTGACCTCGATCGTCTGCGCGCCCTCGGTGGGCAACGCCTGCAGCGCATTGAGCAGGAAGTTGACGATCACTTGCTCGAGCCGCGACGCATTCCCGAGCACGAGCGGGAGCTCGCCGATGCGCTTCACGAGCTCCGCCCGATGCCGCACATCGTTCTCGACCATGCGCAGCGCGTGCTCGAGGGTCGCCGCCAGGTCCACCGGCCCGGGCGCCGCATCATCCGCCCGTGCGAACGAGCGCAGCCCCTGCGTGATCGAGGCGACGCGCGTGATGCCATGCTCGATCTCCGAGAGGCGGTCGCGGATCGACTCGAGCAGGTTCGCCGGCAGCCCCGCCGTCACGAGCACGGTCCCGATGCGCTGCACGCCGAGCAGCGCATAGGTCAGCGGGTTGTTGATCTCGTGCGCCACGCCCGCCGCCAAGGTCCCCATCGCCGCGAGCCGATCCGCATCGACCATCCGCTGCTGGATCGCCTTTCGCTCGGTGACATCGCGCGCGAACGCGAGCACGGCGGGCTGACCTTCCCAGTCGCACCGCACGCTCTTGATCTCCACGATCCGGTTCGGATCGCCCAGTGTCCGGTACTCGTTCGGCGGCATCTCGGTCCCGGTCCGGAACATGTCCGCGATCCGTTGCGCCGTGAGCCTTGCATCCTCGGGCGGCAGGAACGCCGCGATCGGCTGACCGAGCGCGCGCTCCCGCGACCCGGCCCCGAGCAGCACCGCCGCCTTGGGGTTCATGAACACGACGGTGCCGCGAACCAGAATCACCACGCCGTCGGGAGCGGACTCGACCAGGAACCGGAACCGCGCCTCGGATGCCCGCAACGCCGCAACCGCATCTCGCTCCGCGCTGACATCCCGGAAGTATCCGAAAACGAACGTACCTCCGGGGTTAACGATCCGGGTCGCTGCGAGCTCGATGGGGATCTCTTTACCTTCCGGGGTTACTACATGGACCGCGAACGCCATCGGCGCCGCGCTCCCCGACCTCGCCACGGCCGCCCGGACGGGGCCCACGTCCGCCTCACGCAGCATCGACCATGGGAGCTGTCCGGCCAGCTCGGACGCCGGTTTGCCGCAGATCGCCGCGGCGCGCGGACTCGCGTAGAGAATCCTCGGCGGATCGGAGTCGACCCGGCAGATGTAGACCGCGAGCTGCGAGAGCTCGGCCGCGGTCTCGATCGCAGTCCAGAGCGACGGCACATCGAGACCATCTAGAGCCACCCCCGGGAGCATCGGGCGCCAGTCTACAGGACTGATCCCGTAGGGAACATCGGACGCAGATCGGAGCGGCGCATTGTCGCAGGACGGCGCGGAACGTGTCGGCATCCCACCGTTGACACGCTCGCCGCTCGCGACTATAAGCACGGCGCCAACCCCAGGATTCTCGCTAGGTTGCGCAGGTACCCATGGATCAGACGCCCCTCGTAAGTCTCGCGTCAGGACACCCGCTGATCGACATCGATCTGACCGCGGTCGTCCAGTTTGTCCTGTTCCTGCTCGTCTACGTGATCGCGAACAAGCTCCTGTTCAAGCCGTACCTCGCCCTGCGCGAGCGCCGGAAGGCCGGGATCGATGGTGCGCGCGCAGAAGCGGAGCGGATGACGGCCACGGCGGACGCCAAGCTCGCCGACTACCAGAAGTCCCTCGCGGTCGCTCGCGAGCGCGCAGGTGACGAGGGCCGCAAGGTCCGCCTCGAGGCCGCCGCGCACGAGAAGGAAGTGACCGACAAGGCCCGCGCGGCCGCCCAGAAGGCGAGCGACGAAGCGCAGGCGAAGATGCGCACCGAGACCGATGCGGCCCGCGCACAGCTCCTGCCGCAGGCCGAAGCCCTGGCGAAGTCGATCGCCTCGAAGCTCCTCGGCCGGGAGGTCGCGTGATGTTCTCGGCGAAGAAGCTCACGGGCGTCGCGCTCCTCGCGGTTGCGGTGTTTGTCGGAACGTATCTTCTCTCGTTCGGTATCACCTCCGCGTTCGCGCAGCCGGCCGAGGGCGGCGGCAGCGATCACGGCTACGCGCCCCCGAACGACGAGACCCCGCCCACCAACAACGAGCTCCCCGGCGTCGGCGTCACCGAGGCACCTCCCGAAGGTACCAGGCACGTCGGCGAGATGGCCGAGCACTTCGATCCCACGCAGCACTTCAACTTCCTGAACTTCAGCTGGCACGGCAAGGACGAGTTCGGCGGCAAGCTCGGCGACGGCCAGATGGTCGACGAGAAGACCGGTCTCGTCGTGAAGGAAGAGGAGCCGATGTCTCCTCCCTTCGTGTTCATGGTCCTGAACTTCCTGCTCCTCCTCGGAATCCTTGTCTGGAAGGGCAAGCCGGCCGTGTCCCAGATGGCAGCCGAGCGCCACGATCAGATCAAGACCGCGCTCGACGAGGCCGCGAAGCTTCGCCAGCAGGCCGCCGACAAGCTCGCCGAGTACGAGGCCAAGCTCAAGGATGCGGACGTCGAGATCCAGAAGATGGTTGATGGCATGAAGAAGGATGCCGAGACCGACAAGGCCCGCATCCTCGACAACGCCGCGAAGCAGTCGGCGCAGCTCAAGAAGGATGCCGAGGCGCGGATCGCCGCGGAGATCGAGTATGCGCGCGCCGCCCTGATGCGCGAGGTCACCGTCGCCGCGACCACCGCGACCGAGAAGCTCCTCCGCGAGAAGATGCAGCCAGCTGATCAGTCGAAGCTCGTCGCTGCGTTCATCAATGATGTCCAGGCGGCCTCCGCCGTCGATCTCAAGGAGCGTCGCTAATGGCCGCCGGAAGTCTCGCGCGTCGCTACGCGAAGGCCGTCTTCGGCCTGGGCGGAACTCCCGACAAGATCGCTGCGGATCTTCGCTCGCTCGCAAAGGCGATGAAGGACTCCGCCGAGCTGCAGACCGCGCTCAACAACCCCGCGATCCGCCGCGCCGACCGCCGCAAGGTGCTCGACGCGCTGCTCCAGCGGATCGGCTCGCAGCCGCACACCAAGAACCTCGTCTATCTCCTCCTCGACGGAGAGCGGCTGTTCGCGCTCCCCGAGATCGCGCGCGAGCTCGACGCGATGATCCAGGCGAAGTCGAACCACGTCACCGCCGAGGTCACCTCCGCGAAGCCGCTCGACGCCGCACAGCTCTCCTCGATCACCGCCGCGCTCGAGAAGCTCTCGGGCAAGAAGGTCGACATCACGAAGAAGGAAGACCCGAGCCTCCTCGGCGGCGTTGTCGCCAAGGTCGGTGACACGGTCTACGACGGTTCCCTCCGCACCCAGCTCCGCACCTTGCGCGACGAACTGACAAAGTAAGGACGACGACCATGGACATCCGCGCCGCAGAGATCAGCGACATCATTCGCAAGCAGATCGAGAACTACGACAAGAAGGTCTCGGTCACGGAGACGGGCAGCGTGCTCACCGCCGGCGACGGTATCGCCCGCGTGTACGGTCTCTCCGGCGCCATGGCAGGCGAGCTCCTCGAGTTCGAGGGCGCCGGCGGCGAGATCGTCAGTGGCATGGTGCTGAACCTCGAGGAGGACAACGTCGGCGTTGCGCTCCTCGGCAAGTTCGAATCGATCCGCGAAGGCGACACCGTCAAGCGCACGGGTCGCATCGTGGAAGTCCCCGTCGGCGAGGAGCTCCTCGGCCGCGTGGTCAACGCGATCGGCATCCCGGTCGACGGCGGCAAGCCGATCACCGGCGCGAAGAAGCGCCAGGTCGAGATCAAGGCGCCCGGCATCATCGCCCGCAAGTCGGTGTTCGAGCCGATGCAGACGGGCATGAAGGCGATCGACGCCATGATCCCGATCGGCCGTGGCCAGCGCGAGTTGATCATCGGCGATCGCGGCACCGGCAAGACGGCGATCGCGATCGACACGATCATCAATCAGAAGGGGCAGAACATGTTCTGCTTCTACGTCGCCATCGGCCAGAAGCAGTCGACAGTGGCCACCGTCGTCGATCGCCTCACCAAGGCCGGCGCGATGGAGTACACGACGGTCGTCCTCGCCGGCGCGTCAGAGCCCGCTCCGCTGCAGTTCATCGCGCCGTACACCGGCGTCACGATGGCCGAGTACTTCCGCGACTCGGGTCGCCACGCACTGATCATCTACGATGATCTCTCCAAGCAGGCCGTCGCGTACCGCCAGCTCTCGCTGCTCCTCCGTCGCCCGCCGGGCCGCGAGGCGTACCCGGGCGACGTGTTCTACATCCACTCGCGCCTCCTCGAGCGCGCCGCGAAGCTCTCCGACAAGGAGGGTGGTGGCTCGCTCACTGCACTCCCCATCATCGAGACCCAGGCCGGCGACGTCTCGGCGTACATTCCGACCAACGTCATCTCGATCACCGACGGCCAGATCTTCCTCGAGGGCGATCTGTTCTATCAGGGCGTTCGTCCCGCGGTGAACGTCGGTATCTCGGTGTCCCGCGTCGGTGGCGCCGCGCAGACCGGCGCGATGAAGAAGATCGCCGGTCGCCTCCGCCTCGAGCTCGCTTCGTACCGCGAGAAGGCGGCGTTCGCGCAGTTCGGCTCCGATCTCGACAAGGCGACGCTCGCGCAGATCAACCGCGGTCAGCGCATGGTCGAGCTGCTCAAGCAGGGCCAGTTCAGCCCGATGCCCGTCGAGGAGCAGGTCGTCGTCATCTACGCCGGCACCAACGGCTTCGTCGACGAGTACCCGGTCGATGTCCTCGGCCGCTACGAGTCCGAGCTCCTCTCGTTCATGAAGTCGCGCAAGGCCGACGTGCTCACCGACCTCAAGTCGACGGGCAAGCTCGACGACGTCAAGGACGAGACCGGCAAGAAGCAGCCGGGCGCCCTCGAGAAGAAGCTCCGCGAGGCGCTCACCGAGTTCGCGAAGCAGTTCTCCGTCGAGCAGAAGAAGGCGTGAATCCATGCCGTCGCTGAAGGCAATCCGCACGCGGATCACGAGTGTGAAAAACACTCGCAAGATCACGAAGGCGATGCAGCTCGTGTCGACCGCGAAGCTCAAGCGCGCGCAGAGCGCCTTGATCGCCGCGCGGCCGTACACGCAGGCGATCACCGATGTCGTCGGTCAGCTGTCGGCAGTGGCGGGCACGGATTCGCACCCGCTGTTCGACGAGCGCCCGCTGATCAAGGCCGGCATCGTCGTGATGACGAGCGACCGCGGTCAGGCCGGCGCGTTCAACGCGAACGTCACCAAGGCCGTCGAGCGCTACGCGGCGAACGAGCTCGCCGGCGCCTCGGAGGTCTCGCTCCGCATCATCGGCAAGAAGGGCAACCAGTACTTCTCGCGCCGCCGCGCCACGATCACCAGCTTCGACGCCGCGCCGACCGGTCTCACCGCGCTCGATAGCGCCCGCGAGACGGCGAACCGCGTGATCGCCGACTTCAAGGACGGCAAGGTCGACCGCGTGTTCGTGGTCTACAACGAGTTCAAGAACGCCGGAACGCAGGCCGTGAAGGTGAAGCAGATCCTGCCGGTCGCCATCGAGAAGGCCGCCACGCCGGAGACCGGCCCCTCCGAGTCCGCCGACTACATCTACGAGCCGAGCAAAGAGGATCTCCTCAACCGGCTCGTCCCGCTCTACGTGCAGATCATGCTGTACCGCGCGGCGCTCGAATCGATCACGTCGTTCTTCGCCTCGCAGATGACGGCGATGCAGAACGCCACGAAGAACGCCGGCGACATGATCGCGGCGCTCACGCTCCAGTTCAACCGCGCTCGTCAGGCATCGATCACCAAGGAGCTCGCCGAGATCGTCGGCGGCGCCGAGGCTCTCAAGGGTTAAGGACAAGACACCATGGCTACTGATCTTTCTCCCAACAGCATGGGCCGCGTGGTCCAGGTCATCGGCCCCGTCGTCGACGTTGCGTTCGATTCCGCCGAGCTCCCCGAGATCAACACGGCGTTGCTCATCTCGAACCCGTCGATCGACAAGCGCGAAGACAACCTCACCGTCGAGGTCGCTCAGCACCTCGGCGAGCACATGGTCCGTTGCGTCGCGATGGACACCACCGACGGTCTGATCCGCGGCATGTCGGTGAAGAACACCGGCAAGGCGATCGCCGTGCCCGTGGGCGCTGGCGTCCTCGGCCGCATCCTCAACGTCATCGGCGAGCCGATCGACGAGAAGGGCCCGGTCAAGAGCGACATCTTCCGCCCGATCCACCGCTCGGCCCCGCCGTTCGTGGATCAGGCAGTGTCGGTCGAGATGTTCGAGACCGGCATCAAGGTCATCGACCTCCTCGCCCCGTACCGCCGCGGCGGAAAGATCGGGCTGTTCGGTGGCGCCGGCGTCGGCAAGACCGTGCTCATCCAGGAGCTGATCAACAACGTCGCGAAGAAGTCGGGCTCGTATTCGGTGTTCGCCGGCGTCGGCGAGCGCACGCGCGAGGGCAACGATCTCTATCACGAGCTCGCGGAAGCGAAGCTGTTCGATGGCTCGTCGGTGCTCTCGAAGACCGCGATGGTGTTCGGCCAGATGAACGAGCCGCCGGGTGCACGCGCCCGCGTCGCGCTCTCCGCGCTGACCATGGCGGAGTACTTCCGCGACGTCGAGAAGCAGGACCTCCTCTTGTTCATCGACAACATCTTCCGGTTCACGCAGGCCGGCTCCGAGATGTCCGCACTCCTCGGCCGCATCCCGAGCGCCGTCGGTTACCAGCCGACCCTCGCGACGGAGATGGGTGGTCTACAGGAGCGCATCACCTCGACCAAGGACGGCTCGATCACCTCGGTGCAGGCCATCTACGTGCCCGCCGACGATCTCACCGACCCGGCGCCCGCCACGGCGTTCGCCCACCTCGATGCCACCACGGTGCTCAACCGCGCGATCACCGAGAAGGGCATCTACCCGGCCGTCGATCCGCTCGACTCCACGTCGACGATCCTCTCCGCCGCCGTCGTCGGCGAGCGCCACTACAAGGTCGCCCGCGAGGTGCAGCGCATCCTGCAGCGCTACAAGGATCTCCAGGACATCATCGCGATTCTCGGCATGGACGAGCTGTCGGAAGACGACAAGCAGACCGTGTCGCGCGCGCGCAAGATCGAGAAGTTCTTCGGTCAGCCGTTCCACGTCGCCGAGACCTTCACCGGTCTCAACGGCATCTTCGTCTCGCGCGAGGACACGGTCCGCTCGTTCGAGGAAATCCTCGATGGCAAGGCCGATGACCTGCCGGAGCAGGCGTTCGAGATGACCGGCACCATCGACGACGTGCGCGCCAAGGCTGTCGAACTCGCGAAGCGGGGCTAACCCATGGCGATCGGACTCAACACCATCCTCCACGTGAACGTCGTCACGCCGAAGGGCGTGATCGCGCACACCGACGCGGATAGCGTGCAGGCCCCCGGCGAGCTCGGCGAGTTCGAGATGCTGCCGGGCCACATCCCGATGCTCGCGGCACTCAAGCCCGGCGTCCTCACGATCGGCACCAAGGCGCGCTCGCGCTATGCCGTCTCGAGTGGCTACCTCCGGGTCGATCCCGTCGGCGCCGTCGAGATCCTCGTCGAGCAGGCTCTCGCTGCGAAGGACATCGACGCCGAAGCGGCGAAGAAGGAGCTCGCGACCGCCGAAGGCGAGCTCGCGAAGTGGGGCGACAAGCCGATGGACGGCGACTACATCAACGTGCAGGCGCGGATCGGCTGGGCGAAGGCCCGGATCGACGCCACGTCCCACTGACCTGCGGTGCTAGCCTCGCGGGATGGGTGACCCTCTCCCGCTCTCCGACGCAGCCGTCCGCCTCGCCAGCATTCTCACGTTCGCCGATAGCGAGGGCGGTCCGCTGATCGCGATGAGCGAGCGCTCGCTCGGCGACTGGCTCGGCGTCTACGACGCGACCGGGACGGCGATCTACGGCAAGGCGCCATGCGACTACGATCGCGCGTGTCGTGCGGCACCCTGCGAGGTGATCGATGTCGGCGGCGCACTGGCGATTGCCCTCGAGACGCCCGACAACGGAACGCTCGTCGCGCAGCCCGACGGCGCGCTGATCGTGCGCTGGATCGGCGCCGACGACGCGGCGACGCTGCTATCGGCCGCGCTCGCGGTGGACGACGTCGACTTCGAGGAGCAGCCGGGCGACTACGTGCACGATGGAACGGACCTCGTGCTGTTCGATTCGGCGAGCTCCGGTGCGCGCCTCGATCGCAAGCGCGCCGCATCCGTCGAGCTGCCCGCGGGGACCTATGCGATGAGCCTGCTCGGCGAGTGGAGCGGCCCGGTGATCGGCAGCGACGATGCGCCCCACGACACCATGGTGCAGGTGCTGCGGCTGCGCCGGAAGCCGTGATGCTGCTCGCGACAGCGAGGCTCGTCCTCCGAGAATTCGTCGACGACGACTGGGCTGCGCTCTACGCGATCGCCTCGCTCCCCGAGGTAGGCCGCTATCAGACCACCGATTTTCTCGACGAGGACGGTGCGCGACAATACGTGCAGGGCATCATGGTCTCGGCGTGCGAGACGCCGCGCCTCGTGTTCGACTTCGTCGTGATGCTCGATGGCGTTCTGATCGGCCGCACCGGGATGAGGCGTGGCGCCGATCCGCGGATGGCGTCGATCTGGTTCGAGATCGCGCCGGTGCATCAGGGCAAGGGCTACGCCGCAGAGGCCGCGCGCGGGCTCCTCGTCCACGCGTTCGATGAGATCGGGCTGCACCGCGTATCGGGCGACTGCGATCCGCGCAACGCATCCTCCGCGCGGGTGATGGAGAAGATCGGCATGCGGCGCGAAGGGCACCTGGTGCAGAACGTGTTCATCAAGGGCGAGTGGTGCGATAGCGTGATGTTCGCGATGCTCGCATCCGAATGGAGGCGGTGATGGAGGACACAGTTCGCGTGCGCTGCCCGTACTGCCACGAGTACGTCGAGCTCTACGTCGATCCCGACACGACCGGCATGCTCGTCGAGGATTGCGCGGTGTGCTGCAAGCCGTGGGCGATCACGGTCGAGCGGTCCGGCGGCAAGCTGCGCGTGCAGGTCAACCGCGCGCAATAGGCTACGCCCGACCGCGGAGCTTGGTCGCGAGATCCGCGCCGAGCACGAGCTGCATCGCGGTCCGCGTATCCGGCGCGTCCGCGAGGTACTCGCGCAGCGCGGTCGTCGGCCAGCGCACGATGCGGAGGCGATCGGCGGCGATCACGTTCGCGGCGGGTGGCTTGCCGGTCAGGTAGCTGAGCTCGCCGATGAACGCGCCGTGCGAGAGCTCGATGGTCCGTGCGTCGGCGAGCTGCACGCGGGCGGTCCCGTCGATGACGATCGCGAGGTGCGTCAGTGGCTCGCCCTGACGGATCACGTGATGACCGACGGG
This sequence comes from Haliangiales bacterium, assembly GCA_038206055.1. Lineage (GTDB taxonomy): Bacteria > Myxococcota_A > Polyangia > Haliangiales > Haliangiaceae > JABFXX01. The sequence goes on from JBBRBG010000048.1 coordinate 21,972, forward strand.
GTGGTCGAGGACCTCGCCGACCTCGAGCAGTCGCAGCAGCTCGCGCGGGCGCAGCGAGGGGAACACCAGCTTCGCGAGCTTCTTGGCATCCGGTGACAGCGGCACCGGCCGGCGCTCGTGAATGAGCTGGATCAGGCGTGCGAGGTTGATCGTGAAGAACACGATCTGCCAGACCATGAGCTCGCGCGGCGTGGACGAGCTCGCGAGCAACAGGCCGATCAGCGAGGCCACGCCGGCGAGGCAGGTGAGAAAGCGGAGCCACAGGATCTCCTTCACCGCGTAGGAGATCAGGTAGATCGAATTCGCGAGGTGGAGGAGCGGCGTCATGGTGTGGCCGCCTGCGCACGCTCGGCGAGCGCGACATCGACCACGTCGACCAGGCGCGCGTGATCGCCAAGGTGATGCGCACGGTGGTAGTAGGCGAGGGTGCCGTCCATGCGCACGTAGAGCGTGCCGCCCTGCTGGTGAAGATCGCCTTGCGCGCGACCATTACGGAACCCATGCGTGTAGGCGCGGACCACGTGGCCGATCGCGATCGGGCCGAACGTTCCCCAAGCCGAGCGCTGGAAGCCAGCGGCGCGATACGCGGCGCGCGTGGGATCCGTGAAGCAAGCGACCTCGTGGCTTGCGAGATCCTCGCGCTCGATGAATGCCGCGAGCTGATCGGCGCCCCCGGATCCGATGATCGTCGCGCTCACACCCAGGCGGGTGATCTCGTCGAGCCGCGGACGAAGCGCCGCAAGGTGCTCGGCGCAGCCCACGCATGCGAAGTGCCGAACGAACACGAGCAGCGCATCCGATGCCGCCCACCGGGTCGCGAGCGCGTGCGGATGCCCTGTGGAATCGATGACCTCGGCAGCACCGAGCGACGCCGGGATCGACTGTCCAACCACAGGCGTCACTTCGCGACGATACGTCACTGTGTGCAAGGAATTGCACAGCAGATTCCCCGAAGTTGTTCCTACGCGATGCAGTACAATGGGAACGTGGCGAAACGTACGGAGACCGAGCCTGCGGCCCCACCGCCGCCGCCCGATCCAGCGCCGACCGGTCGTCGTCAGCGGGCGCGTCGCGAGACCGCCGAGCTGACCGTCGTGGCGGAGCGCTCGCGCACCTCGGCGTTCTGGGGCAATCGACCGCCGCGCGCGATCTCCGAGGCCGTCACGATGATCGCGCCCGAGCCGGCGCCGAAGCCGAAGACCACGCGCGCCGCCACCGTTCCCGCCCGGCGTCCCTCGACCGGCGATGACTTCCTCGAGGAAGTCCCTACCGACATCCGCACGAACGAGTAGCCCCGTGAGGTCGCTGCTCGTCTGCGTCGTCCTCGCCGGTTGCTGGCACGGCCCAACGCCAACGCCCTCCGAGCCCGCACCGCCGCCCGCGCCCGTGAAGGCCGCGCCTGCGCCGCGCCCCAAGACCCAGAGCGAGCTGGCGTTCGAGGCGATGAGCGGCTTCAAGGATCAGATGTGCGCGTGCAAGGACAAGGCGTGCGCCGACCGCGTCCAGGAAGACCTCGTCCAGTGGTCGTCGGAGATGGCCAAGTCCAGCGACATGCGCCCGGGGAACTTCACCGAGGAGCAGATGCGCGCGATGCAGGACCTCGGCAGCGGCTACGCGGAGTGCATGATGAACGCGATGCAGAGCACGCCATGATGCGATCGTGATTGATCTCCACTCCGCCTCGCCCGACAGTGGATCCATGGTCCATCCGCTCGGTCACTTGAGAGGATCCATGCCGAAGCTCGGAACGGTCGTAGTGTTCGCGATGTTCGTCCGTACTGCGTACGCCCAGCCGACACCCGCCGAGGAGCCGGTGCCCCAGGCCGAGGCGGCGCCGGTGCCGACGGGACCGCCGCCGGGGTCGACGCCGGCGACGTTTACCTCGGCCAGCTCCGAGCCATGGCAGGTCCTCATCGATCGCCATCCCGCGTGCGAGACGCCATGCTCGATCTACGTGCCGCCGATGCGGTTCGTGACGTTGCGGTCGCGCGACCACGTCTTGCTCGAGATCGGCATGCTTCCGCCGACCCCCGTGGTCGTGCGCGGCACGCACCTGGCGAGCGGTGCGTATGCCGGCGGCATCGTCGGCACAACGTTCGCCGGCATGGGCGTCGTCACCGGCATCACGCTGACCGCGGTGGGGTGCGCGACCGATCACCGCGGCATGTGCACCGCCGGGCTGATCACGGGCGGCGTCTCGGCTGTCGGTCTCTATCTCTCGATCCGCTTGCTGCAGAGTGCGGTGCCGAAGGCGGAAGTGCTGCCGGCGCAGCCGTACGTGGCCGGCAACACCGTCGGCCTCGCCGGCTCGTTCTGAGATAGCCTGGGCGGATGCGGAGTCTCGTGGTGGTGCTGGCGGTGAGCCTCGGATGCGGTGGTCCGCCCGAGATGCATCGCAGCACGGCCGATGCTCCCGAGGTCGACGCGATCGCTGCGGATGCGGCGCTCGATGCGCCCGGCGCGGCGCTAACAACCGTCACGGTGTTCGACGACAACCACGCGGTCATCGTCGGCATCAACGTCTACTTCCAGGACGCGGACTCGAACATGATCGCGGTGGTCGCGACCGACGCGCAGGGCAAGGCGTCGGTGGTGATGCCGCCCGGTGGACACATCTCGTACTTCCAGCGCGACTGGCAGGGCATCCCCTCCGCGTGGACCTTCGCGAACATTCTTCCGGGCGAGGAGCTGTTCTTCGAGAGGCGAAACACGTTCCGCCAGGCACTCGATTACACGGGTGCACGGCCGGTGATCGCCGAGCACGGCGTCATCGCACCGGCGATGGGCACCAAGCGGTTCGGTGATCACCTCGCCCGAATCGCGGCGTGATCACATCTCGGAGAGCGGCGGCACGTCGATGCCATGCTTGCGCATCACGTCGAAGCTGAAGCCGCCCGCGTTGGTCCCGTCGCCGTGACGGTGGATGAAGTCCGCGACATCGGAGAACTTCACCTTCACCTTCGAGCCGAGCTTGAGCGCCTTGACGTCGTCGGGGGTGTTGCCAAGGGTGCCTTCGATCGCGTCGCGCTTCCACATGAAGACGTCGACCCACATCCACTCGACGTTGTCGTGGTCGGTCGCGAACGGCGCCTTGATCGAGAGCCGCTCGTTGTAGGGGACGCCCTTCGCGAACCGGGTGCGCAGGGCGCCCAGCGCGGCACGTGCCTGGACCGCCGCGGAGTCCAGCTCCGGCTGGAAGTCGAGGTTCTGGACCTTGTCCTCGTTGGCTCCGTCGTACTTCTCGATCGCGGCCACCAGCGCCACGGTGGGTTCGGCGCCGGGTACGTAGAGCTCGAGCACCGGGTCGCCGTCCTCGTGAGGAGGCGTCGACCACCTTACATTCCAGGTGATCTTTCCCGTGCCGCCGCGCGCCTTGATGTCCTCGAGGCCCCAGTTGCCGGCGAACGTCGCAAGGTCGACGTCGAGCTCGCCGTCGCGCGTGAGGTCGCGCCGGTCGACGAGGGTCTGTGCGGTCGTGTTCAGCAGAAGATTCACGGCCACACCCTGGCTCGCCGGGACGTTGGCCACGAGCAGCTCCGGCAGACCGAGCCGAACGAGACCGGCGGTGTCGAGGAACCCGAGCTCGTTGTCGCCGCTGACCTTGTGGATGGTGAGCATCTTCGGGGCGAGGAACGTGGTGCCGGGCACTCGCTCGGCGAGGGTCGCACGCGTGATCACGCGACGGACGTCGACGTCGATCACCCAGCCGTGGCACGCCTCCGCAACCTTCAGCGCGGCCTCGGCCACACGGTGCGCGAGCGTTGCATCCTCGACCGTGGACTTCGTGACAAGACCGATGGCGACCGTGGCCTTGTCGATGGCTTCGCGCTCTCCGGCGGGGATCAGATCCTCGTCGAACATCACCTTCGGCGTCGTGTTCCACCCGATCTCCGCGGGCGTGGTGCGGCGAAGGATGAGCTCGAAGGTGCTCGCCTTCGCCGCCTTTGTCGCGATGGCCTCACATGCCTCGGGCTTGGTCCCCGCCGGGACGATCACACCGAAGTACGCCCTCGGCTCGCGCCGGATTCCACCGCGCAGCGCGGGCTTGCCGACCGCGGGCGCAGCCTTCGCAGCCGGCTCCGATGCCCTGACCGAGGTCGCCTCCTCGTCGTGCGACTTGCAACCGAGGAGTGCCAGAGTCGCCATCGCCACCATGCGCATGCACGGAGGCTAGCGCGAGACTACGGCAGCTCGCCCGCGAACACGTCGAGATCGACCGGCCCGTCGATGCCCGGCACGCGGCCGGATTCGCTGTGCTGCCAGAACGTCCACCGCGCCCACGGCGGCGGTACGCGCGGGCACTCGTTGGTGTAGTGCGCGACCCACAGCGGCTGACTCGAGAGATCCGCGCCGCCCACCGCGTCGGTCCAGAACGACGGGCTCGCGTAGATGATCGGCTCGACGTGCAGCTTGGCGCGGATCCGCGCGACCCACGCGCGGATCTGGCGCTCGATCTGCGCGGGCGACTTGCCGCCGGTGGTCTCGACGTCGATCACGGGCGGCAACTCGCCGGCATCGCGCACGACCGCGGCGATCACGAGGTCGGCCTGCGCGACGGCGTTCTCGTCGGGGCGGAAGTACTGGTACACACCGCGACGCAGATGAGCGCGCCGGGCTCCGCCCCAGTTCTGCGCGAACAGCGTGTCGCGAATGGTGAGGCCATCGGAGACGCGGATGAACGCGAACCGGATGCCGGCCTTCTGGACCTTCGGCCAGTTGATCGTGCCCTGGTAATACGAGACGTCGATACCGGGCGTCACCGGGCCGTCGATACAGCTCGGCGCATCGACCACGAGGTCGTCGGTGTCGCTGTGCAGCAACATGACGAGCATGAGGATCGCGCCAAACGCGAGCACCGCCGCGATCGCCATCACCGGCCACAGCCGCTTCCGCACCGTCTTCGCGTAACGCCGGAGCCGTCCCAACGATTCGCAGTACACCACAAGTGCGCGAAATCTCCTTGTCAGGGGCAGATCCGGCTCCACGCGTTGCACGGGGCGTAGGCGTAGGGCCAGTTCCAGGTCGGCGCGAAATGCAGGACGGGGGCCGGGGCGGCAGCCGGGGTGACGATGGTGAGGATGATGGTGGGTGCCACCGGGCGCGCGAGCAGGATCGCGAGCGAGAACGACAGGCCGATGATGGTGGCGAGCGGGAGCCAGAGGAGAATGCGCATCCCGGAAGGCTTTCATGCGCAGCGCACGGCGCGCGTAAGGCCTCGGTAAGCGCTACCGCCGGCGCGACAGGTCGACCACGACCTTCTGCGTGATGATCGCATTCTCGCGCGGACGGCGGCGGCGGAGCACCATGTCGACACCGACGATCGCGGCGATCACGAGAACGAACAGCGCGGCCATCACGAGGCATCCCTCTCGCCGAGGTCGACCGAGATGGTCAGGCCGGGCAACGAGGAGGCGGCGGTTGGCTGAACCACCTCCCGGAACGTGCTCCACCAGCGCCGCCCATCGGCATCGCTCCAGTTGCCGGCCGCGAGGGAGCGAAGCAGCCCGCGGAGCTCCAGCGCGTTCGCAGGGCGATCTGCGGGGCGCTTCGCGAGGCACCGCATCACGATCGCCTCGAGCTCCGGCGAGGCGCAGCCGGGGCGCACCTGCGTGAGTGGGCGCGGTGAAGCGGTCACTTGTTGCGCGCAGATCTCGCGGGCCGAACCTTCGAACAGCTGCGCGCCGGTGAGGAGGAAGTAGCCCACCGCGCCGAGGGCGTAGAGATCGACCGCGGGCCCGATCGACGTCGGATCGGTGATCGCCTCGGGCGCGAGATACGCCGGCGTGCCGAGGATGACGTGGGTGCTGGTATCGGTCGCGATCTCGTTGACGAGCCCGAAGTCGACGACCTTTGCGACGTCGGGTGTTCCGCCGCGCTCGCACAGGATGAGATTCGCGGGCTTGATGTCGCGGTGGATCATCTGTTGCGTGTGGGCCTCGTGCAGCGCGCCGCAGATCTGCGCGAGGATCAATACGACGCGACCACTCGGTTGCGGGCCGTGCTCGGTGACGAGGCGCTCGAGGTCGATGCCGCCGCCGAGATACTCCATCGCGTAGTAGAAGATGCCGTCGGCGCTGCGACCGTAGTCGTAGACCGCGACGGTGTTGGGATGGGTGAGCTTGCTCATGTGATGGACCTCGCGCTCGAATCTCTCGAGGCTCTCGCGCCCGACGCGCTCGGGGAGCACGAGCTTGACGGCGGTGGGGCGCCGCAGCATCACGTGGTGCGCCAGGTAGACCGCGCCCATTCCGCCTTCGCCGATCTTGCGGTCGAGCGTGTACTGGCCGAGTTGCTGCGCAGCGCTGACCTCGCGGCGCAGGCCATAGATGATGCTCGAGCCGGCGGCGGCCATCACGATCGGGACGATGCAGAACAGCAGATAGCCGACGAAGTAGATCGAGCCTGGAACGTCCTGGTCGGTCGTGGCTGCGAGGGCCGCTGCCGCGATCGCCATCGGTAGCATCGTGGCGGAGCTGGTGATCGCGGTGCGCCGGCCGCTGCTCGGGACGATCAGCGCTCGCGCGAACACCGTGAACGTCGTGTACACGACCGACAGATAGCCGGATGCGCGCAGGTCGTACTGGAGGTATGCCGAGGCACCGAACGCCGCGCCGATGCCAACGGAGTAGATCAGGTCGATGCGGTACAGCGCCTCGATCGAGAGCGGTCGTCTGACTAGCAGGCCGCGCCAGATGAACCCCATCGCCGCGAGACCCGCGCCCGCGATCAGGTAGACGACGTTGCGTCGCTCCGGGGCGTTGGGCGTGTCGGCGGAGTACAGGCACCACAAGAACGTGAAGAGTGCGACCAGGCTCCAGAACATCAGCTTGAACAATGCTGTGATCCGCAGCTGGAGGAACGCGCGCGACTCCTCTTCGTTCGGCGCGAGCCCGAGCAGGCTGCGGAGCATGCGTCCCGATGCGGCGGTGCCACGATCCATCATCGCGGTGTCGCCTCGCGGTTGCCGATGTCGACGGTGATCGTGAGCGTCGGAGTCGCTCCCGTCGGCGCCACCTCGTGCCTGCGATGGTGGTTCCACCAGTCGGCGGCGCGCGGCTCGTCCCAGTCGGGGAACGGCCCGCACGTATGCAGGGCGGCCGCGAGGTCGGCGGCGCTCGCGGGCCGGCTCGCCGGTGCCTTCTCGAGGCAGTGGAAGATCACCTCCTCCAGCGCTGGTGGCACGTGCAGCCCGACGATCTCGGAGAGCGGGGTCGGTGCTCTCGTCGCGTGCTGGATGCACACGTCGACGGCCGTCTTGCCCTCGAACAGCCGCAGTCCGGATAGCAGGAAGTAGCCGACGCATCCGACCGCGTACAGATCCGTGCGCGGACCGACGAGGCTCGGCTCGGTGATCGCCTCGGGAGCGAGGTACGCGGGCGTGCCGAGGACGATCTGCGTCGAGATGCCGGAGTCTGCGGTGATCTCCTTGACCAGCCCGAAGTCGACGACCTTGACGACGTCGGGCGTCTCGCCGCGCTCGCACAGGATGATGTTTGCCGGCTTGATGTCGCGGTGGATGAGGTGGCGATCGTGCGCTTCCTGCAACGCACCGCAGATCTGCAGCAGGATCTGGCGGACGCGCTCGGGCCCCTGACGACCGTGCCTGCGTACCAGCAGCTCGAGATCGATGCCGCCGCCGAGATACTCCATTGCGTAATAGAACGTGCCGTCGGGGCTGCGGCCGTAGTCGAACACCGCCACCGTGTTCGGGTGGGTGAGCTGACTCATGTGCTGGACCTCGCGTTCGAAGCGCTGGAGGTTCTCGCGACCCACGCGCTCCGGCAGCAGCAGCTTCACGGCGGTCGGCCGACGCAGCATCACGTGGTGCGCGAGGTAGACCGCACCCATGCCGCCCTCACCGATCTTGCGGACGAGCGAGTACTGGCCGAGCTGGCGCGCGGCGCTGACCTGACGGCGCAGGCCGTAGATGATGTGCGAGCCGGCAGCGGCGAGCAGGATCGTCACGATCTCGATCTCGAGGAAGCCGAGGAGGAAGCCGGGCGCGCGCACGTCCTTGGGGCCCGGCCAGTCAGCCCGGACGACCACGAGGGCGCTGATCATCATCGGCAGGGAGGCAACGGCGCCGACCCAGGCCGTGCGCCGACCGGTGCTCGGAACGATCAGCGCGCGGGTGAGGAGTGTGAAGCACCCGTAGATCAGGCACGTGTAGACGGCCTGCCGCTGATCGGACGCGATCGCCGCACAGAACGCGATGATCGCGAGCGAACCGACGGCGTAGAACGTATCGAGCGCGTGGAGCAGCGCGATCGTCAGCGAGCGGCGGATCAGGACGCCCCGCCAGAGTACGGCCATGATCACGAGTCCCACCGCCATCGCGATGAGCACCAGGTCGTTGCGACGCGGCTCGATCGACGGGTAGATGCGGTAGGCGATCCACAAGAACGCCATCAGCGCCGAGAACGCCCAGAACATCAGCTTGAACAGCACGGTCAGCCGGCTCTGCAGATATGCCCGTGACGTCGACGCCTCCACGCAACCATCATGCGCTCGGCATGCGCGCCGCGGGACCATTCACGCGTTTCTAACGTGCGCTACCATCGGCCGCATGGCGCTCCGACTCGGTGGGCTGTCCGATCTCGATCCCGCCGGGGTTCCGCTCCCCGCCGGCACCGAGGTGACGACGCGCGTGGATCGCATCGTCGATGGTGAGCTGCGCACGCAAGGGGCCATCGGGCGCGTCACGGCGATCGACGGAGACCGTGTCGACGTGGTGTTCCTCGACGGTAAGAAGGCGACGTTCCTGCGCGACGAGGTGATGCCGCGCAAGCTGGGTGTCGCGCGTTATGCACAGCGGCGTGCGCTCGCGTGGGACCAGCTGAAGGCATGCGTGGTGATCGATACGCTCGTCGGCTCGCGCGCATGGGGCGTGGCAGAGGAAGGCAGCGACGAGGATCGGCGCGGCGTGTTCGTGCTCCCGATGCCGTGGACCACGGGGCTCGTCGATCCGCCGCTGGATCTGACGAGCATCGACGGCTCGCAGAGCTACTGGGAGATCGGAAAGGCGATCCGGCAGGCCTTGCGCGCGGACCCGAACACGCTCGAGATGCTGTTCGCGGCGGCCGACATCGTGGATCCGATGGGCGCGCCGTTGATGGCGATCCGCGGCGCGTTCGTGTCACAGGAGATCTACGGCAGCTTCGGGCGGTACGCGCTGTCGCAGCTCGATCGCCTCGAGCACAACCAGAGGCTCGCCGAGCATCGCGTCACCATCATCGGCTGGCTGCGCGATGATCCGAGCCTCGCGATGAACAGCGCGGCGGAGCGCCTCGCCGATAGCGCGCAGATCGTGGCGCCGACGCGGGAGGATGCGGTCACCCGGGCGCGCGACTACATCAAGCAGCTCTACCGCTCGATGTACGACCAGGGCGCGATCGCGGCAAACGACTGGGCGTCGCTGCGCGCGGCCGCCGCGACGCAGCTCGAGCTTCCACGCGATCTGCGGCCGAAGAACGCCTACAACCTGATCCGCTTGCTCGACACCGCGATCCGCTGGCTCGGCGGCGAGCCGCCCGACGTGCGCGTGTCCGAGGCGCTGCGCCCGACGCTGCTGTCGATCAAGCGCGGGGAGGTGCCGATGCCCGAGGTGATGGCGCTCGCGCGCGAGCTGACACCGCGGCTCGAGGCAGCGCGCGCGACCAGCCCGCTCCCGAGGTATCCGGATGCCGCGGCGGCGGATCGAGTCCTGCGCGCGGCGCGCGATGAAGCGGCGCGGCGCTGGATCCATGCGGCACCGGGGCCGTGGGGCGAGGGGGCTCCTGTTCCACCGGAGGCGAAGTTCGATGCGTGATCCTTGGTCGGTCCTGACACCCCATCAACAGACGGTCGCGAAGGCGTTTCTCGCGGCGCGCGAGGCAGAGCGCAAGCACCTCGTCGTCTATCTCTCCGGCGCACATGCGTACGGGTTTCCGTCACCGGATAGCGACCTCGATCTCAAGTGCGTGCACATCTCATCGACGGCCTCGCTCGTCGGCCTCGACGTCGTCGATGATCCCGGCGATCGGATCCAGGTCGTCGACGGTGTGGAGCTCGACTACGGTAGCAACGAGCTCGCGCAGGTGCTGCGGGGGGCAATCAAGGGCAACGGCAACTACCTCGAGCGGATCCTCGGAGAGCTCGCACTCGGCGGCGACGCGACCATGCTGGAGGAAGCTCGCGCCGTGGTGCGGCCGCTGCTGTCGCGCCGGTGCGCGCGTCACTACGGCGGGTTCGCGATGAGCCAGCTCAAGCTGTTCGACGAGAAGCCGACGGCGAAGCGCGCGCTGTACGTGCTGCGCACCGCCGGCACCGGCATCCACCTCCTCGCGCGGGGCGAGCTCGTGATCGATCTCGAACGGCTGCGCGATCACCTGCCAGACGAGGTCGACGAGCTGCTCCTCATCAAGCGCACCGGCGAGCGCTCGGAGCTCGAGCCCCTGCACGCCGCGGTGTGGCGCGGCCGGCTGGGCGAGGTGATCGAGACGGTCGATCGAGCCTGGCGCACCGCGGTGATCCCGCCCGATCCGCCACCGAGCACGATCGCCGCCGCGGACCAGTGGCTGCGCCGCGTGCGCAAGGAGCACTGGGACTAGTCCGACAATGGGGTCCGACCCCATTACCGGACAACGCCTAGCTCGGCTTGTACGAGAACCGCGCGGTGATCGCGCCCTTCGCGCCGACGCCGATCTTCACCTGCATCGACTTCGCGCCGAGCGTGGGGTGCCACGCCTCGAGCGTGTAGCTGCCCTGGGGGAGACCGGTGATCGAGAACACGCCGTCGGTGCCGGTGACCGCGAAGTACGGATGATCGTGGACCACCGCGTACGCGTGCATCCACGGGTGGACACCGCACGCGAGCTCGATGACGTCGCCGGCGCTCGCGGTCGCAGCGTCGATCGATACGTCGCCGGCCTTCGCCGCCTGCATCTTGTTGAGGACGTCCTTCCCCTTCAGCGTGCCGTGCACGTTGTGCGTGGTGCCGTCGCTGTTGCGCACGACGATCTTCTGGCCGACCTGGATGCCGAGCACGTGCGGCGCGTACATGCAGCCGACCTGGTCGATCACGGCGGGGGTCGTCGGCGCGGTGTGGGTGCCGGCGTCGCCGTTCTTGATCCGCACGAGCACACCCGCGAGCTTGCCCTTCGTCACCACCACGTCGTCGGCGTTCGCGGTCGCCGCCTGCTTCGTGCAGAAGGGGTCGCTCTTGCGGTCGAGGGTCGCGCGGTCGGGCGGCTCGCCCTCGAACAGGACGGTGCCCTTGATGCTGCCGGTGATCGCTCCCTTCGGGGTCTCGGCCGCCGCCGTGGTGGCGGCGAAGGCGACAAGCAGGACGGCAGCGCGCGCGTGGATCATCCCCCGAACGGTACCAGGACCTGGCCCGGGTGCCCTATGCTCGTGAGGTGCCCGAGGTCACTGACGCGCTACCGGTCAAGCTGGGTGAGCTCGATGCCATCCCTCCTGCACTCCGGTACCAGATCCGTCAGGCGCTCTCACTGCTGCCTACCGACGGCGGCATCCTCGACGGGGTCCCGCTCGATCGCCTGATCCGCGTGACCGACGACGGCGACGCGTGGGTCGGTGTGGACCCCTCGCTCGCCGAGGTCGGCTACTGGATGATCCAGCCGAAGCACGCGGTCGAGCTGCGGCGGCGCGGCTGCATCTGGTTGACGCGGTTCCCCTCGGCGGACACGGCCAGACGCCTGGCGGCGGTGGTCGCAGATCCCACCACGCCCGAGCCCGTGCGCGAGCAGGCGACATGGACGCTTGGCTACCGCCAGCTTCGCGCGATGCACCCGAGCACGCTGTGGACGCCCGATGCGGTGCAGATCGCCGATGAGGCACTCGCGAAGCTCGCCGACGCGGCGACGGTCGCCGGCAAGATCACGAGCGAGCAACTGCCGCACGCGCTGCGCCACGTGAGCAGCGAGATGATCGCGGCGATCTTCGCGAAGGCTCCGGGGCTGTGGGGCGATGCACTCGAGGCGTTCGCATCGGCGCCGCTCGCGCGGGTGCTGTTCGTCTCGATCTCCGACATTCCGGCGCAGCACCGATTGCGCGCGCTGCGGCTGATCGGCGCCACGCTCGGCGAGGAGGCCGTGCCGCTGCTGGTGTCGCGCGCAGCGGAGGCCCCGGTCGACGAGCGCCTCGAGATGCTGTTCCTCGCGATCGGCCTCGGTGGCGAGCAGCACCTCGGTCGGCTCGAGGACACGCTCGCCGGCATGAAGTTCGCGGACCTGCTGCGCCAGCGCGCGAAGTGGCACCTCGCGCATCGCGGTGTGGTGCCCACGGTGCGTGGCCTCAAGGTCGCGCGCGCAACGGCCGTGCTGCCGATCGCGGAGCGCGCGGCGAAGTGCCGGCAGGCGGCGGATGACCTCGGCGCGCTGACGAAGTTCGCGCGGCACCCGGAGGCATACCTCTACGCGATGTGGGGCTGGATGGTGCGCGGCGCCGCTGATCCGGTGCGCGCGCGCGAGCTGGTCAGCGCTCACCCCGAGTCGCAGAAGCTCGTGCGCGAGCTGTACCTCGAGGACCTCGCGAAGCGTGGGCGCGTCAAGCAGCTCACCGCTGCCGCGCAGACGCTGAAGGGCGCGGATCTCGGCGCGCTGCACCTCGCGATCAACGGCCGACCGTTCGCGGCGCTCGAGCTCGCGGCGACAGCGCGCCTGCAGACGCCGGAGCTCGTGTGTGCGCGCGCCCTCGCGTGCTATCGCGGCGGGCGTCCCGATCTGATGCAGCGGATCCTCGCGGAGGACATGCCGCCGTCGGAGATCACCGACGACGAATCGCTGAAGCCGTTCCCGGGCCCGCACGAGCAGTGGATGATCGAGCGCGCCCCGGCGCTTCAGCCCGCGCTCGCCGCACTCGCGGCAGGGCAGGCCGGGGTGATCGGGCTCGCGAAGCCGGCGGCGCACGATGCCGAAGCCGATCAACCGACCATCGAGCCGACGTTCGCCGTGGTCCGCCGCCTCGGCCGTGGCCTGCCGGGTTCGACCGTGTATCTGGCCGGCGAGTTCAAGTACATGAACAAGGACGCGATCGCGAAGGCGGTCGAGGCCGCAGGTGCGCGGCTCGTCAACGGGCCGTTCCCCGGCACCGACTACTACGTGCACGGTGACTGGTGCCTCGTGCAGACGATCGCGCAGCTCGAACGCCAGGGCGCGCGGCGGATCCGGCACGGCGAGCTGGAGGGCGTCTAGTGCCCGCGCTCCGCAAGCCGTATCGCATCGCATTTCTGATCCCCGATCTGACGATGGAGGGCTCGGATGTCTCGCTCGAGCCCGAGGCCGCGCTCCTCCTGTGGGTGGCGCTGATCGAGGTCTGCCAGCGCCACGCGGGGCTCGCCGTCTACGATCCGGAATCGACGCCGCTGTTCCCGCACGAGGGTCACTTCGCCCCGTCGCACGCGGCGGTCGGCTCGCTGCCAACCGACGCGTTCTATGCCTCGACCCGGCGCGACGAGCTGCTGTGGCTCGAGCTCGCCGCGCCCAAGCCGGGTGCGGTGCGGCTGCACACCGTAGCGCGCGACGGCACGAAGCAATCGTTCGATTCGCTCGGGAAGAACATCGGCGATCAGATCCAGCAGGTGCTGACGGCGTGGTTGTCGGCGCGCGGCCTGGGCCCGCTGCCGCGCCGGTTCGAGGCAGTCACCGGCGAGGAGCTGATCGCGGTCGTGCGCACTGTCGCGCCGGTGCTCGTCGAGCACGCGCGTGCGTGGGCAACTCCATCGAAGCGGATGCCGAGCGAGTCCGATCTCGACGCGGTGTTTGGCGACGACGACGAGGGTACCGATAGCGGCGAGGAGCCGAACCCGCTCGATGACGCCGAGGACGACGAGCTGCCCTTCGAGATCGCGGAGGAGGACGAGGCGGAGGGCAGCGCGCCGATCGCGGTGCCGGAGCCGATCGTCAAGCGGCCGAAGGTGGCCCGCGCCGCCGCGAACCGGCTACCGGCGGCGCTGAAGCTCGCTGCGCTGCGCACGCTGCAGCTCGCGGTCCGCGAGGACCTCGACGATCTGATCCTCGCCGTGGATCCCGAGCAGCCACAGGCGCTGTTCGACAAGTATCTCGCAAGCGCGGCGCAGGGACCCGACTTCCCGCTGCTCCGTCGCGTGATCGCCGCGGCACCGTGCTGGGCACGCCCGTACAGCGAGCTGGTGCGCGCCGACGATGATGACTCCGATGATCTAGGCGAGAAGGCGGTGACCCCGACCGAGCTCGAGTCCGTGGCAGGTGCGGGCATCGCGGCGCTGTGTCGGCCCGCGCACCTCGACGTGATCGAGCGCGTCTCCGCGTTGCTCGATAGCAGCGGCATGGTCGACGAGGGCGTGCGCCTGCTCGAGCGCGCGCTCGAGATGCACGACGACGAATCGCGCGCGCACATCGCGCTGGTCGAGATGCAGATGAAGACGGACCGCGAGGGCGCGTTGCTCGAGCAGGCACATGCGAGTGGGCGCGTCCACGGCTGCCCGATGGAGCCGTCGCTTCCGTGGTACCCGGACCAGATCCAGATCGATCTGCTGGTCGCAAACGCACTGCTCCGCGTGGGTCGCCTCGACGAGGCGATCGCGCTGCGCGGTAACCGGCTCGAAGGCCGCGAGGCCACGTGGCCGCGCCATACGAAGATCCTCGCGAACTGGCGCAAGGATCCGCGGTTCGTCGCGTGGTGCTACGCGCGCGAAGGCTATTTCCGCGGCGATCCGGCGCGCGCGGTCGAGGGCTTCGGTCGGATCCAGCCCGACGACGATGTCGATCTCGCGGTGTTCCTCGACGCGCTCATCGCGACGGGGCGCGAGGACGAGGTGCTGCTCGCATGGATGCAGCACGGCCTCGGCGCGAAGCACGATGGACCGTTCGCGCGGCTCGCCGCGGCGCGCTCGCTGCTGGCCGCCGGTGAGTGGCGGCGCGGTCTGGAGGAGCTGTGGCGCGTGGAGCTCGCGGAGCCTGAGCGCGACGAGCACGTGGCGGTCGCGCGCTGCGGGCTGCTGCTGTCGTGCGCGCCACTCGAGGTCGCGGAGCTCGCGCTCGGCGAACGCGTGGCGATCGGGGCGAACATGCTCGCGCGTCGGATGGCGCGGGACATCGCGGACTTCATCCCGGGCGCCGCGAAGAGCTCGGTGGTCTCGCGTGCGCTCGGCAAGCTCGGGGGGGCCGAGGCCGAGCCCGCGCTCGGTGGCTTTGCGGCGAACACGCGCAGCAAGAAGGCGATCGATGGCCTGTTCGCGGCGATCGGCCCGCTGAGCAAGCCCGAGGATGCGCTCGGCCGCGCAGATCGCCTGGTCAACGGCTGGCTCGAGGTCGTGTTCAGCGAGGCGAACGAGGAGGATCCGCCGGCGCTCGCGCAGGCCGCGTGCTACGCCGCCGCGCAGGCGCTCGCGCGCTACCTGATCGCGACCACGCTGCCGGCCACGCCGATCGCGGGCGCGCTGCGCACGGTCGCCGGCGAGGCGCTCGCACTCGTACGCCGCTACCAGGATGCCCTCTCGGATCGAGATGCGCGCGCGTTGTTCGGCGCCGTCGAGCCGGTGCTACGTCGAGCCGATCGCTGGGTCGCGAGCAACTGGCTCGGCGCGATCGAGCGCAGCCTCGGCATCGACGAGCGCTCCGGCGGAGACATCGCCGGGTTCGCGCGCGACCACGCCACGATCGCGGCGCGCATCCTCGGTCCCGAGGAGTCTGCGGTGCTCGCCGCATCGATCGCACGGCTGCATCGCGATCGCCCGAACAACTGGGCAGCCGCGGTCAACGCGCAGGCGACGCAGCTCGCGCTCCACACCGGCTACCTCGGCGCCGACGAATGGGCGGACTCCGTGGTCGCGCTGCTCGCCGCACGCGAGCTCGATACCGACGCCGCGATCGACGAGCTCCTCACCGCCGCGTATCTCGTCGAGAACGTCAGCGCCGGCCCGAGCGTCCATGCGGCGCGCGTGCTCCTCGAGGCGGGCAGGGGACCGGCGGCGCTCGCCGTGTTGACGAATGGTCTCGCCGCGGCCGGCGAGGACTGGCGCGATCGCCAGCTCGGTTCGCTCACCGAGGCGTGGAACCGGATCCAGATCGATGTCCCGCTCGCGTTCGACAAGCTCGCATCGCAAATGTTCGAGGCGCTGCAGAAGGGTGATCCTGCGCGCGCCGAGCGGCTAGGCCGATTCTCCGTCGCGTACGATCCGGGCAACGGCGAGGCGCATCGCAATCTCGGTCTGGCCTACGCGCAGCAGGGCAAGGTCGCCGATGCGATGCACCACCTCGTGCGCGGTACCCGCGAGCAGGCCACGCAGATCCTCTCCGGCGTCCTCTATCAGAGCGGCAAGCTCCCCGAAGCGATGGCCGTCCTCGACTACGCGAGCCGGTGGTACGTACGCGCGGATCAGTGGCTGACCTACGGCGGCATCGCCTACGCCGCAATGGACAACCCGCGCACCGTGAAGTCATACGCGCTCGCGTATCAGCTCGATCCCGAGGCGTTCGATACGTCGCAGCTCAACGCGTATGCGGGCGTCCTCGATGAGGTCGGCGACTACGTGACGTGCGAGAAGATCGCGAATCATCTCCTTCGTCTCGCCGCTGACGACGTGATGTGGAAGACCAACGGCTGGAACCACCTCGCGTGCGCGTATATCGGCCTCGGCAAGTTCGACGAGGCCGTGAAGCTCGCGAGTGACGCGGTGAAGCAGAACCCTCTGCCGGATAACACCGCCGGGTTCGCGGCCACGCTCGAGCGCGCGAAGACGAAGACGCAGACCACGCCGGCACCGCTACCGCCGGTGGGCCGGCCGCGCGAGCCGGTGTTCGAGTTGCTGGAGGCCGGCGACTTCACGGCGGCCGCAGCGGCCAGCACCGATCCGAGCTGGCGTGTGCGGCGCGCCGCGCTCGAAGCATCGCGGTTCCGGTACGGCTCGGAGAACGACGTCGAGGTCACGCCGCGCGCGCGTGCGGCCGCGAACGCGATGCTCTCGGCGACGGTGGGCGTCACCGAGCGCGATGCCGTGCAGTGTCGCGTGCTCGCGCTGCAGATCCGCGAGCAGTCGTACTTCGCGCGAGATCCGGTCCCGCGAATGGGCGACCGGATGACGCGCGACGCGTTCTATCTCGAGTTCCGCGCCCGCGGCGGTGTGGTGCTCGGCGACGATGCACCGCCGCCTCCCGCGTTCAAGGATCGCATCGTCGTCCCGGGCGCGAAGATCGAGCGGCTCAGCGACTACGTGGCGCTGCTGCGCGATCTCGCCGCCCTGCCGCCGGCCGAGGCGATCGCACAGTTCGATCTCGACGAGGCCGGCTACATCGAGGTGGCGAAGGCGTGGGCGGCGGCGATCGAAGCTGATCCCACGGTCGCGCCCGCGATCGGTGCCGGTCTGGCGAAGCGATGACGCGGCAGCAGATCCAGTTCGCATTCGGCTTCGCGATGCTCCTCGTCGGCGCGTACGTCACGATGACGCCGCTCGATACCGCCGCGGCGCTTGGCAAGCCGCACGAGACGAGCTCGCAGCTGATCAACTTGCGCGCGAGCTGGGGCGGACCGCTGCTCGGGCTCGGCGCGTTCGTGGCGTGGTTGCCCGCCATCAAACCGTGGCCGCGCACCGTGCTCGGTGTGCTCGGCTGGGCGATGGTCGGCATCGCCGCTGCGCGCACCGTGGGTTTCCTCCTCGACGGCAGCCCGGATGCGCGACAGTGGTTGTGGCTCACGCTCGAGATCGTGCTCGCTGTCGGATGCGCGGTCGGGCTTCGCAGTTATCTGCGCACGCGGAGCGTGGGGGCCCCGATCTGACTCCCGCCGGTGACGTGCGGCGCGAACGAGCGGCACGCAACCACACGTAGCTGTTCGTGCTCGCGTGCGGCATGCACCGTGCAACACCTCCGAGTGTCGGAGGGGGAGTCCCGGCAAACTCTCCGGCATGGGGATGTGGCGGACCTTGGGTGGCGTCCCCACAGGTCCGTCACGTCCTCGCTTATCTAGTGCGCCGTAGGTGACACGATGCCGCGCACGTTCACGACGTCGCCGCGGATCACGATCCGCCCGATGGCACCGCCACCGCCGCCCGCGTTGTTGTCGGCGCTCGCGCCGGTTCCCGGCGGCTGCATCTCCGTGCCGCCGGTCCCGCCGTCGCCGGCGTTCGGAGCCGGCGGAACACCGCCGATCGCCGCGGTGCGTGCGGTGCCGCTCGCGCCGGAACCACCGACTCCGATCGGCCCGTTCTGACTGAGTCCGTTGCCGCCCGCGCCGCCGCCGCCGCCGTTCGCGATGACCAGACCATCGATCGCGATCTCCGGCGCCTCGAGGAAGATCGCCCCCCCCGCACCGCCCCCGCCGCCGCCGCCGGCGTCGCCATCGCCGCACTCGGGACCACCACTTCCACCGCCGCCTCCCGCGAGCACTTCACCGGCGGGGCCGATCGCGAGACGCTCGCCGGCCGATAGCTGGAGTGCGCCACCACCACCACCACCGCCGGGCATCCCGCACGCGAACGAGACCGCGTGACCACCATTACCACCGCCGAGTAGGATCGTCATTGCGTCGTCACCGCCGCTCGCGCCGCCGAGCCGGTTCGACAGGCAGGTCAGGACGTCGCCACCCTGCGCGCCCGCGCTAGCGTGTCCACCACCGCCACCACCGCTATCGCAAACATCTCCAGCCTTGTGGACGCCGCCCTGCGCCGTGCCCGTCACGGCTCCGGGGCCGGGACGTCCCGGTGCGCCGCTCGCATCGATCCGACCCACGACCTCGATCGTGCGCGCGAGGATCACGAGGCTGCGGCCACCGATCACCGTGACCGTGCCTCCCGCCGTGATCGTGACGTGATCCGCCTGCAGGAACGCGAGCTCGGGTCCTCCGCCGACCTGCGGTACTGCGACGAGTTGACCGTGCGCCGGTGGGCCGCCATCGATCGTCAGCGCCGTCGTATCGAGCTCGGAGGTCCCGAGCACGAGCGTGCCGGTGCCACCGAGCGTCACGCTACCGGGCACGTGCGTCGGCGGCTCGAGCGCCGGCTCGTCCACAAATCCGAACCGCCCGCACGCCGGGATGGCGAGGACGAGGACGAGGACGAGGGAGCGCAGCACGGCCCCCCAGGATACCCGATCTAGGTGGAGGTCAGACCACCGTCGACGGTGAGCACCGAGCCGGTGGTGAACGAGGACACATCCGAGAGGAGGTACACCGCCGCACCTGCGATCTCGCTGGGCTGGGCGTGGCGGGCAAGTGGTGTGCGCTTGACCACGTGGTCGCGCAGCATCGGGTTGCCGACGATCGCCTGCGCGAACTTGGTCTCCACGAGACCGGGAGCGATCGCGTTGACGCGGATGTTCGACCCGCCGAGCTCGAACGCGAGCGTCTGCGTCATGCTGATCACGGCCGCCTTCGTGGCGCCGTAGATGCCCTGCATCGGCGAGGCGCGCAGTCCCGCGACGCTCGCGATGTTGACGATCGAGCCACCACCGCCGCGGGTGCGTGCGTGCTTGACGAGGGCGCGCGCGCCGTACAGGTACCCACGCACGTTGACCTCGAAGGTCTTGTCGATCGCCGCGTCGGGCGTATCGACCAGCGGGCCAAAGTACGGGTTCGTCGCCGCGTTGTTGACGTAGCCATCGATCTTTCCGAACTTCTCGACGGCCTTGGCAACCATCGCATCGACCTCCTCCGCCTTGCCGGTGTGGCACGCGACGGCGAGCGCCTTGTCGCCGAGCTCCCCCGCGACCCGGTCGAGATCCGCCTGCTTGCGCGACGCGAGGACCACGCGCGCACCCGCATCCACGCACGCCCTTGCGATCGCCTCACCGATGCCGCGGCTCGCACCCGTGATGACGATGACCTTGTCGTTCAGCATGCGGCGACGCTAACACAGGCTTGACATAGTGTCTTAGGGACACTATAAGAATGCGATGCTGGCCCTCGACGACACCACTCATCTGCTCGTACTCACCGGCGCCGGGATCTCGGCAGAGAGCGGCATCCCCACGTTCCGCGACGCGGGCGGTCTGTGGGAGGGCCACGCCGTGGAGGAGGTCGCATCCCCGCGGGGCTTCGTGGCCGATCCGCTCAAGGTCTGGCGGTTCTACTCGGAACGGCGCGCGGCGATGGACGGCGTCGTGCCCAACCCGGGTCATCGCTCGCTGGTGGACGTGGAGAAGTCCCTCGGCGATCGGTTCTTGCTCGTCACGCAGAACATCGATGGGCTGCACACCGCTGCGGGCAGCGAGCGCGTGATCGAGATCCACGGCACGTTGATGCGGTCGCGATGCACCGTGTGCGATCGCGTGCCGTTCGAGGACCGCACCGCATATCGCGCCGGCGTCGCGCCGATGTGCGGCGTGTGCAAGCGCGCGGGCAACGACGCACTCTTGCGGCCCGACATCGTGTGGTTCGGCGAGCCCGTGGCCACCGGTGCGCTCCCACGCATCGAAGCGTTCGTGGCCAAGGCGGGTGCGAATCTGCGGTTCCTCGCGGTTGGCACGTCGGGCCTCGTCTATCCGGCCGCGGGCCTGGTCGACGTGGTGCGCGCGCGCGGCGGCAAGAGCTGGCTCGTCAACGCGGACCGCCCGGCGAACGCTGCGAGCTTCGACGAGATCGCGATCGGTGCGGCGGGCACGGTGCTGCCGTCCCTGTTCGCGTGATCACTGCTTGTCGTCGGGCAGCGGGACCTTCTGCGCCGCGAGCGTCTTGCGAACGAGCGCCCACACCGCGCCGGCATCCGAGGTGATGTCGTCCCAGCGTCCGGGGAACCGGCCGCAGAATGAGGTCTTGAGGATCTCCGGCAGCGAGCGCTTTCCATCGGACGCGAACAGCGGGTGCGCGAGGTACACGCACGCCTCGTCGGTAGCGCGCACGGACAAGGTCCCGGGCAGATCGCCCGCGTGGCGGATGGTGTCGGCAACGTCGATGATGATCTCGAGCGTGCTGGTGGCGATCGTCGGGTGGCGCTTCGCGAGGATGTCGAGCTCTGCCTTCGGCGGTGGATACGTCATCTGCAGGGGTGCGAACCGATCGAGCTGCGCCGCATCGATGCCGAACGTGCCGCTGAACTCGCGGCCGCGGTTGACGGCGGCGATGAACTGAACGTTGTCGGGGATCGGGATGAACGAGTTCTCGATCGGATGGAACACGCGCCGCGTGGCATCGAGCGCGGGCATCAGCGCGTTGCGCGCGCTCTCCTGACAGCGATTGAGCTCGTCGAGGAACACGAGGTACTTGCGCTGCGGGAAGTTTCCGGCTTCCTCCAGGGCGATGAGGATATCGGTCTTCACGAAGTCGGTGACCGGTGCGCCCGACGCCGAAGCCTTGACCTGGATGCTGACGAAGAAGTCGCTCGCTTCGACCACGGCACCGCAGTTGAAGAACACGAACTCCATGCCGAGGCTGTCGGCGATCGAGCGCGCGAGCACTGTCTTGCCGCAGCCCTGCGGACCATCGAGCAAAATGTTGAGGCCGCTCTCGAGGAGCACCTGCAGCTTCTTCGAGACCACCGGATCGAGGTAGACGCCCTCGATCTTGAACGGCGCCTTGCCCACGTACTCGACCTCAATCCTCCCGCGGTCGTCACGGTCGGGCTTGTGCACCACCAGCACCTTCACGAGGCACGGCACACCGGGGACGATGCGCTCGTCGTTCGACAGCACCACCTTCGGCGCGCGCCGGCCATCGAGGTGCGTGGCGCGCAGCCGGAACTCCGTGTTCTCGGCGGGGTTGGGAAAGAACGTCGCCTCGACGGTGCGGCCGGGCGTCAGCTCCTCGAGGTTCCACTTCGCAGGCATGGCGCACACTATCCGGCCAGCACCTTGCGCGCCAGGTCACCGATCATCCGGCCGAACTTCGCGACCGCGACGTCGATCTCCGAATCATCGAGGACGATGTAGTGCGGGAAGCACTCCTCCTCGAGCTTGCGGACCGCGACCTGCGCGCACACGATGCCGCGACGTTTCGTCAGCATGGTGACGAGCCCGCGCAGCGACGCCACCGAGCACTCGGTCGGCAGACCGTCGCTGATCATCACGATCACGCGGGCGCGCTTCTGCGAGCCGGCGGCGACGTTCGCGACGTGCAGCAGCGCCGCCGCATCGTTGTTGCCGCCGCTGGTCGCGAGCGCGGTGACGTCGCAGCTCTGCGCATCACCCGCGTCGTAGATCACGCTGTCGGTGAAGCCGAAGAACCGCGCTTCCACGCCACGCAGCGGGCGGACGGCCTCCGCGATCATCACGCCGAACTTCTTCGCGCGTTCGATGTTCTGGCCCGCGCTCATCGAGCCCGAGCAATCGATGATCGTGCCGAGGAACAGATCCGTGCGTCGCACGGGCGTGCGCGCGATCAGGATCCGCGGGTCGCCGCGGGTGACCAGCGCGCGCAACCGGCTGCGATCGAGCGCGTGGCCCTTGATCCGCGCCTTCGCGGGCTCCCAGCGCAGACCGAGCTCGTCGAGATGCGCGCGTAGCCGTGCCGAGTGGCGGCTCGTCTCGTGCGCGAGCCGCTTGTGCTCCACGGGGTCGCCGTCGACGCGCGTCACCGTGCCGATCTTGTCGAACTCCTCGTCGGGGCTGACGTTGATCTGCAGCCGATCGCGTGGTCCCGACTTGCCCTTGTTCTCACCGCGGCGCGGATCGAGGATGCGCTCTACCTCGCGCTGCAGGATGTCGTCATCGAGGCCGGCGCCGTGGACATCGAGATCGCGCTCCTTGTCGCCGAGCTCGAGGCCCTCCGCCCCGCCGAACACGCGCGCGATCGCGGTAGCTCCTCCGAACATCGCGGCGAGCTTGCGCGTCAGGTCGTAGAGCCCGCGCATGTCGAGCTTCTTGAGGTCCTTCGTGCACAGCGCGAGCGCCGCGCCGACGAGTGGATCCTCGGTGCGATTTCCCAGGCCCATGCGCAGCGCGCGAGAGAACCGGGCGAGGGGATGGCCGGCGCGCTCGAGCTCGACGAGGATCGCCCCGCGCCGGATCCGCACGCTCGCCTCGTCGAACGCCACGCCGAGCTCGATGCCGATCAGCGCCGGCGCCGTGGACGCGCGGAGCGACTCGAGCAGCAGCTTGATCCTCAGCTCTTGCGCCGCGTGCTGGAACGCGTACGCATCGAGGCGCTTCAGACGATCTCCGTAGCTGCGATCCAGCGCACGCAGGTTCCGCTCGAGGTGCTCGTCGGCGACCAGGTTCAGGAGATGTCCGATGCCCTCGGCGTGCGCCTGCTTCCACAGCGCCATCGCCTCCTCGCCACGGTGGTACGCGTGGTGCCCGAGCTCGTGAAGGATCAACCCCTCCACGATGTCGCGGCCGTGCTCCTCCTGGCGAAGCAGCGGCAGCGGTGTGACGAAGATCCGTGCCTGATCGAGGTACGTGTGCCCGAGGTCGCGCTCGGCGCTCGTCATGTGGATCCGCATCAGCTTGCCCGTCAGCTCGACGCCGCGCTTCACGCCCCAGGCGAACACCTCGGCGATGCTGATCAGCCGCTTGTACGTCAGGGCATCCCCGACCGCGAGCTTCGCCGCGGTGCGCCGCGCGAGCGCCGTGGCTGCCTGCTCGAGCACGCGTACGTAGAGCGGAGGGAGCACCGCCGGATCGACCAGCGAGGTGCGCTTCAGCCGGTCGAGCACGTCCCACATCCGCTTCTCGGTGCACGCGCCGTGGCCGCCGAGGAGCGCGGCGTCCACGACGGCACGCGCGACCCGCGTGCCCGTTTCCTCCGTGAGGAACGTGATGCTGGCCTCGGCTGCGCCCTCGTCGAGGATCTCCGCGATCAGGATCGGCAGCCCGATGGCATCGCCGTGGTCGAGCGCGAGCCGTCGCGCCACCGCACGGCGCAGATCGATCGGCCGCGCCGCGCTGACCTCGAGGAACCGGCGCAGTGCATCCGGCGCGCGTCGCTCGGCGTCCCTCCCGCCGAGCAGCATCTCGACCGAGCGCGCATACGCGTGGTGATGAGTCGCGGCGGTCAGCGCGACCGCGCACGTCATCGGCGGTGCGGCGCGGATCAGCGCGTCCCAGTCCGCGCGCCGGAACCAGCTCGTCTCACTCGGTACGGTAACGGCGGCGATCGCGCCCTCGGGATCTCCCAGCCCGAGGCAGAGGTGGAACTGATGCTCCGGAGGCAGCTCGGCCTCGGCGGCCACCTGGCGCGCAGTTGCCCGTGCCGGCTCGCAGTCCCACAGCGCCACGCTCGAGAGCAACGGCACCGGGGCCGGCAGCTCCGGAAGTCGCGCGAGTAGCTCCGCGAGGCGCAGCTGCCCGCGGTCGCCGAGCGTGAGCAGCACGAGCACGGCCTCCTGAACGACCGCGGAGCGCGGGTCGGAGCACCAGCCGACGAGCACATCGATATCGCGCATCGACTTGATCGTGCTGATCACGTCGCCGGCCGGGACGCCGGAGCTGGGTTTCGGCGGCTCGGGCATACCGTCGAGGCGCACGAGCCGGCCGAGTAGCTCGCGTGTCGCTGCGTCGGTGTCCGCCGTTCGATCGAGCAGGCGCTGCTTGATCAGCGAGAGCGGAACTGCACCGGCCTCGATCAGCGAGACGGCGATCCGCGCCGCGTGTCGTCCGATCACGGGCCTGTCCACCCGCTCGGCGACGAACACCGCGAGGTCTACCGTGCCCTCGTGGAGGAACTGCACACGGTCGCGATACCGCATGAACATCATCAGCTCGGCGATGCCTTTCCACAGGGTCTCGTTGGCCATCACGCCCGGCATGTCGTCGATCGCGTGCAGCGCGCTTGCCACGCCGTTCGCCGCACCGACCCACCGCTTCAGCGCCTCGGTGTGCGCCTCCCACCGCCACAGCCGCGCGTGCGACAGCGGCGGAAGATCCACGCCGGTACGCCACAGTGCGATCGCCGCATTGTCGAGCTCGTCGTTGAACCGCGGCGTGAAGTCCGCGAACCGGTCGAGCTGGCGCGCGACCTCGTACAGCGGATCCGCGCAACCGAGCAGCGCAGCGCACGCGGCGGTGCTCGGCGCCGCGGGACGCACCGCGAGCGAACCCACGAGGCCCGTCACGGGAGCGATCAGCGCGGGATGCAGCGCGGCCTCGAGGTCGCGCGGCGCACAGGTCTCGATCGTCGATCTCTGCTTCGCATCCAGCTCGCGGCGCGCACGCACCGCCGGCAGCGGCACGAGCGGCGCGGCGACGGTGACCCGCGTGACGCTCTCGGCCCATGCCTTCACGGCGGGATGCGCGCGATCGAGGAAGACCTTCGCGAGTGCGAGCTCGCGATCGCGGGGCAGGGCATCGAATCCGTCGAGGATGATCACGAACCGCGCGGCCGCCGCGTCATCGATCAGGTACGCAGCGGAGGCGAGGTGCTTGTCGTCGAGTGCGCGCGCGACGACGAGCGCGACCTGGATCCCTCGCTCACCGGCCTCGGTCGCCAGCAGCGCGGTGAAGATCAGGCCGAGCTGCGTGCGATCCACCCGCGGTGCGATCGCACGCGTGGCCGCCACCAGCCGAACGTCATCGTGCGCGACCTCGGCGCGCAGCGCGAGCGAGAGGAACGCCGCATGCCGGGTCTTGCGCTGCTGCTTCTCGACGAAGTCCTCGAGGCGCGGCCCCTGGAAGATCGCGAGGGCCGTGCCGGCGAGCACCGCGTGGCGGTCCGGATGCGTGCGCTCGATCACCGCGAGCCAGCGCAGCTCGATCGGCGGCTGTTCCGGCGGGAGCCGGCAGATCTCCGGCCAGCCCTCGCCCGTCGCGACCAGTCGCTCCAGGATCGTCACCTCGCCGAGGGCCTTGATCAGGCGGCCGAGCCTGCGCGCCGTGTGCAGCCCCGCGATCGCCACGGCCACCGCGAGGTCGCTCTGCACCTCCGGGCGGAGCAAGAGCTCGTTGACCTGCTTCGTCGTCGGCCTCACCGGCCAGCGGAACCGGATCAGGCCCTCCGCGACATGCACGAGCTGGCCCGGCGGGAACCCGGGCAGAGCGATCGCGAGCGGCGCGAGCGTGCCGGCCGCCATCGCGACGATCCGGCTCGTCGACGTGGCGAGCCGCGACAGCACCGCCACCGCGAGGCGGCGAACGAACGCCGTCCAGCTCGCATCGAACCGCAGCGCTTCCATCACCATGTCGAGCGCACGCTCCGGCCGATCGATCTCGTCGATCGCGCGGACGAGCTGATCGAGCACGTCTACGCCGGGCGCGAGGGGCAGCCGTGTTGCGGCCTCGGCCGCCACGAAGTACGCACCGACCGCATCCTCATCGCGGCCGCGCTCGGCGCGGAGGAACGTCATCAGCTCGCTCGGCGGCGTGACGAGCACCAGATCGATCAGCGCCTGGGAGCGCAGCGCGCCGTGGTGATGCAGATCGAAGGCGAGGGGCAGTGGATGATCCGGCCACGGCAGCACCGCGGCGAGGCTCGCGCACGCCGGATCCGCACGCAGGTACGCCGCGGCTTCCATCGCCGCACGCGGCACATCCGCGAGCGCTGCGATCCGGATCTCGAGGCGCGGGTGGAACAGAGCATGGATGTAGCGGCCCGGCGCATCGCGGGCCGTCGCACGCAACGCATCGAGCGCGGCGCGCCACACGGCCTCGTCGGGATCATCGAGTCCCGTCACCAGCGCGCGGACGCCGGAAACCCCGCGCACGCCGGCAAGCGCGCCGAACGCCGCCGTGCGCATCGCTGGATCCGCGTGCCCCACGAGCGGCGCGAACGACCCGAGGTGAGCAGCGCGCTGCGCGAGCGACCAGCCGGCGAGCGCAGCGACCTCCGTCGCGGTCGCCTCACCGGTTTCGATTCGCCGCCACAGCTCGAGGTCACGCACGGGTCACTACCTTCTCAAACAAATGGAGCGTCGCGGGGCATCTGCGTGCGCCGGTGGTCATCGGCGATTCTCGGTCGTGCATGACGTGCGCACGAGCCGCGCGCGTCATGCGTAAGAGAGATCGCTGACGATCACCCGCGCGCCCGGTACGGAGTCAGCTCGTCCACGCGTGATGTCCCCGTCAAGGGACGAGTCACGCACGGACGCGCCGATGTCGATGGCGCGAGACCTGGATACCCGAAGGCACCACTTGCGGAGGGGGGCGCAGTGCCGGGCTACGCGCCCAGCTGCTCCCGCCAGAGGAGTTGTCGCGCAGGCGCGCGTCGTTACATCGTGCTCCGCACCGGGATGCGGATGCTCCGCGACGCCCGGTACGAACTATGTGAGTTGGATGATGGATTCATCGGTTCACGAGCCGCCCACCTTGGGGAGTTTTTCCTCGGG
The DNA here is from genome assembly GCA_038206055.1 of Haliangiales bacterium. Classification (GTDB taxonomy): domain Bacteria; phylum Myxococcota_A; class Polyangia; order Haliangiales; family Haliangiaceae; genus JABFXX01. The sequence continues at coordinate 49,135 of JBBRBG010000048.1, forward strand.
TGGCAAGTGGAAACAGGTAGACGCGCGGGACGCCGCGAAGTTCTCAACTCCGACGGTTGACGCGGCGCGTAACTGTGGCCATAAACTGAATGACGGCTCATTCAGCAAGCGAGGCCCCCATGGCGAACCAGAATTACTACAAGGCGAACCTCCGCGACCTGTCGTTCCTGTTGTTCGAGCAGTTCAAGCTCGACCAGCTCCTCGGCAAGGCGCCGTATGCGAACTGGGGAAAGGACGAGGTGGTCGCCGTGCTGGAGGAGGCGTACGGCTGGGTGCAGAAGCACATGGGCCCGCTCAACAGCAGTGGTGACGCCGAAGGCTGTCGCCTCGAGAACGGCAACGTGAAGGTGCCGAGCGGCTTCAAGGAGATCTGGAAGGCGCTGTTCGAGGCGGGCTGGCGCACGCTCGCGATCGACGAGAAGCACGGCGGTCAGGCCGGTCCGTTCACCCTCGCGATGATGGTCGAGGAGTTCATGTGCGGCTCGAACACGAGCTTCAACATGTACCCGGCGCTCACGCAGGGCGCCGCCGAGGTGATCCTGACGTTCGGCACCGAGGCCGAGATCGCGACCTACGTCCCCAACATGTTCAACGGCACGTGGGCCGGCACGATGTGCCTGACCGAGCCGCAGGCGGGCAGCGACGTCGGTAGCGCGACCACCACCGCGGTCAAGCGCGCCGATGGTCAGTACAACATCAAGGGCACGAAGATCTTCATCTCCGGCGGCGACCAGGACATGACGGCGAACATCATCCACATGGTGCTCGCGCGCACGCCGGATGCACCGGCGGGCACCAAGGGCCTGTCGCTGTGCCTCGTCCCGAAGGTCCGTCCCGACGGCACGTACTCCATCCGCGGCACCAAGTCGTTTATCTCGGCGGGCGACCACGACCTCGCGCAGAACATCATCCACCGCGTGCTCGCGCGCATCGAGGGTGCGCCCGCGGGCCGCAAGGGGCTCTCACGGTTCATCGTGCCGCGG
>JBBRBG010000049.1:0-49075 GCA_038206055.1 Haliangiales bacterium
GGCGCCAGGCGCAGCGGCCGGTACGCAGGGCGATCAGTACGGCGTGTCGTTCAGCGGTAGCACGTCGCTCGAGAATCAGTACTACGTGGACGGAGTCAACACGACGGGGCTCAGCTACGGGACGGTCGGAGCGGGCAAGCCGGTGTCGCAAGGTGTGCGCGGTGTGGTGCGCGACACCAAGACCGGCGAGCTGCTCGTCGGTGTCACGGTGGTCGCGCTGAACAACCGAAATCAATCGCAAGCCGCGATCACGGACGAGAGTGGCGCGTACGCGATGCAGCTCGATCCGGGGAGCTACACCCTCGCGTTCTACTACGGCGACACCACGATCGAGCGCAAGAACGTGAAGGTCGGCAGCCAGCAGCTCGCGAAGCTCGATCAGAAGCTGAACGGCGCGAGCGTCGGCGGCGAGGTCATCAAGATCACGGACTCGGCGCCGATGATCGATCCCACGAGCACGACGCAAACGATCACGGTCGACCGCATCTACGGCGAGGGGATCCCGAGTCCGGGGCGCAGCTTCGGGGGCACCCTGGGCTCTGCGGCCGGCTCGCAAGGCGATAGCTACCGGCCGCCGCCACCGGTCAAGCAGGGCGACGAGAAGCTGAAGGCGATCGCCCTGAAGATCATGAAGGACAAGAAGGACGTGGTGATCGAGACCCGCGGCCAGCCCGGCACCGACAAGGACGCGGCGGACCGCGCGCAGGCGGTGAAGAACAAGCTCGTCGACGACGGCGTCCCGGCGACGAGGATCCACGTCGTGCCGAAGCTCGGACCGAACGAAGGCACCGGGATCCGCGTGCTCGCGGTCGCGGCGCAGCAGCCGGGCGACAAGAGCAAGGCACCGCCCACCGGTCAGACGCGCGACCTCGGCAGCGACACGCCGGTCGGCGAGAGCCACTTCATGGCGGATCGGCCGATGACCGTGCGCGCCGGCTCGAGCGCGATGGTGGCGATGGTGCACGGCGAGACCACCGGTGGGGTCGTGTACCTCTACGATCCGATCTCGGATCGCGGCGATCAGCGGTTCGCGTTCAAGTCCGTTCGCCTCGACAACCCGACCTACGACACGCTCGAGCCGGGTCCCGTGACGGTGTATGGCGACGGTCGATTCATCGGCGAAGGCATCACGGAGCCGGTGCCGCCGAAGGCGTCGGTGGTGGTGCCGTTCGCGCTCGACAAGCAGGTCGTCGTGACGCGAGCGGGCTCCGAGGACGATCGGATCGCGAAGCTGATGACGCTGCAGCGCGGGATCTTGACCGCGGAGATCCAGCATCGTCGCAAGACCACGTTCACGATCACGAGCCGCCTCGCGATCCCGGCGAAGGTCTACCTCCGCCACCGGCTCGCAGACGGCTGGACGCTGACCGAAGCGCCGTCGAAGTTCACCAAGGTGGGTGACTCGCAGCTGTTCGAGGTCATGCTGGCTGCGGGTGAGACCGCGAGCGTCGCGATCTCCGAGGCCACGCCGGTGACGCGGACGTTCGAGCTCGCATCGCCCGAGGCACTCGGCATGATGAAGGTGTTCATCGACGAACCGTCCGCCTCGCCGCAGCTGAAGACGCAGATCGCCGCGATGCTCGCCACGCACCGGAGTGCCGCGGATCTGATCGACAAGATCGCGACGTTGCGGGAGCAGGGTGGGGAGTACCGCTCGCGCGCGGGTGAGCTCCACGCGCAGCTCGTCACGTTGAAGGCGGTGAAGACCGGTGGTGAGCTGATGACCTCGCTGCGGAGCAAGCTGAGCGAGACCGAGGACAAGATCCAGAAGATCACGATCTCGCTGGTCGACACGCAGGAGCAGTTGATGCTCGCGCGGGTGAAGTTCCAGAACCAGCTCGTGGAGCTCCGCGTCGAGGATGCGACGCGGATCAGCGGACGCTGACGAGCGAAGAAGTCGTCGGGCCACTCTCGGGAAGGGTTGGCTTGACGATCGTCGGTTGCGTCCCCGTCAGGCTGCCGAGCCACGCGACGATCGAGGCCGTCTCGGCGTCGGTGAGCTCGATGCCGAGCTGGTGCTTGCTCATCATCCGTACGGCATCGGGGAGCTTTCCGACCGAGCCGTCATGAAAGTACGGAGCGGTGAGCGCGACGTTGCGCAGGCTCGGCACCTTGAACACCATGCGGTCCGCTTCCTGGTGGGTGATCTCGAACCGGCCCTGATCGGTCTGGTTCGGCCACGGCTCCTGCGCGCCGACCTTCTGGAACATGGAGCCGCCGATCAGCTCGCCGGTGTGGCACTGGATGCAGCCGATATCGGAGAAGACCTTCAGCCCGTCGAGCTCGTTGGCCGTGAGTGCGTTGCGATTGCCATCCAGGTACTCGTCCCAGCGCGACGGCGTGCGAAGCGTGCGCTCGAAGGCGCCGATCGTATGGAGGCCGAGCTCCGGCTCGCGCATCGCCTCGAGGCCGTGGGCCAGCTGGCCGCTGGCGTCGCCCACGAGATCAATACGCCGATCCAGTACGTCGGCGACAACGTTCATTTCCTCAGCGAAGCTACGCGCGACATGCTCTCGTTGATCGACGACCTGCGCACCGCCGTGACCAGCACGGGCGACGCGGCGCTGATCGCGGCGGCCGCCGAGAAGGTCCACGCCGTCGACCTCGACTACCTGCGCGGTGAAGTCCCACGTTCGTGCGAGTCCGCGCAGCACGGCACGGCGCGGATCGCGAGCATCGTGGGCGCACTCAAGGAGCTCTCGCACCCGGGCAGCCGCGAGGCGCAGGCCGCCGATCTCAACCGCGCGCTCGAGAAGGCGCTGGAGGTCAGCGCGAGCTCGTACCGCTACTTCGCCGACGTCGACAAGGAGCTGGCCCAGTTGCCGATGGTCGTGTGCCATCCAGCGGAGCTCGGCCAGGTGTTCCTGAACCTGATCGTCAACGCGGCGCACGCCATGGAGACGCCGGAGCGCAAGCGCGGCCGGCTCGGCATCAAGACCCTCGTCGTCGGCACTGATGTCGTGATCTCGATCTCGGATACCGGCTGCGGCATCCCGGACTCGATCCGCGAGCGGATCTTTGACCCGTTCTTCACCACGAAGGAGGTCGGTCGCGGCAGGGCCTGGCGATCGCGCGCAGCATCATCGTCGAGCGTCACGGCGGCTCGCTGTCGCTCGACTCGACCCCCGGTGCCGGCACGACGTTCCACATCCGCGTTCCGATCGCAGGCCCGGCCCATCGCGTGGCCGCTTCGAGCTGACATCTCAAACCCTGCGCGGACCTCCGCGTAGCGCGTCGACGACTTCCCAGCCGAACGCTGGAACTGGGATGACCGCGAGGTGCTCTCCGAGTAGGAGCTGGAGCGCTCGCCAGCGCACAGGAGTCGCACTGATCACCACGACCCGCACCGGCTTGGAGCGCAGGCTCCACGACTGGACACGGGCGCGAGCAGTCTCACCTCCGTCGTGTCGATCGAGGATCACGACACCGAATAGCCGAGTGGCGGTCGTGAGATCGTCACATTCCTGCACCTCGTACCCGCGGTCCCGAAGATACGTGGCGATCTGCACTCGCGCCGAGTCTGGGGGGGCGACGAGCGCGATGGCGATAGGCTTCATGACGAGGCAACCAGCGTCGCCGTCGGTCGCCCGATACGTTCGTTCATGGTGCGGCCGTCCCCGCCATACCGGTCCGCCGTGCGTGCTGCGCGACAGCCGCGGTGATAGCTCTTCATGTGAATCTATCCTTCTGGGTCGACACTCCGAGGAGGTCGAGGACCGCATTGACGAAGGTGAGCGGATGAGGCGGGCATCCCGGCACGTAGAGCGCCGGGATGACCTCGTCGAGAAAGCCGCGTTCGACTCCGCTGGCTCCCTCGTACAGCCCGCCGGAGATCGCGCACGCTCCCACGGCGACGACGAATCGCGGCTCTGGCATGGCGTCCCATGCCAGCCGCACCGCATCCTTCATCGTTCGCGTCAGTGGTCCAGAAACGACAAGGGCGTCCGCGTGTCGCGGTGATGCCACCCACTCGATCCCGAACCGCTGCAGGTCGAAATTGACGTTCGCGGTAGCATTGAGCTCCAGCTCGCACCCGTTGCAGCCACCGGCAGAGACTTGTCGCAGCTTGAGCGAGCGCCTGAACAGCTTCGCGAAGCCGGCGTTCGCGCGGAGCCTCGTGTACTCGTCGGCACCGGCGGTGACGACGAGGTCCTCGCGGCTCGCAGCGCCCATGCGCGGCTCGGTCGTGAGCTCGATTCTGGATTCGGGGCACGCGAGGACGCAGTCGCCGCAGAACGTGCAGCGGCCCAGATCGATCGAGAGAGGCGCGAGGCGGATCGCGCCGGTTGGACACGCGGCGACGCACGCGCTGCAGTCCTCGGCGCATTCCCCCGCGGCGATGCGCGGGAGGCCGCGAAACCCGACCGGCTTCGCATTGCGGACGTCTGCGATGACCTGCATGCCTTGCGAGATCCGGACGCGTAGGGACTTGAACATCTTCATAGGTCGTTCCCGCAGTACGAGAGGTCGAAGCTCTTGTTGCAGATCGGAAAGTCGGAGATGTCGTTGCCGCGCACCGCGACCGCGAGTCCCATCCAGTTGCGCAGCGACGGATCCTGGATCTTGTAGTGGACGAGGCGGCCATCGGAGCCGGTCTCCAGGCAATGGACGACCTCTCCGCGCCAACCTTCCACGACGGCGATGGTGAGCTGCCCGGGCGGCAGCGACGGCAGCTGCGCGCGTTCGGGTTTCCATGCATGCGGCTCGGCGAGGACCCGCTCGAGCCAGCCGAGAGACGCCGTGATCTCGGCGATGCGCAGGCGCGCGCGGGCCCAGCAATCGCCGCCCGGCTCGGTGCAGCGCTGGATCGGATGGTGCTCGTAGAGCCCGTGCGCGGAGAGGCGAGCGTCGATCGGGATGCCGGCGCTCCTCGCGATGGTGCCCACAGCACCGAGCTGCTCCGTCATGTCGGGGGAGAGCACGCCCACACTCGCGAGGCGGTGCCGCACCGAGCGTGCGGACAGGAAGCACTCGTCGATGATCGCGCCGTCGCGGCGAAGCAGAGCGATGTTGTCGAGAGCGAGCCTGGTGAGCTCGGGGTCGAGACGCATGCCGCTGCCTCCGGGCCGCACGGCGCCACGGCCGAACCGGCTGCCGCATAGCTGCATCGCCGTGTTGATCGCCGTGGTCCGCAGGCGCCCGTAGGTCGACGCGCCCGGCAGGAACCCGAGATCCGCCGAGAGCCCGGCGAGGCTGGAGAGGTGCATCCCCACGCGCTCGAGCTCGAGCGCTACCGCACGCGCCAGCTCGAGCTCCGGATCGATCGCGTGGCCGACGAGGCACTCGATCGCGGCCGCGTACGCCCATCCGTGGGCCACGCTCGTGTCACCCGCGACGGTCTCGATCCATGGCGCCAGCGAGCGGGGCTCGCGCTCGAGGAGCCGGTGCTCCACGCCACGGTGCTGATAGCCGAGATGGATCTCGAGGTGCAGTACGTGCTCGCCGAAGCACATGAACCGGAACGAGCCGGGCTCGATCACCCCGGCGTGGATCGGGCCCACCGCAACCTCATGGACCTCCTTCCCGTCGATCTTGTAGAACGGGTACGAGCCCATCGCCGCCTGATCGAGCCCTTCGAAACGGATCGGCTTGAGCCACGGATGACCGGCGATCCGCACGCCGAGCTGCTCGTGGAGCTCGCGCTCGAAGCAGTGCAGCGCCGGTAGCTCCGACGTCAGCTCGTGGTAACCGTGCGCCGGTGCGATCGATGTCCGCGACGTGACGAGTCGCGGCCCGTCCTGATGGACGACGGTGACCAGGACCCGCTCGCCGTCGCGCCGGCCGTACATCGTCACGGGTCGGAGCCCGGCGCGGGCGCGCTCGAGAAGCGTGGTTCGCCACGCGTCGGTCGCGAGTGTCTCGATTGCGGCGGTCGCTTCGCGATGAACGATCACGGTGCCTCCAGTGAGTGCGCGACGTGCGTCATCAGCGAGTTGATCTGCGGTGGAATGTAGATCCCGAGGACGAGCAGCAAGACGAGGAAGATCAGCTTGTGCAGTGCGGCGGTCGCGCGTTGCTGCGGCCATGTGCGGGCCTGCTTCGCGTCGCCCCAGATCATCGGGAAGATCGTCCGGCCCGTCGCGACGAACGAGATCGTGATCAGCGTGCAGAACGTCGCGAACACGAACATCTGGCCGCTCGTGACGAGTGCCGAGAGGATCAAGAGCTCGCCGAGGAAGCTGCCGAATGGGGGGAAGCCAAGCAGCGCGAACGTGCCGACCATCAGAAACAGTCCGCTGTACGGAAGATCCTTGATCAGGCCCGCGATCGACCGCGTGTCCTTGGTTCCGTAGTGCGCTTCGATCTTGCCGGCGGTGAGGAACAGGATCGCCTTGATGAACGCGTTGCTGAGGACGTACAGCAGCAGCCCGTAAGACGCCGAGTTGCCGAGGCCGAGACCGATCGCGATCACACCCGCGTGGTTGATCGCCGCGTACGCGAGGAGGCGTTTGAAGTTCCGGGTCGCGACGAGGCTGACGGTGGACACGGCCACGGACGCGAGGCCGATCGCGAGGAGCTCGCCCGTGATCAGGTGGCCGCTCCCCGGCCGGTAGATGTGGACGATGCGGAACAGCAGCACCAAGGCGCAGTTGAACTGCACCGCTCCCAGCATGGCGGTCACCGAGGCGGGCGCCTCGTCGTACGCTTCGGGCAGCCAGCTATACATCGGCGCGAGCCCGAGCTTCGTCCCGATGCCGAGGATCACGAGCGCGACCCCGAGCTCGCGCCACGGATCCGCGGGTCCGCTGACCGCGGCTGGCATCGCGTCCAGGAACAAGGTCGGCGCCTGGCCGGCGAGCTCCATGCTGCGCGTCAGGCACGAGAGTCCGAGGAGTACGAGCCCGAGCCCGACGGAGGAAAACAGGAGATATCGCCATGACGCGAGGCGAGATGCCGGAGCGTCCGCGCGAACGATCATCAACGCCGCCGCGAGGGTCGTGCACTCGATGCCGATCCACATCAGCAACAGGTGATTGCTCAGGAGGGCGAGGTTCGCCGCCGCGAGGAAGCCGAGCGCGAGGAACACGAAGCGTCGTGATGCCGGCTCGGTCGCGACGCGGGCACGGACGTACACGGCGATCCCCGTGAAGATGACGTTGATGACCGGTGCGAACAGCTGCACGGTGGCATCCCCGTGCAGATAGCCGCCGAACCACGGCTGTTCCGTGGGCAGCGCGGCGTGCACGGTCGCGATAACTGATGTCATCGCTGCGGTGACGAGCAGGATCGTGGACGCGCGGCTCGCGCCCGTGGTGGTCAACACGGCGAGCGCGCTCGCGATCGGGAGCGCCACGAGGAGGAGCCACGTCATAGGTTCATCCCCTCGACGGCGCTCACCTTGGTCATGGTCGGCCGCGGGAGCGTCCGCAGGTACCAGCGAAACAGCAGAACTGTTGCGATCATGATGAGCGCCTGCGCGATCAGCATCGCCAGCGGCCGATGCGTTGTGCCGAGCTCGAAGAACGCGATCCCGTTCTCGATCCGGAGCGCGCCCACCATCTGGCTGAACGGTCCGGTCTGTGTCGCGAGCACGAGTAGCCCGAGGAGCAGGCCGGTGGCCGCTCCGGCGACGAACGAGTGCTCGTTGCCTTGTCCCGGCACGAGCATGTCAGCGAACCGGAACGCGACGAGCACGAGCGCGATCGCGAGCGTCCACGACATGAGGTTCGGAGAGATGACATCGTGGCGCGCCGTCGCCCGCTGAGAGCGCAGCACGGCGTACAGCGCGAGTGGTGTCCCCAGCCCGCGGACCACCACGAGATCGACCATGCGCACCCACGCGGCCGCCGAGTCGAGCGTGGGATCGAGCTGGTAGCTGATCCACGCCATCAACAGGCCTTGCACGGCGAGACCGAACAGGCTGATGCGCCACGACGCCACGAACAGCGGGACGAGCAACACGCCGACGAAGGCGATCAGCAGCGGGTTCACCCGTGACCTCCGCGACCGAGCATCGACAACAGGGCAATCCCCGCCGCGATCAGGCCGATCACGATGTACGCAGGTACGAGGCGGAGCTTGAGCCGGGCGACGAGCGACTCCGAGAGTCCGACGGCGACGCCGATCCCGAGGCATACGCCGAGGTGAGCGGCCACGGTGACCACGGACGATTCTCCGGCGATCGGATCGAGCAGCATCGCGATCGCCGAGACGCCCACGTAGAGCTTGATCGCGGAGCCCAGCTGCAGGAGCGCGAGCTCGGGGCCGCTGTGATCGAGGATCATCACCTCGTGCACCATCGTCAGCTCGAGGTGCGTGCTCGGATCATCGACCGGCATGCGCGCCGACTCGACCTGGACCACGACGAGGAGCGCGGCGATCGCGGCGAGCCACATGACGACCGCCGGCGGACCGTCGAGGTGCGGCACCAGCGCTGCCGCGAAGCTGTGCACGCCGGAGTGGAGACACAGTGCACCCGCGACGAGGAACAGGATCGGTTCGAGCAGTGTGGCGAACGTGGCCTCGCGAGACGCGCCCATTCCCTCGAAGGAGCTGCCGGTATCGAGCGCGCCGAGCATCAACGCAACCCGCCCGAACGACCACACGTATGCGAACCACACGAAGTCGAACGGGAATCCGACGAGTGATGTGGTGCCGGCGAGAGGAACGATGCATGCGGAGCCCACGGCAGTTGCGAGCACGACGATCGGGGCCAGGCGGAACACGGGTGTCGTGACGGTGCTGTAGACCGGCGTCTTCTGGACGAGCCTCCAGAGATCGAACGCGAGCTGCAAGATCGGCGGGCCGCGCCGTCCGGACCAGCGTGCCTTCACGCGATTGATCGTGCCTACGAGGACGATCGGCATCACGAGGAGCGCGAGGAGATTTGCGATGACGCTCGTCACAGCACCTCCCCCAGTGCGACGAGCGCGACGACCACGAGCACGAGCAGGCCGGCGGCGAACGCGAACCGGGGCTGTTCTGGAATTCGACCGGAGCTATCCTGCACGAACTGCTCGCCCTGGCCGAGCACCTCGAACATGCGGCGCTCGACGGCGTCGACATGGTTCGTCGACAGGTGACCGCTGCGCTGCGGGAACGGCTCGGTCGGGAGCTGCTCGCGCGTCGCCACCGGAAGTGCAGGACGAAACAGCGTGGAGAGCTGTGCGGAGAACGAGCTGCCCGTGTACTGCATGCGCGCGGTGCCCGCGGTGTAACCACACCCCCAGGTGACGCTCTGCCGTGCGGCCGCCCGTCGTCGCCACATCGCGATCATGGAGATCGCGAGGACGAGTGCGAGACCGCGGCATGCCCACACCACCGGGGCGAGGAGGGCAGTCAGGTCGCTCGGAGGGCCGGTGTGAAACAGTGCGAGCACCGGATCCACCAGGTGGAGGGCGAGGGCGGGATACAGCCCGAGAACCAAGATCCCGATGCTGTGTACGAGCATCGGGATCGCCATCGAGCGCGGTGCGTCCTCGCCGACGTGGATCGACGGGTCGCGCGGCCTGCCGAGGAACGCGAGCCCGAACGCCCGCGTCGTCGCGAGCGCGCCGACGGCACCGACGAACGCGAGGACCGCCGCGGCGCAGACGAGGACGACGTCGCCCTCCGCCGTTGGCGCGGCCCCCGAGAGCAGGCCGGAGTACAGCAAGAACTCGCTGACGAACCCGTTGAACGGCGGCAGGGCGGACATCGCGAGGCTGCCGACGAGGAAGAACACCGCGGTGCGCGGCAGGCGCTTCGCGAGACCGCCGAGACGTTCGAGGTCGATCGTGTGTGCGGCGCGGTACACCGCTCCCGCGGCGTAGAACAGCGAGCACTTGAACAGCGCGTGGTTGAGGACGTGCAACAGACCAGCGCCGAACCCCAGCGCCGCGAGCGCCGGCTTCCCCCACGCCCATCCGAGCATCCCGACGCCGAACCCCATCGCCGCGATCCCGACGTTCTCCGTCGAGGAGTAGCCGAGCATGCGCTTCAGGTCGCGCTGGGTCGCGGTGTAGAGCACACCGAAGATCGCCGAGGTCGCGCCGAAGATCAGCACGGACCAGCCCATCCACACCTCGGGCGTTCCGGCGAGCAGCGTGAAACGCAGGAACGCGAACAAGCCGGCCTTGTGGATCACGCCCGACATCAGAGCCGAGACGTGCGCGGGCGCGGCGGAGTGCGCGCGCGGCAACCAGGTGTGGAACGGGAAGAACGCGGACTTCAGCGCGAACGAGATCCCGAGCAGCAGGAACAACGTGCCCTGTCCCGCGGGGTGGTGCGACAGGTACACACCGAACGCCGCGAAGTCCATCGAGCCCGTGTAGCTGTGCAGGAGCATGAAGGCGGCGACGAGGACGAACAGACCCACGTGGGTGGAGACGAGGTAGTTGAAGCCGGCGAACCGGATCTTCTGGCTGCGGTAGTCCCAGATCACGAGCAGCCAGGCGGCCACCGCGGCGATCTCCCAGCCGAGCAGGAACACCAGCGCGTTCTGCACCGAATAGATGAGGACGAAGGACAGCGAGGTCAGGTTAAGGAGCGCGAAGTGCGGACCTCCGTTGCGCCCTGCGTTGAAGTACGGACGCAGGTAGCCGATCGCGTACAGCGTGCCGAGGAGGGTCATCGGCATCGACCAGGCGAGAAAGAACGCGCTGAGCGCGTCGATCCGGAATGCGATCCGATCGATCGGCGCCGGCCACGGCCAGATGATCTCGATCGCGACGCCCGACGACAGGACCGGCCAGATGCTCACGAGGACGAGCAGCATGGCGATTGCCTGGCTGCCCACCGCGACGATGCCGCGCGTCCGGTTCGATCGGAGCCCGGCAGCGAGGCCAGCTCCGAGCAGCAGCACCGGAACGCTGGTCAGGATCAGGGTGGAGCCAACCATCGACGACCACGCGAGTTGCAAGGGGTACGCCACCGCCCGATCCAACCGATCTTCGACGAGGCCAACCCTCATCGCGGGCGCTGCCGAACCGAAACGACAGTCTGTCGTAGCCAGCGGCACAGCAACGCCCGTGATCCGTCATTGGATCCGTGCGGACGGCCCGGCGAATGGCGAGAACCGTCAGCATGCATCGGAGCGAGCCAGCGGGAACGAGAGGCGTAGACTGCGGCCGATGCCGAAGCGCCCACGGAGCCAGATCGTCGTACTCGAACCGGTGATGGCTTCGCCGGTGATGCGGTCGTTCGATCGCTTCCTGCGAGCGGTCGCGGTGAAGGAAGTCACCGTCACGTTCACCGGGGAGAGTGGATCGGGCAAGGAGGTCATGGCACGGCGACTTCACGAGATGTCGCCCCGGCGAAGTGGTCCGTTCGTCCCGATCAACTGCGCGGCGATCCCGGAGACCCTGTTCGAGAGCGAGTTATTCGGACACGAGCGCGGCGCGTACACCGGTGCGAACGAGCGAGCGACCGGGAAGATCGAGGTGGCGAACGGAGGCACCTTGTTCCTCGACGAGATCGCCGAGATGCCGCTCGGACTCCAGGCGAAGATGCTGCGGTTTCTCGAGACCCACCGCTACATGCGCGTCGGAGGCACCAAGAAGATCCAGGCCGATGTGCGCCTCGTCCTCGCGACCCTGCGCCCGCTCGAGCAGGAGGTGCGCGCCGGCCGGTTCCGCCCCGACCTCTACTACCGCATTCAGGGCATCGTCCTCGGGGTGCCGGCGCTGCGCGAACGACGTCGCGATATCCCGCAGCTCCTCGATGCATTTATCGCGCAACTATCCGCGACGCACGATGTGCAGCCTCCGGTGTTCGTCCGATCTACGCGCGCTGCGCTGACCGCGTACGACTGGCCGGGGAACGTTCGCGAGCTGCGGAACGTTGTCGAGCTGCTGTGCATCCTGCGCGAAGGAAAGAGCGTCCGCGTGCAGGACCTGCCGCCGGCGGTTCGCCAGTCGCGCTCCGATCCGACCGCCCTCGGCGATACCATCGTGGTGCCGACGAATCGCCCGCTCGAGGAGGTGATCGATCTCGTGATCGATGCGGCGATCGGTGCGGAGCGCGGCAACCTGACGCGTGCCGCTCAACGACTCAAGGTGAGCGTGCGGACGTTACAGCGGCGAGCCAGGGGCTGATGCAGCGCGGAGCGCCGACAACTCGGCGGTCGTCACCGGCCTGGCAGCGGAACACGGCGACAAGATGTCGGGTTCGGGGACAGCGTGTCGCGGCCGGCGTCGGCGCAGGTGGAATTCTCGACGCTTGGCGCCTGGCCCGCTTCCTGCTGCGTTGAACGTGATGCCGCGCCAGGTCGCGCTTGTATCGAGCAAGCCGCAGGATGATCTCCTGCGGTACCTGGAGGACGTCGGGTTCTCCGTTCGCGGGTTCCGCACGCCACTTGGTGCGCCGCGTGCGGGCACCCTCGTATGGCTCACCGAGCGCGATAACGATGACCGCTCCGTGGCCGACACCGTTCGTGTGTGGCTTGGCGCGAAACCGTCGCTGCGCGCGATCTTGGTGACCGAGCGTCCGGTGCGCCTGAAACAAGCTACCGAGGACGCGCGCGGCCGGGTCCTGCTTCTCGCGGCGCCGGTGTTCGGTTGGCAGCTCGTGGATGCACTCCGTGATGAAACGTTTGTCGCGAGCTGAACGTGTCGGGGCCGCGGTTCGCGGGCGGCACCTGATCCCCGACGCGGAGTTCGACGAGCTCTATCCAGCGGCGCACCGGTACCGCTCCGCGGTGCACTGGACGCCGGTCGATGTCGCCCTGCTCGCGAGCGAATGGCTCGACGGAGTTCCGGGCGGAACGGTCCTCGATGTCGGGGCCGGCGTCGGCAAGGCGTGTCACGTCGCCGGCCTTGCCGGTACGGCGAGGTGGTGTGGTGTCGAGCGCAACACGACCATGGTGACGATCGCGAACCGGGTCGCGCACGAGCTCGCGATCGAGTCGCGCACGACGTTCGTCCGCGGCGAGGCGCTCGAGCTCGACTGGTCGAGCTACGGCGGAATCTACCTGTTCAACCCGTTCAGCGAGGTCTTGAGCGCCCAGCGGCCCGTGGACCCGATCACCGGGCAAGCCGCATACGTTCACGAGGTCGTGAGCGCAGAGCGCAAGCTCCTGACGCTATATCCCGGAACCCGCGTCGTCACGTACTACGGCTTCGGGGGGGAGATGCCAGCGTCATTCGAGATGATCGAACGGAGGCGCGTGCACGCAGGGTTTGCCTGTCTGTGGGTCCGGCGCGAGAGCTCGTGGCCGCCTAACCGTGATGGTGCGGGTTCTTCGGTCGCGGCAGCGCCGTGATCGCGTCGAGCTGCTCGCGCAGGTTCCACGTCGGCTCTTCGTAGACGTCGTCGATCAAGGTCGAGAGTGCGGGGGCGCCGATCTGCTCCTGCCGCGCGATCGCATCGCGCACGTCGGTCTCGATCGTCGCCGCGAGTGCCTCGCGCTCGCCGGCCGCGACCCAACCTCGCGTCATCAGATATGCCTCGAACCGGCGGATCGGATCGCGCTGACCCTTCCAGACCTCGGTGACCGCTTCGTCGCGATAGCGCGACGGATCATCGGAGGACGAGTGGGCACTGACGCGATACGTGAGGAGCTCGAGGAACGTCGGGCCATCACCGCGGCGCGCCTTGTCGGCGGCGTAGGTCACGGCGTGATAGACGGCGAGCACGTCGTTGCCATCGACGCGCAGCGCCTCGACGCCGTAGCCGATTCCCTTGAGCGCGATGGTCTCGGCGGCGGTCTGCACCGAGCCCGGCGTCGAGATCGCCCACTGGTTGTTCTGGCAGATCAGCACGCACGGGGCCTGGCGTACGCCGGCGAAGTTGAGCGCCACGTGGAAGTCACCCTCGCTCGTGCCGCCGTCGCCCATGTAGCCGAAGCACACGCCGGGATCCTTCGTGATCTTCATCGCCATCGCGATGCCGACCGCGTGCGGGATCTGCGTCGACACGCACGACGACATCACGACGTAGTGGTGCTCGCGATCGCACGGGTGACACGGCATCTGCCGCCCCTTCGTGGGATCCGCGGCATTGCCGAAGATCTGCGCGATGTAGCTATCGAGGGTCAGCCCGCGGTAGAGGCCGACGCCCGCCTCGCGCAGCGCCGGAACGATCCAGTCCTCGGGGCGGGTCACCGCCGCGGAGCCGACGATCGCGGCCTCCTGGCCGACGGCCTCGCCGTAGAACCCGATCCGGCCCTGGCGCTGGAGTGCCATCATTCGCGCATCGGTCACGCGGATACGGACCATGCTCTCGAACAGGCGGCGGGCGAGGTCGCGATCCAGGCTCGCGAGCGCCGCCTCGTCGACCGGTGTCCCATCCCCGCGGATCAGCTGGAACAGGCCGCGCGCCTTCGCGACAGCGTCGCCATCGAAGTACGAGAACACGCCCGACAACGGCGCGACTGCCAAGGAAGCCATGCGCCGGAGTCTACATGCAGGACGTGCCGTTCGACATCTCGGCGACCGTGACCTGGCGCCAGGTCACGTTTGCCCCGCCAGCGGTGTGCGAGATCAGCGTGCCGCTCGCCGAGAACACGCCCTCGAACGCGCCCATGAAGCTCGTCGCGTCGGGGTGAATGCTCAGCTTGCCGAACTGCGCGTCGTACGAGCCGACCTCGATGGTCTGGCCCCGGTTCAGCTTCACGGTGCCGCTCGGGCACGCGAGCAGCTCGTCCTCGCACAGCGCGGCCTCCGGATACTCGCCGCTCGCCTGTGCCTGGTGGCACGCCTCGACCGATGCGAAGCCCGACGCGACCGTCTTGAACGCGGCCGCCTTCGGCAGGAACGCCGTGGTGTTCGCCGTGCTCCACCACGCACGGGTCTCGAGGTCGCTGCACATGATGTGTGCGTGGTCGAGCTCCACCTGATCGAGCGTCGCGACCGACCAGCCGGTGCCCAGCTCGGGCGAGGTCGTCGCGCCGTTCGCGTCGGTCACCATCGAGAACATGCGCGCACCGGTCTCAGGGTTCTCGCCGCGGATCGCGTCGCTCCACTCGAACACGCCCTCGAGGTCGGCGTTCTTCACGGTCGCCGAGAAGCCGCCATTCGCGCACAGCATCACGGAGTCGCCGGTCGTGTTGCGGTACATCGTGTCGCCGCGGCCTTCCCAGCTGCAGCCACAGCCGGAGGCGAGGGTCAGAGCGGCGGGGAGCAAGGCGGCGATGGCGAAGGAGGTGCGCATGATGACCTCCGTCTATCGCAACGTCGGGGCCACCTGGATCTGTGGAAGATCAGCGAGTTACCCGTCGGCAGATGACCTCGTCGCGTCTATCCCTGACACGGATGTCACGGGCAATCGTAGACGACGGGGAAGGCCAGCTCCCAGGTATGACGGCCGGGCAGCTGGCTCGAGGTCTGCGCCTCGAGATCGAACCGCACTGTCATGGCGGGGAACGCGGCAATCGCGACGTCGCCGTCGAGCGTGTACTTGCCCTGCTGGCGCTGCGGGTCGAGCTCCATGCGCACCGCGCCGCTCGAGCACAGCGTCAGACTCTGGTAGCAGGCCGCGAAGCCGCCGGCCGCGCACGCGTCGTAGCTGTCGTAGCCGTCGACGAGGCGCCGATAGGCGGTGTCATCGCCGAGGGTGTTGGAGCCACAACCGGTCAGAACCACGACAGCGAGGAGAACAGCGCGCATGTGGTGAACGCAGAGCAAGGGATGCGCCGCTGTCGCGCGCGGGTAGATCCGCGGATCCTCGTGGTCACCGGGTGCGCACTGGGGATCGACGCTGGTGCAGCGCATCCCATGTGCGGTTCGCGCACTACGAGCCTTGACCGCCGCCGCCATCGCCACGGGCGAATCCCGACGCCACCGCGGCCGCGAGCATGCGACCGGCGAGGCGTGAGAACGGCAACGACTGCAGCCACACCTGACCAGGTCCGGTGAGCGTCGCGATGCACAGGCCCTCACCACCGAACATCGCGGTCTTGAACCCGCCGACCCACTGGATGTCGTAACCAACGCGTGGCTCGAGCGCGACCAGGCAGCCGCTGTCGAGGCGCAGCGTCTCGCCGGCCTTGAGGTCCTTCGCGACCACCGTGCCACCGGCGTGCATGAACGCGAGGCCGTGGCCCTCGATGGTCTGGAGGATGAAGCCCTCGCCTCCGAACAGCCCCGCACCGAGCTGCTTGTTCCACGCGATGCCGACGGAGATCCCCTTCGCGGCGCACAGAAAGGCGTCCTTCTGACACAGCAGCGTGCCGCCGTGCTGTCGCAGATCGATCGGGATGATCTTGCCGGGGTAGGGCGCCGCGAACGAGACCTTCTGCCGCTCCTGGGCGCCGTTGCCGAACATCGTCATGAACAGCGACTCGCCGGTGAGCACGCGCTTCCCGCCGGCGGCGACCTTGCCGAGGAAGCCCTGCTGCTGCGCGTGCGCGGAGCCCTCGCCGAAGATCGTCTCCATGCGAATGCCGGCGTCCATGTAGAACAACGACCCGATCTCGGCGACCGCGGCCTCGCCGGGATCGAGGACGATCTCGACGAACTGCAGGTCGTCGCCGAAGATCTCGAAGTCGATCTGATCGGCGACCACGGGCGCGGGCCCCGCCGGTGGAGGAGGCGGCGGCTGCGGCGCGTTCGCGAACAGTGGCGCAAAGGCGGCGACCTGCGCGATCGGCGTCCACTGCGGCTGGCTCTGGCCGTAGACGTACGCGGTCTGGCTGAGCTGGCCGGTGCGGACCATGTCGATGATCTGTTGCGTACCGAGCGGACCCTGCTGCTGACCGTTGATGCCGATGTACCAGACCGACGCGTCGTTCATGCGCCGGTCGTACTACAAGGCCGCCGCTAGCGCCCGCGAAGATCGTGCTTGTCGAGAAGTCGGATCAGCGCGAAGCGACTGATGCCCAGCTTCTTGGCCGCGCGCGTCTGGTTGTTGTTCGTCGCGTCGAGCGCGTCGATCACGGCCTCGCGCTCGACCTCGGCCACGCGCGCACGCACGTCGATCTGCGGCCGATCGCCGGCGTCACCGCCATAGCGCTCGAGCAGGCGGTCGGGCAGGTGCTGCGGATCGATGCGCGCGCCGCCCGACATCAGCAGTCCGCGCTCGATCGCGTTGCGCAGCTCGCGTACGTTGCCGGGCCAGGCGTAGGTGCGCAGCACGTCGAGTGCTTCGGGACCGACGCTGCCGTGGGCTGACAGCTCCGCGGCGAACTGGATGGCGAGCGGCTCGATCTCCGAGCGACGATCGCGCAGCGGCGGCACCGGGATCGAGAAGCCGCTGATTCGCTGGTACAGCGCCTCGCGGAACCGGCCGCGCGCGACCTCCGCGGGAAGATCGCGGCGACTCGCGCAGACCAGGCGCACGTCGTAGTGCTCGAGCGAGCGGTGCAGCTTGTCCTGGAGCGCCAGCGGCAGGTCGCCGACGTCGTCGAGGAACAGGGTGCCGGCGATCGCGGCCTCGAGCCAGCCGACGTGCTCGCCGTGGCCGAACAGGTGGGCTTCGATCACCGCCTCCGAGGTCGACGCGCAGCTCTGCCGCACGAACGGCCCGTCGCGCCGCGGCCCGAACCGGTGAATCGCCTCGGCGACGATCTCCTTGCCGACGCCGGTCTCGCCGACGATCAGCACGGGGATCATCGACGCGGCGACCTGGCGGGCGAGCGCCATCACCTGCTTCATCAGCGGATCGGCGATCACGGGTTGCGGAGCGGGGCCCGACGGCACGCCGCGCAGGCGCTCGCGGACCTTGCCGATCAGCTCGCCGACATGCGAGCCGTCCTCGGGGAAAGTCGCGCAGCCGCTGCTCGCGATCAGGCCGACGGGGACGTTGGCGGCGCGTCGCGCGACGGCCGCGGTGGCATCGCGATCGGTCTCGGGCAGCACGATCGCGAGCTCGTCGGCGCCGTACTCGGCCAGCAGGTCCATGCGACGCAGCTGCTTGAGCAGGGTCTCGACGTGATCGGTCATCAGCTCGACCGGACCGTCGAGCCGCAGCATCACGAGCCCGAGCGGACGGTGATAGCGGACCGCGCGATCGACCTCCGCAGCAAGCCGATCCTCGAGCTCGTTGATCGTGGCGACCTGGCGGCCGTGCCGCACCGCGCTCGACGCCGCGACGATCGCCTGGGCCGGGCCGACGCGGATCATGTCGCCCGCGGTCAACCGGCGCGCTGCGGTGATCGGCTGGCCGTTGACCAGCGTGCCGTTGCGACTGCCGAGATCCTCGACGGTGAGCTGATCACCGCGGCGGCGGATCCGTGCGTGGCGTCGCGACACCCCCTCGTGGTCGATCGGGATCTCCACATCGGAGTCGCGGCCGAGTACCAGATCCGAGTCCTCGGCGAGCGGCATGACACGCGAGCTCGGCGCGGCGCCGTCGCCCGAGACGATCAGGTACCAGCTCGCGAGCGCGGGCTTCGGCTCGTACGCTTGCGCGCTTGTCTCCGGTCGGTCGTGGCTCCTCACCCGTGCTCAGGGTAAACCAACCTTGGACGCCGGCCGCTCGCTGAGCGTTCATCGTGCGAGATACGCAGGAATTTCGCGTGTGAAGCCTGCACAGGTGTCCGCTGGGCGTCCATCGACCGGTGCGTATCCGTGCGTAGTCGCGTCGGTTCGGTTGGTATGAAGCTCGCAGCGTCCCGTTCGCATGACGTACCTCCGTAACCTGGCTCTCCTCCTCGCCACTTCGTTGCCGTTCGCGATGTCGGCTGGCTGCACATCGGACAACACATCCAGTACGGCGCAGCTGATCGAGTGCAACGTTAGCGCGTCCGGTCCGACGGGCTGCCACGCGGTGACGGCCGACGACCACGCGGCCTTGACCTGCGTCGATCGCGACGAGGATGGTGATGGCTCCGCGCACGATGCAACCGACGACCGCAACGCTCATGCGGATGGGGGAACCACCACCGACGACGATGGCGATGGGATTGCCGACAGCCAGGACAGCGACGACGACAACGATGGTGTGAGCGACGACCGCGACTGCGACGAGCTACCCGGTCAGGACAACGACGACAGCACGGACGTCTAGACCATCTCCATGAACATGGTGGTCGGGTCTTCGAGTAGGGACTTCACGTCCTGCAGGAACATCGCGCCGTCCCAGCCATCCGCGAGGCGGTGATCGACGCTGATCGACAGGTTCATCAGGTGCCGGATCACGATCTGGCCGCCGCGGACCGCCGGCTTCTCCTCGATCTTGTGGACGCCCACGATCGCGACCTCGGGGAAGTTGATGATCGGCGTCGCGAGCACGCCACCGAGCTTGCCGAGGGAGCTGACCGTGAACGTGGAGCCCGTGAGGTCATCGCGCGTCGCCGTGTTGCTCTTCACGGCCTCGGCGAGCCGCTCGATCTCGCGCGAGATATCGAAGATCGACCTCAGATCCGCATCGCGCACCGTGGTGACGACCAGGCCGTTCGGGCCCTGCGCCGCGATGCCGATGTTGTAGTACTTCTTGAGGACGATCTCCTGGGTGCCCTCGTCGAGGCTCGCGTTGAGCATCGGCCACTTCTTGAGGCCGGAGACGATCGCCTTGACGATGAACGGCAGGTAGTTGAGCTTCACGCCGCGCTCGGCGGCGCGGGACTTCGCCCGATCTCGCACGGCGACGAGCTCGGTCATGTCGATCTCTTCGACGTACGTGAAGTGCGCCGCAGTGTGGACCGAGCGCGACATCGCCTCGGCGATCTTCTTGCGCATGCCGCGCAGCGGCACCCGCTCCTCCAAGTAGCCGAGCGCGCTCTTCGCGCTGGCGACCGGCGGCTGGTGACGGATCATCGCACCGCCGTTGCCCTCGAACTGCTTGACGTCCTCGGTGGTGACGCGGCCGTGCTTGCCTGTCGCCGGAACGCGGCCGATCTCGACGCCGAGCTGGCGAGCGAGCTTGCGGGTCGCGGGCGTGGCGAGCACGCGTGCGCGAGCCTCGGTGGCATCGACCACCTGGATCTGCTGGCCACCGCCGTTCGCGGCGGGACGCGCCTGCACCGGCGCCGGAGCATGATGCGGCGCGGGCGGTGGCGTGGCCTTGCTAGCCGCAGCGCCGCCGGCCTCCTCGATCACGACGAGGACCTTGCCGACGGGGCAGATGTCGCCGTCCTTGAAGTTGATCTTCGTGATCAAGCCGGCGCGCGGCGAGGGCAGCTCGACGGTGGCCTTGTCGGTCATCACCTCGACGAGAGGCTGGTCGAGCTTGACCGTGTCGCCGACCTTGACCTTCCACCCGACGATCTCGCCCTCGACAACACCTTCACCGATATCCGGCATGTAGAAATCGAACGCCATGGCTACCACTCCAGCGTCTGGCGGATCGCGTTCATCACGCGGTCAGCGTTGGGCATGTACTCGTGCTCGAGACTGTACGGAAACGGGGTGTCGAGGCCGGTGACCCGGAGGATCGGTGCCTCGAGATATTCGATCGCGCGCTCCTGGATCGAGGCGATCAACTCGGCGCCGAACCCGCAGGTGCGCGGTGCCTCGTGAACGATCACGCAGCGCCCGGTCTTCTTGACCGAGGAGAGGATCGCATCGAGATCGAAGGGCATCAGCGTACGAAGATCTAGCACCTCGACCGAGATCCCGGCAGCCTCGGCCAGGGCTGCGGCCTGGTCGGCGATCGAGACCATGCCGCTCCACGCGATCAGCGTGACCTGCGAGCCGGCGCGCGTAACCCCCGCCTTTCCGAGCGGAAGCTCGTAGTCGGCCTCCGGAACCTCGCCGCGGCTCGCGCGATAGATCCGCTTCGGCTCCATGAATAGCACCGGATCGTTCTGCCGCATCGATGCGAGCAGGAGACCCTTCGCATCGTACGGGTTCGATGGCGCGACGACCTTGAGGCCAGGCGTGTGGATGAACAGCGCCTCGGGCGACTGCGAATGATAGTGCCCGCCGCGGATGCCGCCGCCCACCGGCGTGCGGATCACGACGGGACACGAGTACTGCCCACCGGACCGGTACCTGAACTTCGCCAGCTCGTTCACGATCTGATCGAACGCCGGGAAGATGAAGTCGCCGAACTGGATCTCCGGCACGGGCCGCAGGCCGTAGAGCGCCATGCCGATCGCGGTGCCGATGATACCTGCCTCGGCGAGCGGCGTATCGATCACGCGATCGCCACCGAACTCCTCGAACAGGCCGGAGGTCGCGCGGAACACGCCGCCGAACTTTCCGATGTCCTCGCCGAGGACGACCATGCGGGGATCCACGCGCATCTGCGTCTGCAGTGCGTTGCGGACCGCCTCGATGATGTTCATGACGGGCATGGCGTCGGCAGGAGATTTCGTTTATCACGAATCGTGATCTGGATCCTGCTCGTGCTGCTCACGGTCGTCGGGGCCAGCGCGGCCGTGGGAATCGCGGTCAACGAGCGCCGGAAGCAGGTCGGTGGCGGCCCGGCGCCCAAGCAGCTCTCCGCGGGGACCGGAGACAAGCTGATCGAGCGCACCGTGCGCGATCTGCGCGTCGACGATGTGCTCACGATCGACGACAAGGACTTCCTGTGCGAGGGCCTGATCTCGTACGACGAGGACGGCCACCGCTGGTCCGGCGCGCGTGTGGTCGATGGCACTGATATCCGCTGGCTCTACGTCGGCATCGAGCGCCTGGGCGCCGGGACGCTGCGGATGATGACGCAGGACGATACGCAGGCGATCGCGGGCTATCCGCCGGAGGCGCTGGTGATCGGCGAGGTCCGCTACGTCCTCGACAAGCGCGGCGCGGCCACCTGCCAGCTCCACGGCGATGTCGGCCCGCTCGGTGATCTCAAGAAGGATCACCCGGCAGGTCATGTCGAGCGCTGCCGGTGGTGGCTGTATGGCGCACCCGGCGAGGACACGTTATTCGTCGAGCAGTGGGGCGCGGACTACCGCGTGCTGCGCGGCAAGAAGACCGGGGACGGCACTATCGAGCTGATCCCCGGCTCGTAGCGAGGAGCGCGTAGGTCATAGATCTGCGCGAGCGGCAATCCGCAGTGCCGGCTGCGAACCGCAAGTCCGCTGGTTCAGGTGAGCCCCGAAGCCCCCGAAGGTCCCGAAGCAGAGTCTTCTCCTGCAGGAGAAAGCCTCTCCTTAGGGTCTTCGAGAACTTCGGGGCTCATCTTTCTGGAAGCACGGTCGCGCGGATTCGTCGCCGTCCGTCCGGCGGGGGCGCCCCTAGCGCGGCAGATCGAACGTGAACGTCGTGCCGGTGCCGACCCTCGACGACACCGTCAGGTTGCCGCCGTAGCTCTGGACGATCTCGCGCGCCACGGGAAGGCCGAGACCGGTGCCCCGATCCTCGGGCTTCGTGGTGAAGAACGGCGTGAAGATCTTGTCGAGCTGCTCCGGCGGAATGCCGGAGCCCGTATCGGTCACCGTGCAGACGACGCGCTTCTCGTCACCGGTCGGGCGCACGTCGATCGTGATCGTGCCGATCTGGTTGTCACCGATCGCATCGACGGCGTTGACGATCAGGTTGACAAGGATCTGTTCGATGCGCGTGCGGTTGACGGTGACCTGCAGCCCTTCGCCGACGGTGGTGATCACCTCGAGGCGGCGCAGCTTGCCGGCGCCGCGGAGCATCGAGACCACGTCGCGAACGATGAGATCGAGATCAACCGGCGTGACGTGATCGGGGCCGGGACGCGCGAGCTGCATCAGCCGCTGCCCGTGCTGCGTGATGTGCTCGCCGACTCGCTCGAGATCGCGGATCACCTCGCGCACGAGCGTCGTCACGTCCTCGCCGGCCTCGAGCGCGTTGTTCAGCTCGTCCACGGCGGCGACCTGGATCTGCGCGATGTTGCGGAGCTCGTGACCGACACCGCCGGCGAGCGTGCCGAGCGTCGCGCGCCGCTCCGCGAGGAGCAGTGATCCGCGCGTCTGATCGAGCTGCTCCTCGATCGAAGCCTTCGCGGTGCGCAACGCATCCTCGGCGAGCGTGCGGCGCTTGATCTCGGCCTCCTTGTCGGCGAGCAGTTGCCGCAGCTCGCGGACGTCGCGCGCGACCAGCACGATCCCTTCGAGCCCTCCATCGGGCTTGAGCACGGGCGAGCCGGTCACCGACACAGGCACTCGCACCCCGTTCTTACCGACGAGCCAGGATTCCTCGCGACGCATCACGTCGCCTTCTTCGATCCGGCGTCGCACCACGGTGCGGAGGCCGGAGCTGTCGTCGATCAACAACTTGGCGACCGGGGTCAGCCGAAGTTCATCGAGCGAATAACCTGTGAGGTGCGTTGCGGCCGTGTTCGCGAGGGTGACCCGCCCCTCCACATCCACCACCAACACCGCATCGACCATGGCTTCGATAACGTTCTCGAACACCGATGACGTGAATCTATCACGGTTGAGCGAGTGCTCCCGTACGCGACATTCGGTGACAGCGTCGGTGTCTCAGCGAGAATCGAACGACGCGCATTCTTCTCCCTACACACTCCGCAACAGCGGCCGATGTAGGGCGCCGAAGCCAAGGAGGCGCGTATGAAGTCAATTCTGTTCCTTTGTGTCATTTCCACCTCAGTCCTGTCGGGCGCGTGCATCGATCAGGTCGATGACGATCAAGCCAACACCACCGACGTGCCGCGCCTCGCCGCGAATGGCATGACCCCCAACCAGATCCAGGTGACGACCCTCGACACCGCAGCGCTCACGGGCGCCGGGATCACATCGATCGCCGCGACCTCGGATGGCCGCACGTTCCTCTCGTATCTCGTGGGCTGCGCGCTCACGAGCTCGCAGACGCTGACCACCACCGGCGCTACGCAATACTCGTTCACGGGCTCGCTCGGGCTCGCGTCGAACTGGACGTCGGGCGCATTGTCGGCCTCGGATCGCCGCTGGGTCAGCGCGTGCATGCTCGCGCGCTCGAACTCGGCCGGCACGAGCGTCACCTTGTCGATGCGCGGGACGCACGCGCAGCTCTTTCTCTCGGGCGAGAACGGCTATGCCGTCCAGGAAGGCACGTTCTACGGTGATATCTTCTTCGGCGGCGTCGGGAAGCACGCGTGCGCCGACGTCGACGTGTTCACCCGCCCGACGTACGGATCTCTGAAGACGCGCCTGTGCGCACACGGTGACACCGTGGGCTCGCCCACGTACTGCGGATTCACCTACGAGGGCGATTGCGCCGTCACGTGCTCGTTCTCGTCCCCGAACTACACGAGCTGCACCGACTCCACGGGGGCGGCGTGGACCGAGGTCATCAAAGTAAACGTGCTCGGGACCTAGCCCTGCAGCGAAATGCTGCACCTGGCGGTTGGAAAGACGCGCCATGGCCGGGGAGGTGATAATCACGTCTCGTGGAGGCGCCGACCGTTCCAGGTTTCACGCTCGACCGCCTCGTCGGCGAGGGTGGGTTCGGTCAGGTC
This sequence comes from Haliangiales bacterium, assembly GCA_038206055.1. GTDB lineage: Bacteria > Myxococcota_A > Polyangia > Haliangiales > Haliangiaceae > JABFXX01. The sequence continues at coordinate 24,175 of JBBRBG010000049.1, forward strand.
TGGCACGCGACGAGCGAGACGGGCGGCGAGGTGGCGATCAAGATCCTCCACCTCGAGCTCGTCCGTTCGATCGATGCGCTGACTCGATTCCAGCGCGAGCTCGAAGCGATCGAGCGGCTGCATCACCGCAGCGTGGTTCGCGCGCTCAGCCACGGGGCGCTCGAAGATGGGCGGCCGTTTCTCGTTCTCGAGTACCTCGAAGGTCCGAGCCTGCGCGAGGTGCTCCACGAAGGTGGCGCGCTGGCACCGCCGGAGATGTTGAAGGTCCTCGAGCCGCTGTGCGATGCGCTGTCGGTCGCGCACGCTGCGGGACTTGTCCACCGGGACGTCAAGGCGTCGAACGTGATCCTGGCGCGTGATGTCGCGGGGCAGCGCCCGGTGCTGCTCGACTTCGGCCTGGTCAAGCTGATCGATCAGGTTGGACCTGGGCTGACGTCGTCGCGTTCGATGCTCGGGACGCCAGCGGCGATGGCACCCGAGCAAATGCGCGGGCAACCGGTCGATGCGCGCACGGATGTCTATGCGCTCGGCCTGCTCACATTCCACATGCTGACGGGGCAGTCCGCGTTCGGCGGTGCGCCCGGCGTGGTGCAGAGCTACATGCAGATCCACGGTGCGCGCCCGCGCCCGTCGACGAAGGTCGAGATCGATCCGGCGATCGATGCGCCGGTCGGCCGCGCGCTGATGCCCGAGCAACGCGATCGGTTCGCGTCGCCGCGCGAGTTCTACAACGCGCTTCACGCGGTCATCCATCCCGCTACCGGCGCGGAGCAAGAGGTCATCGTCGTGTACGCCGAAGCGGTGCCCGCGGTGATCGCGCAGATCACCGAGCTGGTGCGCGGGCTCGGCATGACGATCGGCCTCGATGCGCCGGATAGCGTGCTCGCGGTGATGACGATCGGTGAGATCGATGTCGGCGGCCTGCGAAATCTTCTCGCGCCGCTCGCCGCCGCGAGCAAGATCGCCGTCGGCAAGAGCCGCGCGCTGATCCACGGCGGCGTGGTCGACGGCGAGGCGCTCGATGCCGAGTCCTGGGCGCCGTACCCGCTACCCGACGGGTTGTGGGTCGCAGACGATCTGTGAGCACTCGATCGCCGCTACGATGACGTGTGGCTCGCTGTGTCACCTGCCATCGCCGACTGGCTGGGGGACAGGCCTGCCCCGAGCACGGCGGGACCGCCGCGGCGGCGGAGGCGGTGGACGCCGGCGCACCGTTCACGTGGGAGCGCCCGGTCGGCGCGCTACTCGGCAGCGGAGGGTTCGCCTCGGTCTGGGATCTCGGCACGAGCGTGCTCAAGGTCGCCCACGCCGATCACGAGCTGGCACGAGCGCGGATGGCCCGGGAAGCCGAGGCGCTCGGTGCAGCCGGGGCACCGGCCGTGCCACGGCTCGACGGCCAGGGTGTGCTGCCCGGCGGTCGCGCGTGGATCGAGATGGAGAAGATCGTCGGCGCGAGCATCACGTCGCTGACCTACGGCGCGCCGATCGGCGCCGAGAAGGCGGTGCCGATCATCCTCAGCACGCTCGACGCCCTGTCTCGGGTGCACGCCGCCGGGTTCATTCACCGCGACCTCAAGCCTGACAACATCTACCGGCGCTCCAGCGGCGGGGTGGTCATCCTGGATCTCGGGCTCGCGCGACGGTCTCCGGAGGATCCCGACGATCCGACGCGCGCGAACGTGCAGGTCGGCTCGCTCGAGTACATGCCACCCGAGCAGCTCGTCGACGCGGCGGCCGTGACGGTACGCTCGGATCTCTACGCGATCGGCTGCATCCTGTTCGAGCTGTGCGCGGGGCGTCCGCCGTTCGTCGGCGATGCGGCGGCGCTCGAGCGCGCACACGCAGCGCTGCGCCCACCTCGGCTCGGCGCGCTCGCCGCGGTCCCGGCGGCGCTCGAAGGGATCTGCGCCGATTGCCTCGCGAAGGATCCGGCGAAGCGGCCGCGCGACATCGCCGATCTCCGGGCGCGGCTGCGCGCGACGCGCGACACCCCGACGATGATGCGCACCGCGCCCGCGGTCTCGCAGATCGCGGAGAGCCGGCAACCGGTGGTGCTGGTGTGGATCGAGCTCGCGAAGGTCGACCGCGCGATGATCGCGACGCTCTCCGCGCGCCACGTGATGATCGTCTCGCAGAAGGGCCGGCGGATCCTCGCGGCGCTGGTCGGCTCCGCGCATGCCGATCCGGCGGCGAGCGGCCTTGCACTCGCGCGCGACCTCGTCGCCGGGGGCGCCAAGGTGGCACTCCACCTCGACGCGCTGCGCATCGACCCGGCTGCACTCCACGGAGAAGCGGTCGAGAAGCCGGAGAGCTGGCTACCCACCTCGGCGTGGACCGGCGTGATCCTGACCCGCGCGTTCGCCTCGGTCACCCAGGTCGCCACGCGCGCCGCCGACGAAGCGGGCCCGAGCTTCCGCTTGCTCGTCGAGGGTGCCGATCGCCCGGAGCTGTTCGGGCGCGAAGCGCTGCTCGCAGACCTCGCCGCCGACGCGGCCGCAGCCGTGCGCGGCCTGCCACCGCAGGACCACCGGAGCGGCTCGGGGACCTGGGGATTCGCGGGTCCGGCCTTCGCCGTGCTCGTCGGTGATGCGGGTGTCGGCAAGACGGCGTTCGCCGCCGAGCTCGCGCGGAGGATCAGTGAGCTCGGCGCGCGGGTGACCCTCGCGAGCGTGCCGGCGCCGGGCAGCGGCAAGCCGCCACCGCTCGTCGGGTTGATCGGCACACCCGAAGGTCCACCGGTGCGAGCGATCGGCGATGCGCTCCGTGCGGCGGCGCGTACGCGGCCCACCGTGGTGATCCTCGACGACCTTCACTTCGCGGAGCACGAGCTGCTCGACGCGCTCGAGTACGCGACGCTCGGTGGCGAGGCACTGCCGCTCTGGATCCTCGGCGTCGCGAGCTCGCGCCTCGACGTTCGCCGACCACGGCTCGGCGCCGCGGCGGAGCGGCACCGCCACGACGTGCTGCCGGCGCTCGAGGAGGACGCGGCCGTCGAGATGACGGCTGCGCTGCTTCACCCGGCCGAGTACCCACCGCTGCGCGCGCTCCGCCAGCTGGTCTCGCTCGCTCGCTCGAACCCGCTGCACCTGACGATGCTCGCGCGCGAGATCCACGAACGCGGCGCGATCCGGAAGCGCGCCGGGGGCGAGTTCTTCCTCGACACGACCGCGCTCGATGGTCTCGAACCGATCGCCCTCGGACCGTGGCTGGCGGCGCGCGAGCTCGCGAGCATGGGCCCCGAGCTGGTGTCGCTCGCGCGCGTGGCCGCCGTGCTCGGCGATCAGATCGATCCGGAGGAGCTGTCCGCGGTGGTCGATGTCCTGGAGCGCGAGGGCATCGCGACCGAGCTTTGCGACGTCGACGTCGGGATGCGCGAGCTTCTCGCCGAAGGCCTCGTCGACACCGGTGCGAGTGGCTACATGTTCAAGAGCCCGCTCGTCCAGGAAGGCATCTACGTCACCACCGACGAGATGCTCCGGACCAAGGTCCACGAGATCGCGCGTGACTACTGGTCGACGCGGCCGATCACCGACGTTGCGGTCGCGACGCGGATCGCGCGCCACGCCGAGGCCGCCGGTCCGGCACCGATGGCGGCCGAGGCGTTCCGCGTGCTCGGTGATGCTGCGGATCGCGAGCACCGCGCACTCGATGCAGATCAGTCGTGGAGCGGCGCGATCCGGAACCTCGAAGCGCGCACCGCCGATCGAGCGCGCGCGCTGCTCGGGCGCGCCCGCGTTCGCTACCGGCAACAGCGTGTACGCGATGCGGTGGTCGATCTGGACGAGGCACTCGCGATCGCGGGCGAGCTGTCCGATCCGCGCCTTCAGGTCCGCGTGATGATCGAGCGCGCGACCGCGCATGACTGGGGCGATGACTTCGAAGCCTCCGCGGCGGACGTGGTCATCGCGCACGGACTCGCAAGCGCGCTCGATCCCGAGGATCCGCTGGTGCTCGAGATCCAGCTCGGCGAGGCGCGTGCACTGTGGCGTGCCGGCCGGTTTGCCGAGGCTGTACCGCCGCTGCAGGCGGTGGTCGCGCGCGCACGCGAGCTCGAGCGCCCGGAGCCCGAGATCGTCGCCTCGGTCATGCTCGCGGCGGCCCTCGTGGACCTGCGCGAGCTCGCGGCGGCGATCCAGGTCTTCGATCGCGTGATCCCGATGTGCGAGGCAGAAGGCGACAAGTTTCACCTCGGCGCCGCGTACACGAACCGCGGCTGGCTGTGGTCGTCGAGCGGCGATCTGGTGCGTTGCGCCGAGGATCTCGAGCTGGTGATCCAGCTCGCGCGCGAGATCGGGCAGGCGGCACTCGAGCGAATGGCCACCTACAACCTCGCCGAGGCGCGGCTGTGGCACGGATCGCTCGACGAAGCGCTCCGGCTCGCGCGACGCAGCGAGGCGGTCCAGCGAGCCCACGGCGAGGGCGCCGCGCACTTCGATCAGATGCTGATCGCACGGATCCTCGCGGCGCGCGGCGACGATGCGGAGCTCGCGATGATGCTCAACGTGCTTTCGCGCACGCCGCTCGGCAGCGCAGATCAGGTGGTCGTCGATGTGCTCGGATGTGCGGCTCGTCGTGCGCCGCCAGCGGAGTGGGATCTGGCACTCTCGGCCGCGGAGCGTGAGCTGGGTGACGACTTAAAACTCGAACTAGCGCACCTGGCCGCGCGGAGGGGGAAGCTCGCCGAGCCGCACCGCGCGCAGGCTGCCGAACGGGCGCTCGCCCATCCGATCTGGGTGCGTCAGATTTCAGCGTTCAGGTGATCAAGTTGCTCCCGTTGTAGGCGCTCGGAGAAGCTTGCCTACAACCATGCAATCACAGGGTTCTTGCGGATTGGCCGCAAGCATTTATCCTGGTCCGGATGCGCCAGTTAGCCGTTGCCGCTGTGCTCGCTTCCTTGCTGGTTGCATGTACGGACGAGGTGGCCCCGGAGGAGGGGACCGGATCCCAGTCCGTGGTCGTCGACAACCGGCTCGCGGCAAATCGACTGGCGGCGAATCGTCTCGCGGCAAATCGACTGGCGGCGAATCGTCTCGCGGCGAATCGTCTCGCTGCGAACCGACTCGAGCTCGATCCGATCGGCGCCGGTGCTCTGCTGTCGACGCCGGAGGGTATCGAGCTGATGACGTTCATCGTGAGCTGCGCTCTCCCCGAGGGGGTCACGCTCGTCGCGGAGGATCCGGTCACGCACGACCCGCTCGAATTCTTCGGCGAGGTCGGCCTCGCCCCGCGGTGGGCGAATCACTCGCTCGACAAGAAGGGGCAGCGCTGGGTCAGCGCGTGCTTGTTCGCGCGCGTCAACGCGAACAACGTGACGGTCCCGATCTCGATGCGCGGTCCGCACCGCGGCCTCGTGACCACGCCCGACGAGCGCCTGAACTGGCCGCTCGAGGAGGGCGCGTTCTACGGCAACTACTTCCGGCCGATCACCGAGCCCATCGTCTGGATCGCGTGTCGTGGTCGCGCGCAGGCAGCCGGCGAGAACGGCGGTCTCGCGGATCGCGACTGCACCGAGCCGGATCCGATGAACCCGGGGAAGACGCTGTGCGGCTTCACGTTCGCCGGCGATTGCGGCGACTACACGCCACCGCCGAGCGCCCACGCGTGCCGCAGGCTCACGCCGAAGGGGTACTACGCGTCGTGCAGCGATGAGGCGGCCTTCCCGCGCGACCACCACATGAACAACCACGACGACGATGATGATGACGGCGATGGCGACCACGACGACGACGACGATCACTGGCAGCATGGTGATCGTGATCGCGCCGCCGTGTACCACCAGGTCATCACGACGTTCGTCCAGCTGTGAGCTGATGCGCGGCGCGCTTGCCATCCTCGCGCTCACGGCTGCCTGTAACGCGCAGCCGCATCCCGCCGGGGATGATAGTGGCGGCGATGCGGGCCCGACTGGTGACGGCGGCCTGGATCCCGATGCGGATCCAGGGATCGACGCGCCGCCGAACACGGCCTGCCCGACGTGGTGCATGGAGACGCCGCCCGCGGGCATCGCCGCGCGCCTGTCCGCGGTGTGGGCGGTCAACGGCAACGACGTGTTCGCGGTCGGCGATGCGGGCACGATCGTGCGCCGCCGGAACAACGTATGGACGGCGATGACGAGTGGCACCACGGCGAATCTGCGCGGCGTGTGGGGCGCTGCGGATAACGATGTGTGGGCCGTCGGCGAGGCTGGGACGATCCTGCGGTTCGACGGCAGCACGTGGGCACCTGTCACCGGCGTCACGACCAGTGATGTCGCCGCGGTCTGGGGCTCGAGTGCCTCGAACGTGTGGCTCGCAGCGACGAGCAAGATGTATCACTGGAACGGATCGGTCTGGTCGAACACCACCGTCGTCGGATCGATGCAGGGACTCTCGGGCACAGGGCCGAACGACATCTGGCTCGCGACCGAGGGCGCGTACCTCAAGCACTACACCGGCAGCACGTGGCCGACGGTAATGCCCACGGGTGGCACAGCCACGGTATTCGCCGTGCTCGCGCTCTCGCCGACCAACGTGTGGTCGAGCAGCGGCCCGCCGGGCGGCGAGATGCTCTCGTACAACGGCGCCACGTGGACGGCCACCGCGACGAGCAACGCGATCTTCGTCTCGCTCTACGGCACGAGTGCGACCGATGTGTGGGGCGCCGGCGGGACGAAGATCGGCCACTGGACCGGGGCCGCGTGGGCGACCACGGTGCCGACCGGCGTGACGATGTCCCTGTGGGGCGTTCACGGCGCGGGCCCTGATGTCTGGGCCGTCGGCTCGGGCCCGACGATCCTGCATCACAACTGATGCTAGATTGAACGCGTGAGCATCACGAAGCGCATCCTCGAGAGCGCCCAGTCGGGCTTCTCGCGGTTGACCTCGCTCGTGATCGTCGACGACGAGCCGCTCACTCACGTCGAGAGCGCGGCGCTCCAGACCGAGCTCGCTGCACGCAAGGCCGCGCGCGAGAAGTCCGGACGCAAGCCGGAGGACAGCCCGATCGCGAAGCTCGCGACCTCGGATCCGGCGGCGCGTGCGCAGCGCGACAAGGCGGCGCGCGAGCGGGCGGGGCGCATCCACAAGGATCGCGACGAGCGCGCCGCGAGGGCGAAGGCCACCGCGGACGAGCAGTTCCGGCGGATGAAGGAGCAGGCGGCGGCGAGCGGTGGGAGCTGGACGTCGCAGAGCTCGGCGGGCTCATCGTCGTCGTCCTCGAGCGGCTCGCCGCGGCCGCCGCGCGCGGGCAGCACCGAGGCGAAGGTGGCCGAGTGGTACAAGGTGCTCGACCTCCAGGTCGGCGCGGAGATGCCGCAGATCAAGAGCTCGTACCGCAGCCTCATGCGCAAGTACCACCCCGACATGCACGCGGGAAATCCGCAGAAGCAGAAGGCGGCGACCGAGCTCTCGATGCGCGTGACCACGGCCTACAACAGCCTGGTCGACCACCTCGAGAAGAAGTAACGCCGACGTCTCATCTGGAGGCCCGGGTTCCCTGCTACACCCACGCCGTGGACCTTCATACCGCCGCCTCCAAGACCGCTCTGATGGTGTGTGCCTACCGGGCGCGTGCGAGCCAGTGGGCGAAGCCGCTGTTCGTCGATCCGTGGGCCGAGACGATCGCGGGCGCCGATGGCCACGAGATCGCGAAGCGGCTCGATGCGCGGTTCGCGCCGATGGAGACCTGGCTCGCGCTGCGCGTGGCCTATCTCGATCGCCTCGTCGGCATGGCGGTCGATCGGCTGTCGATCCGGCAGGTCGTGATCCTCGGCGCCGGCTACGACACGCGCGCGGCTCGGCTTCCGCGTGCGGGCGTGCGGTTCTTCGAGGTCGATCATCCGGCGACGCAGGCGGCGAAGCGCGAGCAGCTCGGCAAGCTCGCCGGCTATCCCGTCGACGCGGCGACGTACGTCACCTGCAACTTCGAGCGCGAGGATCCGATCGAGCGCCTGGTCGCGAACGGGTTCTCGACGACCGAGCCCGCGATCGTGATCTGGGAGGGCGTGGTCCCGTACCTCACCGAGGCTGCGGTGCGCGCCACCGCGACCCGGCTCGCGACCGGGCTCGATCCGCGCTCGCTGGTCGCGTTCGACTTCGTCGGCAAGAAGCTCGCGGCCGGGCAAAATCTCTCGTCGAAGGACGAGCAGACGCGGGCGTACGTGGGCGAGCTCGGCGAGCCGATCCAGTACGGCACCGATGACGTGCTTCCGCTGCTCTACGAGTGCGGTTTCCGCTGGGTGCGGTCGCTCGACTTCAACGAGCTCGCGCTCGAGCTGCTCGGCGACTACCAGCGCGATCGCCAGTTCCGGTTCCAGCACATCGCGCTGGCGGCGGTACGGACGCCTGTGGCCAACTGGCCCTAGTTGCGGCTCGCGAGCTTCCGCCCCTATCTCCCGCATGCGGTGATCGCCTTGATCGCGATCGCGATCGCGTGGGCGTTCGCGGTGACCACGCTGCAACACACCCGACCGATGGGGCTGCCGCTCGACGATAGCTACATCTACCTGACCTACGCGAAGCAGTTCGGACGGTTCCAGCCGTTCAGTTACTACCCGGGTGGCGGCTACTCCGCAGGCTCCACGAGCGTGCTGTGGCCGATGCTCCTCGCGCCGTTCTGGACGCTCGGCGCGCGCGGTCACGCCCTGGTCTGGGTCTCGTTCGGCCTGTGCACGGCTCTGTACGCGGCGACCGCGGTCGGCGTGCATCACATCGTCAAGCGGCTCGCGGGGCAGGTGCCCGCGCTGCTCGCGCCCGTGCTCTTGCTCGGGATCGCGCCGTTCGCGTGGACCTCGCTATCGGGCATGGAGGTCGCGTTCGCATCGGCGCTGCTCGTGGCGATGATCGGGCTGCTCCTCGACCAGGCGCCGACCGGCCCACCCACGAAGAAGTTGATCGCCGTGCTCGCGTGCGCGTCGCTGTCGCGACCCGAGGCGATGCTGCTCGTGCTCGGGATCGTGGGCATCGCCGTACTGCAGCGCCTGCGGCAGAACGATCGCCGTGCCGCCGGGTGGTGGCTGGCGCCGCTCGCGCTTCCCGCGCTGTGGCTCCTCGCGAACAAGCTGTTCGCGGGGCAACTGTTCCCGAACACCGGGGTCGCGAAGAGCCACTTCTATCTGCCCGGCTTTGACTGGACGTACTGGTGGAGCACCATCTCTGAGCTCAGCGGCAAGCTCGCGAAGGGGTTGTTCTGGGATCCGGCCAGCCCGCTCGTGTGGCCGCGCGCGATGCTCGTGCTGTGGCTCGTCGGTGCGGTCCGGGTCGCGCTGTGGGCCCGGGGCGAGCAGCGCTACCTCGTGGGCGCGCTGATCATTGTCTCGCCGTTCGTGCTGATGTTCGCGGTGATCGCATCGTCGGGGCTGTGGTCGTTCCAGAATTACCGGTACATCGCGCCGGCGTTCCCGCTGCTCGCGATCTCGATCGGCGCGGCGTTCGTCTTGCCGATCGCGACCGACAACCTGTGGATCCGGCGCGGTCATGTGGCCACGCTCGCGCTCGTCGCCGCCCTGTTCGCGCGCTCGGCGTTCCCCGGGTTGCGCGCCGACATGCGGATGTTCGCGCAAGGGGCGATGGACACGAACACGCAGGTCGTGGCGATCGGCAACTATCTCCACACCAAGCTCCCCGACGCGAGCGTGATGTTCCACGACGCGGGCGCGATCGCCTACTACGGCGACGGCAAGGTCTACGACATGCTCGGGCTCGTCACGAACTATCAGGCTGGCATCGCGAACAACGGTCCCGGCGCACGCTTCGAGTTCCTCGAGCGGATGCCCGCGGACCAGCGGCCGACGCACTTCGCGTACTACCCGTCGTGGATCGGCACGAACGAGTTCTACGGCGAGGTGATCTTCAACACGCCGCTTCGCCCCGGATTCGAGCCGCGGCGGATGGTCGGCGATGGCGACATGCAGGTGATCGTCGCGACCTGGGATCACGTCGGCACCGGCGAGCGCCCGCTCGTCGATCACGCCGGCTGGGCGGTGGTCGACCGTATCGATATCGCGGACCTCACGAGCGAGCGCGCGCACGGATGGCGCGGCGCACTGGGGCGCCGAAAACTCGGCGACCCCACCGCGAAGTGGTCGATGATCGCGCGGGAGGCAGGACCGCGCGGCCTGATCCTCGACGGTGGGCGCACCATCCGCGGTGGCGGCGAGGACTTCACGATGACGATCGATCCCGCGAAGCCGGTGCGGCTCGTGATGCGAACGGGTGGTCCGCCGAACGTGCCGTATCACGAGACCATCCCAGGGCCGGTGCGAATCGAGCTGACCGATGACGACGGGCGGTCGTTCTCGCCGCAGACGCTGCCCGCGCTGAACGGTACGTTCCTCGAGGTCGTGTTCGAGCTTCCGGCGGGCGTGACGCCGACCGTGCACACGCAGGCGGCGAGCCCCTACCGGGTGTTTCACTGGTTCGTGTTGCAGCCGGAGTGAGCGGCTATCGCAGCTCGCGGCGCACGATCGCGGCGCCTTCGGCGAGGGCGCGCAGCTTCTCGATCGCCACGACGCGGGGGAGCTGCTTGAGTCCGCAGTCGGTGGTCAGCGTGACGCGCTCCGGCTCGATGTGCGCCAGCACCTTGCGGACTCGCGCGGCGACCTGCTCGGGATGCTCGATCTCGAGCGTGCGCACGTCGATCACGCCGACGTGAGCCTTCTTGTCGGCGGGCAGCTTGCGGAGGAGATCCGCGTCCTCCATCTCGCGGCACGCGAAGTCGAGCACGTAGGCGTCGACCTTGACGTCGTGATAGTGGGCCATGATCTCGCGGTAGCCGCCGGCGGTCATCCCCTCGAGCTTGTTGCCCCACGCATTGCCCATGCAGAAGTGCCACGAGCGCTCCACGCCCTGCGGGATCTCGGACATCGTGCGATCGACGACCTCGGTGACCCACGAATAGTCCTTCTCGCCGGAGAGGTGCGGCATCCACGCACCGAGATCCTCGAGCTGGATGTGTTTGCACCCGGCGCCGACCACCTCGCCGATCTCCGCGCGGAACACCTCGGCGAGCGCGCGCGACAGGTCGTAGCGGTTCTTCACGGGACCGGCCTTGAAGTGCGCGAGCGTGGAGAGCTGGACCGGGCCCGCACCGATGCACGCCTTGATCGGCTTCTCGGTGTGGCGCTGCGCCCAGCGATAGAACAATTCCATGCGCACCGGGCCGCGCTTGATCTCTCCGGTCACCGCGACACCGCCGGCCTCGTCGAGCGCCCACACGTCGCGGCCCTTTGCCTTCGCGCGTGCGGGGTGCGGCAGCTTCTCGTTGCCGAAACCCTCGGTGCGCTCGAGCCAGTACCAGAGGAACGAGCCGATGCCCATGTGGTAGTCGTCGAACCACATCTGCCCGTCGGTGAGGATGTCGAGCCCGGCGTCCTCCTGATCCTTGATCACCACGCGCGTCGCATCGTGAAATGCCTCGGCGTGCCCGGCGAGCTTGAACGCTTCGAGGACGTCCTTGCCGGCGAGCTGATGCGTGAACCAGGCGGGGCGAGGATAGGAACCGACCATCGTCGTCGGGAGCAGCGGGGTCGTCATGTCCCCGCAATACCACGACGTCCACACGACCGGATGTTACGGGCAGGTTGCGGTCGTGCCGCTGCGGGTCGCGGCGGTGCCGAGCCCGCACGCCACCACGCAGGCAGCACCGACGCAGTTGGTGACCTGGCAGCCGGTGGGCGGGCAGGTAACGTGGCACTCGCTGGAGCCGCCGCAGTCGACGTCGCACGAGCTCGCGCCCGAGCACTCGATGTGACACGAGGCGTTGTTCTGACAGGTCACGTCGACCGGGCCGGAGCTGCCCTGGATATGGCAGTCGGCGCCGCCGTTCGCGCAGGTGTGGTCGCACTGGTCGCTACCGGTGCACACGCAGTGGTCACCGGAGCACGTGTCGTCGGTGGTCATGCAGCCGGCGCCGAGGATGGTGGCAGTACAGAGAAGCATCAAGCTGATGAGAATCTTCATGTCCCCGTGATACGCCCGCGGCCGGCCGGAGCCGACATCACGGCGACATCACCGCGTCAGGGACACGGCTGGGCGGAGCAGCGACCCCACGGAATGTCGAGGCCGAGATCGTCGGGGCCGAAACAGCAGTTCGGCTTCGGGGACGGGCAATCGAGCGCGGCATCGAGGCAGGCGGGGAACTCGCAGTCGACGCCGCACGCGGTGGTGGGGCCGCTGCAGCAGTAGTCACCGCCCACGCAGTCCGCGCGCTGGTCGCAGATCGCACCGACGCCGGGGCAGCTCGCGGCCGCTGCGATGCAGCGCGCGGGATTGATACCGTCGATGCAGCACTGCTCCGCGGCGGTGCACGTGCCGCTCGCGCACAGCACGGTGGCACTCGCGCCGCCACGGCGGCACCGCCCGGCGACGCAGCTCTGGCCCGAAGGGCAGCCGCGATCCGCGTCACAGCGAAAGGCAGTGTTCTCCGTGTCGGGCGAGCATGCGCCAACGATCACGAACAGACACGCGATCACTCGCAGCACGTCGCGACGCTAGCACGACACCGCGAACACGGACTAGCATCGTCATGTGGAGCCACCCCGACTGCGCTGCGTGCTCGTGATGCCCGATGGGCCATCGCGCCGCGTCGGGCCCAACGGCGTGATCATCGGTCGGCAGAAGGACTGCGACATCGTCGCGCTGGAACCGAGTGTCAGTCGCCGTCACGCGCTCGTGCGGATCACCGCCGATGGTGTCGAGGTCGTTCCGCTCGGACGCGCGCCGGTGGACATCAACGGGAAGCCGAGCGACAAGCCGCGGGGGCTGGCCGATGGCGACACGCTGTCGGTGCCGGGGCTGACGCTCGGCGTGACGATCTCGGCGGCACGGCCCGATCCGGACGCGCCCGGTGGGTTCGTGCTGCAGCGCGAGCGCGGCGGCAGCTTCGGCGTGGCGCACACGCCGTTCATGATCGGCGGCGGCGCGACCGATGACCTGATCATCAAGAAGTGGCCCGAGGCGCTGCTCGCGCTCCACGTGGCGGAGGGCGAGCTGTTCGTGGAGCTGCGGACCGGCAAGGCAGAGCACGGCGGCGAGGCGCTCGAGCCCGGCGTACTCGAGCCGATGCAGATCGGCGATACGCTGAGTTGCCGCGGTGAAGCGTTCACGATCGCCTATGCCGGAACCGCGGCGACCACGGCGGTCGCGTCGCGGCAGGAGCTGCCGATCAAGGTCGAGATCGAGATGCTGCCGCGCGGTGGACGCGTGGTGTTCACCACGGCGATCGGTGAGCGCGCGGTGTACCTCGCGGACCGCCGCTTCGATCTGATGATGGCGCTGCTCGATCCACCCGAGGGTCACCGGCCGGGCGAGTTCATCTCCGACGATACGGTGCGTGCCGTGGTGTGGCCGCGCAATCCGGCTGTCAGCCGGCCCGAGATCAACATGCTGATCTCGCGGTGCCGCCGGGACCTCATCGACGCGGGCCTCGCAGGGCCGCGTCTGATCGAGCGTGCGCCCGGGGGCGGTGGCACGCGCCTCGCACTGGCACCGAACGCCACCGTGGTGAAGAAGACCTAGTGGTACGATTTGAAGGCGTGGGGATGCCGGAGGTAGAGCATGTCGGCCGTTACGAGCTGCTGATGGAACTCGCAAAGGGCGGGATGGCGGAGCTCTATCTCGGCCGGCTCCATGGGGTGGGCGGGTTCACGCGGCTCGTCGCGATCAAGCGGATCCTCCCGCACCTCGCCGAGGACAAGCTGTTCCACGACATGTTCCTCAACGAGGGGCAGATCGCGGCGCACCTCTCGCACCCGAACATCTGTCAGGTTCACGAGCTCGGCGAGGATGACGGCTCGCTGTTCCTCGCGATGGAGTACCTCGAAGGTGTGCCGTGGGACGCGTTGATCAAGCAGATGCCGCGCAACCTCGAGACGCTGCGGCTGGCGGCGGGCGTCATCGCGCAGGCATGTGAAGGACTCCACTACGCGCACGAGCTGAAGGACGTCGATGGCACGCCGATGCCGGTGATCCACCGCGATGTCTCGCCGCAGAACCTGTTCGTCACCATCGACGGCGTGTGCAAGGTGCTCGACTTCGGTGTCTCGAAGATGATGAAGGATGGGCCGCGCACGCGCACGGGTGTGCTCAAGGGAAAGCTACCGTATATGTCGCCGGAGCAGATCCATGCGGAGCAGCTCGATGCGCGCAGCGACGTGTTCGCGCTCGGCGTATGCGTGTGGGAGGCGCTGACCGGCAACTCGCTGTTCGATCGCGACACCGACTTCCTGATCTGGAAGGCGATCACCGAGACGCCGATCCCACCGCTCGCACCGCATGGCATGCCCGCGGCGATCGATGCGGTGCTCGCGAGTGCGCTCGAGCGCGACCGCACGCGCAGGTTCCGTTCGGCGCGCGCGCTCGGCGAGGCGCTGCGTGGGGCGGCGGAGACCGTCGGCGGCGCGATGACGCCGAGCGAGATCGCGGAGATCGTGAGGTCGATGTGCGGCGATCAGCTCGCGCAGCGCGCGCGAGATGTGGCGAGCGTGGTGAGCGGACGGAAATCCGCGCCGAAGATCGAGGAGCCGTCGGCGGCGGATACGATCGAGGACGCCCCCGCGTCGACGATGAATCTTCGGCCCGGGTCGGTGAAGGTCACGCGGCCCACGCCCGTGCTCTCCTCGCACCGGCGCTGGCCGCTGGTCCTCGGTGCGCTCGGTGCTCTCGGTGGTGCGGTCGCGATCGTGCTTGCGCTGCGCGGCAGTGATCCCGCGACGCCGACCACGCCCGTCCCCGTGACCGCAACGGCACCTGGCCCGACGCCGCAACCCGTGGTGACGCCGCCAGTCGCGCCGGGCGCGCTGACGATCGCTGGTGAAGCGGGTGTCGAGGCCGTGTGCCCGAGCGGCAAGACGTGCACCGCGACCTGCGTCACGGGCGACTGCAAGCTGCGCTGCGAGGCCGGCTCGATCTGTACCACCGACTGCAGCGGTGGCCGCTGCACGAGCGCGTGCGCGCCGGGCGCGACCTGCACGTTCGGCTGCAACGGCGGACGTTGCACGACGGAGTGCCCCGATGGAGCGAAGTGCACGAAGACGTGCGCGGGCGGGACCTGCACGCACAAGCCCCTCCCGCCGACGACGGCGAAGACCGCGAAACCGAAGAAGCCAACCGAGACCGCGTTGGTTTCGCCGCCCGCAGTCCCGAGCGAGCCCGGGACGTTCAGCATCGATTCGTCGCCGTACGCGACGATCTACCTCGACGGCACGAAGCTCGGCGATACGCCGCTGTACAACGCCAAGGTGCCCGCCGGTAAGCACCAGATGCGCGCCGTGCTCGAGGACGGCACCGCGAAGACGTTCTCCGTCGAGATCGCCCCGGGCAAGCTCACGAACAAGGGCAAGCTGACGTGGTGATCCGCGGGCTCGCGATCGTGTGCGCGCTCGCCTGCGCCGCGCGCGCCGATAGCGCGAAGCTCGAGCAAGCGCGTCAGGCGATCGACGGCGTGCGCTACGACGAGGCGCAGCGCCTGCTGGTCGCCGCGCTCGAGGCCGGGGCGAATCCACCCGCGGCGCTGCGCGAGATCTACCGGCTGTCGGCGAGCACGGCGGTGGTGCTCGGGCAGGCAGATGCCGGCGAGCAGTACTACCGGCGCTGGCTCGCACTCGATCCGACCGCCGCCCTCGGCAAGGACATCTCGCCGAAGCTTCGCGGCCCGTTCGATGCGGCGAAGGCGTACATCGGCGCGCACGGCCGGTTCGATGTCTCCGCCTCGCGGACGGCGCCGCGCGAGGTCTCCGTCGAGGTCGTCTCCGATCCGCTCGCGATGGCGCGCGGCGTGCGACTCGAGCGGGGTGAGATCACCACGCCGTTCGACAGCACGAAGCACGCGAAGCTCGTGGTCGACATCGTCGCGGTGCGCGCGTTTGTCCTCGACGAATACGGCAACGTGCTGCGCGAGCTCGACGTTCCCGCGGCGGTGGCCGAGCCGCTGCACGCGCCGTATCCCGTCGAGAAACCGGAGCCGAAGACGAAGCTCGTCGAGCATCGCGGTACGCATCGCGCGGCCCTGCTCGCCTGGGGCATCCCATGCGTGACGTTCCTCGGCACGGGCCTCGGATTCACGATCGCCGCACTCTACGAGCAGGGGAAGACGATCGAGCTGATCAAGGACAGCAAGGATCACTACTACTCCGAGGTCGACGATCGGCGCGCGAAGCGCAACGCGTTCACGGCGCTGGCCGGCTCGCTCGGCGGGTTCGGCGCGCTGCTCGTGATCCCAACCGCGATCTACTGGTCCAAGAATCGGTCATACACCGAGCGCGTGGTGGTGCCGACCGGCGGCGATGGCAGCGTTGGGCTCAGCGTCGTCGGACGCTTCTGATCAGTACAAGCGGTGCAGGTGCGTGCCGCGGTAGTAGTGGCCGAGGATCTTGTCGTGAGCCTTGCCCGCGCTCGCCATCCCGATCGCGCCCATCTGGCACATGCCCACGCCGTGGCCGAAGCCCGCGCCGCGGAACACGAACGAGTCGCCTTCGCGCGCGACCTCGAACAACGTCGACTTCAGACCGCCGAGCAGCCGGCGGATGTGCAGATCGCCGGTGACCTCGACGCTCGACTTGTCGCCCTTGATCACCAGCACGCCGATGCGGCCCGAGACGCCGCGCTGCTTCGAGCTGATCGTCTTGATCCGTCCGATCTCCGGATACTCGACCGACACGCGCGCCGTCAGGTCATCCGCGCGCAGCTTTTCGGTCCACCGAAATCTGGTCTTCGCGAGCTTGCTCTGGTTGCACCACGCGTCCTTGCCCCCGTCGAGGAACGCGTCGAGGTTGTCGTCGGTGATCTTCGACATCGACGCCTTCGGATCGTCGGCACGTCCACGCAGCGACGGATCCGCCGGCCCGCCCCAGATCGCGTCATTGTCCTCGGTGTGGCCACCGCACGAGGCGCTGTAGCGCACGTCGACCATGCCGCCGCCATCGCGGAGCATGACGATGCCGCGGGTCATCTCGACCGCCTTCGTGGTCCGCGGATCTTCCTTGCCCGCGCCCGCGTAGACCTGGCACTGCTGCGTCGAGCACAGGAGGAACGGGTCGGTCAGGTTGCGACGGCCGATCTTCTGCAGCAGCTCGGTGCGTGCGGCGATCGCCTGCGCCTCGAGTGCGGCCTGCGGCGCGTCCGGATACATCTCTGCGGGCACGAGCCCGGCGAGGAGCTTGTCCTCGGGCACCGCGTTCGCGGCGAGGAGCGAACCATCGCGGTCGAGCGTCACGTACACGGCGCCCCAGTAGCGCCGGTCCTCGCTGCCCGTATCGAGCTGCGAGCCGCCGGTGCCGGTCGGGACGTCGCTCACCGTGAGCGTCTCGGAGGACTTCTTCGGCGTGAACCACAGCACCGACGGATTGCGAATCACCGTGCCGCCGTTCCTCGCGACGATCGTACCCGACGGTCGACGAACCAGCTCCTGGTGCGTCGACGTCTGCAGCCCGTAGCGCTTCGCGAGCTCGGCAGCGCGCGCGGCTCCCTTGCCCGCGGCCACCGGGTCCACGGCGATCCGTACCTCGCGCGTATCGATCACCTCGCCGTCGACTCCGAACACGGTCCCGATCTCGAACGTTCGCGGATCGAACCCACGCTCCTTCCAGCGCGTCATCGCCGCCGCAACCCCGGTCGCGTCGTCGGGCGTGAGCGTCTCGACGATCGTCCAGTCCTGGATCATCGCCGGCTTCGTGCCCTCGGCCGTGATCGTCCACGTGTCGCCGCCGTCGGTCTCGATCGCGGAGCCACCCTGGCCATCCGGCCGCACCAGGACACCGCCCTTCGCGCGCAGCTTGACGTCCTTGCGGTTGCCCATGATCTCGACCGTCACGAGCGGCACGCCGTCGTCCGTGAACGTGAACCGCGTCGAGTACAGGATCCGCAGCTTGTCAGTCGCGGAGGTCTCGTCCGCGTGCGCGACCCCGCTCATGATGGCGAATGCGAGCGCGAACGCGACGACGAACGACCCTGCAGCGACCAGGCTGGTACGAACCATGGTCGAGGCTAGGCACCCCCGTCGGTGACGGGCAACTTCTCGGCCGTCGTTCAGAGCGGAGCGGGGCTCGACGTCCGCAGGTACGCACCGGTGCTCGTGAAGGTGGCGGTGCCGTTGCTCGTCGTGCAGGGCGGGAGGAGCGTGCCGCACGCGGCCGTATACTGGAAGGTCATGTCATTCGCACTGAGATGGAGCCGATGGGTGTCGAGGCAGACCGCACCCTGGGAGTTCCACAGCGCCTCCATGTGCGCGTAGTCGGTCGAGGCGTTTGACCACCCGGCCGAGCTCACCCAGTGGAGTGGCGTTCCCTGCACCGTGAAGGCCTGGCCGGTGCCGCACAGATCCGACGTGTACATCTTCAACATTGCCTGGCGCTGCTCGAGGCTGGTGGGAAAGTTCGGCGTCTGGCTCGCGTCGGTGTGGCGGTTGAGGAACAGCTTCGACATCACGTTGCCGGAGCATGCGACGTTGAACCAGTTCAGCGATCCGCCGAGCGTGGTGGCGGTGACGCTCAGGGTCGAGGTGTCGTAGCGATCTCCGGTGAACAGGATCGCCTCGATGGGTCTGTTCCACAGTGCGTTGGGGCCGTCGGGATCCATCCGGCCCGGAGGGTTGGTGCACACCGGCTTGTACGTTCCGCCGATCGGACGCCACTGCAGCTCGTACGTCTCGATGTGCCCCAGTGCCCCGTTGTCGTCGGGCTTCCAGAACGTCTGGTCGTTCGAGACATGAACGATCTTGATCCCGAACTGCTCGTTGGTGCGGTCGTTCGAGATCATCAGCTCGGCGCCGACCAGACCCTGGCCCCGCAACACGACGTTGCGCCCGATGATCCCGGTGAGCACGGCGCCGCTGACGTGTGGACGATAGACAACCCCGAGCTTCTCCATCCGCAGCAGACGAAACCCTTCGGCGTTCGCGGACGTCCCGGTCTCCTCGAGCTCGTGAAACTCGGTCGGGCCGAGAAACGGCGAGTTCGTGCCACACCCGGTCTTCGGGCACGGGTCACCGTTGCCCGAGCCACCGCCGGACAGCACGGTCTGGGGGGAGTCCGAGGTTTCGAGATCGGCCACGCAGGCCGACAGCGCGACGACAACAGAGACGGTCAGAGGCCACAGGTACATGCCAGCTCCAATCGAGGGTTCACTTGGTAGAGAGGGGTCGCGCTCGAACGCAACCAGGTTTCTTTGTCCCGGCAGTTCGCGGACTTGCGCTCAGCGCTTGTTCGCGACCGTCCCGGCGTTGCGGGCCCATTGCTCGAGCTCGTCGTCCGAGCGCACGGTGGGTGGCGCTCCTCCGGCGGCGGCCATGGCCTCGCGCAGCGCCACGCGGGCCCGGGTGAGCCGCATCCGGATCGTCGGAGGTGGGCTATCGAAGATCTCGCCCAGCGCCAGCGCATCGAGGTCCTCCCAGTAGTGCAGCTCGACGAGCGTCTGCTGCTCGATCGGCAGGGTCCGGAGCGCCGCGAACAGGGCCTGGTGGTCGATGTGGCGCGCCAGCCGTGTGCCGGCGCTGGTGGCCAGCGCGGCGACCGACGACAGATCGGGATCGAACAGCTCGGTGCGCTTGAGCTCCCGGATATAGCGATACAGCTCGTTGCGGGCGATGGTGAACAGGTAGGTCCGGAAGCTGGAGCGCCCGGCGAACTGGTCCTTGGACTTCACGATCGCGAGGAACGTGGTCTGGATCAGCTCGTCGGGCTCGGCGCACTTGTTCGCGAAGAACCGGAACAAGGGATCGAAGTACCGGGCGAACAGGTCGCGCCCGGCTTGCTGATCACCACCACGCCAGCGGTCCAGGACATCTCGATCTGGATCCACTGAGCGGCCACAGTACCATTCCGCGCATCACATGTGGCCGTCGAAGGGCTGCGTGATCTGCGCCCACGGAGCCACGACAGCGGCGGCGGTACCCTTCATGAGCGACACCGCGCCGCTACCGGCCGGACCCTGACCAAACGGGGACAGGTCGGGAGCCTCGCCCGGGCCACCGATCGCGAGATCGAGAAGCTTCGTGGAGTTGCTCGCCGTCGACGCCACCGGGCCGCGTCCGTCGAGCTGACCGATCGCGAGCGACGTGCCGAAGCCGTCGTTCGGAGCGTTATCGAACACCGGGCTCAGATCGCTCTGACGAACCTTGGTGCGCGGGGTGAGCGCGCCGCCGCGGATGATGGCGATCGCGCCGGCACCACTGTCCTGTCCCGGGATGCCGACCACCAGGTCCACCGCGGACGTGGCGGCGTCGACGTTGCCGATCGCCAGCGCGGCGCCGAACCGGTCGCCGCTCGCGGCCGGGAAGTTCGCGAGCGTCTGAACGAGGAGCGGCGTCAAGCCGCCCGCGAGCACCTTCACGGTGCCATTGAGGCCGGGTGCGCCGACCACGAGCTCGCTGCCGGTGAACGCCGACGCGATGTCGCCGATCGCGAGCGCCGAGCCGTACTGCTCGCTGGCTCCACCGCTCAGGGTGGCGGCGGAGGTGACCATCGAGGACCACAGGATCGGGCTCTCGGCCGGCAATCGGCCGCCGTAGGTGTAGACCGCGCCCGCGTTTGCGCTGCGATGCGGAGCGCCGATCGCGACGTCGGCCTTGCCATCACCGTCGAGATCGCCGACCGCCAGGGCGCCGCCGAAATCATCGCCGGTGGCCGCGCGCCCGTTCGTGACGCGCGTCGCATGCGCGAGCTGGTCACCACAGTTGACCACCTCCTGGAACATGTACACCGCACCGTTGCGCGTGGTGAGGCCCGCGGAGAACGGCACGCCGTTGCGGTCGCTCGGCGCGCCGATCACCAGCGCGTTGTACACGTTGCCATCGAAGGCGCTGTTGCAGCTATCCAGTCGCTTCTGACCCGTGATCGGGCCCGCGGCGAGCACCTCGCCGAACCGGTCTCCCGCCTCGTCGGTGTAGCCGGCCGTCTGCTGCGTCAGCATTCGATCCGCCGCCGGGATCCTGGTGCCATTGCCGAGGAACGTGAACACGGCGCCGGAGTTGCCGTTCGCGCCCGGCGCGCCGACGGCGAGATCCGTGATGCCGTCGGCATCGAGGTCGGCCGCCACGAGGGCGGTCCCGAAGTGACCGTTCGCGGTCACGCTCCCCGCGAAGTCGAGCTCGGTCAGCGTGTTCCACAGGACCAGGCCGGCAGACGTGCCCTTGTAGAGCACCACCTTGCCCGCGTTCGTGGAAGTGATCAGCGGAAACACCGACGTGATGACGTCCTCGTCGGGAATGCCGACGGCCAGATCGTCATAGCCGTCACCATCGAAGTCGCCGCTCGCGACCGCTTGCCCGTAGTGATCGCCCGCCGCGTCGCTGAGCGGCGAGCGCGTGTAGATCCGGTAGAGCGTGTTCGTGTCCTCGATGCTGAAGCCTCCGGGAAGCGGCCGCCCGGGAGGCGTGATCAGAACGCCGGCGAGCTTACTGGTCATCGACGCGCACGCGCAGCCATCGCCATCGGGATCGGGCGCCGCGAACGTCCACGGGATGCAGTACGTGTTCGGGGCGTAGTGCATGATCGAATTGAAGTCGTACGGCCCGACGCTCGTCGCGCCGCTCTGGATGTCGAACTGACTCGTCTGCCCGGACTGGATGCAGTCGGTGTTGATGGTGACGAACGAGTCGCGATCCGTTCGGCTCTGCTCGTGCCACAGGCCGATCGCGTGGAGCATCTCGTGCCGCAGCGTTCCCGCATTCGGCTGGATGTTGTAAGGAATCGACTGGGGCAGCGACTGATCCTTCACGTGCCCGATCGGGAACACGATGGTCTGCTCACCGCCGTCCATGCCGATCGAATTCGACGATCCGCCGAAGTTCGAATCTGCATCTGCCCAGTCGAGCTTGACGTAGTTCGCCGCGGTGTTCGCGGTGTCCTCGACGAACGCGACGGGCAGCTTCTTCCCCATCGCGGTGAGCGTGTTGCGAACCAGCGTGCGGATATCGGTGCAGTTGGTCATCGATGTGCCGCACACCGAACCGCTGAACGTGGAGCCGAAGCGGAAAAACACGCGCGCATTCGGCCAGCGATCTCCGAGGCTGACGGCGCCACCGCGGAGGTGCTGCTCGTGCTGGACGTGTTCGATCGTGCCGAGGTCGATGTCGCCCTCGTGGATGGCGTGGCCGTTGTGCACCATATAGGTGATCGTTCGCAGACCTTCGGGGGTCTGCACGCGCAGCCGACCGACGTCACCCTCGTGCGTGGCGATCACGTCATCATCGGTGACGCCCGCGTCGGGGCCCTCCGGTGCGGCGTCGGGAACGCAGCCGGCAGCAAACAGCAGAGAACAGAGAAGCTTGGTCGACCTGGAAGGTTTCATCGCGGTGGTAGAGCCGCCCGCGGCTTCGGCGCAACAAACAAAAAATGTTAGGTTGGTGAACCTGATGGGAGATTCACGTGCTCCCACCCTGCTCGAGCGGCCTTCCCCCGACGCGCGTCCCGAAGGCGAGGTCGAGCGCGCGCTGGTCGGCGCCGTCGGCGAGTTCGATCCGATCGTGCGTGGCCTGACGCGCGCGCGCGCCGAGGCCGGGCTGTTCGGAGATTCGGCCGCGCTCCAGATCGGCCGCTATCGCATCATCGAGCGGGCGGGCGCGGGCGGCATGGGCGTGGTGTGGTCGGCCTGGGATCCCGAGCTGGCGCGCGGTGTCGCGCTCAAGCTGGCTTCGACCGGTGATGCGCAGGCGCGTGCCCGGGTGCTCGACGAGGGCCGCGCGCTCGCGAAGCTCTCCCACCCCAACGTCGTACCGATCTACGACGTGCTCGATGCTCCCGAGGGCGCCTTCCTCGTCATGGAGCTGGTCAAGGGACGTACGCTGCGCGAGTTCGCCGCGACCGCCACCGCGCCGGAGCTGATCCGTGCGTACCGGCAGGCGGGGGAGGGCCTCGCCGCGGCGCACCGCGTCGGCCTGATCCACCGCGACTTCAAGGCGGACAACGCGATCCTCGGCGCCGACGAGCGCGTGCGCGTACTCGACTTTGGCCTCGCGCACGACGTGGCCGATGTCGATCTCCCGACGGTCGCGGGCACGCCCCGCTACATGGCGCCCGAGCAGAAGGCCGGGCTCGCGCTGACACCGGCGGTCGATCAATACGGGCTGTGCGCCGCGCTCGAGGAAGCGCTGAAGTCGCGCGGCACGGTCCCGAAGTGGCTCGCGCCGATCCTCGCGCGCGGAGCGGCCGTGCGGGCTGATGACCGCTATCCGTCGATGTCCGATCTCCTGCGCGCGCTGGCGTTCTCGCCCGCGGCGAAGTGGAGACAGCGCGCACTGATCGGCGGTGCGACGCTGGCGACCGTTGCGATCGTCGCGGCGTTCGCGCTCGGTCGCACTCGCCGCGACACACCACCGTGCGAGAGCGGCCCGTCGTTGATCGCGCCGAGCTGGGGCCCGGAGTTGCGGCAGCGGGCCGGCGCTCACCTGAGCGCTCTCGAGGGTGGCTATGCGCCCGAGGCGATGGGCCGCATCGTCGGTGCCCTCGATGGCTACGCTGCGCAGTGGGTCGACGTCGAGCGCACGTCCTGTCTCGCGCACCAGAGCGGCAGCATCTCGGTGGCGATGTTCGACCGGCGCAACGCGTGCCTCGATCGCCGCAAGAGTGCGCTGTCCACGATCAGCGCGCTGTCCACCACGGTCGCCGCCTCGGACGTATCGGGCCTCGTGGTCGCCGCCGGCAGCTTGCCCGAGCTCGAGGCGTGCGGTCACGACGATGCGTTGCTCTCGCCGGTCTCGCCACCTCCGAGCGCGAGCGCCGTTCGCGCGGCCACCATCGCCGACCGCATCGCGCGTGTCGATATCGAGCGCGATGCCGGTCGCACGGCGGAGGCAACGCGCGACGCGGAGGCCGCGGTGGCGGAGGCGCGAGCGCTCGCCTACGATCCGCTTGTTGCGCGGGCGCTGGTCGCTCGTGGCCGGATCACCCTGTCGCTCGGGGATGGCGATCGCGGCGCTGCCGACTTCACCGAAGCGACCCAGCGGGCGCTCGGTGTGGGCGACGACGCGCTCGCGATCGAAGCGTATGCCCGGGCCGCCTATGCCCTCGCCACCACGTCCGATCGGCGCGCGGCGACCGAGGGCCTGACGCTGATCGAGGCGATCACGCGGAAGGCGGGAGACCGCGCCGCGTTCGCGCGGGCGCTTCTCCATCACAACATCGGCGGCGTGGCGCTGGCCTGGGGTGATCGGGCGGCGGCGCGCACCGCCTTCGAGCAGGCCCGTCGTGAGGCACGCGGCCTGCGTTCGAGCGCTGCGATCGAGCTCACCACCGTACTGCTGAGCTTGATGATCGTCGTCGATGATCCCGCGGAGCGCGATCGCATCGGCGCGGAGCTCGTCGCGCAGCGGAACACCATGCTCGGCCCGAATCATCCGCTGACACTCGAGGCCGAGATCATGCGCGCCTCGCTCGGCAGCGAACCGCGCCGCGTGGGAGCAGCACTGACCCCCGCGTGCACTGCGATGGCGAACCTTCACCCCGAGCAGCGCGCCTCGATCCGGGAATGCACGTACGAGCTCACCTGGCGCGCACTCGTCGCGGGCGATCTCGGGACCGCGGCGGCGATGGCGGCGCGGGTGATCGCCGCCGAGGATCCCGAGAGCGGCGATAGTCGGGTCATCCGCGCGCGCGCGTTCGCCCTCCTGGCCCACGGGGACCCGAGCGCCGCCGAGCGCGCGCTGTCAGCCATCGCTCCGCTGCCGCCCAACTATCCGTGGTGGCAGCAGCTGACCTCGATCGACGTGGCGCTCGGCCTGGCGATGGCGCACGCCGCCAACCACGACCTCGCCGCGAGTGCGCGAGACCTCGATCGCGCCGAGCTGCTCTGCCATCAGCTCGCCGCCGCCGCGCCGCTCGACGTCGCGAACCGGCTCGACGCCGTGGCGACCCTGCGACGAGGCCGCTGACTACGGGTGCTCGCGAAGCCAGGTGGTGAGCTCGGCGAGCGGCTTGGTGCCGGTTTCGTCGGAT
>JBBRBG010000050.1:0-49042 GCA_038206055.1 Haliangiales bacterium
GCAGAAGACGCCGGCACAGTGGCGCTGCTTCGGAAACCCCGAAGCCGTCGCCGCTCGTTGATCGTCGTCAGACCTCGATCTCGTCGCCTTCTCGCGCCGGGAGGATCTCGATCGCCTGGCCGCCACGCGCATCGAGCGCCGTGCGGCAGCTCGCGACGAGCGCATCGACGGCGTCGTCGCTGTAGTCCTGATCGTAGTGGAACGTGACGAGGCGCTTCACGCCCGCGGCGGCAGCAGCGGCGGCGGCATCCTCGTACGTCGAGAACCCGCGGTTGCGCCGCGTCTCCTGATCCTCGGGGCAGTACGTGGTGTCGTGGAGCAGCACGTCGGCGCCCCGGTAGAACGCGACCGCCTCCGGCGTCGGTGGCGCATCGGGCTCGGGCTGCCCCACATCCGATGCGTAGACGAACGAGCGACCGGCTTCCTCGATGCGAAACGCGAGCGCGCTGGTCGCGCCGTGCGGATGCTCGCGCGCGCTGATCGTCATCCCGGCCGCCTCGAACGTGCCGGTGACCGGCGCGGCCTTGACCTCGAACGCTGCGGAGAAGTTCTTCAGCGTCTGCAGCGGCGAGAAGTTCGGATCCATCTGTCCCTCGAGGATCTCCTCGAGCATCCCCGCCGAGCCATACGGTCCGGGACCCCACACCGTGAACTGATTGCCGGCGATGAACACCGGCGCGAAGAAGCCGAGCCCCTGGATGTGATCCCAGTGCGTGTGCGAGAGCAGGATCGACGCTTTGCCCTGCCCCTTGCCGAACGCGCCCGCCATCAGCGAGTTACCGAGGTGCATGAGGCCGGTCCCCATGTCGATGATCACCAGGCCGCCGCTCGCCGAAGTCACGGAGACACACGAGGTGTTGCCGCCGTAGCGATTCGTATCGGGGCCGGGAGCCGGGATCGATCCGCGCACGCCCCAGAATCGGATCTTCATTCGTCCCCCAGCGGGATCTCGAGGCCTTCGTACGCGCTGACGAGATCGAACTTGTCGTTCTGCGCCGCGACCACGCCGCGGTACTGCGCGAGGATCCTGTCGTTCTCGTCGTCGGCGCGCAGCGGCGCGTGGTGGAACAGGCACAACGTCTTCACGTTGGCATCGCGCGCGATCTGGATCGCGTCGTCGGGATGCGAGTGCCCCCAGTGCGGACGCTGGCGGTACTCCTCCTTCGTGAACTGCGTGTCGTAGATCAGGAGGTCCGCGTCCTTCGCGAGGTTGATCACGCCGGCGCGCATGTGCGCGAGCTCCGCCTCGGTCTCCGGCGGCAGTGGCCCATCGAGGGCCGGCGCCTGCGTGACGAAGTCCGTGCCCAGGAGGTAATCCGCGAACGGCGCCGTATCGGAGCAGTACACGACGATCGCGCCATCGACCTCGACGCGGTAGGCGATCGCGATCCACGGGTGATTGAGGCGCGTGCAAGAGACCTTGGCGTTGCCGATCTCGAACTTCGCGCCCTCGATGACCTCGTGGAACCGCATCTCGGCGTGCATCGCCGACAGCGGCACCGGGAAGTATGGCGCGCCTTGCTGGGCCGAGAACACGGCCTCGAGGT
The DNA here is from genome assembly GCA_038206055.1 of Haliangiales bacterium. Classification (GTDB taxonomy): domain Bacteria; phylum Myxococcota_A; class Polyangia; order Haliangiales; family Haliangiaceae; genus JABFXX01. The sequence continues at coordinate 1,548 of JBBRBG010000050.1, forward strand.
GGAGGTCACGCTGGCGTGCGTAGATCTCGATCTCGTTCCCTTCGCGGTACATCGGCGAGAAGAACGGCAGCCCCTGCACGTGATCCCAGTGGGTGTGGCTGATCAGGATCGAAGCCTTACCCTTGCCCTCGGCGAACGCTTCCTCCATGAGGGACTTGCCGAGGCGCCGCAATCCGGTGCCCGCGTCGATGATGATCGGCGAGGCGTTCTTTGGGCGTACTTCTACGCACGACGTATTGCCGCCGTAGCGGTTGGTCGATCGACCCGGCACAGGGATCGATCCACGCACTCCCCAGAACCTGACCTTCATTCGCTCGCCGGGGGCAAACCTAACGCTTGCAGGGGCCTACGGGCTAGAAGCCCTTGCGCGAATCGAGAAGAATGGTGACCGGGCCATCATTTAGTAGCTCGACCTTCATGTCCGCAGCAAACTCGCCGGCCTCGACCCGGCCCACGCCGGCGGCGCGGATCGCGACGAGCGAGTCCTCGTAGAGCGCCTTCGCCGCCACGGGCTCGAGCGCTCCCGTGAACGCCGGCCGCCGGCCCTGACGCACGTCGCCGTAGAGGGTGAACTGGGAGACCACGAGGACGCCGCCGACGACGTCGAGGACCGACCGGTTCATCTTCCCCGCGTCGTCGGAGAAGATCCTCAGATGGACGATCTTGTCGACGATGTACTGGAGGTCGGCGGCCGCATCCCCGGCCCCCGCACCGAGCAGGATGAGGAGCCCGTGGTCGATCGATCCCGTGATCCGGTCGCCGACCGTGACCTTTGCCCTGGAAACTCGCTGGACTACGGCGCGCATGCCCCGACGTTAGCGGGCAACCCCCCGTCCTTGCCAGGGGTCCAAGCGGTCGCTAGGATGCCCGCGCTCATGAGGTTCGCGCTGTTCGTCACTCTCCTGCTGGCCACCGGCTGTGGAAAGGATATCGGCGATAGCTGCATCATCAGCTCCGACTGCGATCCGAACGGCACCCGCTACTGCGATATCTCCTCGAAAGAGGGGTACTGCACGATCCAGGGCTGCGACGTCGGCACCTGCCCCGATCCCTCGAAGTGCGTCCGGTTCTTCACCGGCAACTTCGAAAATCGGGTGTGCGGCGCTCAGTCCGAGTGCTCGCTCGACGAGCTGTGCTCGAACACCGGCCGCTGCGTTCCGCGCTCGTCCGAGGTCCGTTACTGCATGGCCACCTGTGGCAGCAGCGGCGATTGCCGCAGTGGCTACGAGTGTCGTGACTCCGACCTGCAGATCGAGCACGGCGGCGAGCCGATCGACCCGGGCTCGGTGAAGTTCTGCGCGCCGTCACTCTGATACCGTCATCGGCGTGACGCTCGGGCGGTTTCTGTTACGCCGGCTCGGCTCGGGCCTGCTGACGATCCTCGGCGTTTCCGTGCTCGTGTTTGCGTTCCTGCACATCGTCCCGGGCGATCCGATCGATCATCTCGCCGGCGACAACGCCACGCCGGGTCAGCGCGAGGCGCTGGAGAAGTGCCTCGGGCTCGACAAGTCGCTGCCGATGCAGTTCGTCTCGTTCCTCGGCCACATCGTCGACGGCACGCTCGGCAGTCAGTGCAGCGGTGGAGCCGGCGACAAGCGCACGGTCGCGGGCCGGATCGCCGAGGTGTTCCCGTACACGCTGTGGCTCGCACTGGCGGGCATGCTCGTCGCGATCGTCCTCGCGCTGCCGCTCGGCGTGCTGGCAGCGGTCAAGCGCGGCACATGGATCGATACGCTCGCGACCACCGCCTCGCTGTCGGCGATCGCGATGCCGCAGATGATGTTCGCGCCCCTGCTGCTGTTCTGGTTCTTCCTCTCGCTCGGCTGGTTCCCCGGCCCTGGCGAGGTCGGGCTCCATGCGCTCGTCCTGCCGGCGCTTGCCGTGGGCACGCACCTGATGGCGATGCTCTCGCGCATGACGCGCTCGACGATGGTCGAGGTGCTCGGCGAAGACTACGTGCGCACCGCGCGCGCGAAAGGCCTCCCGGAGAGCCGCGTGTTGTTCGTGCACGCGCTGCGCAACGCGCTGTTGCCCGTGATCACGGTCGTCGGTCTGCAGTTCGGCTCGATGCTCTCCGGTGCGATCGTGATCGAGAACGTGTTCTCGCGCCCCGGCCTCGGTAACACGCTGCTGCAGGGCATCACCGAGCGCAACTACCCCGTGGTCCAGGGCTGCGTGCTCGTGATCGCGGTGATCTACGTGCTCGTCAATATCCTCGTCGATCTCGCCTATGGCTTCGCGGACCCGAGGATCCGCCGCTCGTGAAGACCAAGCTCAAGCTCTCGCCGAGCGCGTGGGTCGGCGCCGTCATGCTCGGGACGTTCATCGTCCTCGGGATCATCGGCCCGTGGATCGCGCCGTACGACGTTGCCTCGAAGGCGATCGACCTCGACCACAAGTTCGAAGGGATGTCGGCCGCGCACTGGTTCGGCACCGATTCGAACGGCCGCGATGCGCTGAGCCAGCTGCTGTTCGGCGCGCGCAAGGCGCTCGAGCTCTCCGGCATCGTCGTCGCGATCACCTCCGTGATCGGCCTGTCGCTGGGCACCATCGCCGGCTGGTACCGCGGCTGGATCGACGAGATCGTCATGCGCTTCGTCGACATGCTGCTGGCGTTCCCCGGCATCTTGCTCAACATCGCGATCGTCGCGACCGTCGCGAACCCCGGCGTCGGGGTAGTGATCCTCGCGCTGTCCGCGAACGGCTGGGTCGGCTACGCGCGCGTCGCCCGCGGTCAGGTACTCGCCCTCCGCGAGCGCGAGTTCGTCACGGCCGCGGTCGCGCTCGGCGCCTCGAACACGCGCGTGATCGGCAAGCACCTGTTGCCGAACATCATGGGACCGGCGCTCGTGCCGATGTCGTTCGGCCTCGGCAGCGTGATCCTGATCGAGGCGGCGCTGTCGTTCCTCGGCCTCGGGCCGCAGGTCGACTACACGTGGGGCTCGATGCTCGATCAGGCGCGCACGTTCCTGTGGAAGGGCGATTGGGTGAAGGTCTACGCGCTCGTCCCCGGTCTCGCGATCATGTGGGTCGTGCTCGGTGCGAACCTCCTCGGCGACGGGCTGCGCGACCGGTTCGATCCGCGGAACCGGGGCCGCTGATGGCGTTCCGCGTGCACGTGTGCCGGCTCGCGGACGTGGTGCCCGGCGAGCTGCGCGCGTTCCCGGTGGCCGGCGTGACGTGGCCCGTGATCGTGACGTACGCCGAGGCCGAGCTCGTCGCCGTCCAGGGCGTGTGTCCCCACGAGGACGTTGCGCTCGTCGATGGCGACCTCGAGGGCACGGAGCTCGTGTGCCATGGCCACGGCTACGGCTTCGATCTCAGGACAGGGACGTGCACGCACGACAAGACGCTGTCGCTGCGGCGCTATCCGATCACCGTCGTTGGCGACGACGTATTCGTCGATCTGCTGTGATCATTTCGGCAGCGGTGGCGGCTGCGGAGGGTCCACGAGCGTGATCTTGTAGTCGGCGAGCACCACGTCCATCGCCTGTTGCCAGTGCTGGTAGCGCTCCTGGCCTTCCATCAACTTCGCGTGCGCGGCGGTGAACTTCGCCTTGTCCTCGGCGGCGACCGCATCGCCGAGGTCCTTCGCGGCGTCGCGGTAACCGGTGGCCACGTCGACGAGCTGCTGATGCAGGGTCTTCATCGCCTCGGGTGCGGTGATCTTCGCGGCGGCGGCGATCACCTGATCCATGCGCGGGATCACGACCGTCTCGAGCGCGCTCGGACGCGCGAACCAGCCGTGCGCGGTATCGAAGTGATCCGGCTTGATCGTCTCGAGCGGCTTCTTCCCGACCCACAGCATGCCGATCAGGCCGTTGAGGTCCGTGTTGATGTACTTCTCGACCGCGGCCTTGTCGGATTTCTCGGCCTGGCTGCCGCACGCGACGAGGCCGAGGACCAGGAGGACGGTCGCGATACTGCGCATTCGCCTACTCTAGCGCGTCGAGGTCTGAATCTGCGCCGCAGTAGAACCAGCGCTGCGGATCCACGAACCGGCGATCTCCATCCTTCGGGATCATCACGAGGAACGGCTTGCTATCGCGCTCGAGGAACCCGGAGCGCCACATCATCCGCGTGCGGCCGTCGAGAGCGAACAGCTTGATGCTGACGGTGCGTGCGCGCGTGTGCTCCGAGGCGTGCGCCACGATCGCGCGCAGACACGCGTGCCACTCGCCCGGCACGGCGACGAGATCCACGATGTGCAGGTCGGCGCCGGCGTGCATCGATTCGAGCGCGCACGCACCGATCGGCCGGAGACCCTTGGAGATGACATACGCCGGCTCGCGCTGCGCGGGTGCCTCGCGGAAGCGCCACGTGTAGAACGCGGCGTCGCGCACGGCCGCGAGCCGGAGATCCTGCTTCGCCTCGGCCCACACCGTATCGATGCGCGAGTCGTGCGGCGTCATCGGATGGAGCTTCGCGCTGAACCGCGGCCGACCGAGGCGCGAGGCCAGCTCGCCGACGAACGACGGGCCGACCCGCACCACTCGCACGAACCGCGTGACGTGACCGACCTCGCGCGAGCCGCCGTGCTTGAGCGGCGTCAGGTTCATCGCCCCGGGCGCGCCGTACATGCAGCCGATCGAGTGCTTCTCCATGTCGCGGCGCGAAGCATCGTGGAGCAGTCCGCCGAGGCCACGGCGCCGCCACGCGGGACGCACGTAGCCGTCACCGCCGAGCGCGGCGCGCACGTTCTGCCCGTCGAGCCACAGCCGGAACGGGAAGAACGACGTGCAACCGGCGACCTCGCCGGTCGGCGCGATCGCGAGCCAGGTCAGCGCAGGACCGCCGGGACTGGTCTCGTACAACCACTTCCTTCGTGCGGCCACGTCGACGCCCGGGATCATCTCGCCGATGAGTGCGGAGACCTCGGGCTTGTCGGCGGCGGTGGCCTCGCGGACTTCGAACATCCGCGCGAGGGTACTACTTGTACTCGGGCTCCACGATCTTGACGTCCTTGATCCCAGCTTCCGCGAACGCCTTGTCGAGGTGCGCCTTGTCTCCGAGCGCCACGATGACCTCGTTGGCCGGGTCGAGCTCGGTCTTGATCAGCGCGCGGATCTGCGCCGGCGACACCGCTGCGATCTGCTGCAGGAGCGAGTTGTAGTAGGTCGGCGGCAGGTTGTGCTGCGCGATGAAGCTGAGCCGCTGCGCGAGCTCGCCGGTCACCGTGGACTCGCCGAGCATGTTGCCGATCAGCTTGCGGCGTGCGCGTACGAAGTCCTCGTTGAACTCGTCGTCGCCCTTGCGCATGTCGTCGAGGCCGTCGCGGATCGCCTTGATCGATTCGCCCGCGCGCTCGGCGTCCATCGTGCCGCCGATCACCGCGCCACCGCGCATGAGGTACGAGCTCGGGCCGACCTTCGCCTGGCGTCCGAAGTACAGGCCGTACGTCGAGCCGCGCTTGAACCGAACGTTCTCGGCGCGGATGTTCATCATCTCGGTGAGCACGCGACGCGCACCCTCCTGACCATCGACGCCGGCCGGTGCCGGGTAGCCGATCGTCACGGTGAGCTGCTGGTCCTCCTTGCTCTTCTTGACGCCGACGTACACGGGGCCGGTCCGCTTGTAGGACTTGGAATCTACCGGCTTGTCGACGGTGCCCCTGTCCATGCCGCCGAACGTGCTGCGCACGAGGCTCTCGGCCTTCTTCGGATCGAAGCTGCCGACGAGGATCAGCGTGGCATTGCCCGCGCGAAAGTGGCTGTTGCGGTAGCTGTCGAGCGAATCCTTGTGGATCTTGGCCGCGAACTCCGGCGTCAGGATCGCGGTCTTCGTGTACGGGTGATCGGGGCCGTAGATCGCGGTCATGACCTGGCGTACGTACTCGTTGGTCTCCTGCGTGGAGTGCAGCTTCCACTCCTCCTTGGTGCGCTTCTGCCAGCGCTCGATCTGCTCCTGGCTGTACTCGCCGGCGGCGAGCATGCGCTCGAGGCCCTTCACCATGACGTCGAGGTAGATGTTCACGCCGTGCGTGCCGCAGAACGTGGCGTCGTCGCTCGAGCCGCATTGGATCTCGATACCGGTTCGCGAGAACACATCGGTGTTCTGCGCTTGCTGCGGATCCATGTCGCCGACGCGCTGGATGAAGTTCGCGGCCATCGAGGCGAGCGCCGGATTATCCGGGGTGGCCGCGTCGCCCGCGTTCTTGAGGACGAGCTCCGCGGTGACCACGGGCATCGCGTTGATCGGCAGGAGCACGACGTCCATGCCGTTGTCGAGCTTGAACCGGGTCGCGGCGTTGAGGCCCTTGAGCTCCGCGGTGACCTTGACCGGGTGCTTCGCCTCGCTCGGGTCCACCGCGGCGTTGACGATCGCCTGGTCGGTGTTCGCCTTGAACTTCACCTTCGACCGCGTGTCACCCTTGAGCGCCGCCGCGTTCGGCTTGACGACGATGATGCCGGCCTTCTCCCAGTCGAGCGCCTTCTTGACGGCGCCACCAATGCGGTCGTTGTCGAACTTGTCGATCTTGTCGAGCGCGTGGAACATGTACATCTCGGTGGAGTTGAAATCCATCGTGGTGTCGTGCTGCACCATCTGGCCGATCTTCAGCGTGCGGCTCGGTAGCGCCTCGAGGCCGGCGACGAACGCCGCCTTCTCGCGGTTCTTGAACTCTTCGAGCTCGACGTACGTGCCGCCGTCGAAGCCGCGATACGCCTGCTTCGCCGAGTTCTGCGCGAACTCGAGCGCCTCGTCGAGCTTGCCCATGTTCTTCAGCTCGATCCGGATCAGGAACAGCGGCGCGAGCTCGCCACCGAGGATCGCGGGCTCGACCTTGTACGCGAACCCGTACTCCTCACCCTTGCGGGCGATCTTGGCAAACGCGTTGCCGATGCCGAACCGCGCGGCCTCGCCCTCGGGCGTGTTGCCGGCGGGAAGCGACCAGCCGATCCACACGCTCGGACGCTCGACGTCGGCCTCGATCTCGACCTTCCGGTGGTTGACGACGAACGGCTTGGGCTCGACCCGCGGCTCCGCCTTGCGCTTCGGGATCTTGCCGAACCACTTCTGGACGAGCTCGACCGTCTTGTCGACGTCGACGCCGCCCGCGATGATCAGCGTCGCGCGCTCGGGCGCGTAGTACTTCTTCATGAACTCGCAGGCGTCCTTGAGCTGCGCGCTGGCGATCTGAACGTCGTCGCCACCGATCATGCGCTGGTACGCGTGACCGTTCGGGTACATCGTCTGCTCGACGAGCTGAGCGATGTAGTCCTCGGCGCTCGAGCCGGCGCGGATCTCGTTGCGCACGACCTCGCGCTCGCGCTCGAACTCGGAGACCGGCACCGTCGAGCAACCGAACGCCGGCGCCTCGGCCGTCCCCGCGACATCCGCCGCGTAGAACATGCGCATCGCCTCGATCTTCAGCATCGAGTCGAGGTTCTCCTCGCGCACCGTCGTCCAGTAATGCGTCATGTCCCAGTTCGTGAACGCGTTCACGAACGTCGCCATGTCGAGCAGCGTCTGGAAGATCGGGGGCGTGTTCGGCCCGTCCGGCCGCGTCTGGAACATCAGGTGCTCGACGAGGTGGGCGAGGCCCGCCTTGCCCTCCGGATCTTCGCGCGAGCCGACCTCGTAGTGGACGTCGACCTCGACGAGCTCGGTCGACGAGTCCGGCATGATCACGAACCTCAGACCGTTCGACGTCAGCACGCCGCGTCGCTCTGCGCTCTTGAATGCGAACCGCGGAGCTTCCGGGTTGCACGCCCCGAGCACGAGAACGGCGGCGAGGGCCCCCAGGCACAACGAGATCTTCCTCATGGGTCGGATCTTTCCCAATCCAGGGAGGTTTGCAAGCGGGGGCCACTGGCCAGTTGCGACCGAGCGCATCAACCTGCGACCCGGCGTCGTCGCACCCGCGTACCAGGGTGGCTTTCCCCCTTCCCCTCGTCCGGGGGGTTCGGGCTATGGTCCGCGCCGATGTCAGCCAAGGACCGCGATCGCGCCTTCTTCGGACACCCGATCGGCCTGCGGACGCTGTTCTTCACCGAGATGTGGGAACGCCTGAGCTACTACGGCGGGCGGGCGCTGCTGTTCATCTACATGACCAGCTCGGTAGGCCTCGGCGGGCGGGGCATGTCGGCGGCGGCGGCGGGCACGGTGATGGCGCTGTACCTGTCCTCGGTCTATCTGCTGTCGCTGCCCGGCGGCTGGGTGGCGGACCGGTTCCTCGGCCAGCGTAAGGCCGTCACGATCGGCGGTATCGGCATCGCGGTCGGCAACGGGATGCTCGCGATGCACGATGGCCTGTTCTTTCCGGGCCTCGCCATGATCGCGCTCGGGACAGGCTTCTTGAAGCCGAACGTCTCGACCATCGTCGGTCAGCTCTACACGGCCGAAGACCCGCGTCGGGACGCGGGCTTCACCATCTATTACATGGGCATCAACATCGGTGCCGGCGCGGCCCCGATCATCGGCATGGTGTTCGCGCAGAGCCAGTGGTTCCGCGGCGTGCTCGCGAGCCACGACATCGATCCGAACCTGTGCTGGAAGGTCGGTTTCGCGGTCCCGGCGATCGGAATGGTCGCCGGCATCATCCAGTACCTGATCGGCCAGCGAAACCTCGGGGACGCGGGCCTGTCGCCGACGATTCCGGACGATCCGAAGAAGGCCGCGCGTGATCGCAAGACCGCCGTGGGCATCGTGCTCGGAATCGCCGCGGTCATCATCGGCGGCACGCTGATCGACAAGTTCGTGGTGCCGATCGGCAAGGACGCGCTCCAGAACGTGTTCGGGATCGGCCTCGTCGGTGCCTCGCTCGGAGTGTTCGCGTTGTTCTACAAGAGCGCGCAGAACTCCGACGAGAAGAAGCGTGTCACCGCGATGATCCCGCTGTTCGTCGGCGGTATCGCCTTCTTCATGGTGTTCGAGCAGGCGTCGACGACGATGTCGCTGTTCGCCGAGGGACTCGTCCATCGCGAATACCTCGGGATGCACGTCACCTCGGTCGCCTACCAGTTCGTGAATGCCGGCTTCATCCTGGTGCTCGCGCCGGTGTTCGCCTTCATCTGGTTGCGCATGGGCAAGGTCGGCAAGGAGCCGTCGTCCGTCAACAAGTTCGCGATCGGCACCGTCTTCACGCTGCTCTCCATCGTTCTCTTGTTACCGGCGCTGTCCACGATCTCGCAGGTCGACTCCGTCGCCCCCGACATGCTGTGGGCGTTTCCGTTCCGCACGGTCAGCCCGCACTACCTCGTGCTGTTCTACATCGTGTCGACGTGCTCCGAGCTGTGCATCTCGCCCGTCGGACTCTCGAGCATGTCGAAGCTCGCGCCGAAGCGGCTCGCCGGCATGGTGATGGGGACGTGGTTCCTCTCCGCCGCGATCGGCAACTACCTCGCAGGCCGCGCCGCGCAGCTCAGCGCCGCACACGGCTTCGGGTTTCTGTTCTGGACCCTCATCATCGCGTCGCTCGTGATCGCGGCCGCGCTGTTCGGCGTGGCACCGGCGATCAAGCGCATGCTTGGCGAGGCCAAACCGGGGGCCGCGACACCCCCCGTGCTCGACGAGAAGGCGGTGGAGCTATGAGACGCGCGTTCGTTCTGCTGGCGCTCCTGGTCGCTTGCGACGACGACAAGCCGGATACGGCCGACGTCGCGCGGGAGAAGGACGCGTGCAAGAAGCTGCTCGTCCACATCGTGTCGATCTCGCCGCAGGGCGAAGGGAAGAGCGCCGACGAGGTGGTTGCAGCGCTGCCGATCGAGGATCTGCAAGCGTGTGCCGCGACTGACGTCGAGGTCCGCAACTGCATGGCCAAGGCGAAGGACGTCGCGGCCGTCAAAGCGTGCCCGGGTATGATCGCGTGCGCCGGCAAGGCCACCGCGGCGCGCGACAAGGCTCGCAAGAAGGCGAACCAGCCCGCAGGCTCGGCCACCCTCGACCAGCCGTTCGACGACGTCCGGGCGAAGTGCCTGGCGGGCGACCAGCACGCCGCCGACAGCCTCGCCACCGAGTAGGTTGCTCGTGGGCGGGCTCCCCGACGCGCGTGACGGCCTGACGCGTCTGCAGCGGATCATCCTCTGGCAGCTCCATGAAGCCGAGAAGGAGCACCCGGGCCACAACGTCAAGGCCACGCTCCTCTACGGCCGCGTCGTCGAGTACATCGACGTCTCCGTCGAGGAGTTCCAGCGCGAGCTGGCTCAGATGGTTGGCCAGCGCGTGAAGTAGTCGCGGGCGGCGGGCGGCAGGTGCGCGAGGATCCACTCCCAGGTCGGCTCGGCGACGATCACGAGGCCGTTGGCGTGGCGCGGGTGGGTGCCGATCGGCGGCGCGATCGAAGGCTCGCGACGGGCGGCGATCAGTGCTTCGTCGAGCGGTGAGCCCGCGCCGATGAACGCGAGCGGCATGACGCGCCAGCGTTTGTCGCGCGGGACGGCATCGGGGCGCTGGCGATGCGGCGTGCCCGTGTACCAGGTGACCATGAACCCGATGTGGCGCTCGGGGACGATCGCGACGCCGCCGTCCGGGATCCGACCAGCGAGGCCTTCGGCGGCGGCGACCATCGCCGGGTGCGCGAGGATCTCGCCCTGCACGCGGCGGTGCGGCATGGCGAGGACGATCGCGAGGGCGAGCACGGCGAGCGATGCATCGGCGATCCATCGCGGAAGTGCGACGACGAATGCGCGCGCGATCATCGCAGCGCACAGCGCCAGCGGCACGAACGCGATGATCCGGATGCGAAAGCCAAGGCCCTGCGGATCGGAGACCGCGAGCCAGGGCAGTGCGATGAGGAGCGCGAGCGCGATGACGATCCAGCCGGCGATCCGCTCGCCGCGGCCAGGCACCGTCGGTGCGCCGGGCGCCGATCTGCCGATGCCCATGCGCTCCGCCGCGAGCGACGCCAGCTTGACGACGAGTGCGGCGCGACCACGTGCGAGGGTGAGCGCGGCGACGATCGCGAGCGCGCCGCCGATCGCGGCCTCGAAGCCCATCGGCAGCAGGACCTTCGGCGTCGCGAGGGCCGGGAGGTCCCAGCGCGCCGGTTCCCACAGCGCGTGCGAGAGCGATGCATCACCGGGAGACAGGAACCGCTCGGGAAACGCGAGGCCGAGCACGAGCCCGAGGATCGCGAGCGCGCCGACGCCAAGCATCGCGTAGATCAGGCGCCGCCCGCGCAACGCACCCGCGTCCGCCGCCTCGGCGATCGTCGCCGGCAGCGCGATCACGACGACGAGCCCGGCCGCCATCTTGTGCGCGAGCAACGCGGCGAGCACCCCCGCGATCGCGAGGCCGATGCGCACCCGCGTGCGCTGCTCGAGGGCGCGGAGCACGAGCCACAGCGCTGTCAGGCCGACGGTGAGCCCGATGCCGTTCTTGACGAACTCGACGGTCAGGAACATCGAGCCTGCGCTCGTCGTCGCGAGTGCCGCGGCGAGGAGCCCGGCGCCCCGACTCTTGCCGAGCCGCGCCCCGACGCCATGAGCGGGCAGGGCGATCAGCGCGCCGAACAGCGCGGCGCCGAGCTTCGCGCCGGTCATCGGATCCGTGAGCGCAGCGAGCGGCACCATCAACCAGAAGCCGAGTGGCGATGCGGGGTATGCGAGCGCGCCGTGATCGAGCAGCGAGCGCAGCTGGATCGGATAGAAATAGCCGTCGATGCCGACGGGAAACGGCGTCTCCGTGAGGATCCCGTAGCGCACCGAGAACGACCACGCGACGAGCGCCGCCAGCGCGACCGCCACGGCGAGCGTGTTCGCGAGCTCGAGCGACTTCGTGCGGTCCATCTCAGCTCGGCGGCGGCGACGCCATCGTGCTCGTCAGCTGGTTGCCGCCGAAGATCCGGATCACGCCACCACCGCCACCGCCGCCACCACCGCCTGCCGCGGTCATATCGTCGGTGCCGGGCAGGCCCATGCCGGTTCCGCTCGAGCCTTTGCCGCCCGCTCCGACGAAGGGCGTACCGCCGGCGCCACCGTTGGCGGGCGCGATCGAGGTGCACTCGCTCCCGGCGTTGCCGTTCGCGCCGTTGTCGGCACCGCCACCTCCACCGCCGCCGTTCGCGATCAACGTGGGGCTCCCGGTGATCGTTGGCGACCACAGGACGATCATCCCGCCGGAGCCGGCGCCGGAACCTCCGCTCTTCGACTGATTGCCGCGCCCACCGCCGCCGCCGGATGCATCGATCCTCCCTGCGAGGGTCAGCGACTCGCCGGCGAGGAGATAAACGCCTCCGCCGCCCGCACCGGCGGGATTCGGCGAGACACCGCCGCCGCCTTGACCACCGATGGTGCCGCGACAACCACCGCGCAGATCATCGATCACCAGGACGATGCTGCCCGGTGTTGCACCCGCGGTCCCGCCTCCGTCCCCGGTGCCACCATGGCCGCCGGCCGTCGCGAAGCTCCCCCCGGCGCCACCGCCGCCGCCGTTGGTTCCTGGCGTCGCCGCGACGCCAGGAATGCACGTAGCCGCATCCCCTCCCGGGCCAGCGTTGCTGCTCGTTCCATCCGCGGAGATCACACCGGCGTTGGCGACGGTCATCGTGCGGATCGCCAGCAGCGCAAACGGCCGGGCACCTGTGAGTACGAGCTGCGCCGAGATCGACACGTCGTTCGCGATGACCACGCACCAGCCGCGGACGATCGCGTCGCAGGTCGTCGAGGTATCGAGCACGAGCTGCGTCGACACGGCGAAGCTGGTTCGCGCAGGTGCCTTCGTGCACAGCTCGAACGGCGCAACGCCGAAGCACTCGCGCGCATCTGCGGGCATGGACTCGAGGCCCCGATCGCCCGGCGCATCGGACGCGACCACGGGGTCGTCGATACCGATCAGCGCTCGGCATCCTCCGAGCGCCATGGCAACGATGACGACCGCAACCCTCACACTCCCGACGATAACATGCGCTAAGGATCCTCCATGCCCGACGCCGTCGTCCTGCTCTCCGGAGGCCTCGACTCGACCACCGCGCTCGCCGTCGCCCGCGACGCAGGCTTCACGTGTCGGGCGTTGACGGTGCGTTACGGGCAGCTCCACGAGGTCGAGCTGGCCGCGTCGCGTCGCGTGGCGGCCGCGGCGGGTGTGCAGGATCACAGGATCGTGGAGGTGGATCTGTCGCCGCTCGCGTCGAGCGCGCTGACGACGGCCGGCATCGCCGTGCCCAAGGACCGCACGCTCGCCGAGATCGGCGCCCCGGGGGACGTGCCCTCCACCTATGTCCCGGCGCGCAACACGGTGCTGCTCTCGCTCGCGCTCGCCTGGGCCGAGACCCTCGGTGCGCGCGATCTGTTCATGGGCGTCAACGTGCTGGACGCGAGCGGTTATCCCGATTGCCGGATCGAGTTCATCCGCGCGTTCGAGGCGCTCGCGCAGGTCGCCACGCGCGGCGGCGGCTTTCGCATCCACGCGCCGCTGATCGAGCTGACGAAGGCGCAGATCATCGTGCTCGGTCTGCGGCTCGGCGTGGACTACGCGCTGACCCATTCCTGCTACGACCCGATCGGCGACCTCGCCTGCGCCCGCTGCGATGCGTGCGCGCTCCGCAAGAAAGGCTTCGCCGAGGCCGGCGTTTCCGATCCCACGCGGTACGCGGTGTACACTTCGGGAGGATGAAGCTCGGGACGCTGCTTCTGCGCAACGCCGCGATCGGGCTCTCGCAGCTCGAAGGTGCGCTGCGCAACCAGGTCCTCTACGGCGGCCGGCTCGGCACCAACCTTGTCGAGCTCGGCTTCATCGATCTCGAGATGCTGTCGTCGTATCTCGCCGAGCTCAGCGGCTATCCAATGGCCACCCCGTCGCTCCTCGACGAGGCCGACCCCGAGCTGCTCGACCGGATCGGCTCCGACGAGGCTCACCGCCAGCGCGCGATCCCGCTCGCCTACCTCGGCGAGACCAAGGACTCCGTCGCCGTGGCGATGGTCGACCCCACCGATACCGAGGCCATCGGCCACCTCACCACGCGCCTCGGCGCGAAGATCACGCCCTACGTGGTGCCCGAGCTACGCGCGCTCTACTACCTCGAGCGCCTGTTCGGTACGCCGCGCCGCGCGCGCTTCATCCGCTCGGCGCGCCCCGGCACGGAGAACGAGCCACCGCGCGATGATCGCCGCCGCCAGCAGCCGGCGCAGGGCATGGTGATGCCGCCCTCGTTCACTCTCGAGCCACGGCGGCGGCGCAACTCGCAGCAGCTCACGTCGGGGACACAGGTGCCGCACGCGCTGTCCTATGGTGCCGCGTGCGAGGCGATCGACACCGCCACGCACCGCGAGACGATCGCCGAGACGCTCGTCGAGTACGCGAAGGGGCGCTGTGACGCGCTCGTCGTGTTCTTGATCCGCGACGGGAACGCGCTCGGCTGGCGTGGGTACGTGGCACCGCCTGCCAGCTACAAGACGCCGATCGAGGAGCTCTCGCTGCCGCTCGGCGGCGCGTCGTCCCTGCAATCTGCCCACGATGCGGGCGAGGCATTCGTCGGTCCGTCGCCGTCCTCCGCGAAGCCGGTCGAGGTCAAGCTATGGACCGCGCTCGGCACAACGCCCGAGCCGATCGACGTGGTGGTCATACCGATTCTGGTCAAACAGCGCGCGGTCAACCTCATCTACGCGCACACGCTCGGCGGCCCGCCCCCGCAGTTTCTGATCACCGAGCTGCTCGATCTGGCCGTCCGGGCCCAGGCTTCGTACCTCCGGCTCATCAAGCAGGCCCGCGGCTCCTGAGGGTCCGGATTGTGGCACCTGAATTGCGTGCCAATCCAATGAAATTACTTCCGAAGTTACCCGTCCTCAAAGCGGCCATGGGGAACTTGATCTTTCCCGCCAAAAGGGGAAAGTCACCCCCGTGCCGCAACGAGTAACCCTTCCGACCGCCAAGATCGGCGTCGGTACGATCGCCGCCGCCCTCGCCGCTCTGTCGATGGCCGTCATCGGTCACTTCTTCATCTGAGCGATCCGGACTTCGGTCCGGATTGGTTAGCGAGGCCGGGTCAGCAGTCGTTGTGATCACACACGAGGACGCGCCGGGGAAGCGCTCTGATACAGCGGTCCCATGATCGAGATCGAGGTCAAGGGATCCAGGGATCCGCAGGCACTGGCGGAGCTGATCGCGTCCACGCTTCATGGTCATCCGGTCCCGAACCCCGGATCGGCCACCGCCGAGACCGGCAAGTGGATCCGCGAGGAGCAGGAAGACGCGGAGCGAAACCGCCCCTCGCATGAAGAGATGCCGACCGTGAACTTCACGACGATCGAAGACGACCTCGACTGGACCGAGATCTAGAGCGGGCCGTCGCCGCCGTTCCAGTTGACGGCAGGCGCCATGACCGCGCCGTTCGCCAGATACGGCACCGGCGCGCCGGGAATGCTGCTGTTCCCGGTCACGACCTGGACCGTCGTCACCGGCATCGCGAGCGTGGCGCGGTCGAGCGCGACCAGCTCGGTGTACTCGGCGAGCGCCGCGCAGGCCGTGATCCCGTTGATCGTCTTCAGGCGCGTGCAGCGGGCCACCTTGTTCGACGTCATCCAGACGCCGGGCACCGTGCCCGCGGCGACCGTGACCTCGCGGAGTGCATTGAGCGTTCCGGGCTGCGGCCACAGGTTTGTGAACTCGCTGCCGGCGATCGTCACGCGATAGGTGTGCGGCGCGGCGCCGGGCGCGCGGCCGGGGAGATCGCACCCGAACGCCGCGCAGGGCAGCTTCTCGCCCGACACCTCGTCCACCACCGTCCAGCTCCAGGCGCCCGTCGTCAGCGCGCCGCTCGCCACCGTCGTCGTCGGTGCGGGCAGCGGCGACTGATCGCACGACTCGGGGAAGTCGTCGCAGTTGCCGGGGACCGACAGCGTCCCGGTCGCGAGATACACGTGCGCCAGCGTGCTGCTGAACGTGCCGCTCGGCACCGCGGGGGCGAACGAGACCGCGACCAGCTCCGCGGTCTGCTGCGTGATCCGGGCGCTGTACACCGCCGGTAGCGCGCTCGACGTCGGCACGATCACGTCGATCGGGTGCGACGACGCCGTCGACAGCTGCCGCGCCGTGATCGAGCTCGGTCCCAGCGCTGCCTGCGGCGGCTCCACATGGACCGGTGCCGCCATCGGATGGTGCATCCAGCACGCCGTGACGAGCTGCTCTGCGCCCGCCATGTCGCGCACGCGGACGTCGAGATGGAGCTCGCCCTCATACGTGCCCAGCATCGGCGCCTCGTCCCGATGCAGCGCGATGCGCGCGCGCCCGCTCGCCGGCACCGCCCCGATCGGCGTCCACGGAATCAGCACTGACCCCGCCGCGGTCACTCGATAGGCCGACGCGCTCTGGTCGAGCGCGATCGTCGGCACTGCGACCTCGATCTCCATCGCGTTTTGCGTCACCTGCCGTCCGAACGCCGGCGCGCGGTCCATCAGATACGCATAGCGATACGCAGTCGGACACGCGCCGCCTCCCGTGATCGTGACCCCGCCCCCCTGGTGCGTGTGCACCGGCTCGCCGGTCGAGAAGTCGATCGCATCGTTGCGCTCGTCCTTCCACTGCGTCGGCACGATCGACAGCACCATCGGATCGACCGGCGTCTCGCCCGCATCGCTCTCGGTACCGCCATCCGGCATGTCGGCGGCATCGTCGGAGCCGCCCGAAGGGTTCATCACGTTGCCGCAACCGACGGCGGCCAGGACCACGACCAGCATGTTCTTCTTCATGGGCCGCCTATCGGTGCGACCCGCCCGCGGTTGCGTCCGGAAATGGGGACGGTTTCAACTTACGCAACTTACGATCGGCAACTCCGCGAAACTGCGTAACTCGATGTCCGGGAGCGACGTGGAAATCCATGGCGAAAGCTCCACCATGGAAGCGCAAACGGCCTCCTCCGGACGGCTATTGCTGCTCGGTCCAGTAACGAACCCAGTCGCCGTCGGGGATCAGCGTTCCGTGCTTCACGGCGCCTGGATCCGAGAGGGTGTAGATCCAGGTCCAGACCTCTTCGCCGGTCGAGAGGGTGACCTGTTTGATCACGCGGGCGAAGTCGTTGCCCTCGTAGGCGTCGAGGAGGCCGAAGGTGGCGGCGAGATCGGTGAGCCAGAGGGCCTCGCCGGAGACCTTGCCCTTGCCGTCGCCCTCGCAGAAGCCGGGGTAGCCCATCGGGAACGCGTAGATCGCGCCGGTGGTGTGTGCCGGCACGCAGTGGGTGATCTGGTTCGCGACGAGGGAGCGCGCGGTCTGCCCCTGGCGCATCGTGCCGTAGACGAACAGCCGATCGAGGACCTCGTGCGAGCCGGTCGTCCGCTCCACCTCGAAGGCCCCCGTGCTTCTTCGCCGCGGTTCGCTCACAGACAAGATCTACTCTCGAGCGGTGAGCGCCGCCACCTGATCGAGCAGTGGGAGGACCATCGCCGCTCCCGCGCCCTCGCCGTGGCCAAGGCCGACCTCGAACACCGGGGTGAGGCCGAGGTGGGCGAGGATCCGCGGGTGGGTGAACGTTCCGCCGTGGGCGGCCACGAGGTAGCCGCGCACGTTCGGTGCAAGCGCGACGGCGACGAGCGCGGCCGCACCGGTCGCGTAGCTATCGAGGACCACGGCGACGTTCATCGACGCCGCGGTCACCATAACGCCGGCGAGCACAGCGGTCTCGGGTCCACCGAACGCGGCGAGCAGCTCGAGGCCACTCGCGCTTGCGAGCTCCGCGCCCTTCGCACCGGCGGCCTCGGCGACCGGATCGGAGAAGCCGGTGGGCGCGGCCCCGAGCGCTGCGCCGAGCAACGCCATCGATGCCACGTCCGCGCCGACGCCAAGCGCTCCGAGCGCGAGAATGTCGAGACCCGGGTCGGCGAGCGAGATCGCGAGCGCGATGCCCGCCTCGACGCCGAGCGCCGCATCGACGATCGTCATCGCAGGACCGTTCAGGAGGTTTCGGCTCGCGCCGCGGCCGAGCTGTACGGCGGTCGCGGGCATCGCTGCGGTCTCCTTCGCCCCCGCATTGACGAGCAGCACCGGCGTCTTGCTGGCTCGCGCCACCTGCGCGAGCGCCGCACTCCCGTCCGCGATAGCGTGCGCGGCGATCACCGTCGGATGCGAAGCGCCGAGCGCGATGCCCGGATCGCCTGCGCCGTGATCGCCCGCGACCACCACGATTGTCCGCCGCTCTGCGCGTGGCCGCGCCGTGTGCTGCGCGCCGGCGATCGCCATCGCGAGCCGCTCGAGCAGCGGCATCGCCGCGCCGGCCACGTTGAGTCGCGCGCCCTCGGCGTGTGCCGCCGACGCTGGCGAGATCGACTCGAGCACGTGCCGCAGGACGCGATCGCTCATGCGCCGACTCGAGGAATCGCGGACTTGGCGATCGTAAGTTGCGTAAGTTGAAACCGTCCCCATTGCCGGACGCTCATACGCGGCCCCACATGGCAGCGCGGGCCTTCTGCCGGACAAGGATCAGGACGAAGAACGGACCGCCGAGCAGAGCGGTCACCGCGCCGGTGGGGAGGGGCGTGGTCACGGTGCGCGCGAGGGTGTCGCAGACGGTCAGCAGGATCGCGCCGCCGAATACCGATGCCGGGATCAGGAGGCGATGGTCGGGGCCGATGATCGCGCGCAGGGCGTGCGGGACGATCAGGCCCACGAAGCCGATCGGGCCGGCGACGGCGATCGCGGCTCCGACCAGAAGCGAGGCGAGGAAGAACACGACGATCGTGGTCCGGCCCACGCGGACGCCGAGGGAGGCGGCGACCTCTGGGCCGGCGGCGAGGGCGTTGAGCGACCGCCCATGCATCGCGAGCACCACGAGGCCGGCGAGGATCGGGGCGGTGGCGTACTTCACGGTCGAGAGCCGCATCGAATCGAGCCCGCCGAGCATCCAGCGCAGCATGTGACTGACCTCGGTGAAGTCACTCGTGTACTGGATCAGCACGCTGGCCGCCGAGCAGAACATCGAGAGCGTGACGCCCGCGAGGATCAGGGTCGCCGGCGGCAGCGACCGGCCGACCGCCGCGAGCCGCCACACGATCAGTAGCGTGCCGATCGCGCCGAGGAGCGCTGCGCCGCCCACGCCCGCGCTGCCGAACTGGCTCTCCACGCCGCACCGGATCGCGATCACCGCCGCGAGCGAGCTGCCCGAAGAGATGCCGAGCGTGAACGGCTCCGCCAGCGGATTGCGCAGCAGCGCCTGCAGCGCGCATCCCGCACCCGCGAGCGCCCCACCGACGAGCAGCGACGCCAGCACGCGCGGCAGGCGCACGATCAGGATCTGCCACTGCTCCGTGCCCTCGCGGAACGCGTCCATCCCGAGCAGCTCCAGCTGGCGCTCTCCGCGCACCGTGCCGACGCCGATCATCAGGGCCACGATGCCGACGATCACGGCGAGGGCGGCGCACACCACGATCGCGATGACGAACCGCCGCGCCGTGAGCCGCTTGCTGTTCCCGCTGATGAACCCGCTCACCGAGGCACCGCGAACCGCCCTCCGGCGGGCAGATCGCCGACGTGGATCGCCACGCCAAACGCCTTCTGCGTCTCCGCCGCGGCGAGCACGTCCGACGGCGCACCGCGCGCCGCGAGTCGCCCATCGGCGACCAGCCACATCGTGCCGCCGAACCGCAGCGCGAGATCGAGATCGTGGGTGACCACGACCGCACTCGAACCGGCGTCGCATTGCGCGCGCAGCACCTCGAACACCGTGCGCGCGTGCGCCGGATCGAGCCCCGAGGTCGGCTCGTCGAGCAGCAGGATCTTCGCGCCCTGACACAGCGCCTGCGCGATGATCACGCGCCGCGCCTCGCCGCCCGACAGCTCGTCGAATCGCCGCGTCGCGAGGTCATCGACCGCGCACGCCTTCATCGCCACCTGCGCCGCCTCGAGGTCAGCATCCGACGCGAGCCCGAGCCCGTGCTGCCGCGCGAACCGCCCGAGCAGCACCACTTCTTCGACCGCGAACGGAAACGCCATCTCGTACTGCTGCGGCAGGTACGCGAGGTCCCGCGCGATCACCCGCCGCACCGATTGCATCGGGTCGTGCCCCATCACCCGCACGTTCCCGGTCCGCGGCCGCACGAGCCCGGCGATCGCCCGCAGCAGCGTGGTCTTGCCGGCGCCGTTGGGCCCAACGATGACCACCAGCTCGCCCTCACCGACCTCCACCGACACGTTGCTCACGACATCGCGCGCGCCGAGCGCGACGCTGACATCCTGGAGCACGAGCCTCGCCATCGCCCGCTACCATAGCTGACTCCTCGGTGGAAACGCGCTACTCCTGGTACCGGGTGCGTCGTCGGAACAACCGCGTAGCGATGAATCTTCCCGTCGAGGTGATCGCGAACGGGAAGAAGCTCCGCGCGGTCTCGCAGGACCTCTCCGCGTTCGGCATGTTCATCCGCATGTCGCCACCGCTAGCCGCCGGCACGGTGGTGCAAGTCGTCATCTCGCCGAACGGCCAGCGCCTCCTCACCACCGGTCAGGTCTCGCACAGCCTCGCCGAGGTCGAGGCGCGCACCCTCGGCCGATTCCCCGGCATCGGCGTGGTGTTCCGCGATCCCGTGCGCCCGGCCGACGAGATGTTCGCCGCGGCCATCCACCGCCTCCTCGAGTCCAACGCGAAGATCCAGCCGAAGCACGATATCCGGATCGTCGTCGGCGATCCCTCCACGCGCCTGCTCGAGCGCCTGTCCACCGCCCTCGATAACGCCGGCTTCTCGGTCGCCACCGCCACCAACGGCATGGAGGCGATCGGCGCCTGCCTCTCGAAGACCCCCGACGTCGTTCTCATCGAGCGCGACATGCCGGTCGTCGACGGTCTCCACGTCCTCCAGGAGATGGGCCGCCACGCCGAGCTCGCGAGCGTGCCCGTGATGATGATGTGCGAGGATGCGAGCGATCTGTCTCGCCTCCAGTCCGTGCAGCTCGGCGCGATGGACTTCATTCCGAAGCCGTTCACCGTGCTCGAGGTGATCATCCGCGCGCGCCGCTGGGCCCGCGCGAGCCAGCGCGACACCGAGCGCGTGGTCCTTCGCGGCGCTCTCACCGAGGTCAACCTCCCGTCGCTGATGACGATGTTCGAGCAGGAGCGCAAGAGCGGTCAGCTCTCCATCACGCGCGAGCAATCCGTCGCGTGGATCGATTTCGTCGAAGGCCGCATCGTCCGCGCGCGCTCCAACTCCAACGAGGATTCGCGTGCCGTGATCATGGACGTCCTCGACTGGCAGGCAGGGTACTTCGAGCTCTCCGCCGGCGCCCCGGCCGCCGTGGCCAAGGGCGATCTCGAGGGCACCGTCACGCACCTGCTGCTCGAGCACGCCCGCATGCGCGACGAAGCCACGCGGTGATACCCTGCCTACGTGGGCGGAGAAACCGACGATGCCGCGCTGAGTGACACCCGCGCCTCCGCGCACGCCGCCACGCAGCCGATCGCGATCCCCGGCCTCCAGGTTGGCAAGATGTTCCGCGGCCTGAAGATCCGTAGCCTCCTCGGCGCAGGCGCGATGGGCCAGGCGTACCTCGCGAGCCACGTCAGCCTGCGCATCCCGGTCGTCATCAAGCTGTTCCACAACGCCGGTCCCGATTCGCTCTCCGAGGCGCACCTCGCCGCGCGCATCGGCTCGCCGTGGGTCGTCCCCGTGCTCGACGCCGGCATCGAGCAGGGCGTGCCCTACGTGATGCAGCGCTACGTCGACGGCATCGACTTCGACGAGCTCCTCGCGATCCACGACGCCGCCGATCGCAACATCCCGGTCGCCACGCTCGTGCGCTACGCCGTGCACGTGTTCCACGGCCTCGCCGCGATCCACGTCGCCGGTGTCGTCCACCGCGATATCAAGCCGCCGAACCTGTTCCTCGCCGGTTCGGGCGAGGCGCTCGTCGGCGATCTCGGCATCGCCGTGGATCCGACCGGCGCGCACCATGCCGTCGTCGCCGGCACGCCGATGTTCATCGCGCCCGAGCTGTGGACCGGCGGTCACGCCACGGCGCGCACGGATCTCTACTCCGCCGGCGCCACGCTACACCTCTTGTGGCAGCGCAGGCCGCCGTTCATCGCTGGCACCGCGATGGAGCTCGCGCGCCTCCATTGCGACGAGCCGTACGTGGTTCCGCACTCCACCGATCCCGTCGGTGCGTACTTCGGCGCCGTCCTAGCGCGCCTGCTCAACAAAGATCCCGTCGGCCGCCCCGAGTCCGCGCTGAGCACCGCGCGCACCCTCGAGCGCATCGCCACGCCACCGCCCGAGATGCGCGGCCACGATGACGGCATCGCGCACGTCGGCCACGTCGCCATCTCGCTCGAGCACAAGGACATCGCCACCGCCGCCACCGATGTCATCGTCTCCGCCGCGAACGAGACCATGGACATGGAGACCGGCGTCTCCGGCGCCCTGTTCCGCGCCGGCGGTCCGGAGATCCTCGCCGAGCTCCGCACCCACGGCCCGCAGACCATGGGCAAGGTGACCTGGACCGGGCCCGGCCGTCTGCGCTGCAAGGCGATCGCTCATGCCGTCGCCGCTGCAGGCGGAGCGATCTGCATCCAGCGCGCTGTCCTCCGCACGCTGTTCGAGGCCGAGCGCCGTGGCTATCGCTCCGTCACGTTCCCCGCACTCGGCACCGGCGTCGGCGGCGTGCCGCACGGCTACAGCGCGCGCCTCACTCTCGAGGCGATCCGCACGTTCGCCTCGTTCGCGCTGCGCAACTGCCGCTCGATCCGCGTCGCGCTCCCCACGCCAGAGACCCTCGCGCAGTGGACCACCGGCCTCCTCGCCCTCGACGCCGACGCCGTTCAGCGCTGAGCCAGCTCGTCGCGGAGCCGCGTCAGGATCTTCCCGAGCAGATTCTGCCCGCGCCACGTCGCCGGGTCCTGCGCCTTCGGATCGCTCGCTGCGAGCCCGATCCCCCAGATCCGATCGTACGGGCTCGCCTCCACCAGCGTGGTCCCCTTCGTCGCCAGCAGCAGCTCGAGCAGCTCCGCGTTCTGCGTGAACTTCGCCCGACTGCCCGCGAGTACGATGCCCTCGCGCTCGCGCTTCCACACGACGTCGTCGAAGTTCTTCACCTTGCGGCCGAGCTCCTTGTGCTTCTTCGGGTGCGTGGCCGTCATGATCTCCGCGGCCATCGGCGCATCACTGAACAGCACCGCCTTGCCGTGCATCATGTACTGCTCCGCGCACATGAACGTCAGCTCGCTGGCGGTGAACGAGCAGCGGTACCACTGCGAGAACGGCGACGCCTCCGTGAAGAAGAACGTGAACATGGTGTTCATGTTACACTAAGACGCACGACCGGCAACCTCGATCTACGGAGCCGAGATCGCCTTCGCCAGCACCGCAAGCGCCGCGTCCACCCTCGGCGACGGCGCGATCAGGAACGCATCGGCGAGCAGCACCACGCGCCCGGTCTTCACGGCCGGCACCTCCGCCGCCTTCCACGGATCGAGCCCCTTCTCGCCGCGCGCCGCGTACGACATGTCGAGGATCACCTCGGGCTGCGCGCGCAGCACCTCCTCCATCGAGATCTTCGGATACTTCACGCCCGCGCCCGCGAGCACGTTCTCGCCGCCGACCACGGCGAGCAGCTCGTCGATGTATGTCCCCGTGCCGGCCGCGATCAGGTTCCCGAGCCCACCGGCCTCGCGATCGATGATCAGCATCACGCGCGGCCGCTTCGCCGGTCGCGTCGCCATCGCCGCCTCGACCGCGGCCTCGATCTTCGCCACCACCGCCTCCGCCTCCGCCGTCTTGCCGATGTTCGCGCCCACGATGCGCAGCGCCGCCTTCACATCCGGCAGCGTGTGCATCTTGCACTCGACCGACGTGATGCCGGCGTCGTGCAGGGCGGCGGCGGCGTTCGCGTGGATGTCATCCACGATCACGAGCGTCGGCTTTAGCCGCACGATCTCCTCGAGGTTCGGCGTGGTGAAGCTACCGACCTTCGGCAGCGCCTTCACCTCGGCCGGGAACTCCGAGTAATCGTCGACGCCGACCAGCAGTGCGGTCGATCCGAGCGCCGCCACCACCTCGGTCGCCGATGGCGTCAGCGAGATCACGCGCTGCGTGGTCGGCGGTGCTGCCGGTTCCTGCCGATCCTTGCTGCAGCCAACCGCCAGGACGACGAGGAGCCCGAGGAGCCAGCGCACGACGCTCTGGTACCATGAATCGATGAAGGGGCTGGTCGCGCTCGTGGTGCTCGCCTCTTCCGCTGCCGCATCCGCCGATCCCACCTGCCGCGCGAGCGCCTTCTACTCCATGGCCGGGGTATCGGCCGGCCTCACCACGATGGCCGCGGTGGACCGCGTGTTCGGCTTCGAGCTCGGCATGGGTCTCGCGGTCCACCAATGTGACGAGCGCGGCGAGACGTTGCTCGAGCTCCGCATCGGCCCTGCGGTTCGCTATCTCGATCGCGGCGATGTCGGCGGCACCGTGATTGGCGGCGACCTCGAGGTCAGCGCACCTCTCCGCTGGCGAGACCTCCGACTCGCAGGGCACGCGCAACTCGGAATCGCCGGAAACAACCACACCCAGGCCCTCTTCTTCTCTGCCGCCGGCGCGCGCCTGCGCTACCAGAAGTTCTGGGTCGGCCTCGACCTCATCTACACACACGGAAATCACATCGACTACTCGTCGGGCTCGACCTTCAGCAATCGCTCGGGTAGCGGCGCCGTCCTGGGGGCCGGCTTCGAGGGGCCCGCTGCCTCCATCATCGTTCCGGTCGTCACGCTGATCGGCGGGTTCTTGTTGGTCGTGAATTCTAGTGGCGAGTAGCCGGTCGCGCTAACATCACGGAGTGCCCGACGGGGATCTCTCCGGCGCCGTCCTCGACGGTCGCTACAAGGTCCTGGAGCCGATCGCTCAGGGCGCGATGGGGATCGTCTATCGCGCCGAGCGGCTGAAGCTCGGCAAGATCGTTGCGATCAAGGTCCTCCACGACGAGCTGCCGAACGAGCTCTCGAGCCGCAAGCGGTTCGAGATCGAGGCCATGGCGATGGCGAAGCTCGAGCACCCGCACTGCGCGGGGGTCCTCGATGTCGGCATGCACGACGACAAGCCGTACGTCGTGATGGACTACATCACCGGCACCGATCTCAAGGCGCTGATCGACAACGGCCCAGTCCCGATCCCGCGCGCCGTCGAGATCGTGAAGCAGACCCTCTCCGGCGTTGCGCACGCGCACGAGCTCGGCATCATCCACCGCGACATCAAGCCCGCGAACATCATCCTCGGGCAGAAGACTGGCCTCGGCGACCACGTGAAGATCCTCGACTTCGGCCTCGCGCGCCTGACCCAGGAGTCACAGACCTCGAAGCTGACCTCGGGCATCGTCGTCGGCACGCCGGCGTACATGGCGCCCGAGCAGATCCGCGGCACCGCCATCGATGGGCGCTGCGACCTCTACGCATGCGGGGTGCTCCTGTTCGAGCTGCTCACCGCGCACAAGCCGTTTCACTCCGAGCGCGACGATCCGATGGAGGTCGTCTCGATGCACCTCAAGCAGCCGCCGCCGCGGCTCGCCGACATGCTGCCGGGCGTGGACTTCGGCGAGCTCGAGGCCGTCGTCGCAAAGGCGCTGCAGAAGAAGGCCGACGATCGCTACCAGACCGCCGCCGAGTTCGTTGCCGCGCTCGACCACCTCGGCGCGCTGCAGATCACCGAATCGATGATGCTCCCGGCGGGCGGTACGAAGCTCGGGTTGCCGGTCGCGTCGCCCTCGCTGTCGATCCCGCAGGAGGTTCGCAGCGCCCCCGTCAGCGCGCCGATCCCGCAACCCTACGGCGCCACCTTGCCCACGCAGCCGAGCGCGAGGTTCCCGCTCGTCGAGGTCGCGGAGCCATCGCGGCCGATCGCCGCGCCCGCCCCCTCGCCGGGCCTGCCGTTCACACGCAAGCAGCTCGCGATCGCCGGCGGTGGTCTGCTCGTGCTGATCATCATCATCGCCGCGGTCGCCGGCGGTGGTTCAGCAGCGAAGCAAGCGCCACCCGATGCAACGGTCGCGCGCGGTAGCGACATCGAGATGGATCCCTCGGGCGACGGCGCCCAGAAGATCCTCACCCGCGCGGCCGACCTCGCGGCGAACGGTGAGCGAGAGGCGGCCCTCGATCTGCTCACGAAGTCGCGCCTCGCGTTCCCCGGCAACGCCGAGCTGCCCTACATGGCCGGCAAGCTGTACTTCGCGAAGCTGTGGTGGACCGATGGCCTCAAGCAGTTCCGCGACGCCGTGCGCATCGAGCCGCGGTTCAAGACCGATCCCGAGCTGATCAAGATCGTCCTCAAGGGCTTCATCACGACGCCGTCCTACAACGACGAGCTCGCGCAGTTCCTCCGCACCGACATCGGCCCGGCCGCGGCGCAGTATCTCGAGGAGACGGCGCGCGATCATCCGAACGCATCGATCCGCGCGCGTGCGAAGTCCGAGCTCGCGCGCTACCGCTAGTCGAAGCACGCGAGCCAGTCGCCATCGAGATCGTAGCGGGCCGGTGACGGTGCCGTCGACGCCGTGAAAACACTGCGCTGAGGAGATCTCACCGCCTGCGTTTTGCGGCTTCACGTCCTGCCGCGTAATGCGGCACACAGCTCCAGAAACGCGGCGCCATTTCGCACCGCGTCACGTCGAAAAACTGCCTGAAAATTGGGCGGGATCTGCTCCCGAAAAATCTCTGTTCCACACCAATCCGGACCGCTGCACAACTTTTTTTCTTGGGAGATCTCCCCGGTAACTCATTGCGTCAATTCGCCCTTTTTCGGTTACCCACAAGCTTGTCCACAGCGCCGATCAACAACTGAAAATCCCTCAAGAATCAGAACCCCGTCCACCCTCAATCCACCCTCAATCCACAAGTACTCCACGTGGATATCTCACTCCAGCACACACTAGGGGTAGGACACGCTCTCGGGAGACCCACCAAATCTAGTGGCACTTTTTCTTGCCCCCTAACATCGCGCTCGTTAAAAGGGAACTCCGCCGCGATTGTCCCGGATGACACGCCAGGTGACGCGTGCCGTCACACAGCAGTACGAGTTGACGTCAGCCCACCCTGGTATGAGCACCACCCGCCGTAACGAAGGTTCATCCGAGTCCACCGCAGCGCACTAGGTAGTCGAGATTTTCTGAGGGGTTTCAGGCAGTTGGTTGGACTGCCAATGGGCGTTCTACGCCCGCGATCAGACCCCGGATCGATCATTTTTCCTCAACGTCGTCACGCCGAGAGTCCAGGAGGGGTTCCAATGCTCGCTAAGTCCGTCGCCGTCGCCACCACCACCCGTGAAAAGGTCCAGAGCCGAGTCATCAAGGACCAGCGACCGGGTCTCACCGTAGAGCGCTACTTCACGCGCCAAGGTGTGGACCCGTTTCAGACGGTCGAGTGGGAGCTGCGCGACGCCGTGATCAGCGGCGCCGACGGCCGGATCTTCTTCGAGCAGCGCGGCGTCGAGTTCCCGAAGACCTGGTCGCAGACCGCGACCAACGTCGTCGTCCAGAAGTACTTCCGCGGCACGCTCAACTCGCCCGAGCGCGAGTCGTCGGTGCGGTCGATGATCGCCCGCGTCGCGGACACGATCTACGGCTGGGGCAAGTCTGACAACTACTTCAAGAGCGAGCAGGACGCGTGGGCATTCCGCGACGAGCTCGTGCACCTGCTCCTCCACCAGAAGATGGCGTTCAACTCGCCCGTCTGGTTCAACGTCGGCGTCGAGGAGCACCCGCAGTGCTCGGCGTGCTTCATCAACGCCGTAGATGACTCGATGGGCTCGATCCTCACCCTCGCGAAGACCGAGGGCATGCTGTTCAAGTACGGCTCGGGCACCGGCTCGAACCTGTCGTCGCTGCGCTCGTCGCGCGAGCACCTGAACGGCGGCGGCACGGCCTCGGGCCCGGTGTCGTTCATGCGCGGGTTCGATGCCTTCGCCGGCGCCATCAAGTCCGGCGGCAAGACCCGCCGCGCGGCGAAGATGGTCATCCTCAACGTCGAGCACCCGGACGTCGTCGACTTCATCGATTGCAAGGCGATCGAGGAGAAGAAGGCGTGGGCACTGATCGACGCGGGCTACGACGGCGGCTTCAACGTCGTCGGCGGCGCGTACGACTCGGTCAACTACCAGAACGCGAACCACTCGGTCCGCGTCAACGACGACTTCATGAACGCGGTGCAGCGCGATGGTGACTGGTCCACCAAGTCGGTGACCGACGGCAAGAAGGTCGAGACCTTCAAGGCCCGCACGATCATGCGGAAGATGGCCGACGCCGCGTGGATCTGCGGTGACCCGGGCATCCAGTACGACACCACGATCAATGACTGGCATCCGTGCATCAACACGGCGCGGATCAACGCATCCAACCCGTGCTCCGAGTACATGTTCCTCGACAACTCGGCGTGCAACCTCGCTTCGCTCAACCTGCGCCGCTTCCAGCGCGCCGACGGCGATCTCGATCCCGAGTCGTTCCGCCGCGCCTGCGCCACGACGATCACCGCCATGGAGATCATCGTCGACAACTCGAAGTACCCCACCGAGCAGATCGGCGAGAACAGCTACAAGTTCCGCCCGCTGGGCCTCGGCTTCGCGAACCTCGGCGCGCTCCTCATGTCGCGCTCGCTCCCCTACGACTCGGAGCCCGGCCGCGCGTACGCCGCCGCGATCACCTCGCTGATGTGCGGTGAGGCCTACCGCCAGTCCGCTCGAATCTCCGCGGACGCGACGGGCCCGTTCGCCGGCTACCAGGACAATGAGACCCCGTTCCTCAAGGTCATGCGCAAGCACCGCGCTGCGTGCGATCGCGTCGACTCCGCCTTCGTGCCCTACGACCTGATGCAGGCCGCGAAAGACTCGTGGGACGCCGCGATCGAGCTCGGCACCAAGTATGGCTTCCGCAACGGCCAGACCACCGTCCTCGCTCCCACCGGCACCATCGCGTTCCTCATGGACTGCGACACCACGGGCGTCGAGCCGGACATCGCGATCGTCAAGTACAAGCGCCTCGTCGGCGGCGGCGTCCTCAAGATGGTCAACCAGACCATCCCGGAGGCCCTCACCAAGCTCGGCGACACTGACAAGGAGGTCGAGGCCATCATCGGTCACATCGACACCACCGACACGATCGAGGGCGCGCCGCACCTCAAGGACGAGCACCTGCCCGTCTTCGACTGCGCCTTCCGCTCGTCGAACGGCACGCGCTCGATCCACTACATGGGTCACCTGCGCATGATGGCGGCCGTCCAGCCGTTCCTCTCGGGCGCGATCTCGAAGACCGTCAACCTGCCCACCGACTGCACGGTCGAGGACATCGAGGACGCGTACATCCAGGCGTGGCGGATGGGCCTCAAGGCCATCGCGGTCTACCGCGACGGCTGCAAGCGCACCCAGCCCCTCTCGATGAGCATGAAGCAGGCGACCTCGAACGGCTCGCAGTCGCCGATCGAAGCGATCGCGGCCGCCGCGGTCAACATCGACCCGCTCGAGCTCCTCGCCCCCGAAGAGCGCCGCCTCGTCGAGGCCCTGCGCCTCCGCAAGTCGCGCGTCCCCGGTCCGCCGATGGCGAACCGCTACAAGCTGCCCGACGAGCGCGCCTCGTTCACGCACAAGTTCTCGATCGGCGGCCACGAGGGCTACATCACGACCGGCATGTACGAAGACGGCTCGCCCGGCGAGATCTTCGTCCGCATGGCGAAGGAAGGCTCGGTCATCGCCGGCCTGATGGACTCGTTCGCCACGTCGATCTCGCTGGCCCTCCAGCACGGCGTGCCGCTCACGGTCCTGATCGAGAAGTTCAAGGGCACTCGCTTCGAGCCCTCGGGCTTCACGGGCAACCAGGAGATCCCGATCGCCACGTCGATCATGGACTACCTGTTCCGCTGGCTCGCGATCCGGTTCCCGTCGGACGGCTCCTCGAGCTTCGCCGATCGCCACCCGGCCGCGCGCAACTCGCAGCTCGACCTGCCCAAGATCCCGCTCCTCTCGAAGGACTTCATCTCGATCGAGGTGAAGGGCGGCGACGCGGCGCAGATCGCGGTCGAGGTGAAGGATCGCGCGTGGGTGCAGGAGACGGACGCTCCGCCGTGCCACGAGTGCGGCACGCTGATGGTGCGCAATGGCGCCTGCCACAAGTGCCCGAACTGCGGCTCGACGAGCGGCTGCTCGTAGTTATTCGGTAGACCGCCTCATCACGCTACGGGCCCGCCGACGGAAGTCAGCGGGCCTTTCCTGCGCGCCGAGCAATCCCGTTGCGCACGTTGCGACATGCCTGCGTCGACGGGTACGTTTGCAGCGTGAGGTCGTTGGTGTCGTTGATGTGCGCGGTGTCCATGGCGCAAGGCTTCCTCGGCGCGTGCACGGAGCCGAGGCATCCGCGCGAGGTCTACTACGATCCCATCTTGCGCGCGGTGGGGGACAAACCACGTTCGTACACGTTCATCAGTCTTCAGCAGGGCGACTTTGCCTCCTGGCTGACGGATCTGGCTGCTGGTCGCTTCCCGGTGACCAACATGGCGCTTTCCGACTGCGGCATCCAGGTTCATGCACTGCAGGGCGGGTCTGCACCGCCACCATGCTCGGGCCGCCCGAGCACCCGCTCTTCGTCGAAGCGACGATGACCGACATGGTCGTGAAGATGCGACTTCACGGCCTGGGTCGAGGAGCGACGGACTTCGTCGCCGCCGTGAACAACGCGACCGCTCGGTTTCCGAACCTCCGAGAGCTCGCGGTATGGATCGTCGACGAAACACTCGAGACGACCGTCCCTCTCGTTCGTGGATCGTTCCGGCCGGGCACGTGTTCGTACTCTCCGATACGCGACGTAGTGCCGAGGACAGCCGACACATGGGACCGATACCCATCGGGAGGATCGGCGGACGAGTTCTCGGGAACGCGTTCTCGATCGGCGAGCACGGACCTGACTGGAATCGCTCCGGCACTCGCCCCGAGTAGCGTCCAGGTCATTGCAGGGGAACGATCGGGTAACGAATAGCAGCCTGCTAGCGCGCACTCTTCGGCAGGCGCCACTGCTGTCTAATGGCAGAGATCTGCACGCAGGGTTAGAGTCCGCGCCATGCAGCAGGCGTGGATCTTCATCGTCGTCGCGGTTGCCATCGCCTACGCGATCTCGTTCTCGCGGAAGGGCAAGGTGGCGGGAGTGTCGATGACGAGCCGGCAGGAGGAGGTCTCGACCCCCGCATCGCCGTCCGAGGTGTTCGCCGCACTGCGCCTGATCGGCCCTCCATTCAAGGTCGACGATTCCGACGCGGCGTCGAACATCCTCGTGCTGTCTTCGCCCGCGACGTTGTTCTCGTGGGGATTCTTGTATCCCGTGTTCATCACGCCGAACGGCAGCGGCTCGAAGATCGTCGTCGGATGCGGCTCGAAGCTGATCCAGCTCGGGCCGGTCGTCACGAACGCGCACAACAAGTGCGTCGCGGCGATCCGAGCGGCGTTGAGTGCGGCACCGGCGCGCGTCGTGAACGGCTGAGAGTGTCGTCCACGACGACACATCACTGTCCACGGTGCGGTGCGTGCTTGCACGGGCCAATCTCTTCGTAGAGAGTGCGCGCCATGAGCGAGCAGATGCGGGCGGCATGGGGGCGGCGAACGGACACCGAGCTATTGCACGCGTATTTCCTCGAGGAGCTCTCGCCGCATGGCCGCGAGGTCGTTTCGGAGCTCGTGACCGAGAAGGTCGGATCGATTCCGCCATTCGTGGCCGGCTTCGCGGCGCAACAAGGCGAGGAGGTTGCTCGGCTCAGAGTTCGTGGTTGTCACGCCGACAGCGACCTTCCTCTGATGAAGGGCATGGTTGTTCTGGCAGACAAGGGCATCGGTTTCGTCCCGCGCGGGCGTGACAACGATGATGGCTTGCCGGTCGGCGGTGTCCTCGGGATCGCGAGCAGCATCGTCTCGCAGATGCGGCAGACGGCGCATCCCATCGAGGATCTCACGCGCGTCGAGTTTCCCGTCCCGCTGCTGGCGCACCTCTCACCGACGGCTGTGTGGCTGCCGCACGCGAGCTACGACGCGTTGATGTGGAGCGCGACCACCGGTGAAGTTCTCCTCGCCGGCGAGCGGCTGCTGTCATTCGAGACACGGATCGATTGCCAGGCCACGGTCCGGACCTGGGCCGGTCGTCACGGAGTGCGCGTTCGGCATGGCGGCATGGTCTTGGTTCCCTGATCTGGCGAGTGGTACGTTCGCGTCGTGAGGGTGATGTTGTTTGCGATCATCGTTGGATCCGGATGCGGTGGGCCATCGTCGACGTTTCCCGTCGTGAGCGAGGCGTGCATCACCGACGCCGTCACCTACAACCGAACGGTCTCCGAGGAGTTTCGTCATCCGACGAAGAAGCCGAAGGCAAAGCCGCCCGTCGAGGTGGCACGTGAGCTGATCGAGGGAAGCCGAAAGTCTGGGAACACGCAAATCGTTCCGGATGACCAAACGAAGACCGAGATGGCCGAGCGTGGCGTGATCGAAACAACGGCGTCGTTCAAACTGTGTCTCGGTATCGACGGCGTTCCGGTGTCCGTGACTCGCATGAGCTCCTCGTGCTTTCCGCGCTACGACGAGACAATTCGCACGACGATGGAAACGTGGCGGTACTCGCCTTACTCCGTCGACGGTGTGCCAACCGAGGTGTGCACCACGATCAACTTCGACTACCGGCAGCGCGCGCGCGGCCGCCGGTGAGTTAACGAACGGCGATCCTGCGGTACCTGGCGCAGATGAACTGATACAGGCCGTATGCCACCACGCCCGTCGCGATCGCCAAGAACGGCCAGTGGCCGAGTTGCACGAGTCCGCGGATCGAGTCGCCAATGCCACCGGATTCGTGCGGGGCGCGATCGCCCGCCGCTCTCGCGAACAGCACGCCCATCGCGCCGAACACGACGCCGCGCGCGGCGATGCCGAACCGGCTGATGCCGATCACGAGACGGCGTGGACGACCGGTCATGTGGCCGAGATCGAGCTGGTTATCGAGCTTCGCCGTCCATGCGCAGAACAGCTGGTATCCACCGTAGCCAACGAGGATCGCGGCGGTGATCCACAGCAGGTAGACACCGCCCGGAGTGTCGAGCGCGCGCGCGGACCAGTTCTTCGCTTGCTGGCCTTCACTCACGCCCGCGGGGCGTCGGAGTGCCACCGACGCAGTCGTGTAGGCGAACAGGGCGTGGACGATGCCGCTGGCGATGTAGCCGATGCGCAAGGCGATGCCCTTCGCCGAGGTACCGCGGTGCTCGGGATCGCGTACACCCTCGACGATCCGCCACACGGCGTAACCGGCGAGGCCGATGGTAAGAAGGGCGAGCAGCGCGCGGCCGAACGGCGCGCTGTAGATCTCGGTCATCGCGCCGTGGCTATCGGCGGACTTCATGCCGCGCTGACCGAGCGCTGCGCTCACAGCGAGGGCGCCGATGGTCACGTAGAGCACACCCTTGGCGAGGAATCCCATGCGGGCGAGGCGCTCGACCCACGGCGCGGCCTTGTCAGCGGCGTCGCGGGCGGCCAGCAGGCTCATGCACCGGGGTGGTGCAAGGCAGATGCCGCGAGCGCCTGCGCACGCTCCTCAGAACCTGAGCAGATTGAAGGCTCGGGGCGAGGCGAGCCGCTGAGTCTCGATTCGTTAGTCGTAGCCGTTCACGCCAAACCGGATCGTGCTCCACATCCGGTCGCGCTTGCCGCGCTCAAGCTCTCCGACGGCCTCGGACTTATGAACCACGCCGCCGGTCGCGTCGAACACGAGCTCCTCGCCGGGCTGGTCCGTGCACCACGCCGCCGCGTCCTTCGCGATCCGGGGATTGTCGGCGAAGGCCGGCGACGCGATCAGCGCGATCGAGGCGACGACGAGCTTCATGGCGATCGAACGCCCGGGGGCGACCGCTGATTCCCAGCTACTTCTTCTTGGCCTTCGGCGCAGGCTCCGAGAGGCGGACGTTCAGCGTGTTGCGGCTGTAGCTGTCCTCGTAGACCTCGATGCGCGGGTTCGCCGAGTTGTAGATCAAGTTCTTCGCATCGACGGGATCCTTCTCCTTCACCTTGCCCCACTTGGCCTCGAGCGTCGCGAGCACCTCGGCCTTGGACGCGTCATCGCCCTTCTTGTAAGGAATCGAGAACGCGACGCTCTCGATCGGTCCTTCGAGCGGATACGGCGACACCGGCGTACCGCTGCCGAACTCCCACTCGGTGGACGGCAGCCACAGGTGACCGTCCTTGTCGGCCAGCTCGGGATACGCCTTGCCGAGCTCGGCCTGCGTGAGGCCGACGATCGGCTTGGACAGCGCCGCGATCGCCGGACCCTCGCCGAGCAACTTCTTCAGCGGCGTGTACTGCTCGAAGCGGAGCGTCGCTTCCTTGCCGTCGTCATCGAGCGCCGCGCGGATTCCGGTCTCGGGGTTGAACCACACGGTCACCGGGTGACCACCGCGATCGGTGGCCTGCCCGGCGCCCCACGCCTCCGCGACGACGCCCTTCTTCGCGGCGGGGAACTCGACGAGGATGTCATCGAGCTTGCCGTCCTTCGGTAGGCCCATCCACCAGTGCACGCCCTCGATCTCCGACTTCTCGTTCGCGTCGTTCAGGGCCTTCTCCGCCTCGGTGCTCGGCATGCCGCGCTTCAGCGTGCCGAGCACGCCCGGCGGCGCGACGGTCTTGCCGAACAGCGCGGCGGTGATCGGCGCCTTCGGCTTCACCGCAGGCTTGTCGACCTTATCGGCCTTGTCGGCCTTGTCGGATTTGCTGCCGCAGGCGGTTAGAAGGAGGATCGAAGTGAGCGCGATGGCACGGAACATCATCGCGCGGGAGCATACGCCGACCTATGGTGCGCAGGTGTAGCTGTACACGTCCACGCCGAACGCGCGGACCGAGCCGCTATCGGTCGGCACCGCATCACTCGCGGTCAGCGTCCACGTGCCGCCCGCGCTCTGACCCGCGAACGACGACTGCGGCGCGGCGGGCGCGAACACACCGGTGAACGGCGCCATCTCGGGCGTGACGTTCTGGATCGAGAACCCCGACGCGTCGTCGAGCACCGTCTGGCAGAAGTTGTTGCCATCGTTGTTCCCGCCGAGGACGTTCTGGATCAGCGGCACGGTGGTGCCAGCCGGCGAGGTCAGCGCCAGGCTCACGTCGCCGACCCACGAGTGGTCGAGGCCCACGGTGGTCGCGCCCGGATCGCTCGTGCACGCCGAACCGTCGAGGTGGAACACGACCTTCGCGATCGCGCCACTGCCGGTCATCGCGAACGGAATGCTCGCGCTGGTGCCGTCACCGTCGGGGATCGCGACGGGCGCGCCGCCATAGGTGAACGTCGTCGGGAACGGGCTGACCTGACCCGTGGGCAGCGTGAAGGTCAGCACCGTCGGGTGAACGCCGAGGCCGGTGTAGTTGAGCGTCAGCGTGAACGCGAGCTGCGCACCGCACGCCACGGTCGGGCTGACCGTGAACGCGTACGCGGTCGGGTTCGTCGCGGTCGCGCCCGCGGCGACGGCCGGATAGCTCGAGGTCGCCTGCGTGACGGTCACGCCGGGCGTCGTGCTCGCGAGGGTGGCGGTCACCGCCGTTGCCTTCGCGCCGCCGTTGTTGATGAGCTGGACGCGGAGCGTGTCGCTCGCGCCCGGAAGCACGGGACCGGTCAGCGTCAGGGCGTTCGTCTCGAGGAACACGGCCGGCGCCGCGTTCGCCTTCTTCAGGCTCTGCATCGCCATCGCGATGCCGCGGCCGCTATCGGCGTCGTTGCCGGCGGCCTCGATATCGAGGGTGCCCTGAAGCATCGCGTTGCGCAGCTGCGTGGCGGAGATCGTGGGGACCGCGCCCTTCACGAGCGCGGCGATCGCGCCGGCGTGCGGTGCGGCTGCCGAGGTGCCGAAGAACGGGTTGAGGCCCGAGCCCGGCGGGAGCGTGGTGCTGACGCCGTCGGCCGCCGCGATGTCGGGCTTGTTGCGAAGCTCGCCGCCGCCGCTCGCGAAGGTCACGCCGCCGTGGATCGGCTGGTTGTTGCGATCGTAGAACACGCGGCGCGGGCCGTCGGAGCTGAACAGCTCGACGGGCGTGGTCGGTCCCTCCACGAACTCGCCGCCGTAGGCCTCCGCGGAGTTGACCGCGGCGACGCCGAAGCCGCCGGTGACGGAGTTGTGGCCCGAGGTGGAGCCGGCGGTCGCGATCCCGAGCTCGCCGTTGAAGATCACGGTGCGGATCGCGCGCGTCTCGGCATTCGGGTGCTTCGCGATCACGACGCGGAAGCCCGCGGGGATCGTGAAGCCGAGGTACTCGAACGGCAGGC
The DNA here is from genome assembly GCA_038206055.1 of Haliangiales bacterium. Lineage (GTDB taxonomy): Bacteria > Myxococcota_A > Polyangia > Haliangiales > Haliangiaceae > JABFXX01. Next base: position 37,680 of record JBBRBG010000050.1, read on the forward strand.
CAGCGCCGTCCTGTAGATCCGTCGAGGCGGCGACGACGTTGCGCAGGTCAGCATCGAGGACGAACAGGTCGTAGTCGTTGGACGACTCGGGCGCCGCGAGGGTGCCCGGATCGGACCAGTGGAGGATGATCGGACCGCCGCGCTTCTCGATGCGATCGGAGATGACCTTGTTGCCGAAGTTGTGGACGGTGTAGCCGGAAGGCAGCGTGGCGAGGGTGCCCGCGCCCTTGAAGTCGCCTTCCCAGGTGCCGGAGGTGCCGTCGCTGTAGTTGCCGCTGTTGCCGGCAGAGGAGAAGTACTGCGCGCCGTCGGCGACGACGTCCTGCACTGCCTGCGCGATGATGTCATCGGCGTAGGGAGACTCGAAGTAGTAGAAGACGTCGTCGACGATGACGTCTGCGTGGTAGGTGAAGCGGAGCGCGCGGATGTTGTCGGCGAACTGCTCGGGGCCGTTGAACGCGCTGGCGAAGACGAGGTTCGCGCCGGGCGCCATGTCGTGCACGATCTCCATCATCGCCGTGCCTTCACCGCCACCGGGGCGACCGTCCTGGCCGGGGACCGTGATCGTGCCGGCGGGGAGATCGCCCGAGGCGATCGATTGCTCCTTGAAGTCGTCGCTATCGGAGAGGACGCCGACGGTCACGCCGTTACCGTAGGCGTTGTAGTATTTCTGCGCGCGCTCGACGCCGTGCGCTCGTACGCCTTGCGAGACCTGCGAGCCGGTCGCAGCAGCGGAGGCGACGGGAGCGGACCACGCTTCCTGTGCGCGCTGCACGGCGGCGACGCGCTCGTTGCGCGTGACGGCGCGGCGGTGCGTTCCTGGTTCGTCGGCGCGATCGGTGGTGGCCTGGAAGGCGGGACGGATGGAGCGCACGCTTCCCATGCCGGCGAGATCCTCGAGACGATCGAGGCCAACCCACGCGCGCACGCTCTGGTGCGCGGTGGAGTTTCCGACGACGTCGCCACCGCGCGAGATGATCTCGTTGCGCAGCGCGGACGGATCGCCCTGGATGTCGACGAGGACGCGGCCGCGGGCATCGGGCTCGGCGAGCGGCGTGATCCGCTTGTCGGGATCCTTCGAGATGATGTTCTGCACGGCATCGAAGCGATGGTTGTGCTCGTACAGGAGCGCCGACGAGATCTTCTGCTGCGCGGGCGTGCGCGCGGCCTTCTCGGCGAGCAGGGCTTCGATCTGCGCGGCGGCAGACGCGGGTAGATCCGCTTCGTCCTGCGTTGGAGCAGGTTCATCGGATCCACATCCGACGAGGGGGAACATGACAGCAGCGCTGAGCAACCAAGAAACGCGTTTCATCCAGATCTCCAAGGTTAGTGACGGGTCAGCCATCGACACGCGCGAGCGCATCACGGTTGCCACTGAGACACGCGATGTCACCGAAACCAGACCGGCAAAGATCTGCATGTGAGCTGCGCGTGTTCGCGATGTACGAACGCTCACGCGATCACGCGCGAGATACTGATCGCCTGATCCGTGGCAAGCGATTACGAAGCGACGTCAGGCGAGCTCTTCGATTCGCTGCACGTTTGTCGATGGCGATAACGCGCGCATCGCGAGCGCCTTACGCGTCCTCGGCGTCACCGCCGCGATCGCGCGATCGTTCGAGAACGCGCGCGTGCGCTTCGATGCGCGCCCGTCGATCGAGGCGGGTGTGATCGATGACGCACGCGCCCGCCACATAGAAGTGGCGCTCGACTCCAATGAAGGCGCGTCGGGCCTCACCGTGGCGCTCGGGCTGCACGACGTGGACTGGCTCTCGGGCCGCGATGTGACGGAGCGTCTTCCGCGGTTGCGGGAGCGGTTTCCTGGATCACTGTGGTGGGCGTGGAGGACTACGCAGAGCTCGGCACCTCGATGCTCCAGGAAGAACCCGAGCTGGTCGATGATCCAGCTCTACGCCGAAGGGCTCGGCGGTGCTGGTCGTCACGGAGTGATTGGATCGGGTGCAGCAAAATGCGGCGGGTGACAAACGCGTGAAGCCTCGCCTCGCCTCATCGTGATGTCGTAGTGTCGACCTCTACAAGGGAGGTGGCGTATGGGGTTGATCGGGATTGCGGGCTCGCTCATCGGCGGGCTCACGTCATTGCGTGACGCGATCGGGGTGATCAGGGATGCCGTGAGGCTACCCGCGGAGCAACGCGAGCTGGCAGGTACGCGCCTGCACGAGGCGATTGCCGAGATCGCGAAGAGCTTCGAGGCAATCGAGGCACAGCTCGTGGCGCTGCTCGGCGCGGACGTGCTGTCGACGGACGGCCGCAGCGTGCTCGTGGAGCTCGAGGGTGACAGCGCCCGCGTGCACCTCGCGAACATGCGAGGGCACTGCAGCACCATCGGGGAGATCTGGGAGACGGATCTGAAGACGGTGTTCCAGCGACTGACAAGTGGCACGCAGTTCGCGCAGCTCGAGCTGGCATTCACGCAACTCGACTCGATGGACGGCATCATCCTGAAGGCGTCGGAGATCCTCGCAAACGGCATCGCCGACGAGGCGGCCGCTGTCCTCGACTTCGTGGACAGCGGTCTCGCGCACGATGCGCATGCGCGCCTGCGCGAGATCCGCCGGGAGGTGCGGGAGCTGCGCCGGTTGGTCAACGGGACGCTCGCGGAGATGGTGGAGCTGAGGTTCGTCCTCAGAAAGCAGGCATAGATGCGGAAGACGGATCACAACGGAGATCTGAAGGCGCTCGCGATCGCGGGCACGCATGTGGTGTTGCTAGGTTGGGACCTCGACCGCAAGAAGCTCGAGGCCGACAAGGTCATCGGGTTCGCCGTGCAACGCACGCGCAAGTCAGATGGCGAGGTGATCTGGCTGAGCGGCCTCAAGACGCTCGAGGCCGTCGACCCGAAACCCGCGCAGGGTGTGCCGGTGAGCACGTATCGCCATCCGGTGCAGGCGTTCCAGTGGGCGGACAACACCGTCGATGTGGAGCAGGAATACACGTACAAGATCGTCGCGCGTTGTAATGCGAACAACGATCTCGCGAAGCTCACCGACGGGTCGTCAGCGACGGTGTCGGTGACGACCGAGTCCGTCACGCAGGGCAAACACTCGGTGTTCTTCAACCGCGGGGCCGTGGCATCTCAGGAGTACGCGCGGCGGTTCCTGAACCAGACGCCGAAGGAGTTCGGTCAGGCCGCGTATGACTGGCTGTCGCGCGGGCTGATCGAGGGGCTCCTCGACTTCATCAAGCAGGCGGAAAACGGCGACGAGCTGTACGGCGCCTTCTTCGAGTTCAAGAGCGAGCTCGTGTTCGATGCGCTGGTCGCCGCGACGAAGCGCGGGGCGGTGGTGAAGGTGCTGTACGACGGTGACTCGGAGCGCGAAGGGAACGAGGCTGCGTTCGCGAACCACGAGATCACGAAGGTCGCTAGTCTCAAGCCGCGGACGAAGTCGGGTTCGTTCGCGCACAACAAGTTCTTCGTGCTTGTTCAGGCTGGCAAGCCGGCGCAGGTGTGGACCGGCTCTACGAACCTCAGCGAGAACGGCATCTACGGTCACTCGAACAACGCGCACATCGTCCGGATCGCCGGCGTGGCGGGCCAGTACATGAAGTACTGGAAGATTCTCGACGTTGACGAAACTCTGAAGAAGACGGCGACGCAAGCAAACGCGCTGGTGCAGGTGCCGCCCGCGGAGTTCCACGACGGGACGATGGCGGTGTTCTCACCGCGCGAGAAGGCGGACGCGCTCACGTGGTACGCGGATCTTGCGGGCGCGTCGGACGGAGCGATGTTTGCGACGTTCGCGTTCGGCATCGACGAGCAGTTCATTGCCGTCTACGACAAGGACAAGGACGCGGTGCTTCGGTTTGCTCTGCTCGAGAAGAAGGGCAATGGCTCGAAGTACAAGATCCAGGCCGCGCAGGTCGATGCAGTGAGGAAGCGGCTCAACACCGTGGTAGCGGTGGGCAACAACATCTCGCTCAATAACTTCGATCGCTGGCTCGACGAGATCGACCGGATCCAGAGCGCGGTGAACGTCCGGTTCATCCACACGAAGTACATGCTGGTCGACCCGCTCGGTGACGATCCGAAGATCGTGATCGGCTCGGCGAACTTCTCGAACGCATCGAGCGTCACCAATGACGAGAACATGCTCGTCATCAAGGGCGACCGGAATCTCGCCGACATCTATCTCGGCGAGTTCATGCGCCTGCACGCGCACTATGCATTTCGCGAATCGATCACGTTCAAGCACAACCCGTCACCGGCCGACATCCTCGCGCGCAAGTTCTTACGTCCCGACACGACGTGGATCGACGGCGAGGTCGGCAAGCTCGCGACGAGCGGGTACTACGCGAAGGGAAATGACAGGTACCTTCGCCGGTACTACTTCTCCGGCCAGGCTGTGCCGTAGCCGCTACTACCGCGAACAGGTCGTGCTGCGGCACGACGAGCCGAGCGCGCATTCCCAGCCGGTGGTACACGTGCCGCCGTCGGCGACGTGACCGAGCAGCGCGGTGTAGCAGCTGTCGGCCCAGTCGTAGTTGTCCGCGAACAGCACCGAGCAGGTGCTCGGGATACCTGGCGCAGCGAGGCACACTTCGGCACTCGTCTGATCGAACGTGATGGTGCGGAGGTGATCGCCGTAGCGATCGCATCGCGCGCCAGGTCGTCGTGATCCGTCACGAGGCAATCGTTCGGATCCGTGCCCCACGCCGTGTCGAACGATTGGGAACCCGCCGGGTACTGGGCCTTGCAGGCGAATGCGATGGTGCACTCCTGCGCGATCAGCTGTGCGATGAACGTCGACGACGTCAGCCCCACGCTCGCATCGGGGATCCCGGGAGCCGCATCGACCATCCCTGCACCGACCGGACGGCCTTCGAAGCCGCAGCCGACGAGCAGGGCACAGAGTACGAGGGGACGCATTCCCAGCAGAACGAGCAACTGCAGGGCCAGCGCTAACCCTTCGAAACGCGTCGATTCCGCTTCGCTGGTTGAGTCTTCGTGGAGGCAGCGCGGGGTAGCCCTACGATGCGACGTGCTGGGGGCGAGCCTGGCGGGCCTTCTCGAGTGCCTGGCCGACCGCGCCCTGCGCACGGTTGACGACGTTGGCGCTGACCTTGTCGACGCGCTTGACGCTCTTGCGCGCACGCTTGATCGCGTTTGCGCCCAGCTTCTCCGCGCGATCGATGCCGCGCTCGATGGTTTCGAGGAGCTCGTTACGAACCTCGTGCAGGCGCGCCGCGGTGCGGGCGTGCGCGCGATCGATGGCGTCGATGGTGCGCGTCGCGAGGGTCATCGAGGATGCATCGGAGAGCTTGTGGGCGGCGGTGGTGTTCATGCTGTCACCGTGATCCGTCGAGCGGCGCTCGCCAAGCGCGTGCGACGAGAGACCTGGATGACTGAGCCACTCCGCACGACCGCGCACATGCGCACGAGCGAAAGCGGATTCAGCCGCCCTTCGGGACGCCGGGAAGTGCGGAGAGTCCGTCGAGCCACGGCAGCTTCGAGCGCGTCCAGCCCTGACCGATGGGGGCGAGCTGCTCGCGCTGATGGATGACGCCGGTGCGGACGTTGTAGACCTTCGGCTCCGGGCCCGGCGACGTGGCGTAGATCGACGAGCCGCACTCACCGCAGAATGCCTGCTCGCGCTTGCGCCCGCTCTCGGCGGTCTTCGTGTAGACCTTCGGAACACCGACCGTGAACTTCAAGGTGTTCGGCAGCGCGCGGACCGAGACGCGGAACGCGGTGGCCGTGAGGATCTGGCAGTCGGTACAGTGACAGACCGAGGTCGTGGCTGGATCGACCTCGGCTTCGAACTGGACCGCGGTGCAGTGACAAGCGCCGGTGATCTGCATGGCCGAACGATATGCGATCAGAACCGACCGGTGGTTCCGTGTCGCGCGCGGAAGTTGGTCTGCCGGTAGATGTACGTCACCGTCGTGCAGATCGCGGTCGGCCGTCCGTCGATCTCGAAGGGACGGTATCGCCACTCGGCCATGGTCTGGAGGATTCGCGCATCGTAGCTCGGCAGACACGACGACGAGATCAACTTGATACTCGCGGGCTTCCCGCTGTCATCGAGGCAGAGCTGGACCTCGGCCTTCACGCCGGGATCAGCGGACTCGAGCATCCGCTGCTTCGTGAAGTCGTCGGGAACGATCCATCTCTCGCCGGAGGTGCGTCGACCCTCGACGAGCTTGATCGGAACAGTCTGACCGCGAGCGGCTTCGACCGACGGTGTCGCCGCGGAGCTCGTGGACGCTGATGCCGTCGGCGCAGGCGGTGGGAGGGGACACGTGCGCGGTTCTGGCTCGGGTTGCGGCGCTCTGGGTTTCTCCGCGGGCCCGCAGGCGACGAGCAGTGCGACGAAGAACCATTTCATGGCGCGACGATGGGCGATCGGGGCGTCACGACGTTCGGGGTAACAGCGCGGACGTTCGCTTGTCGATAGACGTATGTGACGGTCGTGCAGATAGCGGCCGACTTGCCGCTGATCTCGAACGGCTTGTACCGCCACTCCGCCATCTTCTCGAGGATCCGCGCGTCGTAGTCTGGCACGCACGACGATGAGGTCATCGTGATCGTCGTCGGTGCACCGGTCTCGTCCAGGCACATCAGCACGTCGGCCCGAACCGCAGCGATGCCCTTGTCGTGGATGTGCTCCTTGGTCATGTCATCGGGGCCGATCGCGCGCTCGCCGGCAAGTCTCCGATTCTCGACGAGAGAGCTCGGCATCATCGGCGCGTGGGGAGTGTCCGCGGTGGGAGGCACGGGACACGTCTTCGGCTCGGCATCGGGCTCCGGCGCGATCAGGGCGACAGGAGCAACGGGCTTCTCCGCGGGCGCGCATCCGACGACGAGCGCGAGGATCGAGAGTCGGTTCACAGGGCCTCCTGAAACAGATCGAGCATCGCTCGCCACGAGCGCTTGTCGGCGAGCTCGTTGTACGCGACGGCAGGATTGCCGAGCGCACCCGCGTGGGGGTTCGCGAAGCCGTGAACCGCGCCGCCGTAGAGGTTCATCCGCCAGTCGACGTTCGCGGCGCGCATCTCCGTCTCGAACGCGAGGCGCTGCGGCGGTGGGATCAGCGGATCATCGGCGCCGATGCAGACGAGGATCTTGCCGGTGATGTTCTTCGCATCCTCGGGTCGCGCCGTCTCGAGGCCACTGTGGAACCCGACGACGCATGCGAGCGGCGCACCGGAGCGTGCGAGCTCGAGCGCGAACGTGCCGCCGAAGCAGTAGCCCGTGGCGGCGATGCGCTTTCGATCCACCTCGGGACGCGCGGTCAGCACCTCGAGGCCGGCGCGAGCGAGCGCGCGCACGTGATCCGGATTCCCGCGCAGCGCGCCGAGTCTCGCCATCATCGATGGCATGTCCTTCAGGACCTCGCCGTTACCTACGTAGTCGACGGCGAACGCGACGTATCCGAGATCCGCGAGGCGATGAGCGCGCTCCTTGACCTGTGGGCCGAGGCCGTTGCCCTCGTGGCAGATCAGAACTCCGGGGCGCCGCTCGGTGCACGTCGGGTCGAATGCGAGGTAGCCGATGTAGTGAGTACCCGCGACGTCGTAGCCGATGGGTTCGGTGTGCACGCGCGGAGTGTACTAGGTGCCAGCGGCGATCATGTAGATCCGACGGTCGACGAGCTTTTCGATGGCGAGCTTGCCGCTCTGCTTGCCCTTGTAGTTCTCCGCATCGAGCACGAACACGAGACCCGGGAGCCCGGCGCTCTTGCACTGCAGGAGGCCGAGCTCGGAATCGGCCACGGCATCGCACGCGAGATCGGTGTGCTTCGCGATCAACACCGAGAGCTTGTCGCCGGGCTTCACGCCTTCCGTGGTCGCGAACATCGCGCCTGTGACGCGCACATCGACGCCATCGGCCTCGGTGCGGAAGAACTGCGCGACCTCGTCGGCGCCTTTCTTCGCACTGTAGTAGCCCTCCTCGCGTTCGTTCGCGTATTCCATGACCTCGAAGCTGACCTTGAGATCGGGGAGCTTGGTCTGGATGTCGGCGACGGTGTCCTCGTCGGACTTGCCCTTGCGGTTGTAGCTCGGCATCACGCTGAGCCCGTCCTGGCCGACCGTGATGCCGGTCGGCGCGGCGGGAGGCGCGGCATCCGGAGCGGCCGCATCGATCGCCGGAGCGACGACGACCGCCGAGGCGGAGCCACTGCCGGTCGCCACGGGCTCCGCGGACTTCTTGCAGCCGATGATCGCGAGGAGGAGGAGGGAGATCCGCTGCATGCCTCGTCATACCCGATGCGGTCTGGAGTCTCCAGCGCGGGCGCGGTGTCCGAGCGGCGGACGAGAGCCATGGATCGCGCGCGTGATCTCGCGACGTTGGCTGCGGCACGAAGGCTGCTCTGCATCGTCGCATGCAAGACAGAATTCGCGATGGCCTCGACACGCTTCGCGCCGTGAGCGGCGTACTTCAACGAAAATGGCGCAGCAAGCCGAAGGGCGACGAGCTGCGTCGACACATCGAGGCGGTGGAGCGGACCCTCGACACGCCGGCGGTCACTTCGCTCGTCGAGTTCCTCGTGCGGATGCAGCTCGTCTCGGACAGTCTGCTCTTGCGCGACGTGCTGGATGCGGCGGAGGCGATGCTGTTGCCGGTGACAGCCGGCGGCTACTACAGCATCGGGCCGGGCCTCGAGATCCAGGAGGTCACGGCCGAGGAGGCCGCGGAGATCGCCGCGCTCGGACCGGACCATTCGAGTGGGGACGACTGTGCGATCTGCGCGGTGCTCGCGCGACAGCGTCGCGACCGTGAGATGAGAGCAAGCGCAGCGGGCAACTAGCGCGTCTGCGGCACACTGCGTGCGAATGCTCCCCATCGAGGACTACGCGATGATCGGCGACTGCGAGACGGCGGCCCTGGTGGGACGCAACGGATCGATCGACTGGCTGTGCTGGCCGCGCTTCGACTCCGAGGCGTGCTTCGCGTCGCTCCTGGGCGGCGAGGCCTACGGCCGGTGGATCCTCGCGCCCGCTGATCTGTCGGCGACGATGGTGCAGCGCCGATACCGCGGTGAGTCGCTGATCCTCGAGACGCGCTTCGAGACGGTGGATGCGGCGGTGGTGATCGTTGATGTGATGCCGCCGAGGCGCGGTGACACGAACCTCGTGCGCATCGTGTATGGCGAGCGCGGCGTGATGCGGATGCGCACGGAGCTGGTGATTCGGTTCGGTTACGGCGCGATCGTGCCGTGGGTGCATCGACTGCCGGATGGATCGCTGCGCGCGATCGCGGGGCCGGATCAGCTCGTGCTGCGCACGCCGGTCGCGCTCGAGGGCGTCGACAAGAAGACGGTCGGCGAGTTCGACGTGGCCGCGGGGCAATCGGTGCCGTTCGCGCTGACGCATCGCGCCTCGCATCTCGCGCCGCCGGGGCCAGAGGATCCTTATCAGGGTCTCGCGGATGCGGAGAAGTTCTGGGCCGAGTGGGCCGCGCGATCGACGGTGCCGCCGGGCGAGGAGCGCACCACGATCATGCGCTCGCTGATCACGCTCAAGGGCCTGACGTACGCGCCGACCGGTGGCATCGTCGCCGCGCCGACGACGAGCTTGCCCGAGACGCTCGGTGGCACGCGCAACTGGGACTACCGCTACTGCTGGTTGCGCGATGCAACGCTCTCGTTGCTCGCGCTGATGAACGGCGGCTACTACGACGAAGCCACGGCGTGGCGTGACTGGTTGCTGCGCGCCGTGGCCGGATCACCAGAGCAGGCGCAGATCATGTACGGCCTCGCCGGAGAACGCGCGCTGTACGAGCACGAGCTCGCACATCTGCCGGGGTATGAGGGCTCGAGGCCGGTACGGATCGGAAATGCCGCGCACTCGCAGCTCCAGCTCGACGTCTATGGCGAGGTGATGGATGCGTTCTATCAGGCGCATCGCGGCGGCGTCGCGAACAATGCGGCTGCGTGGGCCGTGCAGCGCCAGTTGCTCGCGCACCTCGAGACGGTGTGGCGCGAGCCGGATCGTGGGATCTGGGAGAGTCGTGGCGAGCCGCAGCACTACACGTTCTCGAAGATCATGGCGTGGGTCGCGTTCGATCGCGGCGTGAAGCTCGCGAACGAGGCGAAGCTCGCGGGAGCGGTGGATCGATGGGCGGCCGTCGCTGCCGAGATTCACGCGGAGGTGTGCGCGAAGGGTTTCGATGCGGAGCTCGGATCGTTCGTGCAGTCGTTCGGATCGAAGCGGCTGGACGGCAGCTTGCTACTGCTGCCCACCACGGGGTTCTTGCCGATCGGTGATCCGCGCGTGGTCGGGACGATCGCGGCGATCGAGAAGCGGCTTGTCGTCGAGGGGCTGGTGATGCGGCACGATCCATCGGAGACGCAGCTCGGGCTATCACATGGCGAGGGCACGTTCCTCGCGTGCAGCTTCTGGCTCGCGGATGCGATGCTGATGTCGGGCCGGCGCACCGACGCGGAAGCGCTGTTCCATCGACTGCTCGCGCTGCGCAACGATGTGGGGATCCTCGCGGAGGAGTACGACGTCAAGGCGCGGCGGCTCGTCGGGAACTTCCCGCAGGCGTTCTCGCACGTCGCGCTGGTGACGACGGCGCATAATCTGTTTCGCGCGGGGCAGCCCGCGGCGCAGCGCTCGACCTAGGTTAGTCGACGCCAACCGGCGATCAGCGGAGCGGTCTACGGGGTGCGAAGCGATTGACGAGGGCTCGTGCGACGGGACCGAGCCAGCGCGCGGCGGTGTACATGCGGGGGTAGATCACGCGGGGCGACCGGCGCTGCATCGCCTTGTGGATGAGCTGGGCGAGCTCCTCCGGCGTTCCCTCGGGGACGGGCGGGACCTTGTCGCGGCCGCCGTAAGCGTCGAGCGCAGCCTCCGCCATCGCGGTCTTCACCGGGCCGGGATAGATGGTGAGCACGTGGACGCCGGTGCCCGCGAGCTCGCCGCGGAGGGTCTCGGAGAACATCGCGAGGCCAGCTTTCGAGGCGCCGTAGTACGCCTGCATCGGCGGGGCAACGAGGGCGGCGACCGAGGCGACGTTGACGATCATGCCGTTGCCACGTGCGGTCATCGCGGGGAGCAGAGCGCGCGCGAGGAGGAGCGGCGTGGTGAGGTTGAGGTCGATCATCTTGCGGCAAACGGCCGGGTCGGCGTCGACGGTGGGACCGGTGTTCTCCATGCCCGCGTTGTTGACGAGGACGTCGATGGGGCCGTGGGCGGCCTCGGCGGTGGCGAGCCACGCGGTAGCGCGATCCGGGTTCGCGAGGTCGTGCTCGACGACGAGCGTGCGGTTGCCGAGCTCGGCGGCGATGCCATCGAGGAGAGTGCGCCGGCGGGCGACGAGGGTCAGCGTGTGACCGGCGCGGCCCAGCTCGCGCGCGAGGGCTGCACCGATGCCCGAGCTCGCTCCCGTGATG
>JBBRBG010000051.1:0-48729 GCA_038206055.1 Haliangiales bacterium
AGGCTTTCTCCTGCTGGAGAAGACTCTGCTTCGGGACCTTCGGGGCCTTTGGGGCTCACCTGAACCAGCGGACTCCGGTTCGCATCCGGCACTGCGGATTGCCGAGCGCGCAGGTCTATGACCTACGCGCTCCTAGCGGCGCACGAGCGTCGATCAATAGACGGGCCCGGCTAGACAGGCCCGGTTTTCGGGTAATGTGGCCCTGCCTGCATGGTCGCCCCGCCCAGTCCTCCGCGTAGTTTTGCCGTCGATGTCGCGCGGGCCTCCGCCTCGTTCCAGGACCTCGCGCGCCAGATGGGTTCGCAGTTCCTCGACAAGCAGGAGATCATCCGGTTGATGACCGTGTCCGCCATCGCCGGCGAGCACATGGTCATCGTCGGCCCGCCGGGCACCGCGAAGTCGGCCATGATCGACATGTTCGCGAAGCTCATCGACGCGAAGTACTTCGAGTACTTGCTGACGCGCTTCACCGAGCCGAACGAGCTGTTCGGACCCGTCGATATCGCGGCGTTCCGCGAAGGTCGCTACACGCGCCGCCTCGATCACATGCTGCCGCAGGCGGAGATCGTCTTTCTCGACGAGATCTTCAAATCGAACTCCGCGATCTTGAACTCGCTGCTCCACGTCATCAACGAGCGCAAGTTCCAGAACGGCCCCGAGGTCATCCAGGTGCCGCTGATCTCGCTCTACGCCGCGTCGAACGAGGTCCCGAACGACGAGAACCTCGCCGCGATGTTCGACCGCTTCCTCGTGCGCGTGCTGTCCGACAACCTCGACAGCTATCACTTCCACGAGCTGATGAAGAAGGGCGTGTCCCTCGAGTTGCGCAAGATGACCGGGCGCGGCGTCGATGCGCAGGGCAAGCCGATGGGCGAGCTCCGCCCCGTGATCTCGTCGCGCGACCTCCGCCAGATCCAGCAGAACTTCGACAAGTTCATGGTGTTCCCGGAGGAGTTCCTCACCAAGTACAAGGGCCTGGTCTTCCAGATCCGGTCCGAGGGCATCTCCGTCTCCGATCGCCGCGCGGTCAAGCTGCTCAAGCTGTTCGCCGCCTCCGCGGTGTTCGATGGCCGCACGCGCGTCCACGACGGCGACTTCTTCATCCTGCGCCACATCTGGAACAACCTCGATCAGGTCGAGCTCCTCGAGGAGATCGTGAACCCGGTCGTCGATTCCTATTACCGCGAGCATCCAGACGAGCGCCGATTCATCGGTCCGTCGGCGTCGCTCGACGATCTGCTCACCGAGCTCGGGCTCATCCGCGAGCTGCTCACGAGCGGCACCGAGCTCTCCGACATCCAGCTGTTCAGTCAGCTCAAGAACCTCAACGAGATCAAGGTCGCGCTCGCTGCGCTGCCGGGCGACGCAGCGGCGCGCATGATCCGCGAGGTCGACCAGCTGCTCGAGACCGTGTTCGCCTCGTCGAAGTTCGGCCTCTAGGCAGCCATGATCCCCGCCTCGGTCGCGAACCCCTTACCGGCCTTGAAGGTCGCGATCTTCGACGACGTGGTCGCCGCGCGCGGCGAGCAGTTTCACATCCCGGGCTGCGAGGTCGCCGTGTTCCCGCATGCCGACGACGCCGTCGCCGTCTGCGCCCGCGGCCGCTATGACGTCATCTTCATGGACTACGCGATGGGCCCCGGTCGCAAGGATGGCGCCACCGCCACCCGTGAGCTGCGCGCTGCGGGCTGCCGCGCGAAGATCATCGGGATCTCGAGTGATCCCGTGGCCAACGCGATGATGCGCACCGCCGGCGCCGAGGAGGCGCTTGCGAGCAAGTCTCATCTGCGCAGCTACCTCGTGCACATCGGCGCGAACAAGCTCGCCGCTCGCTAGCAGCGGATGGCGTGTTCTATCGGGCGACCCGCGGTCACGCGGCTCGTCCGGACCCACATGAAGCACGCAATTCCCGCCCTCTCCATCGCCGCAATCCTATTCACCGCCACCGTCGCGCACGCGTCGATGACGCTCCGCTACTACAACGAGGACTCCAAGGACTACACCTGGAAAGCCACGTGCTCGGGGAGCGACTACTCCGTGACGTTCGACCACAGCAAGACCTCGTCGGTCTCGATCCAGGGCTCGACGCCCTGCATCCTTCACACCGACAAAGGCGACGTGAAGTTCACCGGCGATGCGAAGATCCACATCAAGAACGGCACCGTGACCGTCGAGTAGAAGCTGCCTACGCGGTCGGGAACGGCAGGCTGACCATGTAGTCCTGCTTGCCGAGGTCGACGCCGTTGTGGCGCAGGATCGAGTACGCGGTGGTCAGGTGGAAGTGGAAGTTCGGCAGGATGTAGTGGTCGAGGTAATCACCACCACGCAGCGCCGCCGGCATCCACGAGTGCTTGCACGGGCGCTCCTCGGCGCCGGCGAAGTCCTCGCGCTTGAGCGTCGCCATGAAGTCGATCACCGTGGCCACGCGCGCGCGGATCTCGGCAACGGTCTTCTCCGTATCCGGGTGGCTCGGCGGCTTCGTCCCGGAGAGATGCGCGCACGCGAACTTCGCGTTGTCGCACGCAGCCTGGAACTGATGCACGAGCGGGTACTGGTCGGGGGCGAGGCGCGCCTGGAGCAGTGTCTCGAGATCGAACTTGCGCGCCTCGGCGTACGCGGCGGCCTTGTCGAGCCACTTGCTGGTGCCGCCGAGGAGCTTCGTGAAGATCGGAACAGTCGCGTCGTAGAGGTTCACGGTCATGACCGCAGCCTAGATCACTTCTTGGTGAGGGTGACGACGACGGGCCGATGATCGGAGGCGCCGGCGTCGAGGACGCGGGCGTCGGTGGCGGCGAGGTGGCCGTCCAGCATGACGTGGTCGATGTTCATCGCGAGGAGCGTGAATGGCTTGCCGTCGGCGATCCGCTCGTAGCGCCAGGTGGTCGGTCCCTTCGTGGCCACCCGCGTCAGGCCCTGGGTCTCGACGAACTGCACGGCGGTGCCGTAGGTGTCCTCGTTGAAGTCCCCGGCGACGAGCGTGGGGACGTCCTTCTCGAGGGCGGGCCAGAACGCCTTGATCTGCTCGAGGCGGTGCGGCGGTGTGGTCTGGAATCCGCGGATCCAGCTCCCGCCCTCGATCGCGGGGCGCAGGTGGACGTTCAGCATCTGCACGGGGCCGAGCGGGCCGGCGATCACCACGCGCTGCGCCGGGAACCAGCCCTCGGGTGGGGTGGGAACCAGAGCCTCCGAGGAGATGGCCAGCTTCGAGAGCACGGCGAGGCCGCCGGCGCTGCGGCGATGGAGGCGGAACACCTGGTGTGGGTAGAGCTTCGCGAACCGCTTCGCGAGCGCGTCCTGCCAGCCGCGATCGATCTCCTGGAGAAGAACCACGTCGGCGTCCTCGGCGGCGATGGCGTCGAGCGTGCCTTTGACGTCCGGGTTCCCGTAGTTGACGTTGTACGACATGACCTTCCAGGCCCCAGGAGGGTCGGCGACGGCAACCGCGGGAGCGAGGGTCATGGCGAGGAGCAGGGCGGGGACGCGCACCATGGTCATGGTGACGCGGATCCCCGACGGCGCCACCTGGCTGACAGGGTTAGGAAACGTCCGCACATCACGTGCTAGCCTGCGTTCCGTGCCGATTCCGGGCGAACGTCGTCGCAGCTATCTCGCGCGCCAGGTCGCGACGATGGCGCTGTCGCACGTCCAGGTCGATACGCCGATGGCGATCGTGCGCGCCGCGGCCTGGAGCAACTCGCTCGCGCGGATGGGCGTGTACCTGCCGCTGTTCGTGATCCACGACATCGGCGTGATGCTGTCGATGACGCGCGGCGCCGGCGGCTACGTGATCCGCGCCCGCGAGGCGCAGCTCGCCCGGCTGCAGCTCCCGCAGGGCATGAAGCCGCTGCTCGACAAGTACCGCCGGCTGCTCGAGAACATCACGCAGTCCGAGGTCACCGAGCGGCTGGCAGGTCTCCGGCTGCGCGACGAGATGGTCGCGGTGTTGCTGTCGCGCATTCTCGGCGACACGTTCAATCGCTGGCGTGATCGCACCAAGGCCGCGGGTGCCGAGCCGCTGCCGCTCGATCTCGGCATTCTCGGCGAGATCGACTATGCCGATCACTTCAAGGACTTCGACGCGCGCAGCCTGTGGGGCTTCATCGAGCACATCGAAGCGCAGTCGATGCACATCTACACGCAGGTCGAGCTGATCGATCTCGATACGGTGCGCCTCCTCGGCTTGTTCAAGGAGGACAGCGCATCGGGCTCCGAGGCGCTCGGTGGCGCGATCGATCTCGTGGACCTGTTCGCCGCACTCGGATCACCAGAGGCGAACGACGTCGCGAACTTCTCGCTCGATCTCCTCCCGAGCGTGCTCGAGACGCGGCGCTCGACCGGCGCGCAGACGTTCGCCGTCGATGGCTACGCGTCGATCGAGCGCAAGGGCAACATCGATTCGCTCGTGCTCTCCGAGCTCGCGTACGACCGCGAGATCTTCGAGCAGAAGGTCGTCGACAACGAGCTTCTCTACTACGGCCGCGAGAAGTCCCGCGAGGACGAGCGGCGGCTGCAGTACATCCTGATCGACTGCTCCGCCTCGATGCGCGGCCAGCGCCAGGTGTTCGCGCGCGGGCTCGCTCTCGCGCTGATCAAGAAGCTGACGCTCGAGGGCGACGAGATCTGGGTCCGGTTCTTTGACTCGCGCCTCCACGAGACCGTCAAGATCGGCCGCTCGGGCCAGGTCCCGGTGCCGTACTTGCTCAGCTTCCGCAGCGAGCGCGGCCGCAACTACGGCAAGGTGTTCCGCCAGCTCCTCGTCGAGGTCACGCGCCTGCGCCGCGAGCAGAAGCGCCGTGTGGTGCTCTACACGATCACCCACGGCCAGTGCCATATCGAGCCCGAGCTGGTGTCCGCGTTGAAGCAGCAGGCGTTCCTGTACGGCGTCATCGTGCTGCCGTCGACCGATCAGCTGCCGGAGTTCGTCGCCATGCTCGACCGCCAGCAGATCGTCTCGGGCGACGTGCTCACGAACCGCGCCGAGCGGCAGCGCCGCGCTCTCGACATCGTCGGCGACGCCACGAAGACCCGCAAGGCGGCCGCCGAGAAGGCCGAGACGCTCCCCACCGATCCAGCGGTCAGTCGCCGGATGAACGTGGTGCGCTGATCCGATGGCGCGCCGCACGTTCAACTCGATCGAGTCGACGGCGGATCAGGCGGAGGCGCTGGTCCAGCAGGGCAGGTGGGCCGACGCCGAGCGGCACTACCGCGAGCTGATCGGCCAGACCCACGTCATCAACTACGAGTACGACGACTGGTTGCGGCGCCTCGGCGACATCTATCGCCACCTGGGCCGCCAGCGCGAGGCCGCGTTCGTCTACCTCTATCTCCACTACTTCGACCAGGCGCGCGGCCAGCTCACCGCCGACGAGCACCTCGGCCTGCGCGCGCGGCTCGCCGAGATCGAGAAGAAGTGGACCGAGGCGGCGACGCTGTACCAGCAGGCGAAGCTGCCCGTACACGCGGCGGTCTCGTTCGAGAAGGCGAAGCAGTTCACGGAGGCCACGGCCGCGTGGAAGGGGCTCGTCCACGCCCCGGGGCTCGGGCAGCGCCCGTACGAGGCGGCGCTCATCCACTTCAACTACGGCCTCGCGGCGGTGCGGCTCGAGGCCGGATCTCCCGAGGCGCGCCGCGCGCTGATCGAGAGCCAGCGCAAGCTCGAGCAGGTCGCTGATGACTTCGAGCAGGTCGGCGAGCTCGAGCGCGCGTTCGACTGCTTTCAGATTCTGCTCAAGCTCGGCAAGGAGAGCGCGCAGTTCGAGAACCTCGCCGAAGGCTACGTCAATTGCATCCGCGTGCTCCGCGACGACAACCTCAAGTTCTACGTTCTTCAGTACTACGAGGACTTCATCAAGTACGCGCTCGAGCGCTCCGAGCTCCACGCCGCGGCCACGCTCTATCAGGAAGCCGCCGCGTTCGCCGCGCGCGCAGGCCTGCCGTACGATCGGCACTACCAGCACAAGAGCGCGCTGACCTGGATGCGCTGCGCCGACAAGTTCGTCGAGACCGGCGTCCCCGTGCAGATGACGGAGAACGCGCTGCTCGCCGCCGCCTCGCAGCACTCCGCCGTCGGTGACTATCCGGCCGTGCGCGAGTGCTTCGAGAAGCTCGCGGGCCTCGAGCTACCGGAGCGCGCGAAGAAGCGGTTCTCCACCATCGCGCAGCGGTACAAGGGGCTCGCCGCGCCGCCCGTCGAGCTCCCGGGCCTGCCGGACTACCTCAAGCAGCAGCACGCCTACGCGGATATCTGGTTCGTCGATCTGCTCGAGTGGGAGATGGATGGCGATCCGTACGCCGTGGCCGCATCGATCGTCGGCGATCTCCGCTACCCGAACGGCATCCGCCGCCGCGCGCTCGTGGTGCTGCTGACGCTCGCCGACGCGCAGAGTCGTAAGCAGGATAACGACACCGAGACCCTGGTCGGCGTCGCGGAGCTCCTCGGCGAGCTGCAGTCGTACGCCGCGCTGTCACCGCTCGAGAAGCTGTTCGCGGCGCCGGATCCTGTGATCCGCCGCGCTGCCGTGCGCGCGCTGCGCTTCCTCTACTTCAAGCGCTCGTTCGTGATCGTGCGCAAGGCGCTCGCCGACCCAGACGCGCAGGTCCGCGAGGCTGCGCTCGTCGCGATCGGCGGCCTGCACTTCCCGCACGCGTTCAACCCGCTCGCGCGGATCTATCGCGAGAGCAACGATCCCCGCGTGCGCACCTCGGCGCTGCAGTCGATCGGAAAGATCCAGACCGTCGAGGCCGGCGAGTTCCTCGTCATGGTGCTTCGCCAGGAGACCGGCAACCTCCGCGAGGCCGCGTATCAGTCGCTCGCGCAGATGGACAACGCCGACGTGCTGCCGATCCTCCGGCAGCATCACGAGATCGAGACGAACCCACAAGTACGCGAGACGCTCGGCGAGCTGCTTCGCCGGCACTGATCTTCTTCCGAAAAATTCGGACGAATTTCGTTCCAAAATTTGTGCGAGGCTAGTCGCCGATGGGTGATGTGTTCGCGACCGCACGCGCGGTCGAGCTTCCGGACGTGCGTCCGTTCGCCACCCGCCGGCGTCATCGTCCGGTCACCGGCACCGCGGGGATCTTGCTGTTCGTGTGCATGTTCCTTCCGGCGCTCCGCGGCTGCGGTACGTCGCAGGTGGTGCCGCTCGAGCTGCCGCCGTTTCTGCCGCCGTACCTCTACGGGCTGGTATTCGCGATCGCGGTCCATGCGCGCACGCAGCGTGCGGTCATTGCGAGCATCCTCGCGCTGCGCCTGCTCGGTACGCTGGTCGCGCTGGCCGGCTTCACGGTGTTCCTCGTCGCGCCAACGGTCGGGGTCGTCGAGCTCGCGGTCGGCATGGTGTTGATCGTGGCCGTCGGCGGCCGCGGATTCTCCGAGCATCGGATGGCGCTGACCGCGGTGATCCTCGGCTGCGTGTGCACGCTGTGGTTCGGGATGTGGTGCCTGTCGCCGAGCGCGCTACTTGGCGTCCACCTGTCGCTGGCCAGCTCGATCGCGCTCCTCGTCGGAGGCGTGGTCTGGCACCTCGACATCGTGCGTTATCCTCGGTCGCGACTGCCGGTCGCAGCTCGTGTATCGTCGCACCATGAGGGCTTCGATCATCTGCGTGTTGGCGCTGTTCGCCGGATGTGATTCCAAGGCCACGGCATCGGATCCGCAGAGCGCGGCGCCGCGCCCCGAGCAGAAGTCCAAGGAGTACGAGAGCTGCGGTGCGAGCATGCACTGCGCCGACGAGCTCCGCTGCTTCGCTCAGACGTGCCGCCGGATGGCGCGGTCCACTGTCGGTGACTACTACGCGTCACTCGGGCAGCTCGCGTATCACCGCGGCGACATGGAAGCCTCGATCAACGCCTTCGTCTCGGCGCTCGGCCACTACGACTCCGAGAAGATCCCGTTGCCGCCCGACGTTGACTGTCAGTACGGCACAGCGCTCGCGGGCGCGCGTTCGAACAAGGAACACCTCGAGCTCGGCGCGCGCGTGCTCCATCGCTGCATTCTCGCGCTGCCCGCTGCGAGCGAGCTCCGGTGGTCGGCGCTCGGCGAGCTCGCGAAGCTCTCCGATGCGGGCCTCGATCCTCTGTTGCTCGGCGGTGCGAAGACGGCCGATCGCTATCTGACGCAGGGTGCCGCGAAGCCGGCGACCGAGAAGCTCGTCGTCGCGGTCAGCGCGGTGCCGCAGCCGGCGAAGAGCTTCAGCGCGATGAGCGAGGCACTGAGCGCGCAGAAGTCCGCCCTGGTGAGCTGCTGGGAGGCCTACAACAGCGCGAGCAAGAAGGACGCGATGGCGGTGACCATCGGCGTGAAGTCCGGCTTCATCCAGTCGGAGTACGAGGACGAGACTGGGGCGTGGATCCTCAAGCTCGATGCCCCTACCGCCCCTGCGGGCACCCCGGAGCAGGCCGCCGACGCGTGTGTTCGCCAGGTGCTCGAGCCCGCGTTCAAGGCTGCCAAGCTCGCGGAAGCGTTCAACTCCAAGGTCACGGTCACCGTCAAGTAAGCGTCCCCGATCGTCTCCGATCGTGGTAGCTAGGGCGGCCGTGGACACGCAGCCCGACCTTCGCACGATGACCCTCGACGACGCCGAGGCGTTCGCCGTGGCGAATGGCTGGCCGCGGTTCCGGGGCGAGCAGGTGTGGCGCTGGGTCCACGACAAGGGCGCCCGCACGTTCGACGAGATGACGAACCTGTCGCCGAAGACCCGCGACGACATGGCGAAGGTCGCGGTGATCGGCTGCCTGCAGGTTGCGGAGGTCCAGACCTCGAAGGACGGCACGCGCAAGTTGCGGCTGACCACGCGCGACGGGGCGTCGATCGAGAGCGTGCTGATCCCGATGGGCGAGCACGTCACCCAGTGCATCTCGTCGCAGGTCGGCTGCGCCGTCGACTGCCAGTTCTGCGCGACCGCGAAGATGGGCCTGAAGCGCAACCTCGACGCGGGCGAGATCGTCGACCAGGTCTATCTTGGCCGCCGGCTCCTCGCCGAGGTCGATCCGACCGCGCGGATCTCGAACATCGTCTACATGGGGATGGGCGAGCCACTCCACAACTACGACAACCTCATCACCTCGCTGCGCATCCTTACCGATGACAAGGGCGCGAAGCTCGCGCAGCGTCGGATCACCGTCTCGACCTCGGGACTCGTGCCGAAGCTCGAGAGGCTGGGCAACGAGACCGTGCGTCCGAACCTGGCTGTCTCGCTCAACGCGCCCAACGATGCCGTGCGCGACATGATCATGCCGATCAACCGCAAGTGGAACATCGGCAAGCTGCTCGCGGCGCTCAAGGCGTATCCGCTCGAGCAGCGCCGGCGGATCACGTTCGAGTACGTCCTGCTTGCCGGCGTCAACGACTCGCTCGCCGATGCCGGCCAGCTCGCGAAGCTGCTGCGCGGCTTCAAGTGCAAGGTCAACATCATCCCGTACAACCCGCACCCCGAGGCCGTGTTCCAGCGGCCGTCGGCGGCGGCGATCCAGGCCTTCCAGAACGAGTGCAAGCGCCTCGGGATGTCGACGTATCTGCGGATCCCGAAGGGCGATGACATCGATGCTGCCTGCGGGCAACTCGCGAATCGCTCGAATGGCTCCCCGGTGGTTCCGCTGCGGATCCGCAAGGGTCCGCCGCCTGCGCCCCCCGTCGAGTAGTAGTACGATCTCGGGGTGACCGAGCAGGCCGAGCCGCGGCGCTTCCTGCTGCGCCCCGCAGGCGTGTTGACGCAGCTGTGCGCGGCAGCCTGCCTGCTCCTCGGCACGATCGCGTTCGTGCTCGTGCAGCAGAACAAGAGCGGTGGGGTGGGGCTCGTGATCGGGTGGGCGGCGGGCTCGATGGGCGCGCTCGTGTTCGGCGGGCTGATGGCGCGCGGCGGGCTGCTGAGTCTGCTCGCCAGCGCCGCGCTCGATGCGACGTTCGGCATCATCCTGCTCGTCATTGACTACGACACGGTGCGCGCGATCCTCCGCGTCCTGCCCGACTCGGACGTGCAGATGATCGCCGATATCCTCGTGGTGGCCGCGGTGATCATGCTGGTGACGGCGGCGATGTGCCTCGCGTCGATCCCACAGGCGCTGCACTACGCGAAGGCCTTCCGGGAGGCCATGGAGGCCGGCCCGTCGTCGACGGCGCTGCCCACCGTGCCGGGTGCGCCGCCGCCGCCGGCGCACCTCGACGAGGGCCCGACCGATCCGATGCAGCCGATCATCCCGACGGCCGCGTCGACGAATCGCGGCTGGACGCCGCACAAGGCGACCGGGCACACGACGATGATGATCATCCGCCCGCCGGCCGAGGAGGCGAGGTCGCGGCGCAGGATCTACATCGCGCTCGGTGGCTTCGCGATCGGCCTTGGCGCCGGCATCGGCGTGCTGGTCACGTCGGGGGCCAAGAGGCCCGCCAGTACTGGTTCGCCGACCTCCGGAGGCTCGGGTTCGAGCACGGGATCCCGATCGGCCGCGCCAGGACCCGACGTCGTCGTCAGTGCTGGGTCGGGGAGCAATTCCGCCGGCTCCGGGTCCGCGGCACCGCCCACCGTGATCGCGCCCGTACCAACGGTGCCGATCCGCCAGGTCGTGAGCGCGCAGCGCGAGGCGATCGCGAAGGGCGATGCGAAGGCGTATGCGCTGACCCTGTCACCCACCGCGTTTGCCTTCGGCATCGATGGCGAGGACGTCGTCGAGGGGCGCGTCGCGATCGAGGAGATGCTGGTCAAGCACATCGGCGATGCGCCTCCCGGCGGGTTCACCGTCGAGTCGAAGTTCCTCGCGGTCGGCGGCGAACAAGATCACGCATGGACCGCGGAGGACCTCGAGCTGACCGGCGGCGACATCGGGACACGCCGGATCACGATCACGCAGCTCGCGAAGTTCGCCGACGGCAAGTGGCTCGTACAGGCCGTGCACTGGGGGCGGCCCGTCGCGGATTCCACCGCCGTGCGCATGGCGATCCTCGGAACCTTGCCGCGTGCCGCTGCGGTCCCGAACCGCCACGACGGCAGCGCGGACCTCGACAAGGCCGTGCGCGCCGCCTTTGCCTCGCGCGCGGCGTTTGCCGATGCGCGCAGCGAGCGCGAGGACGGCTTCAACTTTGGCAGCGGCCCCGGCGAGCGTGTCGTCGGTGGCGCCGCGATCAAACGACTGTTCGGTCGCCTCCGCTCGGAGCTCAAGCTCGACGGCGGCGCCGCGCGCGTCGCCGAGTCGAGCAAGACCGTCGGCTGGGCCGCGGTCAACGTGGTCTATACCCAGAAGAGCCAGGCGGCGACCGATGTCTCGCAGACGTTCCGCGTGCTCGCGGTGCTAGTCCGCGAGGGTGAGACGTGGAAGATCGTGCAGACCCACTTCTCGAACGCGGGCCCGATTCGTTAGCGGCCGAGCGCGGCGAGCTCTGCGGTCGAGAAGAAGAACGCGATCTCCTCCTTCGCCGTCTCCGGAGCATCCGAGCCGTGAACCGCGTTGCGCTCGATGTTCGTGGCGAACTCCTTGCGGATGGTGCCGGCGTCGGCTTTCTCCGGGTTCGTCGCGCCCATCACCTGGCGGTTCTTCGCGACCGCGCCCTCGCCCTCGAGGACCTGCACGATCACCGGGCCCTCGGTCATGAACTTCACGAGGTCGCCGTAGAACGGGCGATCCTTGTGCACCGCATAGAACGCCTTCGCCTGGGTCTCGCTGAGGCGGACCATCTTTGACGCGAGGATGCGCAGACCCGCGGCCTCGAACTTGGCGGTGATGCCGCCGATCTTGTTCGCGGCGACAGCGTCGGGCTTGATGATCGAAAACGTACGCTCGAGGGACATGAGGTAACTCCTGTAAATGCGAAGGTAAAAGACGCGGGAAGCTACTAGGCGTGGCGGGGGAAGGCAAGCTTGGCGAGGGCGAGTGCTCCCTGCTTCCACGGCACGCGGTGCGTGACGCCCGCCGCGCCGAGGCGATCGACGTTGGTGCAGTACCAGTCGTAGTTGCGGACCAGCGCGGCCTTGTTCGAGAACGCAGGCTCCCAGTCGAGGACCGTGCGCGCCTTGTCGATCGAGACGAACGAGTCCTCGGTCACGGTCTCGTAGATCCACGGATACAACGGCGATAGCTTCGCGCGCTCGAGCACGCGCAGCGCCCACAGCGCGGGCGCCACCGGAAGCGACCGGATGCGGCGCTGGTGCCCGGCGGCATCGAACACCGCCTGGAAGTCCTCGCGCAGCGTGGTGAACTCCGACGCGCCGACGTTGAACGTCTGGTTCGCGCGCGCCGCGGGCAGCGTGCCGGCGAGCACGATCGCGGTGCACAGGTCCGCTACGTCGAGCAGCTGGTAGCGATTGCTGCCGGGCCCGAGGATCGGGAAGTCGCGGCCCTCGCGCGCCCACTCGTACATCAGCGCGAACACCCCGAGCCGCTCGGGGCCGACGAACGACTTCGGGCGCAGGATCGGAATCTCGCGACCGGCGGCGCGCGCGGCGAGGCACACCTCCTCGGCGGAGACCTTCGCGATCCCATACGGCCCCACGCCGTGCATGCGATCCGTCTCGACGAGCGGGTGATGATCCGGCACGCCGTACACGGCCGTCGACGAGATGTGGACCACGCGGCGCGGTGCGGTCGCTTCGATCACCGTGCGCGTGCCATCGACGTCGATCGTGTGGATCTCGTCGGGCGGATACAGCGGCAGGGCGGCGGCGGCGTGAACCACCACGTCGCAGCCAACAGCGGCGCGCGCGACATCCGACTGGCTGCGGATATCACCGCGGACCTCGGTGATCTTCGAGCGCTCGGGATAGTCGAACGGCTCGCGATCGAGCGACACCACGGAATCACCGCGCGCCAGCAGGTGACGGATCAGGTTGATCCCGAGGAACCCGGCGCCGCCGGTGACGAGCCACTTCATGGCTGGCCTTCTAGCACGGGCTGACATGACAGACGCTGTCGGGCACCGCTCGTGAGGGAGTGAGATTCGCAGCGCTGGTGAACCTGGTCACCGGGCGAACGGTGGCTCCTCGAGTTGCCACGCGAGCGGTCCCGCGAGGTTGGCGCGTCGCTCGGCTGGTCCGTAGGTTGCTGAGAGGGTCGTCACCATGAAGCTCGTCACTCTGCCCGGTGTCCTGGCCCTGACCGCGGTCGCCGCCTGCGCCACGAATGAAGGTTCCTCCTCGTCCTCCCTCACGCAGGCGCCCGGTGAGTGCGGCTCGATCGAGACGCATGTCATCGGCATCTACCAGGGCAACCACGGCGCGGCTTCGGTGCGGGTCGACCGGCCCGGCAAGCACGCGCTCGTGCTGTCGGCGCACGAAGGCACCCGGTGGACGGTCAGCGTTGCGCCGGGCGCGGAGATCGAGGCGATCTACGCCGTCGGTATTCACAAGCAGACCGTCGAGGCGCCACGCGGGATCCGGATCGTCAGCGAGAACAAGGACGCGGGTGATCCGTATGGCTGCGGCTTCACCTATCCCGCAGCCGCGGGCGGCGAGTGCGACACCCAGCAGCTGCTGAACCTCGTCGACAAGCGCGTGCACCCGGTCACCAGCTATCACGGCTGCTATCAGGGCGCGACGTGGACGATCGCGCAGGACCTCTCGGTCACCGGTGACTGCGCGCCGGGCGGCCCGTCGCAGACGGACTTCGTTCAGGGCTGCGACGGCGAGGATAGCTGCGGAGGCCCGATCATCCTCTAGCGGCGACGGCGCCGGAGCACGAACGCGAGCCCGAACAGCAGCAGCGCACCCGTTGCCGGCGACGGCGCTGCCTGACATCCATCGTTCGACTTCGGCGGTGCTGCCACGTTGACGGTGATCGTGTGCTCCGCGAGCACCGCGCTATCGCCGTACCGGGTGACGGTGACCTTGTTGCGAAGGCACCACCGGGTGGTGAGAACGTCACCGGGGCGACGGCATTCTGGATGTACTGGATCGCCGCGAACACGTTGACCCGAGGCTTCGTGATGCCGTTGCGGGTGTCCAGGATCGGCAGCCCGGTCGCTTTCAGCGCGTCGATCACGTCATCCACCGTGAGCGTTGGGAACGCTGACCGGAGCACGGCGACCGCGCCCGCGACGTGCGGGGAGGCCATCGAGGTGCCGTCGAGGAAGGCGACCGCGGTCGTCGAGTTAGGGACGGCGGTCGTCACGTTGACGCCCGGTGCGAGCACACCGAGGAAGCTCGAGGAGTTGGAGAACGAGACCACGGAGTCGGCATCCACCGTCGCGCCAACCGAGAGCGCGCTCGAGATGCATCCGGGCGAGCCGAGGGAGTTCGTGAACCCAGAGTTTCCGCTGGAGATCACGGTCACCACGCCGGCCGAGCGCAGGTTATCGATCGCGGTCTTCTCGGCAGCGTCGTCGGCGTCGCAGGTCGCCTGGTCGAAGTACTGGCCGCCGCCGATGCTCATGTTGACGGCCGCGATCGGCGTGCCGCCCTGCTTCAGCGTGAGCACGCGCTCGAGGGCGCGGATCTGATCCGAGGTGAAGAACCTCACGCACGGCGTTGCACCCTGGCAGCCCGACGAGAACGACGAACCAGCCATCCTTCGCGACGCCGTTGTAGATGACGTTTGCACCGGCCGCGATGTTCGCCACGTGGGTGCCGTGAAAGCAGCCGTCGACGGAGAGCGGACAGTTGGTGCCCGAGAGCGGAAGGGTCGACGAATCGACTCCACCCGGGCACAGCGACGTTGAGAGCTACTGGCGTCGGTCGTGGAGAAGCATGCCTCGGACATGATCTTGCCCGTGAAGTGCGTGTGCGTGTTCATCACCCCCGAGTCGATGATCGCAACGGCCTGACCCGCCCCGGTGAACCCCGCCGTCCACGCCTGCGGCGCGCCGATCACCGGCACCGACGAGTCGAGCGTGAGCTCGGCGACCCGATCCTCGTTGATCGAGGTGAGGTCGGGATCCGCGCGAAGCATGTCGAGCGCGGCCTGATCGGTGACGCGGACGACCATGAACGGCGACATGCCGAACGAGTGCAGGTGCGTCACGGCGTGGCCGGTGAACCGAGCACGCGCTCCGATCTGCGCACCTGCGATGCGTCCGCGCTGGTTCGCACGCCCGACGTCATCGAGCTTGCCCTCGACGACGAACGGCGTCTTCACCCCGACGATCACGCGCACGCTTCCTTGCTGCGCGAGCGTGATGTCGAGGGACGACGCGGGTCCTACGGACCCGGAAGAGTCGTGGGTGTCGCGCGTCTCACCGCACGCCGCTACGACCACCAATACACAAATCTGCCAGTAGCGGAGGACCGCCTGGTAACCACCCATGCGGCGGATGGTAGCCGAAAATCGCGAAGTCGGACGCTAGCCCAGGACTTTGGCCAGCGTCGCGCCCATCTCGGCGGGAGTCGGGGCGACGGCAATGTTTGCCGCCTTGAGCGCGGCGATCTTGTCGGCCGCGGCACCCTTGCCACCGGAGATGATGGCACCGGCGTGCCCCATCCGCTTGCCCGGGGGCGCGGTCTGGCCGCCGATGAACGCGGCGACGGGCTTGTCGATGTTGTCCTTGATGAACTGTGCGGCGCGCTCCTCGGAGTCGCCGCCGATCTCGCCGATCATGAAGATCGAGGACGTCCCGGGGTCGTTCGCGAACCAGGCGAGTGCGTCGATGAAGTCGGTGCCCTTGACCGGGTCACCACCGATGCCGATCGCGGTCGACTGGCCAAGACCGAGCTTGGTGAGCTGGCCGACGACCTCGTAGGTCAACGTTCCGGACCGCGACACCACGCCGACGCCGCCCGGCTTGTGGATGTAGCCCGGCATGATGCCGACCTTGCACTGACCCGGCGTGATCACGCCCGGGCAGTTCGGTCCGACGAGGACGACGCCGGGGTACTCGAGGTCGAGCACGTACTTGACCTTGATCATGTCGCGGGCGGGAATGCCCTCGGTGATGCAGATGATCGTATCGATCCCGGCCGCCGCAGCCTCGAGGATCGCGTCCGCGGCGAACGGCGGCGGCACGTAGATGACGCTGGTGTTCGCGTGCTGCAGCCGCACGGCCTCCTCGACGGTGTCGTAGATCGGCACCTGCTCGAGTCCGGCGACCTTGCTGCCGCCCTTGCCCGGCGTGACGCCGGCGACGACCTTGGTGCCGTACTCGACCATTTGCTTGGCGTGGAAGGCACCGGCGGTGCCCATGCCCTGGACCTCGAGACGCGTATCGATACCGACGAGGACCGACATTAGCGGGCCTCCTTCGCGGCCTTCACGGCCTTCTGTGCGCCATCGGCCATGTCGGCCGCATTGACGATGTTGAGCCCGCTGTCCGCGAGCATCTTCTTACCGAGCTCGACGTTCGTGCCTTCGAGGCGCACGACGAGCGGCTGCTTGAGACCCGTCTCCTTGACCGCCTTGATGACGCCCTCGGCGATCGTGTCGCACTTCATGATGCCGCCGAAGATGTTGACGAAGATTGCCTTCACGTCCGGATCACTCGTGATGATCTTGAACGCCGCCGTCACCTTCTCGGCCGTGGCGCCGCCGCCGACATCGAGGAAGTTCGCCGGCGCGCCGCCATAGAACTTGATGATGTCCATCGTCGACATCGCGAGACCGGCGCCGTTGACCATGCAGCCGATGTTGCCGTCGAGTGAGATGTACGAGAGGTCCCACTTCTTGGCCTCCTGCTCCGCCGCATCCTCCTCGTTGGGATCGCGCATCTCCTCGAGCTCCGGGTGCCGGAACATCGCGTTGTCGTCGAAGTTGATCTTCGCATCGAGCGCGATGACCTTGCCGTCCTTCGTGGTGATCAGCGGGTTGATCTCGAGCAGCGAACAATCGAGCTCCTCGTACGCGCGCGTCAGCGAGGTCATGAACTTGCCGAGCTCGCCGGCGACCTTGCCGGTCATGCCGAGAGACTTCGCGAGCGAGCGGGACTGGTTGTCCTGCCAGCCGGTCGCTGGGTTGACGGTGACGCGGATGATCTTCTCGGGGTGCGACGCAGCGACCTCCTCGATGTCCATGCCGCCTTCGCGCGACGCCATCACGGTGACGCGGCCGGTGGTCCGGTCAAGGAGCATGCCGAGGTAGAACTCGTGCTCGATCGCGAGGCCCTGCTCGACGAGCAGTCGCTGAACCTTCTTGCCCTCGGGGCCGGTCTGCGGTGTCACGAGCTGCATGCCGAAGATCGCCTTCACGGCCGCCTCGGCATCGGCCCTGGTCTTGGCGACCTTGACGCCACCGCCCTTGCCGCGACCACCCGCGTGGATCTGCGCCTTGACGACGACGACCTCGGTGCCGGACTGCTCTTGCACCTTGGGGATCGCCGCGAGCGCTTCTTCGACGCTCGTTGCGGCGATGCCGATCGGCACCGGCACGCCGTACTTTCGGAACAGCTGCTTACCTTGGTACTCGTGGATCTTCACGGCGCGGGTGTACCACGGGCCTCGTCGGGGATCACCGTGGTAGGTTGATGCGCCGTACCGGCACGCGACGCAACATGCCGAAGCCCACGCTCGAGGATCTCACCAAGGCTGGTGAGGCGGTGCGCGACGCGGCCCGCCACGACCGCGCGATGCGCGTCGAGCAACAGGTCGCGGACCTCGACGCGGCCGCACAGCGCGCGACCAGCCCGCTCGGGATGTTCGCCGGCAAGGGCGCGCTATTCATCCTGTTCTCGATCGGCCTGCCGACGGCGATCATGATTCTCTACGGGCTCGCGGTCCCGCTGTCGAAGTACTCGGTCGGTGGTGGCACGTACGCGAACCCCGCGATCCAGATCGGAACGTATGCCGGGGCGATCACCGGAGCGTTCATCGCGGTGATCGTCGCCGCGAGGATCCATGTCCCGATCGCCGTGCGCCGCGAGCTCGCGTGGGTGAAGTCGTTGCCGTTCGAGCTGGTCAATCACTGGAAGCTGCTCGGGGACGACCGCGCGCGATTCGTGATCGACTTCCTCGACGCTACGCCGCCGCGAGATCTCTTCACGCTGGCCGTCGACGGCGCAGCTACGCCCACCGCGAGGCTCGAGGTGGACGACTCCAGCGATCCACCGTACTCTGCGGAGATCGCGTGCGCGGCCACGGGGCGTGCGCGCGCCCGCTGGCGCGGGTGCCGCCGGCTGGTCGACACATTGTTCGTGCCGCTCCACGAGCGATACCCGATCGCGATCGTCTCGTTTCGCTAACTTAGAGGTTGCCCGGAAATTCGGACAATTCTCGTGGAGACCACTCCTCGGTGGTCTCCACGTTGACGTTGATGTTGACGTCGGCGTGGTCGCCGTCTACGTCAACCTCAACGTCAACGTCAACGTCAACGTGGCAATCCCAAAGGTTCCACCGAGCAAGGTCTCGACGAGAACTGCCCGAATTTCCGGGCAGCCTCTAACTTACTCTAGGTCGTCAGCCTCAGGGTGTGCCGCCCCCGGCCTCTTCGAGGATCACGGTGGTGACGCCGACCCCGTGGGGACCTTCGCCCGGGTCCGTCAGGACCGTCTGCTTGATCGCGACGACCTTGCACGCGACCGCCGCATCGGGAGCAGACCCGCGCGCAAGGCAGACCGAGACGTCGCCGTCGAGGTTCCCGGAGATCACGGCGTGGTGGTCGCCGGCCGCGTACACGCTGCGGCCCGCGTCGGTGTTGTCGGCGCCGATCGGTGCGATGCCGGCCCACGCGACCTCGGCGGCGCGGGCCGCCAGCGCCTCCGCGTCCGCCCGGCGTTTCGGGATCTGCTTGCCGCGGAACACCCACGCCGTCGCCGCGTCTGGTTCGAGCGGCCCGCGCGCGAGCACCTCGATCGCCTCGCCGATCGGCCACGCGAGCTTCGTCGCGTCGGGTCCGCTCGTGAGGCGGCGCATGCCCTCGGCCGCCGCGCCGGTGGTGCCGATCGCGGCGGCACCGCGCGGCATCCCGGTGAGGCGGAACCGCTTGTCGCGGCCCACCGGCACGCGCACGGTCCACACGTTCGCGCCCACCGTGTACCGCGCCTCCGCGAACACCCCGACGAGCATCGGGCGATCCACGGTGCCGCCGAGCTCGCCGGTGGTCCCGACCGCGAGCTGCAGCGGCGCCGCCGAGACCAGCACCGGCAGCGACCGCGCGTCCGCGAACTCCGCGATGATCGCGTCGCCCGGCGCGGCGTGGATGGTGAACGTCCCATCCGCTGCCGTCTCGACGATCTCGCCGTCGAGCTCCGCGAGATCGGTGACGACGTTCGTCGGATCGCCCGCGAGCTCGCCGCGCCACGCGACGACGCGCGCGTTCGCCATCGCCTTGCCGTTCCCACTGACCACGGTACCCGTGCGCACCGGACCGGTCGGGGCCAGAGGCGGTCCCGCGGCCCGCGCGAACAGCTGCTGTGCGAGCGCGTACTCGCCGCGTTGCCTCTCGATGATCGCGCGCATCCGATCGAGCTGCGGCACCGGATCGAGCTTCGCCGCGACCAGCCCCTCGCCGGCGGCGCGCGCCTCGAACATCGCGTCGTCGAGCGCGCTCGATCCGCCACGCGCCATCAGGATGCCGGCCGCGAGCGCCGACAACCGCGCCGCGCGTCGCTGATCACCCGCGGCCCCGTACTGCGCCGCGCCCTTCCGCGCCTGCGCGAGTGCCTCGTCGTAGGCCTTCGGATAGCGACCCCACTGGGCGAGCCCCTCCGCCGCACGGGCCTCGAAGCCAGCGAGGGCCGCGACCAGCGTCGGCTCGGTTCCGGCTGCCTTCACGTCGGCGCGCACGTACCGGAGCAGGCGCTCGATCTCGTGGTGGACCTCGCCCGAGTTCGCCTTGCTGTGCGGCTCCGCGAGCTCCGCGAGCGATGCGTCGAGCAGACCGAACCGCGCGGTCGCCACGGTCTTCGTCTCGCGCGTGTCGGATGGCGCATCGATCACCTTCTGCATCTCCACGCGCGCCTGGGCGTTCTCGCCGCGCCGCAGGAGCTCGTTGCCGATGCCCATCTGGACGATGGGCAGCATCGCCGGCCAGCCGACCGCTCGCGCCTCCTCCTCGATCGCGGGATACATCGTCACGAAGTCCGGGCTGCCCTGGAGCGACAGCGCCTTCGCGAGCAGATGGACGATCTTGCCGCGGAGCTGCGGATCGGTCGGCGGATGCGGAGGCGCATTGGGGGCATCGCCGTTGCAGCCGCCGAGATCCGGGAGCATCCCGTGCAGATCGATCCTCGCATACATCGGCGGCGGACCCTCGCGCAGGACGAGCGCGAGCGCTGCGGTCTGATCGCGCGCCGCGAGCAGGCAGTCGCGCTGGCGCGCACCCAGCTTCTCCGGGGCCTTGCACGCCGTCGCGAACGCCTGCGTCCAGCGCGCGCGATAGGCGTCCAGCGGATCCGCGATCCGAGCGTACTGCGCGTCGGAGAGCTCGATCCCTCGACGGCCGAGTACCTTCGCGAGCTCCGCCCGTGCCTGCGGCGACCACGTCTCTGCGAACCCATCCTCGCCGGGGGCACAGCCCGCGGCGATCGTCGCGCCGGTCCTGCCACCGCGCCGCGCGACCAGGATCGTCCCGCCGACGAGCGCGATCAGTGCGAGTCCGATGACCGGCACCACCCAGCGCGGCCGGCGTGGCCGCACCGCGTGATCGAGCGCATCGAGAAGGTCGTCGAGCGTGGGCCACCGGCTCTGCGGATCGGGATCGAGGCCGCGTGCAAGCGCCGCGCGGATCTCCGGCGCCATGTCGACCTTCAGCGCCGGGGAGACACCGGCGGACGCTGCCTTGCGCAGCTCGTCGAGCGACGCGCCCGTGTACGGCCGCGCGCCCGTGAGTGCCTGCCACGCGGTCACGCAGAACGCGAACTGATCGGTGCGCGGGTCCGGCGCGCCTCCGACGAACTGCTCCGGCGCCATGTACGCCGGCGTGCCGATCATTGCGCCCGTGTGGGTCAGCGGAGAATCGAGCAGGCTGTCGTTCGTACGCGCCGGATTGCTGGGCCGGATCGTCACGTCGTGCGCGGCCTCGGGATCCGCGGACTCGCTGGCACCCGACCACGAGTCTTCGCCCATGCCACGCGCGAGCCCGAAGTCGGTGACCAGCACGCGGCCGTCCTTGCTGCGCAGCACGTTGTGCGGCTTGAAGTCGCGGTGCACGAGGCCCTTCGCGTGCGCGGCCGCGAGCCCGCGCCCGGCGGCGAGGATCGCGGCCATCACGTCGTGTCTCGGTGGATGGCGATCGAGCCATTCGTCCAGCGAGCCGCCCTCGACCATCTCCATCGCGATGAAGTCGCGCTCGCCCTCGGTCCCGACTTCGTAGACCGTCAACACGTTCGGGTGCTTGAGCCGCGCCATCGCGCGCGCCTCGCGGAGCAGCCGCTTGCGCAGCGACGGCGCCGCATCGGAGCGCTTCAGCACCTTGATCGCGAGCACCCGATCGAGGTTCGGATCGTGCGCGGACCACACCACGCCCATGCCGCCCTCGCCGAGGACGGAGATCAGCTGGAATCCGCCGATGGTGCGCCCGGCGACCATGTGGCCGGTCGCCGGTCTCACCGGCTCGGCGCTGGTCTGCTCGTGCGGATCGACGTCCTTCGTCACCGCAGCGAGTATCGCTCAGTCACGGTCGGAGATGTTCTCGCCCTACGATCGGTGAGGATGTTCATCGCACCGTGACGATGTGGCCCGAGGCGGCGACGTACTACGATGCGGCCATGGCAGATGGCGCAGGAAAACCGCCGGGCTCCGGCGGACCACCACCGGGTGACTGGCCACCACCGCACGGTGGGCCGCCGCACTACGGCCAGCAGCAGCACTTCCCGCAGCAGCCGGCGCAACCGGCACCGCACGCCGATCCGCGGCACGGTTATCCGGGGCCGCCACCGCTGCAAGGCTTCGCACCGCCGGCGCCACCCGCCGAGGCGGGGATGTTCAAGCGCTCGCTCGGGCGTGCGCTCCGGCTGCGCATCGAACCCGAGGAGGTCTCCCCGAAGGAGCGCGCCGCACTGCTCGCGGCCACGCCGCCGATCACGGTCCCGTACCTGCAGGCGTTCCTCGCCTGGCGACGCTCGGTGCTGTTCCTCGTCGCGGTCGCGCTGATCCCGCTGACCGTGCTGCGGCTGCACGACGCGATGAGTGGTGATCTGCCCGACGAGCTGCGGTTCATCCAGCTGGTCCCCGCCGCCGCCGAGGGGTTGCTGTGCCTGGTCTGCTGGTACCAGCTGAAGAATTGGACGCACTGGCGCCAGCAGCGGCGTGCGCTGATGCGCGTGTGGGTGCTGTTCATGGCGGCGCCGTTCATCGTGTTCCTTGTCCCCGTCGACTCGATCCTCGAGAGCATGATCGCGAACCAGACTGGCGGCGTCGACGCCTGGGGCGAGGCAGCGCAGCTCGACGCCGCGGCGGTCGCCGGTGCGGTGATGGCAGTGAAGACCACGATCGCGATCTACGCGCTGCTCACGCTCGCGCCGAAGGCGGTCTCGTTGCTCGCGGGCACGATCCGCGCGGGCATCGTCACCAAGATGCTGTTTCCCGGCACGTCGGGCCCGGGCTGGATCGTCGTGCTGTCGACGCCGCTCTACACCCTGTTCGTGTTCACGTTGCTGATTGTTCCGTACCAGCTGACCGGAAGTGGCTGGTATGTCGGCGCGATGGTGGGGCTCGCCGCGGCGCAGCTCGCGCTCGGTCGTGCCGGCTACGCTCTCGCGAAGCCGACCACGCACGACGAGGCCGTGAAGCTCGTCACCAAGGCGCGCACCGCCTACCTGCTGTCGATGCTGGTGTTCGCAGCCTGCCTGCTGGTCGCGCTCGGGTCGCTCGCCGCGAAGCTCGGTGCGTCCACGATCGTGTCGACCGTGCTGTCGTTCGAGGCGAACGTGATGATCCTCACGCTGATCGGTAGCGACCTGGTGATCACCGCGCTCGCG
The DNA here is from genome assembly GCA_038206055.1 of Haliangiales bacterium. Classification (GTDB taxonomy): domain Bacteria; phylum Myxococcota_A; class Polyangia; order Haliangiales; family Haliangiaceae; genus JABFXX01. Next base: position 22,766 of record JBBRBG010000051.1, read on the forward strand.
CGGTCACGCGGCTTGCAGACCGGTACCACGCACCTGGTCGAAGAATCGAACGCGCAGCTGTCGGCGTTTGTCGGCGGGGAGTGAACCGAATACCGCCGAAGAGACCGCGGGGCAAAAGATCCTCGACTTCGAGTCGCTCGTGCCTGACACCGGCTTCTATACCTATGACAAGGGCCTCCAGTACGTGATCGTTCCAGGATCCGACTTCATGACGAGCGAGGCGCGGGTCACGGCCGGAGTGGTCGCGCGAGTCACGAGCACGCGCAACGCCGCGGGCAAGGTGAGCCTGTACGTGGACGGCCTCCTCGCGCGTGGAGCCCGTGCGACGATGCCGGCACCACCGAACCAGCCGAGTACGATGTTCGAGTTTGACGACACCGTACCGGTCGCTGCGCTGACCTCGGATCGCGCGTACTTCTTCATGGATGACGCCGCGACAGGGAGCTCCGAGGCCGGAACAGGGGTCGTGCGGCGGATCCGGATCTGGGATATCGCGCTGAGCGCGGCGCAGGTGGCGAGCTCTCCCTGAGTCCGACTCGATGCGTTACTTCCCGATCGCCTCGACGGCGGCGCGCACTTCTGCGTTAGCGGACCCACAAGCAGAGCGTGTCGCCGTGGATCGGCACGCGCTCGACGAGCTCGAAGCAGTCGGGGACGTCGCCGCCGAAGCCGAACAGCGTGACCACGCGGGTCCCGGCCGCCAGCGCGGCGAGCTTCGCCTCGACCGTCTCGATCGCATCGCCGTACGCCGTCTGCCCCTCGTCCGCGGTCTTGCCCTCGGCGGCGAACACGGCCTCGGCGAACGGGTTGTACAGGTAGATGCCGCCGAACCGCGACCAGTCAAGCGCGAGGCCGTCGCCGTCGATGAACTGCGCGCGATCGCTCACGCCGAGGTCGCGCGCCACGCGTGTCGCCGCGCGCACCAGGCGCGGCTCGCGCTCCACGCCGGTCCAGAGCGCTGCGGTCGTCAACGCGCCGATCGCGCACATCTTGCCGCCACCTGACCCCACGTCGAGAACAGCGGCGCACGGCGACAGCATCGTGCTCACCCGCAGCGCCACCTCCATCGGCGTCCAGTGCGCTCTCGAGCGGCGGCGCTCCGCAGCCGGGTAGAGCGCATCGAAGGCTTGATCCGTGACGGGCGCGCCAGCGCGCAACGACCTCGCGATCTCGCTCGGTGTCAGACTGCCTCGCGCTTGCGTGGCCACCAGACAATCGTGGCGACTGCGAAGCCGAGCGGCAGCGCCATCATCGCGAGCGTGAGCGGCAGGTAGTCGAGGAACAGCCCGACGAGCGACGGCGACCACAGATCGCCGAGCAGGTGGATGGCGAAGATCGCCGCGGCCATCGCGCTCGCGCGCATGAACACGGGCGCCGTGCGCAGCATGATCGCGTTGATCGGCGCCGTGGAGAGGAACAGCCCGATCTCGGCGCAGCCGGCGATCGCGAAGAACATCCATGCCTTCGGCAGGAAGAACGCGAGGGCGGTCATCGGGAACGCGATCGCCACGCCGATCGCGCACACCTTGAGCTGCGCGTTCGCGGCCAGGAGGTTCGCGCTGTGGGTGTGGTCCGCGCCCGCCGGGATCGTCGGGAGACCTCGGATCGCCCGATCGGCCATGCGTCCCCCGACCACGGTGCCGATCGCGCCGGCGACCACGGTGGTCAGGCCGAACCAGAAGTTCGCGCTCTTCAGCACGCCGCTCGCGGTCAGGTTGTGGACGAACGCGCCGAGATCCCAGTCGTGCCACCACGGCCGCGCGAACGCGATCACCGCATCGGCCACGGCCTGCGTCGGCGGTGGCTGCACGAGATCCGGATAGAACCGTTCGGAGAGGAACTTCGGGGCCCAGAATGCGAACGCGCCGATCGCAGCGGTGTGCGCGCAGTAGCCGAGGACGGCGCGGCGGTAGAGCGGGATGCGGAACAGGCTCGCGATGGTCTCCGAGAGCTTCGCCTTCGCATCGGAGAGGTGCGTGCGTACTGGCTCCTGGATCGCGAGGCACAGCAAGGCGAGCGCGATACCGGGGCCGCCGCCGACGAAGAACGCCGCGCGCCACCCCCACACCCCCTGGATGTAACCGCCGAGCAGATAGCCGAGCGCGGAGCCCACCGGAACGGCGAGGAAGAAGATCGCGAGCATCTTGCCCTTCTTGTCGGGCGGCGAGATGTCGTCGATGATCGTGGGCGCGAGCGTGGCGTAGCTCGCCTCGCCGACGCCCACGGCGACGCGCGCGAGGATCAGCGTCGCGAGGCTTCCGGCGAAGCCCGAGGCGATCGTCGCGGCGCTCCACGTCAGCACGCCGAAGGCGATCAGCTTCTTCCGCGAGACACGGTCCCCGAGCTTGCCGAACAGCGGAGAGGTGACGAAGTAGCCGAGCAGGAACACCGTCGCGAGCAGGCCGCCTTCGAAGTTGTTGAGGCCGAGCTCCGCCTGGATGCGGGGCAGCACTGCGGCGACGATGAAGCGGTCGAGGTAGTTGAGGAAGTTGAGACCGGTGAGCAGCGCGACGATCGCCGTCCGGTTCTTGATCATCGCGAACGCCCGAACGTGACCTGGATCGACGCCATGAACGGGAAGAACACCCCGCTCTTGGAGCCGGTCATGGTCTGCACGGACGAGAACGAGCGAATGCCGGACTCCGCGACGAGCGAGAACGTGGTGCCGGGTCCGCGGGTCAGATCGAACCGCAGGCCGCCGACCACCTCGTACCCGGATCCACCGCCGCTCGACGAGGAGGAGGAGTCAGCGCTGCGGTCGATGACGTACGAGTAGCCACCGCCGAGGTACGGCGACAGCCGCGTCTTGAGGAACGCCCAGCGGAGCACGAAGTCGATCGCGGTGAACCCGGCGGCCTTGCCGACGCGCAGGCACATGTCGCCCTGACCGAACCGCACGCCGAAATCGCCGAGCAGAATGCCACCGTCGCCGCGCAGATCTGCGCCTCCGCCGACGCCGAACAAATACCCGATCTGCAGCACGGTGGGCTGGCCGCCCATCTGGCCGGTGCTCGCCTTCGACATCGCGACCTCGACGGTCGCTTCGTTGCCGCGCGCGACGAACGCGGTGGTCGTGAAGTCGGCATAGCCGAACGCGGTGACCTTGATCTGGTGCTGGCCCTCGGCGACCGGAATCGACATCGGGACCGTGCCGGCCGGCACCTCGTCGACGGTGATCAGCCCGCCCTCGGGTTGACCCCGCACGACGATCAGGCCCTGGAGCCCGACCGGCTTGACGTTCGGCGTTGGCCGCGCGACCACGCCGCTCAGCGTGAGCTCCACGCTCTCCGGCTCGCCGTACTCCAGTGCCACGTCGCGCTCGTCGCGCTGGCCGTCGAGCTCCACCGCCACGCGATGCCCCCCGCCGCGGATCGGTGCGGTGAACGGCGTGATGCCGACCTTCTGGCCGTCGATCGTCACGCGCGCACCGGGCGGGGTGGACTTCACCGTCAACTTCGCCGGGCGCAGCTTGATCTCGCCCAGGAGCTTCTGGACCTTGTCGCGATCGGCCGAGGCCGGCGCCATCTCGACGTAGCGCACGTACCAGGCCGCTGCCTCGCGGAGCTGACCGAGCCGCTCGTAGTCGCGCGCGATGTTGTAGAGCGCGAAGTGGTGCGGCACGAGGTCGAACGCGCGCTGGTAGTGCTCGATCGCTGTCTGCCAGTCCTCGGCCTTGTCGGCGGTCTGGCCCTCCGCGAATGCCTTGCGCGCGTCCTCGCGGTCGTCGGCGTACGCGGGATGCGCCATCAGGAGGACGGCGGCAACGAGGGAGATCAATACTCGCATCAGTACGGGTTCGGCTTGGTCGTCTGCGTGTCAGAACCCGAGGCCTTCGGGGGGTCCTTCTTGATGATCACGGGCGGGGGCGGGGGCGGCAGCTTCGGTGGATTGGACTCGTCGGGCAGCGCGGCCTTGGTCAGCGCCTCCATCTCCGTCGGCGACAGCGGCTTGCCGAGCGAGCTCGTGCCTTTGCCCATGTTGACGCCGCTCGGGCCGATGCTCTGCGGTCCCTTCTTCGAGGTCAGGGTTCCCTTGCTGTCCTTCGGAGTGGTCGAGGAGGTGGCGACCACCATCGGAATGGTGACGTGGGTGCTCGTGTTGCGAACGACCTCTTCCTCGGAGTCAACGGGCGCGTAGCCGGCGAGCTCCGCGTGGATCTTGTGCACGCCTACCGGCAACGTGATCGTACCGCCGTTGCCGATCGATTCGCCGTCGACGAGGATCGTCGCGCCCGCTGGCCTCGACTTGACCTCGAGCCACCCCGTCTCGGCCATCGGCAGCGGCGGATCCACCTTCGCGGCCTCGTTGGTCTCGGTCGGCGCGGATTTCTTGTTCTGCGCCATGATGATCGCAGTCGCCGTCGCAATGCCGGCGAGCATCGCCACGCTTGCGGCGAGCACCGGCCACCGGCGGCGCTGGCCACCCGGGCGGACCCTCGGCATCGCGCGCGCGCGGCCGCCGCTCGCCTGCGTTGTCGCGAGCTCCACCGCCGAAGCCGAGTTCGGCATCGGCAGCCCGGCAGAGAACGCATCCGCCGACTGGAACCGCTTCGCCGGATCCTTCTCGAGGGCGCGGTGCACCGCGGCCACGAGCTTCGGCGAGAGCCCCGGGCGGTACTCCGTGAGGAACGGCGGCTCCTGGGTCAGGAGCTTCGCGACGAGCACGGCGTACGTCGCGCCGTCGAACGGCGGCTTGCCGGCGAGCAGCTCGTACATGATCACGCCGCACGCGTAGATATCGGCGAGGTGATCGATCTCCACGCCCATCGCCTGCTCGGGTGCCATGTACAGCGGTGTGCCCATGACCACACCCGTGGTCGTCAGCTTCGTCGCCGCGACCTGCAGGTCGGGATCGATCATCTTCGAGATGCCGAAGTCGAGCAGCTTCACGAAGTCGGCCGAGCTGTCGTGGTCGAGGATGAAGATGTTGTCGGGCTTGAGGTCTCGGTGGACGATGCCCTTCGCGTGCGCGGCGCCGACCGCCTTCAGCACCTGGCGCATGATCGCGATCGCGCGCGGCGGCGGCATCGGCCCGCCGTCTTCGATGATCTTGGACAGCGGCGAGCCCGAGAGCAGCTCCATGACCACGAACGACCGACCATCCGGCGCCGTGCCGATGTCCATGACGTCGATGATGTGCGGGTTGCCGATCCGGCTCGCCGCGAGCGCCTCGCGGGTGAACCGTGCGACCGCCTCGGAGTCGCCCGTGTACTTCTCGAGCATCAGCTTGATCGCTACGCGCTTGCCGAGCGTCGTGTGCTCCGCTTCGTAGACAACGCCCATCCCGCCCCGACCGATCACGCGAACGATCCGGTACTTGTTATCGAGCGCTAGCCCGATCAGCGAGTCTTCAGCTGCCGCAGCCTGCACCGCTGCACGAATGTAAACCATCCAGGTGGCCTGCGCCCGGGGACAATTGCGGCCATTCGCGGGGCTATCTTCGCCACCTGGCTCGGGAAACGTGGGCGATCGCCAGGGTGGTGCCATAGCCGAGGGCCACCAGGTGCTTGACGTCGAGCGCCAGCACCACGAACAGCAGGCAGAGCACCAGCGCGATCCCCAGGCCGCGCGGGTAGGTGGATGTGGACTTCATGCGTCCTCCGTTGGAATCAGCATGGTCACGCCGCGCCTGGCGCGCCAGGTCTTGCCGGTCGCTATCGGCCGCTATCGGCGCGGCGAGCCGGCGACGTCGACAACCGCGGCCGCGTACGCAACCGCCGCGGCCTCGCAGGCATCGAGATCGCCTGTCAGCCACGCGCACGCGAAGTTGGTCTCGGTCGGCGGCGGCGTGATCCGGACGGCGCGCACGTCGGCCGCCTTGAGGGCGGCATCGAGCCCGATCGTGGCCTCGATCGGCGGCGCGACCAGGTACGCCATCGGCGTGCCGACCGGCAGCTTCGCCTCGCGCGACAGGTACTCGCCGAGCGACGAGATCACGTGCGGGAACACGGTCACCGTCTTCTTCCCGTCGGCGTCGTAGAAGCACGCGTCGTGTTGCAGGCAGCGGAGCAGCGCCTCGAGCCCGTTCTCGATCGCCTCGGGCTCCGTCGCGCCGATCACGCCGAGGATCTCGCCCGACAGGCGACCGCTCGCATGGGCGGCACCGGCGTAGAAGCTCCGCGCGAAGATCACGTCGATCTGGGCGTGCTTCGTCGCCTCGTCGAGCGCGACGTACATCGCATCGTCCTGATCGCAGGTCACGAGACCAAGCGAGGTGTGGCGCGCCGGATCGCCGCCGTACGCCGCGATCAGCGCCGGATCGGCGTTCTGCAGCCTGCGCACCGACAGCACGTTCGGAATGATCCGCTCGAGGATCATGCCGAGTCTCCCCCGGCACCGACGAGCCGCTGCCGCACCTGCGGCGCGCGATAGCCGCGGCCGCCGGCGACCTCGCCGAGCCGCCCGAGGTCGAGCGTCACGCCGCTGCACGTCTGCTCGATCATGGCCTGCGCGAGGGCCGCGAGCCGCACCGCGGCGTCCTCAGGTGGGATGCCGCGCATGTGGATGTTGGAGATCATGTTGCGATCGCCGTCGGTGTTGCCGAGCTTGGGCCCGTACACCACGTACGCCGAGAGCCCGTCGCCGGTGCCGAGGCCGGGCCGCTCGCCGAGGAGGATCATCGCGACCTTCGCGCCGACCTCGTGACCGATCTCGTCCTCGAGCCATACCCGCGCGAACCGCGCGGCGATCGGCGTGCCGGTCGACAGACCCCGGCCCGCGCACGCGCGCACCACGGCATCGTGAAGCGCCTTGCCGTTCAGCATGCACGCGACCGCCGAGAGGCCATCGGCGACGATCACCTGCACGTCGATGTTCTTCGTGCAGCTGCTGCGGATCTTCTGGAGCGATTCGTCGTCGAGCCTGCGCCCGTGATCCGGCCGCAGGAGAAATTCACGGTGCGAGGTCACGCGCGAGTGCACGCCGGTGAAGCCGTTGGCCTCGGCCCAGTCATCCGGCAGCTCCGCGTCGACCGCTTCGTGCGCGACCGCCAGCTCGGCCTGGAACTGCAGCACCACGTCCGTCGCATAGCGGGTGCCGACGTGCCCGATGCCGACGAGCGCCGTGGTGTGACGCGCCGCCTGCGCCGCAAACGCGCTCTTCTCCGGCCGCGGCGAGTACACGCGCTCCGGTGGCGCCGGGATCGGCGGCATCGCCTCGATCGGAGGCAGCGGATCGGCCGAGCCGAGGGCGTCGCGCAGCGCGTCCATCAGCTGGCGAGTGCGGCTCACGGCCCGACACTACCTCACTGCGCGTACGCGAGCGTGCCGACCTCGAACCTTCCGTCGGGTGGGACCGACCGCGAGCCGCATCAGCGCACGGCCTCGACGTTGCCGAAATTCGGGCCGGGACCGTCGCCGCGCCAGATGCCCTTCATATCGAGCCACGCATCGAACTCGGGGGTCGGGCGCTTTCCGACGAGCCGCCGCAAGGTCGGGATGTCGTGGAAGCTCGTCGACTGGTAGTTCAGCATGATGTCGTCGCCGACCGGCAGCGACATCAGATAGGTGCAGCCCGCGATGCCGAGCAGCACCTTGAGGCTCTCGAGCTCGTCCTGCGTCATCTTCGCGTGATACGTGAAGCAGGCGTCACAGCCCATCGGCAGGCCGAGCAGCTTGCCCATGAAGTGATCCTCGAGTGCCGCGCGCGAGATCTGCGGCCCATCCTCGAGGTACTCGGGCCCGATGAACCCGACGACCGTGTTGACGAGGTACGGCTTGTAGCGCCGCGCGAGCCCGTAGGCGCGCGCCTCGATCGTCACCTGATCGGCGCCGTGGTGGGCCGCGCTCGACAGCGCCGAGCCCTGGCCGGTCTCGAAGTACATCCGGTTCGGGCCCTTCGCCGTGCCCTTCTCCTTCATCATCTCCCAGCCCTCTTGAAGGAGCTGCGCCGAGATCCCGAACGCCTTGTTCGCCTGCTCGGTGCCGGCGACCGACTGGAACATCAGATCCATCGGGCAGCCGAGCTCGAGGGCCTTCATCTGCACCGTCACGTGCGAGAGCACGCAGTGCTGCGTGGGGCAGGCGTTGCGCTTCAGCAGATCGTCGATGACCTTCAGGATCTCCGCGGTGGACTCGGCGGTATCGGTCGCCGGGTTGATGCCGATCACCGCATCGCCGCAGCCGTACGACAGGCCCTCGCGCGCCGAGGCGAGGATGCCCTCGACGTCGTCGGTTGGATGATTCGGCTGACACCGCGACGACAGCCGCCCCGGCAGGCCGAGCGTGGAGTTCGCGCGGACGACGACGAGGCACTTCGCGCCCACCGTCATCAGATCGAAGTTCGACATCAGCTTGCACACCGCCGCCGCCATCTCCGGCGTCAGCCCGGGCGCCACCGAGCGGAGCGTGGGTCCCGTGGTCTCGATGTCGAGCAGCCACTCGCGGAACTGGCCGACGGTCAGGTGCGCGACCGCCTTGAATGCCTGGTCATCGAGCTCGTCCTCGACGAGGCGGGTCAGCTCGTCCAGCTCGTAGGGGACGACCGGGTTCTCGCGCAGCTCGCGCAGCGTGATGTTCGCGAGCACCGCGCGTGCGGCTACTCGCTCCACCGCATCGCGGGCGGAGATGCCGGCGAGGTCGTCGCCGCTCTTGGGCGGATTCGCTTTCGCGAGCACCTCCTTGACCGAGCCGAACCGGTAGCTCTGGCCACGGATGGTCGACGCGAGCTGCACGGTTGCATCCTATAACGTAAAACCGCCGCCACCTCAGGTCCACAGACCCTTGGTGACGGCGGTGAGTGTCAGGCTAGGCGAAGTAGTCGTTCGTGAAGCGTCAGTTGCGAGCGGCGACGGGGAGGCGGATGCTCGGCGCGGTCTCGAGCTCGGGCTCGCGCGACGGGCGGTAGTCGCGGGTGCTCGCCGGCTTGATGCCGATGTGGTGCGTCTGCACCAGCGACCAGCCGAGCATGCCGGCGGCGACGAGCGAGACGAACCCGACCAGGTCGAACGCGAGCGGCATGGTCACGTTCAGCACGTAGTGCCCGTCGACCATCACCTTGTCGTTCCAGCCCATGTACAGCATCACGCCGCTCGCGATGTACAGGCCGATGGTGAGGAGGTTGAACAGCGCGTGCTGGTTCGCGAGGTCCTTCGCGCGCGACTTGTTCGGCAGGATGTAGCGGTCGATGGCGCCCGGGATGGCGGCCAAGAGGCCCATGACCACGCCGGCGATGTTCGCGATCATCGCGCCGCGGAAGTAGAAGGCGTCGCCGGTGCCGAGATGCGCGAGCTCGAGCGCGATCGTCACGGTGAACAGGACGATGGGAAAGCCGACCAGCATCGGGTGGATCGGGTGACCTGCGATTCGCGCCTTGCTCAGCATGGTCTCTCCCTCGTGCAGCCCGTGTGCCGGTGGGCAACCCGGCGACTTATCGCGTGTTAGCGTTCCCGGCCATGAACAACCGAGCGCTGCTCGCCGTCGCACTGAGCGCCGTCGCACTGGGGATCGCCGTTCGTCCCGTCCTGGCCGGCGAGGTCGACGACTTCGCCACGGCGCTCAAGGAGGCGACCGGTGACCCGGCTGCCGTGGCGGTCCTGACCAAGCTGATGACCTTGAAGCTGGGCAACAAGTGCTGGGCGAAGCTGCCGAGCAAGGATCAGGGGGCCGTTCACGCGGCCAGCTTCTCCACCCGCGATGTGGAGGCGCTGGCAAAGGCGCAGACCGGTGACGAGTGGTCCGGGTTGGATGCCGCGCAGCTCGATCCCAAGGTCGACGCGTTCAAGGCGAGGTTCTCGCTCGACACCACGGTCGATGGCGACGATTGCGATGCGAAGCAGGCAAGCCTGTGGCTCGGCTACTGGAGCGCGCTCCCCGCGATCGTGAAGAACTTCCCGCCACCGTCGGGCAAGGCGTTCATCAAGCTCGATGTCAGCTCGAAGACGCGCGATGTCACGGTCGACGTCAGCAAGGACGGCACCACGTTCTTGATCAAGGCGCCGAAGGACATCGCGGCGAAGGACGCGGGCGACAAGATGGAGCGCCCGTTCCGCAAGCTCAACAACGGCTTCACGGATGACTTCGCGTTCTCGACCAAGGAAGCGACCGGGCACTACTACACGGGTTGGGTCCTGACCAAGCTCCACACGTTCAAGCTGGGTGCGAAGTGCAGGGCGAAGCTGTGGAACAAGGACCTGGGCGCGGTGCACGCGGCAACCTTCGCGACTCGCGACATTGCCGAGTACGCGAAGGCCAGCGGCGCCGAGGACTGGGATGCCCTCGAGGGCGCGACGGCGAACGATCCGAAGTTCAACCGCGACCTCGTGGAGAAGGACATGGACAAGTTCAGGTCCAAGTTCTCCATCACCATCAACGTCGAAGGCGATGATTGTGGCGCGGAACAGAACAGCCTTTGGCTGCGCTACTGGACGACGATCTCCACGGCGCTCAAGAACTACCCGCCGAAGGCCAAGAAGGTCGCCATCATCCTCAACGTCACCTCGAAGGCAAAGGACGTCACCGCGAGCGGTTTCACGTTCACCGCGCCCAGGGACAAGGAGGCGGCCGCCTGGAGCGACAAGCTCGAGGCCCCGTTCCGCAAGGCCGCCGGCAAGAAATGACCGCGTGAAGAACGCGTGAACTGCCGAAGCAATCCGGCGGGTCGTGCGTAACAGTTGCCACGATGATCCGCATCCTCCTGGCACTGGTTGGCGTTCTGGCGGCGTGTGGCAACGGACCCGAGCCCGCGAAGCCCGTCCCGCAGTCCCCGGCCGCAATCGCGGCGGCCGCGCCGGCGATCACCGCGCTCCAGGGCTCGAAGTTCGAGGATGCCCGGCAGCTCGCGAGCCAGGTGCTGCAGCAGGATGGCGGTAACTCGCGTGCCGCCGCCGTGCGCGCGCTCGTGACCTATCAGGCCGCGGGCAACACGCTGATCCGCGAGCTCACGGAGATCATGGACAAGGGCGAGGAGCTGAAGGCGTTCGATCACGAGGGCGGCCGCACCACCTGGCGGGACTTCCTCGCGGCGCTCGAGGCGGTGGATCGCGACCTGGCGATCGCCGGCGCAGATCCCGCGTTCTCTCTCGAGCTGTGCCTCGCGTGCTGGCAGCACGACTGGAACCGCAACGGCCAGATCGATGATCGAGATCGCAAGCTGTTCGAGATCGAGTACGACGCCAAGGGCGAGCCGATCGATCAGGCCGACCCGGCGCGGCGTCCGACGTTCCGGTTCGATGCCGGCGATATCGAATGGGCGCGCGCGATGATCTCGTTCCAGCGCGCCGGCGTGGAGATGCTCCTCGCGTATCGGTGGACCGAGCTCGACAAGCTGTTCAAGTGGAAGCTGTTCGGCAGCAACAAGGACATGACGCCGATCACCATCAAGCTGATCGATCCGGGCCGCATGAAGCACGCCCGCGCGATGATCCTCGAAGGCGTGGAGCACGCCGACAAGTGCCGCGCCGCGTACCTCGTCGAGACCGACGACGATCGCGAGTGGGTGCCGAATCCCAGGCAGCAGAGCCACCCGATCCCACTACCGATGGACGCGACGATCTACGCGACCTGGGAGGGCGTGACCGGCGATGTACGAAGAATGCTGGCGAGCGAGGAGGGCCTGTCGCTCAAGGTGTTCGTCGGGATCCTCGAGCCGAAGGCGGCGATGCTCGTCCCGGACGCATACCTCGACTTCGGCGCGATGCTCGGGGCGCCAAAGGACATCGTCCTCGACCTGTCCGACGAGTCCGAGTCACCGCAGAACATCGAGCGCGTCCTGCGGGGCGTGTTCGGCAACGGCTTTCGCACCGGGATGAAGCCCTCACCCATCGTCGGGCGTATCTCGCGGATGAAGGATGACCTCGAGCGCGGCACCGACACGTTCGACAAGAAGCTGCGCTATTTGTTGTGGCTCAATTGACCGCAGCGCAACGGTTGCGCGCGCTCGCGGGCGAATCAGCAATTTCCTGACCCGGGACTCATCGTTTCCACGAGATGGAAGCACGCGTGGTTGCTGGTGATCTCGCGTGTCGCGGATGCGCACCGCACGGGGCGGCGGGCGCTACGGACACATCTCCGGACACCGCGGCGACGCAACGACACGAGTTGCGAGCGGCTCGCTAGTTGCTCTTGAGAGCTGGCGTGTCCCGGTCAGTTGTTCTCGCTGCGCTCTCGCTGCTCACGGCAGCGTCTGCGGCGAGCGCGGGTCCGGTGAACGCGCCGGTCGTCGGTGGATCGATGGTGCCGGCTGGAAAGTGGCCCGATGCCGTCGCGATCCTCGGCCCGGACGGCTCTTGCACCGGAACGTTGATCGCACCCGACGTCGTGCTCACCGCCGGGCACTGCACCAACATCAACCCGACCGAGATCGTCGCGAACACGACGAACTACAACGGTAGCGGCGGCCAGCGCGTCGGGATCGAGAGCATCACCGCGTATCCGAATTACCGGGAGAAGTTCGACGTCGCGGTGATCGTGCTCGTCTCGCCTGTGACGGGCGTCGTCCCGCGCCCGGTCGCCGGCCACTGCACGATGACCAAATTTGCGGACGAGACGATGGTTCACCTCGTGGGCTTCGGGCTCACGGACACCGCTGGCGTCGGCGCGAACACCGCGCTGCGCGAGGCGATGGCGCCGGTGCTCGATGCGACGTGCTCGGGCGGCAATGGCTGCCGCGATGCGGTCGCACCGCAGGGCGAGTTCGTCGCCGGTGGTAGCGGCGGTGACTCCTGCTTCGGCGACTCGGGCGGTCCGGTGTACCTCGATACGGCGCGCGGTCCGGTGCTCGTTGCCGCGGTCTCTCGCGGCCTCGATGACAGCGCGACGCCGTGCGGCGGTGGCGGCATCTACGTTCGCACCGACAAAGTGCTGGCGTGGGTCGAGCAGACCACCGGTCGCGAGATCGCGAAGGACTGCCCGGACGAGTCCGCTGATGCCGCCGCCGCGCCGGATGACTCCTCCGGGGGTTGCTCGTCGAGCCGCGGCGGCGCGAGCGGCGCGCTGATCCTCCTGGCGATCGGCGGCCTCGGGCTCGCGCGTCGTCGCCGCGTCCGGTGATCGTCCGCCCGGCGGCCGCTCGTCCGGGTTCCGGCCGTACAGCGCGCGCTAACGCAGCGAGATCACGAGCTCGGCAACTGGTCTCGGGGTTGCTGAGTGCGCCGGCATGCATCGCATTGCCCTCGTCCTTGCCCTGTCCTCGTTCACGCTCACCACGGCGATCGCCGATCCAGCGCCGCCTCCGGTCATCGGTGGCACCTCGGTCGCACGTGGCGCGTGGCCCGACGTTGTCGCCGTCCTCGGCACCACGGGCGCATGCACCGGCACGCTGATCGCGCCGGATGTCGTGCTCACCGCCGGTCACTGCGTCGAGATCGAACCGAAGTTCGTGGTCACGAACACGATCGACTACGCCACGAACGCTGGTGACCGCGTCCCCGTGAAATGGGCGCGCGCGTACCCCGACTGGGAGCATCGCTATGACGTCGCGGTGCTGATGCTCGATCACGTCGCGAAGCCGAAGCCGCGCGTGATCGCCACGGCCTGCCTCGCGAACGAGTACCTCGGCGCGCGCAAGCCGGTCGATGTGGTTGGATTCGGTCTGACCTCGCCGAGTGCGACAGACGACAACACCACGTTGCGCGTCGCGTCGCTGCCGATCCTCGATCCACAGTGCGGCTCGGACCCGAGCTGTGAACCCTCGGTGATCCCGAACGGCGAGTTCACCGCCGGCGGTCGTGGCAGCGACAGTTGCTTCGGCGACTCGGGCGGCCCCGCGATGCTGGCGACACGTCACGGTCCCGCCCTGGTCGGCGTGGTCTCGCGCGGCCTCGCCCTGCCGGGCGCACCGTGCGGCAACGGTGGAGTGTACGTGCGCGCGGACAAGGTGGTCTCGTGGATCGAATCGGTCACCCATCGCCGTCTCGAGCGCGCCGCATGCGAGGGTCACGGCGACGATCCGGACACCGAGATGATCGAGGTCGACGACGGCGGTGGCTGCTCGGCCGGTGGCGGAGTCGATGTAGGACTCGGCGTCCTGCTCGCCGCCGGCGTGTGGCGGCGGCGGCGCAGGACTTCCGCGCAGGCTAGATGATACAACCCGCGGCGATGACCACGAAGATCAAGGTGAAGAACCCTGTCGTCGAGATGGACGGCGACGAGATGACCCGCATCATCTGGCACTTCATCAAGGACAAGCTGATCCTTCCGTACCTCGATATCGACCTGAAGTACTTCGATCTCGGGATCGAGTACCGCGACCAGACGCGCGATCAGGTCACGATCGACTCGGCCGAGGCGACGAAGAAGTACGGCGTCGCCGTGAAGTGCGCCACGATCACGCCCGACGAGGCGCGCGTGAAGGAGTTCAACCTGACCGAGATGTGGAAGTCCCCGAACGGGACGATCCGCAACATCATCGGCGGCACGATCTTTCGCGAGCCGATCATCTGCAAGAACGTGCCGCGGCTGGTGCCGGGCTGGACGAAGCCGATCGTCGTCGGTCGTCACGCGTTCGGTGACCAGTACAAGGCCACCGACTTCGTCGTGCCGGGCCCCGGCACGCTGACGATGACGTTCACGCCGAAGGATGGCGGCAAGCCGATCGAGCACAAGATCTTCGATTTCCCGGGCGGCGGTGTCGCCATGGGCATGTACAACCTCGATGACTCGATCATCGGTTTCGCGCGCAGCACGTTCAACTACGGCCTCAATCGCGGCTGGAACGTTTACCTGTCGACGAAGAACACGATCCTCAAGAAGTACGACGGTCGCTTCAAGGATCTGTTCCAGAAGGTGTTCGACGAGGAGTTCGCCGACAAGTTCAAGGCGAAGAACGCGGTGTACGAGCACCGCCTGATCGACGACATGGTCGCGTCGGCGATGAAGTGGGACGGCGGCTTCGTGTGGGCCTGCAAGAACTACGATGGTGACGTCCAGTCGGACTCCATCGCGCAGGGATTCGGGTCGCTCGGTCTGATGACGTCCGTGTTGCTGACGCCCGATGGCAAGACGGTCGAGGCCGAGGCCGCGCATGGCACGGTGACGCGGCACTTCCGCGAGCACCAGAAGGGCAAGCCGACGTCGACGAACCCGATCGCGTCCATCTTCGCGTGGACGCAGGGCCTCAAGTATCGCGGCGAGTTCGACGGCACGCCGGACGTGGTGAAGTTCGCCGCGGCCCTCGAGGCGGTGTGCGTCGAGACGGTCGAGGCAGGCAAGATGACGAAGGACCTCGCCGTCCTGATCGATGCGAAGGCGCCGTGGTTGACCACGGAGCAGTTCCTCGACGCGCTCGACGCTGGCCTCCAGGCCAAGATGGCGAGCTGGTAGTTACGGGTCGCTGAACGACACGAAGTTGCGCGTCATCGACGCCTGCTGCGCGCGGAGCCAGTCCGCGGAGCGGTAGATCTTCGAGATGCGCAGCTCGTCGATCTGCATACGCGCGCTGCTGCTGCTGACGTCGTCACCGAGGACGAGCGGCGCGCTCGATGCGACGAAGGTGTGGTTGCCGATAACGTCGGTCTGCGCGAGCTGGCCGTTGCGATAGGCGCGCCAGAACTGGCCGTCGTAGCTCCAGGCGACGTGCGCCCAGATGTTGAAGGGCAGATCCGGGTGGATCTCGGAGTGGGCGCTGCTCGACCACTTCGCGTCGATCTGGAACACCAGCGTCATGTTGGTGTCGACGTAGAACCGCCCGAGTTGCAGCGCGCCAGCGTTGCTGAGGACGCGAGGCTCGCCGATGACCTCGCCGGTGCCGCCGTACACGGGGCGGATCCACATCTCGATCGTTCCTGTGTCCCACTGATCGAACACCTTGCCCGAGAAGGACACGCGGTCGCCGCCGCTCATGAACGTCATCGCGTTGCCGAGGAAGCCCGTCGCCGTGGTCGCGCCCACGACGAGGGTGGCGTCGTGGTTCTGGGCCGTGGAATCATCGGGGTTCGCCGCGAAGTGATTGACTTGCTCGTAGGTCGACCACACGCTCGCCGGAGCGGCGTCGCTGAGATCCCGACCGAAGTACATCAGGATCGAGGCGGGCGCAGGGAACGGCGAGATCCGGGGCACGCGGACCCAGACGAGCGACTCCCCGTTCGGCGTCCACGTCTCCACCTCGTACGCGAGCGTCGCGCCGTTGCTCGGATCCTCGAACCGGAGGTCCTTGCGCGGGTCGAGGATCTTCGAATAGTCGACCTGACCGGCGATCGGGACGAGGACCGGAAAGTCGTCGAGCTGCGTGGTGACGTTCGCGTTGTTGAACGTCACCTTGCGCGGGCTCGACGGTGCGGCGGCCATATCGATCGGCCGCTCGCCGCCCGGGTTACCGCCATCACCGCCGGCCGGCACCTGGAAGCCACAGCCGGCGCATAGCGCCACGAACCACCCGAGTCTCACGGGTTCAGGATAACTCAGCCGAGAAAGCCGCGGGCGATGTTCATCAGCTCGGTGTTCGCAGCGACGGACTTCGTGAACGCCTCTTTCTCGCTCGCCGAGAGCTCGAACTCGTGGATGCTCTCGGCGCCCTTCGAGGTCAGCTTGACGGGCACGCCGACGAAGGCGCCCTTGACGCCGAACTCGCCGTTGAGCTCGACCGAGCAGGGCAGCACGCGGCCCTGGTTCTTGACGATCGCTTCGACCATCAAGCAGGTGCCGGCGCCGGGGGCGAGCCAGGCGCTGGTGCCGATCAGGCCGGTGAGCGTCGCGCCGCCCTTCTTCGTGTTCTCGACGACCTCGGCCAGCTTCTCGGGCGAGAGGAACTTCGCGACCGGCACGTTGCCGATCATCGCGGTCGACGTGATCGGGACCATGTCCTTGTCGGTGTGCGCACCGAGGACGATCGCCTGCACGTCCTCGACACTGACGCCGGCGGCGAGCGCGATATAGGTGCGGAACCGCGCGCTGTCGAGCACGCCGGCCGAGCCGATCACGCGCTCGCGCGGGAATCCCGTGACCTGCTTCGCGACGAACACCATCGCGTCGAGCGGGTTCGAGACGACGATCAGGATCGCGTCCGGCGCGTGCTTCTTGACGTCGCCGCAGATCGTCTTGACGATCCCGGCGTTGATGTTGATCAGCTCCTCGCGCGACTGACCGGGCTTGCGCGGCACGCCGGCGGTCATCACGACCACGTCGGCGCCCGCCATCATCTCCGGCTTGTCGGTGGCGACGAACGAGGTGTTGTTGAAGCCCTCCCATGGACCGCACTGGGTCAGGTCGAGCGCGCGGCCCTCGGCCGGTCCCGGCTTGACGTCGATGAGGACGAGGTCACCGAGCTCTTTGACGGCCGCCCAGTGGGCGACGGCTGCGCCGACGTTACCGCCGGCGCCAACGATGGCGATCTTGGGACGCTTGATCATGGTGGGCGGGTCATACCAATCCCACGTGGCGGCGGGTATGCCCGGCGGGCGTGAATCGACCACAGCACCTCTCGCGCAGGTCGGTGGCCTGCGCGCTCTACGGGGTGACGAAGATCGGATTCGTGACGCCGAACGGGATCTTGCCCGGGTGTACCGGATCGAGCGCGCGCTGCGCGTACGCGGCGATCACGACGAAGCCGCCGGTCGCCTTGACCTGAACGGGGATCTGGCCGCGCCAGCGGATCGCGTGGTTCGTCGGATCGGTATCGGCCGGCATCACGGGGATCGTATCGACCGTCACGCCGTCGACGATCACCTCGATCGCATCGACGTCGATCCACGTCGCCGCCTGGATCGTGACCTCGACCTGCTGTGGCGATCCGGCACCGGTCGTGGTGTCGCCCGACTGCGCGGTCCCGATCTTCGCGCTGACGTAGATGCCACCGGAGACGCTCGTGTGCCCGGCCGCGAGCTGATCGCGCACGCCGCTCGCGGTCAGCGCGCGCGGATCGTCGGTGCCGAGGCGAATGCACGTGCGCGGATACCCCACGGGGTTCTTCGCCATCTCGTGCGTATCCGACGATCCCACCGCGGCCACCTTCCGCCCCGCCTTGAGCAATCCGAACCAGTCGGCGACCGTGCCGTTGCGGTTGGACTTCCAGCTCGAGTCGTTGAACACCTCGACGAGCGTGAACTTCGTGTCCCAGTCGGCGACGGAGCTCGCGAGCCCGGTCGCCGGGTCGTAGCCGACGTAGCCGAAGTAGTTCGTCGGCCCGCGCGGGTGGTTGATGATGATCACCGGTGCTTCGGGCCGCTCGCGCACCGTGTCGAACACGGCTTTCGGCGACAGCGTGGTGAACTCGGTCGCGGGGGCCGCGGCGGTGGGGAACGTCTGCCACTTCGGTGCGCCGGCGTTGACCTCCTCGGGCCGCGGCGTCAGCGGGAACACCCCCATGTGACCCCAAACCTCGAACGACGTCAGCTCGATCGAGCCAAACGCTGCCGCCCACTTCGTCGCGAGCAGCTCGGCGATCTCCTTCGAGAAGTCCGCGACCCACTCGTGATCGGAGCGCACGGGCATCTCGAGCCCGTCGGAGATCGCCTGCGCGACCTTCTGCGTCGCATCGTCTCCCGAGTCGTTCGAGCGCCAGGTGTGGATGTGGAAGTCGCCGCACTGGATGTTCGTGGTGTCGACCGAGTGCTCCATCACCGCGTCGACGCGGACTTGCGCGCCGGCCACGACGGTCACCGTCTGCCGTTCGAGCTCGTACTCGTAGCCGCGCGAAACGATCACCTCCCAGCGCCCGGGCGGCACTGGCAGCGTCGTGCCGCCCTCGATCGCGTAGACCACGTGGAGGCGGCCCGCGGTGACCTGCTCCTCGCCATAGTTCGCGGGCACCATCGGCAGCACCGTCGGCGCGACGGGCAGCACCTGGATGCGGACCGGCACCGGCGTGGTGCCCTCGACCGCGCTGACGATGATCGAGCCGATCGCTGGCAGATCGATCGCCGGTGCAACCGTGGCGGTGCCCGCGTGCACGCTGACCACCTGATCGCCGCGGTGGTATGCGGTCAACGTCACGTCCGCATCCATCGGCACGTGCAGCGAGAACGTTCCATCCGGCCGCGTCACCGCGCGTGTCAGGTAGTTGCCGCTCGCATCGAGCGCGTGGACATGGACGCGCGGGATGTTGACCGCGCTGCGGGTGATGGTGCCGGTGATCTCGCGCAGAGTCTCGCCGCGCGTGGTCGCCGCTGCGAGCACGGCACCGTCGAGGCCCGGGCCGCCGATCGCGATCTGCGCGTGCAACCGATCGAGCTTGCCGCACGCGGGCATCGTGAAGCCCGGCGAGAACGCACCGAGGAACCCGGAGGTCGAGAGCGACGTGCCGAGCATGCCCTCGCCGGGGACGTACGCCCAGCTCGTGGCTTCGTCGTCGACGAGCGCGATGAACGGGGTGTTCGAGAGCGTGGGATCGAAGCCCTTGTTCGGCTGAAACGCAGGCGTCCGTGACGTGTACATCAGTGCGTGCAGCGTGGACGGCGAGAGCTCCGGCTCTGCGCGCGCCGACGCGTAGCGCAGCCGCACGTCAACGTGATCACTGCCGGGCGCGAGCTCGTAGTCGATCGCCGCGTCGATGTCGGTCCAGGTCTCGTTGTAGACGGCGGCGATCAGGTTGTCGAAGAACGGTAGCGGGTGAAGCTTGCCGCGCGCGCGGATGATCGCCGTCTTGCCGTCGCTACCATCGTTCAGTACCGACACCGAGTCGGTGACGATCGTCGAGCGACCGGTGAGCAGGAACAGCTCGCCGAAGTTGTTCGGCTCGACCATCTTGTGGTTGTCCATGCGCGCGAGGCCGACGGGCCGCCCGCCCCACGGATCGTAGAGATCGCTGTCGCCGACATCTTCGATCACGAGCGCGACCCGATCGTTCGCGAGGACGTAGTCGCCCTCGTGCCACGTCAGCAGTCCTGCGCGCGTCTCCGGCAGATCCGCGGCAGTCACGCGACCGGCGCGCGCCTCGGTCGAGCTCGCGCGCAGCGGCTCGGGGTGACCTTCGAGATCACCGGCGGGGTACGGCGCGATCTCGCACGAGTCATCTCCGCAACTCGCGCCGAGCGCGAGCACGCCCAGGATCGCGATGCCCTTCACGGCGACCAGCGTACTACTTCGTGACGACGATCGACCACAGAACATCGCGACCGGGCAGCGGACCTTTACCCGCCTTGTCGGCGCGCTCGAGCCTGATGGTGTCGCCTTTGTGGAGCTCGACCGTCGCCGAGCCCGGTGTCCGCGGTTTTCCGTCGTCGACCTTCCACAGGAGCGGCAGCGCATCCGCGCGCACGATGACGTTGAACATGCCGTCCGGACCGGCCCAGCGGAGGAGGTCGACGTCCTGTCGCGTGTCGAGGTAGCCCCGGAGCTCCTCGGTAAGCACTAGTGAATTCGCATCGGCGTCCATGCTGTTCGGCTCGGCCTCTCCGGGCCCGGTCTCCTCGGTGACCGTGATCGTGTACGGGTCGCTGACGTTCTCGATCGGGAACTTCTGATCCTTGCCCATCGTCTGCGCGACCGTCACGGTCACGGCTCCCTCGACGGTGCGTCGATGCAGCGTCTCGCTCTCGCCGACCCCGCCCTCGTCCGTCGCGATCTGGTGCGCGCCGGTGGAATCGGTGAGGGTGACGTTGATATCGATGTTCGGCGGCGCGGTCACCGTGACCGTCACGACGCGCCGGCTGCCCGCCGGCCACTTCACGATGTAGACGTCGCGATCGCCCTCGGTCGGCGAGATCCGCTTCGCGAGGTACGCGGGGATCGCGCGATTCGCATCGATCACCGTTGCCTGGGCCGGTTCGTCGTTCGGCTCCTGCTCTTTAGTCGACGGTGGCGGCCTGCGCGTGACGAACCACACCGCCGCAGCGGCGGCGCCGGCGAACATCAGGACCGTCGCGACGACCACGAGCACGCGCCGGCGCTTGAGGCCGCGCTCGTACAGGTCGATGTCGGAGCGGCGCAGCCGGAGGTCTGACTCGTCGGATTCGTCGGTGCCGAGCCGCCCGGTGCGCAATACTCTCGAGACCGAGCTCTTCGGCCCGGTCGCCTCGGTGACCGTCTCCGCGTACGCCTCCTCGAGGGCTGTCGCGAGCTCGAGCGCCGACTGGTAGCGCAGCGCCGGATCGCGCGCGAGCGCCTTCTTGAGAATGTGATCGACGAGCGGCGGGATCCCCATCTTCGGATTCCGCATCGATGCCGCGTCGGGCTCGCCCGTCAGGTGCTTCGTCAGCGCGCCGACGGCGGTCGAGCTCGGATACAGGTGCTGGCCCGTCAGCACCTCGAACATCATCGCGCCGAACGAATAGATATCGGTCCGCGCATCGACCTCGTCGCCGCGGATCTGCTCGGGCGCCATGAAATACGGCGTGCCGACGATCGCGTGGCGATCCGTCTCGCTCGGGTTGCGTCCGTCGAGCTTTGCGAGCCCGAAGTCGAGCACCTTCGCAAAGTCGCGGCCGCCGGTCGTGCGCGTGATCAGCACGTTCTCCGGCTTGAGATCACGGTGGACGATGCCGAGCTCGTGCGCTTCCTGCAGCGCGCCGCAGATCTGGATGAACAGCGGCGCCGCGCGCGCCCACGGCATCGGTCCGTCGCGCGAGATCACGCGGCCGAGATCGAGGCCCCGCACGAGCTCCATGATCAAGTACGCGTTGCCGAGGAAGTTTCCGAAATCGAACACCTGCACGGTGTGCGGATGGTTCAGCTTCGAGATCGATGCGGCCTCGGTCTCGAACCGCCGCTGCACGTCCGCATCCGCGACGAGATCGCGGTGCAGCACCTTCATCGCGGCGATCTTGCCCATCCGCAGGTGCTCGACCCGGTACACCACGCCCATGCCGCCGCGCCCGATCACCTCGAGCACGCGATAGCGACCGTCGACGAGCTTGCCGAGCCACGCCTGGTTAGAGTCCGAGAGCCGGCGATCCGCCGCCGAGATCGCCTGGAGCGGCACCGTCGCGTCGTTCGGCGACGCTGTCATCTCCGGTAACGCGCTCTGGGGTGCCGTCGCGCGGGTCATGTCGGAGCCGCACTGCCGGCAGTACTGGCTAGTCTCGTCGAACTCGGTGTTGCACCGAGGGCACACGAAGTGCGGCGCCGGAATCGACATGAACCGGGCCGATCATAGCACCGCGTTACTCGGCGTCCGCGATCGGCTTCCAGCTCCACGTGCCGCCGTGGATCGAAAGCATCCCTGCAGTCGGCGCACGCGCGGGACCAGGCAACCGCGGCGCTGCATCGACGGTCCCAGGCGACAGGGCGATCGCATCCGCATCGCGCGCGCCCGTCCGCGCCTTCGTCGGTGCCACGGCGAGTGGGCCGTGGAGCACGAGGTCGACCTCCGTGCCCTCGCCCGGGCTGAGCGCGAGCTCCCCGGCGGCCTCTCCATCGAGCGTGACCCGCGGCGCCTCCGCCGTGGCGAGGATGCGCAGACCCTTGCGTGCGGTGAGGTCGGCGAGCGCGGCCGGCACGTCGTCTGCGCGATATGCGCAGCCGTCGCCGCCTGCGACCAGGCGATTTACGGCACCGGCGCCCGCGATGGTGGCGATCGTCGCCCCCGGCAGCTCGATGCGCTGCGCGAGCCGGCCGTCGATCACGACCTGGCCCTTCGCGCGCATCGCGCCTATCGCCAGCGCGAGCGCGCCCGCGTTCTCGAGGTCCCCAGGGAGGGCAACCACCGGGTACGCGGCCTTGTCGGCGAGCGCGCCGAGCGTGGCTTCGAGCTCTGCCTGCGTGGTGCCCATACCGCCGAGCGCGATCACGAGGTCGACCTTTGCCAGCTTCGTCTTGATGCGAGCCAGCGCGGCGATCGTGGCCGGTGCGGCGCCACCCGCATCGGCCACGGCGGCGATGGTGATGTCGCCGGTGGCCTCGGCATGGAGCGTGTGGCCCGAGAGCTTCCAGCCCTTGATGGTCTCGTCGACGAGGTTCGGTCCGTCGGGAGCGCCGCAGCGCCACGGGGCGCGCTGGTGATCGGCCGCCGCGAGCGCGGCCGTGATCGCGGCCCCGACGCGCTCGCCGGCGGGCACGGAGCTCGCGCCGCCGCCACACGCTGCGAGCAGTGCGGTCACGACGCAGCGCCTCCCGTTGCCCCGCCGCTCCCGTGGTCCCGGAGGATTAACAGGAGACACGGAGACACGGAGCAGAGGGTTTTAGGGAGCGCGCTCCCGTGCCCGAGGATTTAACAGGAGATACGAAGTCACGAAGCAGCGAGGAGAAATTTCCGTGCGCGGCGAGTGGCGACCCACGCAGTGCGGCGTGCGCAGTGCGGGCATACGCAATCTTCTGCGCGAAGGTCATTTCCGCTCGGCGATGGTCCCGCCGGCCTCTTTCCACACGGCCTGGATCTTCGGCGGGAAGTAGTACGGGTCCATCTGGTACGACGAGCGGCGCTCGAGGATGCGCTTGAACGCTTCCATCGCGGGCTCCTTGTCGCCATGTGCGACGTGCATCGAGCCGAGCAGCAGCCCGACCTCGACCGCCTGCGCCGTGTCGAGATAGTCGACGTCGAGCTCCACGCTCGACAGCGCCGCCTTGACGCCTGCGAAGTCACCCTCGCGCCACGCCAGGCGTGCGGCGGGGAGCGACTTGCTGGCTCGCACTTGTGCCTCGCGCTGGCGATCACGGCGCGCCTTTGCTTCGGCATCGATCGACGGCATCTTCGCCGCCTGCAGCCGCACGTTGTTGATCGGCACGATCAGCTGCTCGCCCTTCTCGATCGCGTCCTTCTCGAGAAAGTTGTAGCGGCGGATCAGCGATGCATTCTTGTTGTCGCCGAAGTACGCGAGCGCGATGTTCGCGACCGTCTCGGTGCCGCCGGCGGTGTGGGTGATCGTGAACGGGATCTGGAGTGGCGTGCCGCTCGCGAGATCGTCGGCGACGAGACCGTTGAACTCGGCGAGGAACGAGCTGCGGCGCGCGTCACCGAGGTAGGTCGCCGCGAGCGACTCCCACGTGTCGCCGGGCGACGTGGTCACCTGCCGCGTGACCGGGATGCGCAGCTTCTCTCCGGGCTTGAGCGGCCGCGGATGCTGGATCTTGTTCGACACCATGATGAAGATCGCCTTGTTGCGATCTCCGTAGAACTCCGCGGCGATCAGGTCGAGGTTGTCGCCTTGCTTGACGCGGTAGACGGTGACGTCGCTCGTGGCATCCTGCGCGTGCGCGCGCGGAGCGAGGCCGCCGACAACGGAGAGCGCGAGCGCGACGATGACGAGCGTGCGGCTCACTTCTCGGCTCCGGGCGAGGGCGGGACGACCTTGCCGGCGAGCATCGTGGTCTTCTCCTTCACGAAGTCGGTGGCGACGAGCGTCGCAGTGTCGGGCGTACCGCCGTTGACGACGACCTTCTTCTCGACGGGCACGTAGAACGGATGCTCGAACTTGACCACGTGCGGGCCATCGCCGAGCTCGATCGCCTTGTCGATCGGCGTCTCGCCAGAGGGAGCGCCGTCGATCGAGACCTTCGCCCACGGGTACGCGTGGAGGCGGATGAAGCCGCGCCCGACGGTCTGGGTGACGAGGAACTGCGACTCCGGCGTCGCTCCGAGCGGCGCGACGTGGATCAGGCCGAGCATCAGCGCGAGCACGCCGAACGTGACGCCGTGTGCGACGAGGCCGGCGCGCACCGTGTGCCTCGCCTGCATGTTCGGCAGCGCGGCGGACTGCGCATTGCCACCGCCGAGCGCCGATGCGTTGAGATACTCGTCGGCCTCGAGCTGCGTGATCACGTTCTGCGAGCGCAGGAACAGCACGATGCGCGCGTGGTGATTCATCTCGACGTGGCGCGCGAGAAAACGCTCGAGTGCCATCACCATGTGCTGCGAGCTGCGCCAGCGATCGCGCGGCTGTTTCTCGAGGCAGCGATCGATGATGCGTTCGAGCTCGCGCGGAATATCGGGGTTGAGCTTGCGCGCACTGATGTGCTTCTCGAGGCGGATCTTGTGCATCGCCGAACGCTTCTCGTCCTCGACGAATGGCTTCTTCCCAGTGACCATCTGGTAGAGCACGACACCGAGGGAGAACATGTCACTGCGCGCGTCGAGCTTGTCGCCGAGGACCTGCTCGGGGGACATGTACGCGGGCGTGCCGATGCCGGTGCCTGCCTCGGTGAGATCGGTGAAGTTCGTGTCGCGTGCGATGCCGAAGTCCATGACCTTCACGCCGCCCTGCCGCGACAGCATCACGTTCGCGGGCTTGATGTCGCGATGGACGATCGAGCGGTAGTGCACGTAGTCGAGGGCGCGAGCCACCTGCATCGCGATGATCGCGGCCACGTCGTAGGGGAGGCGCCCGCACTTCTCGAGGAGGTCGTAGAGGTCGATCCCCTGGACGTACTCCATGACGATGAACAGAGCACCGCGCTCGCGGTGAAAGTCGTAAACGTGGATGATGTTTTCATGCTGCAACGTAGCGAGACTCTTGGCTTCTCGCTCGAAGCGAGTCACCACGTGCTCCTCCGTCGCGGCCGAGCTTTTGAGCGCCTTGATCGCGACGGTGCGGCCTAGCGGCTCCTGGATCGCGCGGTAAACCACCGCCATTCCTCCAGAAGCCACCTCTTCGACGATGCGGCAATTGCCGATGCGCTCGAGCATGGTACCTACGGCAGCGTACCGGACTGGCCGGTACAGGGGATGGGGTGGGATCGGATTCTAAAATGATCCGAAAACGTCTGTCAGTTCGATGAGTTGGGAGTTGTCGGGTGGTGGAGGCGGAAAATAATTCGAACGGCGTTGACAGAGAAGAGGCGACCCCTTATAAGCAGCATCCCTCGACGACGCGGTCGCCGAGGAAACCAAAGAGAAAGCGATCACCTAGCCGGTAACGGCCTGGTGAAAAAGCGCTCCGCGGGATCGGTCTCTGAAAACTGGATAGTAAGTCGATCGAAGAATGTGATGTTTCTGTATGTAAAGAAACCATTCCTCGTCGGGGCTCAGCTCTTCCTCCGGGAATAGCCGAGCCACTCTTGGGTTCGCCCAGGGGACCGACGAAGAGCGGGATTCAAAACTTTTCTATGGAGAGTTTGATCCTGGCTCAGAGCGAACGTTAGCGGCGGGCTTAACACATGCAAGTCGAGCGAGAAAGTGGCTTCGGCCATCAGTAAAGCGGCGGACGGGTGAGTAACACGTAGG
>JBBRBG010000052.1:0-48637 GCA_038206055.1 Haliangiales bacterium
TTGGCGCCTTGCACGGCGAGCTCCTGCACGCGCGACAGGATGTCGCCAATGCTGCCGAGTGCGCCGTCGGTCTCCTCGAGGCGATCGCGGCTCGCCTTGACGGCGGCACCCGTGCCCTCGGAGATCACCTTCCGGACCTTCGCGCGTTCCGCCGCGGCCCATGCCGTCGGGTCATCGGACGGCTTCGCGACCTTGAGGCCGGAGGTCACCTCGGCGGACCGCGCCGCGACCGCCTCCTGCGACTTCGACGTGCTGGTCGCCGAGAGGTCGATCATTCGATGGCCGGTGATCCGCATGGTGTCCTTTACAATCGGTCGATCAGATCTCCGAGCAGGCCATCGATGGTCGAGACGAACCGTGTCATCGCCGACGACGCATGCTCGAACTTCGACAGGTTCGTGAGCTCTTCCTGAATATCGACGCCGGCAAGCGAGTCGCGCAGACCCGCGAGGTGCTCGCTCACCAGACCGTCGCGCTTGACGCCGGCATTCGCTTCGGCCGCCTGCGTGCCGACGCTCGACACGATGCCGAGCGCCGCGTTGGAGAGTGTGCTTCCGGTGCTCGAGGCACGAGCGGTCCCCACCGCGAACAGCGCGAGCGCGCCGCGGTTGTCACCCACGCCGGCGCCGACCGTGCCGGTCGCGAGCTGGTCGGGGTTCGCATCGAGACCGGGATCGATCGCGAGGCTCGCGGCGGCGCCGGAGACCTGCGTCGGGGCGACGAACATGTTGCGTCCGGAGACGCCATCGAGGCCCGCGCCGGCGGCGTGGGCAGCGTTCATCGACGTCGACACATCGAATGCGAGCTGATCGAGCTGCTTGGCTGCTCCGGTGATGGTCTTGTCGCGTAGCGCGAGGTCCGCGCCGATCGCACCGCCGGAGAGCGTGGCGGTGACATCGCGACGGTTCGCACCGTCGACGACGAACACGTTCGCCTTTCCGGTCACCGGGTCCGGGGACGTTTCGAGCTTCGCGGCGCGAGAACCATCGACGAGCACGGCGCCGTCATCGAGGACGAAGCGCATCTGACCGTCCGGATCTGTGCGCGCGGTGCCCCCGACGAGGGCGCTGAGCTGCGTCGCGAGCCTGTCGCGCTCGTCGCGGGCGACGGGGTCATTCGTACGAGCGACCTGGGTGTTGCTAGCGGCGAGCCGCGCGGCAATCGAGGTCGCCTGTTGCGAGTTGTCCTCGATGCGAACACTGGCTTGCGAGAGACCCTCCGTGAGGTCGGAGGCTCGCCGCCGCACATCGGCGATGAAGTCACGCGTCGCGGTGAGCACGGCCTCGCGCACGGAAGGATCGGTCGGATCCGACGCGACCTGGCCGAGCCGCGCGAACATCGTGCCGAGACGCTCGTGAAGCGTGGGACCCGAGGACAGGCTCGCCTCGACGTCGGAGAGACCGGCCGCCAGCTGCGTGGAGTACGCGAGGGAGCCGGCCGTATTGCGGATGCGCCCCGACAGGAGCTCGTCCTGGAGGCGATTCGGAGAGCCGCTGCGCACGCCGCCGATCAGCGGCGAGGCGCGAAGAGCTTCGAGGTCGACGCGCTGGCGCGAATAGCCCTCGGTGTTGACGTTCGCGACGTTGTTCGTCGCGACGCTGATCCCGGAGTTCTGCGCGGCGATGCCCGCAGAGCCCAGCGACAACAGAGAGAGCAGGTCCGACATCTCAGTACGCCGTGAGAAGTCGCGGCGCGACGGTGATGGTTTGTCGCGCGCGGCGATCGTAGGCGCCGCTGGACTGGTAACCGAGCATGGCGCGCACGGCTTCCGCGGCGGTGGCGGCGAGCATCGCGGTGGCGCGTGCCTCGATCCGGATCGCGGCGAACAGGTCCTTGACGGCCGGCGCGCCGGTGGCGAGCGCGGGTCCGCGGAGCTCGGCGAGCCGGTTGGCGAGCTGCTCCTTGTGGACGGCGAGCTCCGCAAGACGCGCAGAATCGAGCGACGAGATCGCTCTCCGCTCGTCCGCGAACGCCTGACGCAGCTCCTCGCCAAGCTGGCGGAGCTCGTTCAGGAGCTGATCGCTCATGATCCGGTCCTGCGTGTGATGTCGTCATCGACGATCCGCGATGCGAGCGTCTCGAGATCGACCTGATAGGTACCTGCGTCGACCATCATCTTGAGCTTCTCGACGCGGGGCGAGGGCTCGGAGTCGTCGGAGTCGGCAACCACCGCCGCACCCGCCGACGAGAGCGAGACCACCGATGCGCCGGTATTCCGCTTGGACCGCTTGCCCTGCGGCTGCTGAGCGGTCTGCGAGGAGACAGGGGCAACGTAGACTTTGGGTTCAATGCGCATGACGTCCGTCCTTGCATCAACGGTTCGTCCGCGCGCCGGATCGGTTAAGGGGTAGAAGTGGGGCAGGGTCGATCGTCTTCCCTTCATGTCGCACCTCGAAGTGGAGGTGCGGGCCGGTCGAGTACCCCGTCGTGCCAACAGCGCCAATTTGCTGGCCCGGTTGGACCACATCGCCCTCCTTGACGGTGACGGCGCTGAGGTGGGCGTACCGGGTCTCGTATCCGTTCTCGTGCCGAACGGTGACGAGGTTTCCATAAGTTCCCGCTGGGCCGGCGTGGATGACCTTGCCGCCGGCCGCTGCTCCGACCGGCGTTCCCGTGGCCGCGGCGAGGTCGAAGCCGGGATGGAGGCTCGAGACGTGCTTGATCGGATCGTTGCGCATGCCGTAGCCAGAGCTGGCGCGTCCCACGACGGGGAGGACGAGTCGTGGAGCGCCGTCGATCTCGGGACCGAGCTCGTGTGACGGCATGGGCAACGCCGCCGGTGGTTGCGCGCCTGGAGTCTCTTCGTACTTGCCGAGCTGCTTGGAGAACATGGCCGACATGCCGATGCCGCCCGCGGCGGACATCTTGTCGGCGATCGCCTCGTCGAGCATGGACTTGAACGTATCGCCGGCGAAGCCGCCATCGACTACGCCACCCTGCGGGCGAGCCTCGGAGAGCAGCTGGCGGAGGAAGAACGCCTCGAGCTGCCGCGCCGCGACCTTGCTGTCGTCCTGAACTTTCACAGCGTCTCCAGATCCGCTCGCAGCGCGCCGGCTGCCTTGAGTGCGCGGAGGATGGAGACGAGATCGCGCGGCTTCGCACCGAGCGCGGCCAGCGCGGCGGCGACATCACCGACGGTCGCGGCCTTCTTGATCGACTTGATCGTGTTGTCCTGCTCGGTAACGGTGACCTTGCTGCGCGGGACGATCTTCGTGATCGAACCGCGGCCGGTGAACTGATCGGGCTGCGAGACGAGCGGCTCTTCGCCGACCTCGACGGTGAGCGCCCCGAACGTGATCGCCGCGGGGCGGAGCGTGACGGCCTCGCCGATCACGATCGTTCCGGTCTTCTCGTCGATGATGACCTTGGCCTTGACGTCGGGGTCGACCTCGATCGGCTCGAGCTCGGAGATCAGCTGCGAGACATCAGCGCCCTTCGGAATGGTGACGACCACGGTGGCGGAGTCGCCGATCCGCGCGGTGCCCTCGCCCTTCGCGGCGTTGATCGCATCGCGCATGCGCGTGGCAGTGGTGAAGTCGGGGGTCTTGAGCACGAACGAGATCTGCTTCGACGGCAGCACCGTCGGGGCCGAGACCTCGACCTGTGCGCCGCCCGGCACCATGCCGACGAGCGTGTGGTTCTTCTTCGACGACGAGCCCGACGCGCCATCCGCGACGAAGCCGCCGACGGTGAGCGCGCCCTGCGCGATGGCCCAGGTGCGCTGGTCGGCGCCCTTGAGCGGGGCGGCCAGAAGCGTTCCGCCGGAGAGGCTCTTCGCGTTGCCCATCGAGGACACCGTGATGTCGAGCGCCATGCCCGGCTTCGCGAACGGCGGCAGCTCGGCGGTGATCAGCACCGCGGCCACGTTCTTCGCCTTGAGGTCCTGCGCCTCGATCGAGACGCCGAGCTTCTTGAGCATCTTGGTCAGCGCGCTCTTCACCGCCGGAGAGCGAGCGTCGTCGCCCGTACCGTCGAGACCGATCACCAGGCCGAAGCCGGTGAGATGGTTGTCGCGGACGCCACCGATCGTGGTGAGGTCCTTGATCCGATCCGCCGACGCGGGAGCCGCGACGAGGAGGACCGCGAACGGGACGATGATCAACGCGAGCGCGCGCATCAGAAGGGCCACAGCTTGCTGAGGGTGCGGCCGAGCCAGCCGCGGCGCTGCGTATCGCTGATGTCGCCGCGCCCCGTGTACTCGATCTCCGCGTCGGCGATGCGCGACGACGAGACCGTGTTGTCCTCGGCGATGTCGATCTTGCGGACGATGCCGGAGAGGTAGATGTGCTTCTCCTCGGCGCCGACCATCACGACTTTCGTGCCCTCGATGAAGAGATCTCCGCTGGGTAGGATCTGCTTGACGCGAACCGGCAGCGTGGCGAGCACGGTGCTCTTGCGCTCGACCGCGCCGCTGCCGCTGAACTTCTGGCTCGCGGTGGTCGAGAACAGCTTCGCCGGGTCGACGCCCGGATACTTGGTGGCGAGCGCCGCGGCGAAGCCGAGGGCCGCGGGGACGCCGTAGTTGGTGTCGTCAGACTTGTCGAGCTTGGTATCGGCCTGGTGGCTGGCCAGATCCTTCTCGTCGATCTTGATGACGAGGATGTCGCCGATCCGGCTGGCAACCGCGTCCTCGAACAGACCCGGCGCGCCTTCGGCATACAGGCTGCCGTTCTGCGACGTGGATCGGCTGCCGAACTCGCCCGCGTCGAGCTTGCGATGCTTCGCCTTGTACGGGGCGATGTGCGCCGCGCAGCCCGTGGTCAGGGCGGCGGTGACAAGGAGAGTGGTGATGGATTTCATGGCGCTTCTCCGACGATGACCGTGCTCGGTGCAACGAGCAGGCCACGCACGAGAGTGCGGGTCTGTCCCACACGCACCACGGCTTCCTGGCCGGGCCGCGCTGCGGCTTCGAGGGTCGCGGTACCGCGCACGCGCACGCTTCCGCGCTGCATCACGATGGCGACCTGGGTGCCGCGCGCGAGCGGTGCTGCGAGGACAACGTCGTCTCGCTGCACGGTGGCGCCGTCGACGAGCGAGTGCGTCATGGTGGCGCCGATGATGGAAGCGGCTGGCGCGGGCGCCTTGACGTCGGTGGCGCGCTCCTCGATCGTGACGTCCGCAGCCGTCAGCACGTCGCCTTCGGTGACGGCGTGATTGACGATCGCGACCACTGACATCTTTCCGACGGTGACCGGTACATAGATCGTGCGCTTGCCTCTCACCGTCACCTTGATGCTCGGACGCCCGAGCTTCAGCTCGCCCGGCACCTCGACGGTGACCGACGAGGGCGCGACGTCGAGAGCCGCGAGCACCGCGGGGACGTGAACCTTCGCGATTCCGAAGCCCTCCGGAACCACCGGGGCGAGCCGTGCACGGACGATCGCATCGATCGGATCCGCCGAGGCAGTCGCCGCAAGTGCGCAGACGAAGAGCAGTGTCTTCATCGGAGCTGCGCAGTCTGGCCGAGCATCTCGTCGGCGGCCTTGATGACGCGCGAGTTGATCTCGTAGGCGCGCTGGCCCGAGATCAGGTCGATCATCTCCTCGACGACATTGACGTTCGAGACCTCGAGCATGCCCTGCCGGATGGTCCCTGCCCCGCCGTCGCCTGGGTTGCCGAGCACCGCGGTGCCCGACGCCGAGGACTCGCGGAACAGCGTGCCGCCCTGCGCGGACAGACCGTTCGGGTTCGCGAACGAGGCGATCTGGATCTGACCGAGCTCGGTGACCTGCGTGTCACCGGCGATCTTCGCCGACACCGTACCGTCGACGCCGATCGTCACGGACTCGGCATCGGGTGGGATCGTGATGTCGCCGCCGATGGTGTAGCCGTCGCTGTTCACCAGGCGGCCCTCGGCGGTCATGTGCAGCGCGCCGTTGCGCGTGTACGCGGTCTCGCCGTTCGGCAGGGTCACCGGCAGGTAGCCGTGACCTTCGATGGCGACATCGAGTGGGTTGCCGGTGGTGTGGAGCTCGCCCTGGCTGTTCTCGCGCGCGGTCGAAGCGAGGCGCACGCCGAGGCCGATCTCCGTCGGGGTCGGCGCCGAAGTGCCCGCTCCCGTCGACGCGCCGCCCGGGCGGATCTGCTGATACATCAGGTCCGCGAACTCGGCGCGGCCCTTCTTGAAGCCGTTGGTGGAGACGTTCGCGATGTTGTTCGCGGTGACGTCGAGCTTGGTCTGCTGGGCTTCCATGCCGGAAGCTGCGGTGGCGAGGGATCTAAACATGACTCAGCGTCCTTTCACTTCGGTCCGCCGATGTCGCGCGCCGCGCGACTCTCGACATCGTGGTAGCCCTGGATCACGCGCATCAGCGATTCGTACTGGCGAGACACCTTCACGAGATCGACGACACCGCGCACGACATTGACGTTCGACGACTCGAGCATCCCCGAGCGCACCTTCGGCGGTTCGCCGGTGGTGATTGGCTTTCCGCTCGCCGAGAACAGCGAGCTGCCCTCGCGCTTGAGCTGCTTGCTCGCGAAGTTGACGAGCTCGAGCTTGCCGACCTGCGTCCCATCGGCGGTGACTGAACCATCAGCGCCGATCGCGACCGCCTGCGCCTCCGGCGGGATGACGATCGGAGCGCCACCTTCACCGCGGACCTGCATGCCGTCGACGGTGACCAGGCGACGCGTATCATCGAGCTGGAAGTTGCCCGCGCGGGTGTAGCGCGGGCCATTCGGAGTCTGCACGGCGAACATCCCGTCGCCTTCGAGCGCGAGGTCGAGCGGGTTGCCGGTCTGCGACATCGCGCCGGCCTGGCTGTCGACGCGCGACGTGCCGCCACCGACGACAGCGACGTCCTTGGACCTCGCGGCGGTCAGCGCCTCCTTGAAGGTGATGCGGTCACCGTGGAAGCCCGCCGTCGAGGCATTCGCGATGTTGTTCGAGGTCGCGTCGAGCGCATTCGATTGGGCAACGGCACCGGCCGTCGCGATGTAGATGCCGCTGCTCATGCTGCCTCCTGGGATTCGGAACTGTGGATCTCTGCGCGAAGTCGAGCGATCGCGCGGCCGTGCAGCTGGCACACGCGGGCGGTGGTCACACCGAGGACATGCGCGACCTCGGCGTACGTGAGCTCTTCGACGTAGTAGAGCGAGAGGACCATCAGGTCGCGCTTCTCGAGCTTCGGCAGCGCGGTGCGGACCTTCGTCATCGCTTCGCTGCGCGCGGCCTCGGCCTCGGGCGATGCGGCATTGCTGCCCATCTGCGCGTTGTCTTCGCTCTCGTCAAGCGCGCCGACCGTGACGTGCACGAGGTGCTCGAGGTTGGTGCGGTACTCGTCGACCGAGACACAGAGCGCGAGGGCGACTTCCTCGTCGGTGGGAGCGGTACCGGTCAGCTTCTCGATGTCCTGGATCGCCTGTCCGATCTTGCGCGCCATCTGGCGAGCGCGTCGCGGCATGATGTCACCGCGGCGGAGCTCGTCGAGGACGGCGCCGCGGATGCGCTTCTCGGCGAACGGGAGGAAGGGCTCGCTGCGCGTGGTGTCGTAGCGCATCGCGGCTTCGGTGAGACCGAGGAGTCCAGCGGCGACGAGGTCCTCGCGAGCGATCCAGTCGGGGCACCGGCGCGCGATCCGCAACGAGATCCGGCGAGCGACCTCGACGTGGCTCGAGATCAGGGCGTTGCGCTCGGCATCGGGGCGGTTCTGCTGCATTGCGTAGGCCTTCATCGCGTCTCTCCTTGTGCCAGCGGCAAGGGCCGCATCCAGGGCGTTGGCTGAGTTGTTGCGGTCCCCGCGATCACGCGGGTGAGCTTCCGGATCGCGCGCGCGGCCGGAGCGTCGGGGGA
The DNA here is from genome assembly GCA_038206055.1 of Haliangiales bacterium. Classification (GTDB taxonomy): domain Bacteria; phylum Myxococcota_A; class Polyangia; order Haliangiales; family Haliangiaceae; genus JABFXX01. Next base: position 7,796 of record JBBRBG010000052.1, read on the forward strand.
ATGAACGAGCAGCGGCACGCCGATCTGGGCGGCTTCACCGACGGCCGGATCCGAGGGGATCGCGGGGAGCGTGGTGATCTCGAGGTCGAGGAAGCGAGCGACGAGCGCACCGAGGCGCGCGGTCAGCTCGTCGGCCTGCGCGCGCGACGTGATCCGGTTCGGGACGATGTACGCGTGGCGCACGCCCTGCTCCGTCGACAGGACCTTGAGGCAGGCATACGCGTCGGCCATCGAGAGCGGCTCCGGGTTGACCACGACGACGGTGTCGGCGGTGGCGCCGGCGAAGCCCGTCTGGATCTGACCAATACCGGCGGCGACATCGACGACCAGCGTGTCGAACCGGTTCGCGAGGCCCGCGATCATGTCGATCAGTCGGCGCTGCGCGGCCGGGCCGATCGTCGAGAGCAGATAGCTGCCATTGAGCGCCGGCAGGAGCGAGAGGCCGTGCGCCTGGAGGAGGATGTCCTCGATCGGCGTGCCGGCGAGGGCGTCGAGGATGGTCTTCTCGGGCGCGACGCCCATGAGGAGGTTGAGGTCCGCCATGCCGAGGTCGGTGTCGACCATCAGCGTGCGCGCACCCTCGGCCACGTAGGCGAGCGCGAGGTTGAGGGCGAGCGTGCTCTTGCCGACTCCGCCCTTGCCACCGGTCACCGAGATCGCGCGCGACGGCACCGGCGCGGAGATCTTCGGTTGGTTGCCTCCGCGGATCACGCGGAGCCCTGCTGCTTGGTCGGTCATGGTTCAGGCGACTCGCGAGTGGAGGGACAGGCCGGAGGACGCGAGCTCGATCAGGCGAGCCGGGGTCGGCTCCTCGATGTCCTCGGGGACGGCCTGACCGGTGGTGATCCAGGTGATCGGGAGGCCGATGCGCGTGGGCAGCGTCGCGAGATCCGTCGGCACGTCGACCTCGTCGATCTTCGTGACCAGAAGGCGCGCCGGGCCGAGGGGGCGGTAGCGGTTGACGAGCGCCTCGACCGTGGCGTGGTTCGTCGCGGCGGGGATGACGACGTGGATCTCGAGCTTCGGCATGTTCGGCAGCTCGGACGCGAGCTCGATGATCGAAGAGGTGTCGCGCGGGCTCTTGCCAGCGGTGTCGACGAGCGTCAGGTCGTACTGATCCGCGTCGTCCTCATTGAGGAGCTGCGCGAGCTCGATCGGGCCGGCGGCGACCGCGAGCGGGACGCCGATCAGGTCGGCGAAGGTGCGGATCTGGTCGACACCGCCGACGCGGTAGTTGTCGAGCGTGATCAGGCGGACGCGCTTGTTGTCGACGAGCGCGGCGTTGGCGGCGAGCTTCGCGATCGTCGTGGTCTTGCCGGCGCCCGTGGGGCCGACGAGCATGAGGACACGGCCGGTGCTCGGCTTGGTCAGCATCTGCGTCATCGACGGGCGGCGCTGCGGGATCTTCTGTGCCTGTGTCGCGACCGGAGCTGGAGCCTGCGCGGGCTGCGCGTTGCCGAGCTTCTCGACGAGCTTGCGGAGCTCGGCGACCTCGGTGCGCAGATCGCCATTACCGCGGCTGCTATCGGAGGCGCGGACCATCGCGCGGAGCGAGCGCATCTCGCTGCGCAGCGGGCTGATCATGTCGCTGACGTTCTGCTGCGGCTCGCGGCGCGGGTGCTCGGTGAACGCCGGGGTCTGCGGAGCGGAGTCATCGTCGACCGCCGCGGAGATCTCGAACGCCGTGCCACCGAGGAGGCCGCGCTTGATCTGACGGGTCGCGATGATCACCGCCTGGTCGCCCAGCTCGGCCTTCACCTTGGCAATCGCATCGCGCATGGTTGCGCCTTCGAACTTCAAAACCCTCACGAGGCCTCCTGCACGGAGATGACTCCGCGGGTAACGAACGGCACACCCGGATCAACTTCGCGGTAGCTCATGACCGCGAGACCGGGAACGTGGCGAGCAGCGATGCCGGCAACCGCGCGGCGAAGATCAGGAGCAACAACGAGCACCGGCGGCTGGTCCTGCACGGCGAGGTCGCGCGCCCGGTTGACGAGCTCCTCGGTGAGGCGCGTCAGGCCGCGCGCGCTGCGGCCGGTGCCGTCGCGGAACAGAGCCTCGGCGCGGGGGTCGAGCACGAGCGGACGCAGCGAGCCGTCGTCGGAGAGCTGCGCGCGGGTCAGGCGGCGGGCGAGACGCTGGCGAACCATCTCGGTGAGGTCGTCGGCGTTCTTCGTCGCCGGCGCATGATCCGCGAGCGCTTCGAGGATGGTCCGCATGTCGCGAACCGAGACGCCCTCGCGGAGGAGATTGCGCAGGACCTGCATCACCGCCCCCATGGAGAGGAGGTGTGGGATGAGCTCTTCGACGACCTTCGCATTGTGCTTCGCAGCGATGTCGAGCAACTCCTGTGCCTCGCGTCTTCCCAGCAGTTCATGAGCGTTGCGGCGGAGGAGCTCCGTCAAATGCGTCGCAATGACGGCTGGGGCGTCAACGACGGTGCAGCCGGCGGCTTCGGCGCGAGAGCGATCACCGGTGAGCAACCACTTCGCCGGGAGACCGAACGTAGGCTCTGTCGTGTGATCACCGACGAGGTGACGTAGTGCCGTTCCCGTCGGGTCGATGGCGAGCACGCGGTGGACGTGCACCTCGGCCTCGGCGATCTGGACGCCCGAGAGCATCACGCGGTACTGGCCCGGACGCAGCCGCAGGTCGTCGCGGATGTGGATCGGGGGGATGATGATGCCGAGCTCGAGTGCGAGCTGCTTGCGCAGCGTGGCGATGCGCGAGAGCAACTCTCCGCCGCGAGCCGCGTCGACCATGCCGAGGAGGTCGAGTCCCACCTCGAGCTGCAGCAGCTCGACCGGAAGCGCCGCTTCGACGTCGCCGCGATGTGAGCGCTCGTCGGTACGAGGTTCACCGGACTTGCCCGGCGCCGGTGCGGCGGCAGCGACGCCGCCATGCTCTGCAGCGACGTGCGCGAGATCGGTGGCTTTCTTGGCGGCGTAGGCGGCGATCGCGCCGAGCGAGACGAACAGGATGTGCGGCATCCCGGGGATCAGGCCGATGACGATCAGGACGACCGCCGTGATCATCAGGGGTTTCTTGCGGCCGAGGAGCTGACCGGAGAGCGTCCCGCCGAGGTGGGCGTCCTCGCCGCGCGTGGTGAGCAGCGCGGCGCCGGTGGAGACCAGCAGCGCGGGGACCTGGGCGACGAGGCCATCACCGATCGAGAGCACCGTGTAGGTCTGCGCCGCATGTCCGATCGACATGCCTTTCTGCGCGACGCCGATGATGATGCCGCCGACGACGTTGATCGCGAGGACCATGAGGCCCGCGATGGCGTCGCCGCGGACGAACTTCGACGCACCATCCATGGCGCCGTGGAAGTCCGCGTCGCGCTGGATGGCCAGGCGGCGGGCACGGGCTTCCTTCTCGGTGATGAGGCCTGCGCCGAGGTCGGCGTCGATCGCCATCTGCTTGCCGGGCATCGAGTCCAACGTGAACCGCGCACTCACCTCGGAGATGCGCTCGGCGCCCTTGGTGATGACGATGAAGTTGACGATCACGAGGATCAGGAACACGACCGCACCGACGACGAAGTTGCCGCGGATGACGAACTCGCCGAACGCCGCGATCACAGCGCCGGCGGCGTGCTGGTCCTCACCGGTGAGGATCAGGCGGGTGGAGGCGACGTTCAGCGAGAGCCGGAACAACGTGACGAACAGCAGTAGCGACGGAAACGAGCTGAACTCTGTGGGCTTCTCGACGTAGAACGCGACGAGGAAGGTCAGCGCCGCGATGCACAGCGATACGCCGATCAGCAGGTCGAACAGCATCGGCGGCAGCGGCGCCAACATGATGGCGAGGATGCCGATGAGGGCGATCGCCATCATCCATTGCCCCTTGCCCTTCACGAGGCGCTCCCGGCGCGGAGGCGATAGATGTAGGCGAGAACTTCAGCGACAGCGCGATAGAGATTTGCCGGCACAGCGCGACCTTCCTTGACGTGCTTGTGCAGCGCACGAGCGAGTGGCGGCCGCGCGAGCACGGGAACCCCGTGCTTGCGGGCGACTTCACGGATCTTCTCGGCAGCCTCGTCAACGCCCTTCGCGACGACGACGGGCGCCCGGTCCTGCTTGTCGTCGTAGCGAAGTGCCACGGCGTAGTGCGTCGGGTTGACGATGACGACATCCGCCGTGGCCACGGCCGCCGCCATCCGGCGCTTCGCGAGCTCCTTCATCCGCTGCTTGCGCTTGCCGCGGACCAGCGGATCGCCTTCGCTCTCCTTGTGCTCGCGCTTCAGCTCGTCTGCGGACATCTTCATCTGCCCGGAGATCCGACGACGGGCGAGGATGTAGTCGATGGCGCCGAGCGCTGAGAGCGCGCCGAGGACGAGCCACAGCGCGCGGGTCACGAGCTTCCAGGCCATCGCGCCCAGGCCGCCCGCGTCGACGCCATGGCTCGTCATCGACGATCCGAGGCCGAACCACACGATGGCACCGACGACGACGAGCTTCGCGATCGCGGAGCCGGTGCGGCGCACTATCGCGCCGAGACCCCAGGTGTTCATCATGTTCGAGAGCGGATTGAGCCGCGACAGGTCGAACGACAGCGCCTTCAGCGCCGGAGGCCAGCCGACCTGGCCGAGCATCGCGATCAGCGTCGCGACGAACGCGCCGATCATCACCGGCCCTGCCGCCGACACGAACGCCTTCAGGCTCGCGCTCGGCAGCCACGAGGTGCTCCGGCCATCGGTGGCCAGCGCTGCGTTGCGGGTCAGGTCGATGATCGCCTTCGCGGCCATCCCCGAGCACGCGACCAGCGCGATCACGCCGCCCATCAGCGTCGCCGCCGACACCATGTCTCGAGACAGCGCGATATCGCCGCGCTTCCGGAACTCCTTCACCCGCTTGGGTGAGGCCTTGTGGGTCTTCGACGGATCAGACACTCCGCCGATGGGGAATTGCAACGCCCTCGCCAGCGCAACCCGCGAAGATCGCTGGGTTTCAGAGCGTCAGCAAAACCCGATCTCGTCAGGGCTGCCGACGCCCTCGTGTAGGCCGCTGTGCGCGGTGCTCGCGAGCTTCGCGCTGCGCGCGCTCCTCGTCAGAGGGACGAAACGTCGACGGCGTCCACCGCAGGAACGCATTCACGGCGAACGAGAAGTTCGATGCGGCCATCGCGTAGAACCGCACGCTCGGTTCATGCGCGGCGACGAAGAACCCCACGAAGTAGAGGATTGCCGAGGGCCAAAGCCAGACGTCGACGGTGATCGTCAACATCGTCGTGATGGTGCCCCAGTAGAAGATCATCATGACCTGGGACTCGTAGACAGAGAGCCCGAGGGCCTGCGCTCCCTGCGAGATGATGATCTGGCCGGCGAACACGAACAATCCGGTCACCGTGACCTTCCGGTTGAACGCGGTCGCACGCAGCGTGTTGCGCGCCCAGAACGCGAGGGCGCCGAGGAGAACGAACGTGACGAGTGCGATCAACGTGTCGCGTCGGTGCGATTCGCCGGTCCGCACCGAGAACCACAACTGGTTCGCGAGCGGCAGGATCGAGAACGTCACCCCGAGGACCACGGCGAAGAAGGTACGGGTGCGGCGGCCGAGCGAGCGATCGTGCTCGGCGTGGAGCTTCTCCAGCTCGGCCTGATGCTTCGCCGCAGCGTCGACGGCGGTGCGCACGCGGGCGAGCAGCGGCGCCGGCGGGTCGGCGAGCTCGCCGAGTAGCGTCAGTGCGGACTTCGGATTGTCGGCGCCGAGCTCGTACTCCGCGACGGAGGTGACCGCATCGGTCAGGCCGGCGCGCGCGTCCGCGTTGTCGGGCCACACGGCGAGCGCCTCGTGGAAGCCGAACCGGCACGCGCCGAACAGTCGGTAGATCGCCTCGTGCCGATCGCCGGTCTGCGCGAGCACCTCGCGAAGCTCGGCGAGCCGCACGCTCGCACGCGCCGCGAGATCCGCCGACCCGCGGTGCTCGAGGTAGCTCTGGATCGCGAGGCGGAGCGCGGCGACGGACTCGAACCGCTCGGCGGGATCCTCGTGCATCGCACGCAGGCAGATCTTCGCGAGCTCGGGCGGTGCGCTCGCGGGTAGCGTCGGTGTCGACGCGATCACGTTCGCGATGATCGCGGCTGCGGTCTTGCCCTGGTGCGGCGGATGCCCGGTGATCAGCTCGAACAGCACGGCGCCGGCGAGGTAGACGTCGGTGCGCTCGGTGATCGGCCGCCCATCCGCCTCGCCGAGCATCTCCGGCGCCATGTAGTGCGGCGTACCGGCGAGCTGCGTCGCGTTGACGGCAAGCGGCAAGCGACCGCTGCCGTCGTCGAGCAGGCTGACCGCGATGCCCCAGTCGAGGAGGTACACCTCGCCGAAGTCGCCGATCATCACGTTGCTCGGCTTGAGATCGCGATGGACGATGCCGCGGCTGTGCGCGTAGCGGAGTGCATTGAGCACCGCGAGCAGGATCCCGAGGTTCCACGCGAGCAGATCAGTGGCACCGAACCGCGTCTCCACCTCCGCGGCGTCGCCGAGGAGCTTGCTCCACTCGACACCAGCGATCCGCTTCATCACGATCACCGGCGCGCCGGTGGGATCCACCTCGAGGTAGTGCACCGGCACGACGTTCGGATGCTCGAGTGAGCCCGTGACCCACGCTTCGCGAAGTAGATCGATCACCGCGACCTGATCGCGACGGCCGGGCTTCAGCGTCTTGACCGCGACGCCACGGCCGAGCGCGACCTGCGTGGCCGCCCGGATCACGCCCATGCCGCCCTCGCCGATCACTTCACCGGTCACCAGCTGGCTCGTCGAGGATCCGCTCGAGAGTTGCGCGAGGATCTCCAGCGCACGGCCACCTGCGGTGGTGTGTGCCGTGGGTGGGATGATCGTCGAGCGCGGGCTGTCGAGGATGGTCGCCAGGGTGTCTGGCGCCATCGTCTCGAGCATTCCGATCGGGTCCTTCGTCGCGATCCGCGGAGCATACTGCAGGCGCACACCGCGCGCGCCTGCCACGGGTTACGGTCGGACCGATCTGGAACGGCAGTTGCTGTAGCTGAGATCGTGCTTCGACGACTCGTCCCCTTGCTGCTTCTTGCCGTGATGTCGCGTGCAGCTGTCGCCGGCGACGACACCGAGACCGAGCCGGTGTGCGGGAATGGACAGATCGAAGGCAACGAAGAGTGCGACGACGGTAACTCGCGTGATCACGACGGCTGTGACGCGGCATGCCAGACGGAACCCATGTGGGGTTGCGGTGATCTGGTACTCACGCCCGCCACCGAATGCGATGACGACGGCGAGCTCTGCATGCCGACTTGTCAGGTCGATTCGTACTAGCGGGTAAACACGGCCGCTGCTTCTCGCGCGTGGCTCACGATGCTCCCGATCACGCCACTGCTCGCGCCGAGGAGCACCACGCCGCCGAGGATCAGCACCACCGAGAGTGCGATCGAGAACACGTTGATGGCCGGCGCGGCGCGGTTCATCACCGCGAGGCCGATGTTACCGACGAGGGCAGCGAGCACCACGGGCGCAGCGAGCGCCAGACCGTGTCCCATTGCCACAGCGCCTTCACGGAGTAGCTCGGGCCCGAACGACGCGAGATCGAGGATATGCGCGGGTGCGGCCACGCCGCGGACGATGGCCTCGAGGCCACCGACAGCGAGGAAGGCGAGCGCGGAGATCGTGGTGAGCAGGGTGCGAACGGTGATCGCGGACTCCCCCGCGTGCACGTCGTAGTTGGACGCGAAGCCAAAGCCGAGCGACAGGCCCATCAGCTGACCGGCGACCGCCGCGCGCGCCATGATGAAGCGCGCGGTCATCCCGGTAACGAGGCCGACGCACAGCTCGATTGCAGCGACGAGCGGTAGCGACGCGAGTGGGACACCCGCACGGTTCGACGCGACGGCGCCGGTGATCACGAGGACGAAGATCACCTTCGCGCGCATCGGCACGCCGGTGTCGCCGATCACCGGAGCGGTGGCGGTCAGCGCCGTGGCCCGCACCAGGGTGGCGAGGAACGCACCGATGGTGGCGTCGTCGAGGGTCATGGAGTCAGAGGCGGCGGCGTGAGATCGACGGTGTGCTGCTGCGGCTCCGCGTGCGCGGTGAACGCTTCAGTCGTGAACTTGCCGAGCTTGTCGAGGACCCAGTGGCCGCCGAGGGCTAGCACCATCAGCGCCGCGGCGAGCTTCGGCACGAAGGTCAGCACGCTTTCCTGAAGTTGCGTCGCGGTCTGGATCACCGCAACGACCAGACCGACGACGAGGCCTGCGATCAGGAACGGGGCGCTGACCGCGACGACGGTGGACAGGGCGTTGCGCCAGAGGTCGAGGATCGAGTCGGGCGTCATCTAGGCCGCTCCGTGCAGCAGCGACTGGACGATGAGGTGCCAGCCGTCGATGAGCACGAACACGAGGAGCTTGATTGGCAGCGCGACTGTCTGCGGCGGCACCATCACCATGCCGAGCGAGGTCAGGATCGTCGCCGCGACGAGGTCGATGACGAGGAACGGAAGAAGGATCGTGAGGCCGATCTGGAAGGCGGTGCGCAACTCCGAGACGATGAACGCGGGGATCAAGATACGGAGCGGAACCTCGTCGACCGAGGCCGGCCGCGCGTGGTCGGTGACCTCGTAGAACAGCTCGAGATCGGCTTCCGAGGTGCGCTTCATGAGGAATGCGCGGAGCGGCGGGGCAGCAGCCTCGATGGCGTGCGCCTCGTCGGTCTTGCCGGCGAGGTAGTCCTTGCCGGCGGCGTCGTACATGTCGATCGCCACGGGCGCCGAGATGAAGATCGCCATGAATAGCGAAAGGCCAACGAGGACCTGGTTCGGCGGCGCCGACGGCGTTCCGATGCCGGTGCGCACGAAGCCGAACACCACGATGAACCGGACGAAGCACGTGCAGGACAGGATGATCGCGGGGAGCAGCGTGACGAGGGTGAGGACGACGATCATTCCCACTGCGCCACCGGCACCAGGGCCGCCCGGCGCGCCGCCGTGGGCGAGCTGCGCGATGTTGTCCATCATCGACGAGCACCGGTCGCTGCGAGGATCTCCTTCGCCCAGGCCGTATCCGCCTCGATGTCGTCCGTCGCGACCTCGTCGCTGACCAGCGGCATCGGAATGTGGTGCATCGAGCGGCGCTCGCGAAGCTTCAGGATGCCGCCGACCGCCGCGCTCGACGCGCCCTTCTCGGCGCGGACCTCGCGGCTACCCTCGGTGTACGTCTGCGCCGACGGCAGCGGCGAGAACGCCACGTTTTCGGCAGTGCCGGCGGCCTTCTTCCACTGGCCGAGCATGCGGACCGACTGCGGCGTGACGGCGACGACCATCTCGCGGCCTCCAGCGGTGAACCACACGATCTTCGCCTTCCCACCGAGGGATTTCTGCGCGATCACGTCGATCGTCGAGACCACGCCCTGCAGCGCCTTGCGGCGGCGGAGCAACCACACACCGCAACCGATGGCGGCGAGGCCGATCGCGCCGTACATCGAGAGCTTCTGCCAGGCATCCTCCTTCGCGGGTGGCGACGCGGTCGTCGCCGCGACCGGCTTGGTCTCGGCTTTCGGCTCCGGCTTCGGCGCCCTCTTCGTCTCCGGCGCAGGCGCCGCGGGCTGGGTCTCGATCTTCGGCTCGATCTTCGCTTCCGGAGCGATCTGCGCGGGCGCGGTCACCGTCGCGACCGGCATGGCCGGCTTCGCGGCGAGCTTCGCGGCGAGCTCGGCGGGCAGCGTCGGCTCGGGGAGCACGATCGCCGCGCCGACGGCCGGAACCAGCCGCGGGAACATGATGTGGACGTCGCCGCCGACCTGGATGGCCTGCGCGTACTTCGCGAGCGCCTTCACTTCGGGGCGCTCGAAGCCGAGCTTGACCGAGAGGACGCGCTGCTCGCTGCCATCGAACTCGACGACCTTCACGGTCGCGTCTGTCGGCAGCGCCTTGTCGGCGCGGGGGTGACCGACGAGCGGGACTTCGAGCCGCGAACGGATGGGCGTGATCGCCGTGTTCGCCATGGTCACGTTGTGCGCGATCACCTCGACGGCGGTGCCGCGGTCGAGGACCTCGAAGCTCGGGGCCGGATCCGCGAGCGCCGAGGCCGGGAGGGCGATCAGCGTGATGATTGCGAGGCGCATCTCAAGCGTCCTTTCCGCCGATGAGCTCGACGATGCGGATGCCGCACTTCTCGCCGACGGCAATGGCTTCGGCGCGCGCGACCAGGCGGTTGTTCACCCGCACGTCGAGCGGCGCACCGGTTGGAGTATCGAGCGTGATGATCGACCCGGGTCCGAGGTGGGCCGCGAGCTCCGACAAGTTCATGCGAATGCGACCGAGCTCCACGGTGACCTCGAGCGGCACGTCGTGGAGGAGCGCCTCGAGGGCGGCGGGGTCGAACGGTTCGGTGTGCGCTTCACTCATGACTTGATTCCTTGTCCGTGGACGATGGACTCGATCTGCACTGCGAGAACTCCGCGGCACACGATCGGCCGTGCCCATGCCTTCAGCACGCCCTCGCAATAGACGGGGACGCGCGAATCGAAAAAGCCTTGCAGCGTGAACGTCTGCCCGGGGTGCAGCTTGCGCATCTCGCGAAGCCGCATGCGCAGCGTCCCGAGCTCGACAACCACTTCCACCGGCACGTTGCCGAGCGCCGAGGCAATGCGCAGTGCATCCGCCTTGAACGACGCGAGCGCCACCGGCCGCTGCACCAACACCTCGGGGCGCACGTACACGCTGACCCGGCCGCTGATCGCGCCCGAGAACGTCAGCGCCACGCGCACCACCGAGCGCGACTCGATCAAGCGAGCGACAATCCCGAGGTCGCTCGACGCCGTCATCTCCGACGAGAACACCTCTTTCCAGGAGGTGCTCCACGCATCGAGCAACGACTTGCCTGCCGGCTGGAATAGCCGCAGCGACACCAACGAAGGCGGGCGGTTCGCATCCGACGTCATCGTCGCCGCACCGCACCGGCGCGCCGCAGCGACATCGATCACCGCACCATGAACGGCCACGAGCATCTCGCCTTCACCGGCGCGCAGCCCCGCGATCCAACCGCCGCGCAGCTCGTCTTTCGCGGACGTGCCATCGACGATCTCCGCGGTCACAACATCCAGCTGCCACGTACCAGGCAGGTGGCTCTTCAACGTCTTCTGCGCGACGCGCACCGCGCGGTTCGCGAGTCCGATCAGGACCGGGCGTGCCGCGTCGGCGATCCGGTCATCAGCGATCAGCGCGAGCCGGGTCGGCTCGTGGTCGACCACGCCGACACCACGCCGCGCCGGCGAGGTCTCGCGGATGGCAGCCTGGATGGCCTCCATCTCTTCGGGGTCGAGTAGCGCATCGGTCACGCCGCCGAGTTTTGCAACCGAGGTGCCGCGCCAAGCCCTCGCTTTCGCTCGGCCCGTCGACGCGAGGATCGCCAGCCTTGGCGTCGTCACCGTCGACGAAATGCCGTCGCACATCGCGGTACACGTGCGCGAACAACTCGGGTGACCGCCGACACGCGACGTTCGTTGCCAGCGAACGGTGAGCGGAGCACCTCGAGTCTGCGCCCGCATGAAGACTCGATTCGCCGCCGTCTTGCTCGCTGCGTGTCACAGCACGCCCTCGGGCCCACCGCAGCCCTATGTGGAGAAGGTCGGGAGGGGCTCCGGTGCGTCGCTGGACGAGATCACCGTCACGGTGTCCGCGCTGCGCAGCGACCAGGGCATGGTGCGCTGCTCGCTGTACGACGATGGTGCGGAATTTCCCGAGTCGGCAACGCACGTGATCGCACGCGCCGTGGCGCGACCTGCGGGCAAGAGCGGCACCTGCGTGTTCCGGGGCGTCGCGCGCGGCCGCGACTACGCGATCGTGCTCCACCACGACGAGAACAACGACAACGTGTTCCAGAAGAGCGCGTTCGGGTTGCCCGAGGAGGGCTACGGCTTCTCGAACGATGTGAAACCGCGGCTCTCGGCGCCGTCGTTCGGCGCGTGCAAGTTCCGCTACGAAGCGGGCACGCTCGCCCTCGCGCTGACGATGCGTTACTAGGGGGCGCCCTGGCCGGACGGACGGCGACGAATCCACGCGACCGTGCTTCTAGAAAGATGAGCCCCGAAGTTCTCGAAGACCCTAAGGAGAGGCTTTCTCCTGCAGGAGAAGACTCTGCTTCGGGACCTTCGGGGGCTTCGGGGCTCACCTGAACCAGCGGACTTGCGGTTCGCAGCCGGCACCGCGGATTGCCGCTCGCGCAGGTCTATGACCTACGCGCTCCTTAGCGCTTGAGGTTCGTGACGTCCGACAGCATCTCGTCAGCGGTGGTCACGGTCTTCGCGTTCGCCTGGAACGCGCGCTGGTACGCGATCAGCGTGACCAGCTCGGTGCCGAGATCGACGTTCGACGCTTCGAGCGCACCTGCGACGAGCGAGCCGCGCGAGCCGGTGCCGGCAACGTCGATCAGCGGCTGACCCGATGCCGTGGACGCGGCCATCATGCCGTCGCCGACGCGCTCGAGGCCTTCCTCGCTGGCGAAGTTCGCGAGCGCGACCTGCGCGATCGCGATCTTGTCGCCGTTGTCGTAGACGCCGGTGATCTTGCCATCGTCGCCGATCGAAACGTCGATCAGGTTGCCGGCGCTGTGGCCGTCGGTGTCGATCGAGTTGATCCCGTTGGCCGCTGCAACAGACGTGGTGCCGGTGAAGTCCATCGCGATCGCCTGGCCGGCCGTGGCGTTGACGAAGCTCGCGGTCAACGAGCCGGTCTGCGCGGTCAGCTTGCCGGTGGCATCGAATGTCATGGTGCCCGTGCCGATCTCCGTCGGTGTCCCTGCGGTGCCGCCCTGGAGCTCTCCGCCATCGACCATCGCGTGATACTCCCAGCCGCCGGCGCCGTTGTTGCGGAAGTACATGTCGACGTGGTGCGAGTTACCGAGCGAGTCGAACACGGTCTGCGAGGTGGCGTAGTTCGAGGTGGCGTTGGGGTTCGCCGGATCGAACGGCAGGGCTGGAGTGGCCGCGTTCGAATCGAGGTTGAGGTTCATCCCCGACTTCGTGGTCGGGAGCGGCGGGCTCATCTTCGCGCCGAGTGCGAGGTCGCCGATGCTGGTGCCGCGCGTCCCGTCGGGCGCGATGGCGTAGCCCTGCAGGCGCATGCCGTGCTGGTCGACCATGAAGCCCTTGTTGTCCATCTGGAACCGGCCGTCGCGCGTGTAGTACTGGCCGGTGTGGCCGCCGTGGTTGCCCTTGACCACGAACATGCCGCCGCCGGAGATCGCGAGATCCATGTTGTTGCCGGTCTGCGTGATCGCGCCCTGGTCGTACATGGTCTGCGTGCCGCCGAGGCGCACACCGCCGCCCATGCGCTGAGCGCCGAGCTCGCCGCCGAGGAGATCGGAGAACGAGGCGCGGTTGCGCTTGTAACCAACAGTGGACGCGTTCGCGATGTTGTCGCCGACGACGCTGATCGCATCGCCGTGAGCCATGAGTCCGCTGATACCGATGTAGAGGCTGTTCGTGATCGACATGACTACTGGACTCCGTTGGGCGTGGAACTGGTGGCCGAACCGATGGTGCGGATGTCGCCGGGGACGATGAGCAGATCGCCCATGCGCAGGCGCGGTCCATCCGCGGTGAGCTCGACGGAATCGATGCGGGCATGCCACTGCGCGGTCAGCGTCGAGGTCGTCGCGCCCTGGTCGACGGACATCACATAGCTGCCCGCGGGAACCGGCTTGCCGGATGCGTCGAGGCCATCCCACACGACGCTTCCCTTGGTCGTGCCGTCGGGGATCGGGATCTTGCGGATCTCCTTGCCGTCGGCGCCGGTGATGACGAGCGCCGCACCCTTGGTGGGGCTCGTCGATGCGAGATCGATCGGCGGCGGCAATCCGCCCTGCTTCGGATCGACGGAGAACACGCCGACGCTGGCGTTGCAGTCGCGGCCGATCAGCGAGGACAGACCGGCGCTCGCGGCCGACGCCTGCGAGGCGGCGAGGTCGGCGAGCTGAGAGTTGGTCTCCTTCGCCTGCTCCACGGAGGACAGCTGGGCGAGCTGCGCGACCATGTCGGCGCCGCTGGTCGGCGCGAACGGGTCCTGGTGCTGGAGCTGCGCCATGAACAGCTTGAGGAACTCGTCCTTGCTGCCCTTGAGCGCGCCCTGCGTGCCTTGGGTCGAGACGTTGCTCGATTGGGTGATAGCGTCGATGGTCATGGCGTTTCCTCGAGGGTGAACTTCGGCTGCTTGGCCTCGCGCTCGCGCTGCGGCTGGTTCTGCTCGGTGTCAGAAAACCCGTCGCGACTCGCTTGGAAATCGGTGAGCTGCAAGCCGCGTGCGCGCATCGCGGTATCGAGTGTCGCGGCGTTACGGGCGAGCGAAGCTGCGGTGGCGTCATCTCCGCCGCGAACGTGGGCGAACACATTGTCTCCACGCACCGCCACGGTGACGACAAGCCGCTCGGCTTCATCGATCACGAGGTGCACGTGGCTCGGGTTCAGCGGCTGCGCCTGCTCGACATCGAGCTCACGCACGGGCGCGACCGGCGCGGGCGGGGCGACATCGCGGTCCTCGATCGGCGCGAACAACGTCGGAGCAAGGGGGGCAGCGTCGATCGTGATCGGCGCCGAGCCCTCCGGCGATTCCTCTCGACCCTCGCGCAGATGATCGATGAGATCGTGCACGGCCTGCTCGAGCGGGGTCATCGGCGGCAGCACGGCCGGGTCGGCCGCAGCCCGTGCCACTTGCTGCGTTGCCGCGGCGGCCGACTGCTGGATCATGGCATCGAGGCCTTCGACCTTCGTGGCCGGAGAGAACGCGATCGCCTGCGCGATGTCCGCGACCTCGCGCTTGACCGCGATGGTCTTCACCATCTGCGCCTCCGGCGTCGTCGCGTCAGGGTCGTCGGCTTTCAGCTTCTTGGCCTTCGACGGTTCGGGCTTCTTCGCCGGCTCGCGCCTGGTGGCGTGCTCGATCTCCTTGTGAAACGCGCCGTCATGCTTCGCGACCCGAGCGCGCGGCTCGTGGTCGTCGGTGGGGAATGCCTCGAGTCGTGCGAGAGCGGTCATTTCTTCCTCGTGGTCATGTCGTCGTTCATGCGTTGCTCCACCTTGGCCTCGCTCTTCGCGCGGTCCTGGCTGACGCGCTCGACGAGCTTCTCGGCGCGACGCAGCAGGCGCGCCTTGTCGCGGAGCTGATCGGCCGAGGTCTCCGCTGCGGCGGTCGCCTGGTCGTGGCGCGACGATGCATCGGCGATCTCGAGCTTGTAGACGCCGGTGATGTCACCGACGGACGAGAGATCATGGACGTTGCTCGCGGCCGCGAGAATGTCGGTGGCCTCGTCGAGGTAGTCCTCGAGGGCATCTTGCTCGCGCACGAGGGCGAGATGGGTCTGGTCGCGCGCGGCGGTGGCCACGGCGTGGGAGGCGGCGGCGGCATCGCGGAGCCGGACGCGGACATCACGGAGCGCGCGCACGGCGCGGGGACGGAGGGTCACGAGATCAGCTCCTCACCAACCGCGGCGGCGAGGCCACGAACGGTGGTCTCGTACGCGGATGGCTCGTGCGGCGGCTGGCGCGCCCAGGTATCGACGCGCTCGCCGATCGCGAGCGCCGTATCGAGCACGGGATTCGCGCCGGCGGTGTACGCACCGAGGGCCTGCAGCTCGGCGGCCTGACGCCGGCGAGCGAGCTGTTCGCGCGTCTTGGACGCCAGCGACGTCACGGTGGCCGACGCGACCCGGCGCGCGACACGGGACGCACTCTGCAGCACGTCGACGGCGGGGAAGTGGCCGCGGCCCGCGAGGTCGCGCGACAGCACGATGTGCGCGTCGAGCAGCGACTTCGCCGAATCGGCGACGGGGTCCGAGAGATCGTCGCCCTCGACGAGGACCGTGTAGAACCCCGTGATCGCTCCGCCACCGGCGCGCGGCGCGCAGCGCTCGAGGAGGCGGGGCAGCGTGGCGAATACGCTCGGCGGATAGCCTTTGGTCGCCGGCGGCTCGCCGAGTGCGAGGCCGAGCTCGCGGAGCGCCATCGCGAATCGGGTCAGAGAGTCGAGGACCAGCAGCACGTTCTTGCCGCGGTCGCGGAAGTACTCGGCGATCGCGGTGGCGGCGAGCGCACCGCGAATGCGCTCGAGCGGCGAGCGATCCGCGGTGGCGGCGACCATCACCATGCGATCGCGGCGCGAGCTCCCCATCAGCTCGCGAACCTCGCGGCCACGCTCCCCGACGAGCCCGACCACGATCACGTCGGCATCGGCCTGGCTGGCGATCTGCTCGACGAGCACGCTCTTGCCGCATCCGGCGCCGGCGAAGATGCCGATGCGCTGACCGCGGCCACACGTGAGCAGCGCGTCGATCACGCGCACGCCCGTATCGAACCGCTCCTCGACCTCACCGCGCTGCTCGATCGGCAGCGCGCCGTTGTCGAGGCGGATGCGATCCGGGCAGCGCGGGGCCGGCATGCCATCGAGCGGGTTGCCGAACGGGTCGATCAACCGGCCGATGAGTGCATCGCCGACGGCGAGCTCGGCCATCGCGCCGCGCAGCCGAACCACGGCGCCGGGCGCGATCCGGCGCGCGGGCTGGAGGGGAATCGCGAGCAGGATCTGGCCGCGGAAGCCCACGACCTCGCACATCACTTCACCGGAGGTACTCTCGACGACGACCACGTCGCCGAGCGAGACGCCGGTCATCGAGATCTGGATCAGCGTACCAGCGACCTCGACCACCGAGCCGAGTGGCTGCGGCAGCTTCCAGCTGTGCACCAGGCTCGTGAGGTTTGCGAAGGCGTTCACGACTTCACCTCGAGCGCGAGGGTGATCGCTTCGCGGAGCTCGGCGAGGCGTCGGTCCCAGCTATGCGTGAGCTCGTGCGCGGGGCCGCGCAACTGGAGCGTTCCGACGGGAATGGACGCATCCGCGACGACGGTCATGGTGGCGTCGCCGATCGCGGCGCGCAGCATCTCGGCCTCGCTCGGGTGCACGTGCGCGGTCGCGGGGTCGGCGCTGCGGGCTTGCCACGCGCGCACGACGGGGAGGAACTTGTCGGCGGAGCCGGCCGTGCCGAGCCACGCATCGATGACCGCAGACGCCGCGTCGGAGATGAGGTTTGCGCGCATCGCCGTTGCCTCGGCCTGCGCTCCTGCGAGCGCACCGATCATCTGCTCGAGCTTCGCTCGAAGCATCGCGGTCTCGCGGAGGCCCTCGTCGCGGCCCTGCTGCACGGCCTCGGCGCGGATCGCCGCCACATCGATCTGCGGCTGCACCGGCGCAGCGTCGGCGCGCGGCTGTGGCGACCACGGCGACGTTCCGACCGGAACCACGCTGACCGGCAGCGCCGACGTGAACGAGCGCACCGTGGTCGCGGATGCAAGCGTCGACAGAAAAGGCCGGATGTCGCTCACTCGCCGCCTCGCACGGGCATCGTGAGCTTGCCTTCAGCGGCGAGCTTCATCGCCGCCTCGATGATCTCGCGCTGTGCGTTCTCGACTTCGGAGAGGCGCTTCGGGTTCGCGGCCGACAGATCGTCGCGCAGCGTGGCAGAGGCGCGCTGCGACAGCGCGGAGAGGAAGTGCTCGCGAAGCGACGGTGCGGCGGTTTGCAGCGCGGTGACCAGGATCTCGCTCTGCACGGTGCGGAGCAGCTGGCCCATCTCGCGTGCTGCGATCCGCTCGAGGTCCTCGAAGGTGAACATCGCTTCGCGGATCCGCGTGGCGATCTTCTCGTCGGCCTCTGCGATACGGCCGAGCAGGTCGTCGCCTGCATCGGCGGCCATCTCGTTGACGATCGAGGCCGAGAACGCGAGCCCATCGAACTCCGAGCGCAGGTCCGAGCTGGCGAGACCACCGGAGGCCTCGAGCGCGCGAACCAGGCTCTCCGACGCCTCGGCGACCGCGTGCTCGGGAATCTCCTCGAGATCCGAGATCCGGGACGCGAGGTCAGCGGCGATCTCCGCGGGCATCTGCGCGAACAACTTCGCGGCGAACGCCGGCTGGAGCTGCGTAAGTACGACGGCCGCGATCTGCGGGTGCTCCTCGGTGAGGAGCTGCGCGAGCGACGTGACGCGCGCGGTGCGGAGCAACTGGAGCGGCTCCGAGGGCGTCGCCGGAATCCCGAACATCTTCTGCGCCCTCTCCTGGCCGAATGCGCGATCGGCCAGCTTGCGTACGTACTTGGTGCCGCCGGAGCGGACCATTGCGAGTGGGCTGGTCAGCCCGCGCTCGAGCTCCTCGAGCACCAGGGAGATCGTGTCGCCGCCGATCTCGTCGAGCTGGTCGACCGCATCGACCAGGCGACGTACATCCTGGTCCGCCATCCGAGACAGGACCGCCGAGGCGACCTCCTCGTCGAGCGAGAGCAGCGCGATCGCGGCCTTCTGGGGGCCCTGGAGGCGAAGCGGAGCAGCGGCGGCAGTGGTCACGACTTGACTCCCTTGGTGGCGGGAACTTCCGACAACCAGGCGGTGAGAACTTCAGCGGTGCGCTCGACATCGGAGCGCACGTGGTCGAGGACGCGGTCGCGGACGTTGCGCCCGGCGGGGAGCCCCGCGGGCGACGACGGAGCAGCCAGGGCCGGGTTGTTCTCGTTCGACGGGCGAGCCTCGAGCACCCGCTCGAGCTCGGAGATCGGAGCGGGCAGCGCGAGCGACAGCGGCCGGTTCGCGGCCCGCCGGTTCGCGCGCCTCTTCATCACGACGAGCAGCGTGACGATGATGATCAGCAGCAGCGCGCCGCCGCCGATCGCAATGTACAGGATCGGGAGACCCGCGCCCGCCGCAACCGCGGTGGTCGAGGCATCCGCCGCCGTCTCGGTCTCGGGTGCGAACGGGATCGAGGCGACCTCGATCTTGTCGCCGCGCGTCTCGTCGATGCCGGCGGCCTGGCGCGCCAGCGCGGTCAGCTCTGCGAGCTCCTTGTCGGTGCGCGGGGCCGGCTTGCCATCCGCACCGGATTTGTAGTCGACGACCACCGCGAGCTGCAGCTTCTGGAGCTGCACGTCGGGCTTCGTGGTCTGCCGCACGGTGCGGCTGATCTCGTAGTTCTTCGTCTCCTGCAGGCGACCCGTGGGAGCGGTACCTGCCGGCGTGGGCGCCGCGGCCGGTGCGCCCGGGAGATTGCCGCGCGTACCGGCGACGCCGCCGATGCCGCCCGAGGGATCCGCACCATCGACCGTGCGCGATTCGCTGCGCACCGCCGGGTTCGCGTTGTCGTAGAGCTCCTGGGTCTCGCTGACCTTGCGCTCGTCGACGCTCGCGGTCGCGACGACCGAGACCTTGCCTTCACCGACGACGCGCTCGAGCATCGTGCGAACACGCGTCGCGACGGAGCGCTCGATGCTTGCCTTCTGATCGCTCGTGCCGGGCGCAGCCCCGTCGAGGAGGTTGCCGTGATTATCGACCACGACGACCGCGTCGCCGACCAGGCCTTCGATGCTCGCCGCGACGAGCTGGCGAACGCCGCGGACTTGTTCTGCCGTCAGCGTCTGACCCGGGTGGAGGTGCAGCGCGACCGATGCGGTCGGGCGATCCGATTGATCCTTGAACACCGAGCGGCGACCGAGCGCGATGTGAACGCGCGCGCCCTGGACCTGCGCCATCGCCGTGATGCTGCGCGACAACTCGCCCTGGAGTGCCCGGCGATAGTTCACTTGCTCCGCGAAGCTCGACTGGCCGAGGTTGGAGCCGTCGAACAGCTCGAAGCCCTTGCCGGCGCGCGGGAGACCCGCCGCCGCCGCGACCGCGCGTGCGGCTTCGAGATCGCTCTTCACGACCTCGACCTTTCCGTCCTTGAGCCGCGCCGAGATGCCCTGCGCCTGCAGCGCCGAGTACAGCTCCTGCGTGTCATCGGGCGAGGCACCCTCCGCGATCGACGACCACGTCTCGGCGTGGTTCATCAAGGTCGTCACCGCGACAACCGCGATCACGCCGATGACGACGAGAATCGCGAGCGAGCGGCGGCCCTTCGACTGCTTGTCCCACAGCTGCTTGAGCTGCGCGAGCACCGCGAACGGACCGGAGGATGGAGTGTTGTCGGCCATGGGGTTCTACTCAGACCTGCGTGTTCATCAGCTCGCGATACGCCTCGATCGCCTTGTTCTTCAGCGTCGTGGCGTAGCGGATCTCGATGTTCGCCTTCTCGGATGCGATCATGACCTCGTGAATGCCCATCGACGGATCGCCCTTGGCGAACCGTTCGGCACCGCTCGTCGCCGTCTTCTCTGCGGCGCTTGCCTCGGAGAGAGCGTGCGAGAACGCATCGCCCAGATCGGACTGCTTGGTCGGCGTTCGCTCGACCGGCGCGATCACCGGAGGAGTGATGTTGGTCGGTGCGATACTGCTCATCGGCCGATCCCCAGCGCGCGCTCGGCCATGTTGACGGCGGTCGACATCGCGGTGATGCCGGCCTCGTAAGCGCGCGAGGCGGTGATCATGTCGACCATCTCCTCGACGGGGTTAACGTTCGGATACGCGACGTAGCCCTGGGCGTTCGCCTTCGGGTGACCGGGGTCGTACTCGAGCCGCGGCGGTGCGGCATCCTGCGTGATCTGGGTGACCGCGACGCCCTTCACGGCGGCGGAGAAGTCGTGGCCTTGCATGCCGGGCATGTCGACCGACGACATCACCACGTCGCGGCGCTTGTACGGGCCACCACCGGCGGCCTCGGTGGTCTGCGCGTTCGCGAGGTTGGACGACGCGACGTTCATCCGCGTGCGCTGGGCCGAGAGGCCCGACGCGGACACTTCCATGGCGGTGAAGAAGTCGGTGGTCGACATCAGGTGCCGTCTCCTGCGGCGTAACGGAGCATTGCGAGCCGGCGGGTCACCAGCTCGGAGGTAGCGGCGTAGCGGGTACGGTTGGCATCGATCTTCGCGAGCTCGCGCTCGAGCGAAACCGCGTTGCCATCGGCGCTCTGCATGGAGCCACCGTCATCGAACGAGGTGACGACCTCGGTGCTGGTGGTCGTCGCGATGTGACCCTCGGAGGTCACCGCGAGGTTCTGGGCATCACCCGGGGTGGTGCGGTTGAGATCGACCGGGCGATACCCAGGGGTATCCAGGTTGGCGATGTTGCCCGCCAGCACCGTGTGGCGCTCGCGGTGGTACGTCAGCGCCTGCTGGAGGGTATCGACGGTTGAGAGATCCACGGCCACGCAGGGCTATCCAGCAAGGACGGGGCCGATCGGGATCCGAACCGCCGCGCGGAGTTGCAGATCGGCCCGATCCGATCGTCGGCAAGCTTGACGCGTTCGAGAACCGGCCGATGACGCTAACGTGGCAGATCGGATCGCACATGCCGTGTTCGGGCTTCTCTTCGAGACCAGCCCGGATGCAGCGATGATCGTCGAGCTGACCACGGGTCGCATCGTGTCGGCGAATGTGCGCGCGGCCGACATGCTGTCGCTCCCCACCGACCTGCTGGTTGGCACCGTGTTCCGCGAGCTCGTCGAGGATCCGGAGCGCGATGTCAGTCAGCCCGGCCGCTACGAAGACGTCGTACTGCGCGGCGGTGATGGCTACCCGGTCTACTGCACCATGCAGGTCGCTCACATCGAGACCGCCGAGCATGGTGCCGTCGCCGCGTACATGGCGAGAGACACCTCGGAGCGCCGACTGCTCGAGTGCGAGGTCATGGCCAAGCACTCCGCGCTGTTCACCGCTCACATGGAGCTCGAGCGCGCCCACAGCCAGCTCACCGAGACGAAGGCCGAGCTCGAGAACAGAAACCACGAGATCGCGATGCTCGCGTGGCGTGCGGCGATGGGCGAGCTGGTCGCCGGCATCGCACACCATCTCAACAACCCGGTCGGCGCACTCGCCAGCACGGTCCGCCGCATGAACGGTGTCGTCAAGACGATGCCGGTCGAGTCGCGCGTCGAGCTCGAGCGCCTGCTGGTGCGTGTCGAACAGATCGCGCGCCGCATCGAGTCGAACGTCGCCGCCATCGTCTCCGCCAGCCGTGCGAACGCGATGGATACGCACGGCGCTGCACCTGCCCTTCCGCCAGAGCTCGCGAGCGTCCTCTCGACGTTCACGGACCAGCTGGACGATATCCCCACGAAAGAAGCCGTATGAAGACTGCACGCATCCTGGTCGTCGACGATGACGATCACGTCCGCGAGGCGCTCGTCGATGAGCTGTCCCCGAATTATCGCGTGGAGGCAGTCAGCTCTGGTGGCGAGGCGTTCGACGCGCTCGTGATGCACCAGTACGACGTGATCATCTCGGATCTCAAGATGCCCGACCACGACGGCATCGAAGTGCTCGAGTTCGCCCGCCGCCACCAGCGCGACGCGGTGCGCGTGCTGCTCACCGGCTACCTCGACGAGCGCGCCCAGCGCGCACTGATGACTCCCGACGCGCCCTACAAGGTCGGCAAGCCGTGGCATGACGAGATCGAGGTCGTGGTTCGCCGCGGTCTCGAGCAGCGCGATCTCGCGCGGCGGCTGTTCGCCTCCGTCGAGGATGCTCTCAGCCTCACCACGTTCGATGCGGAGCTCGCGACCACGCGCACCCCGCTCGAGCTCGGGCAGGTGATCGTGCGACGCGCGCTGACCGTCGAGGGCGTCACCTCGTGCGGCACCGTGGTGCGCGATAACGCCACCGAGCACCTGTTCACCGGCAGCGCCGTTCCCAAGGACGGACCCGGCTGGTTCGTCGACCTCCCGCTCGATATCGAGGGCGAGCTCCGGCTCCGCGCGCGCGGTTCCACCGAGAGCGCGCGTCAGCTCGTGCAGTACATGGCCCATCGCGCCCAGCGCGCGTGCGGCATCCTCGAGGCGCGTACCTCGCCGCTCCCCGAGCTCCTCGGCGCCGGTACGCGCATGAACCAGCTCATGCGCCAGGCCACCGTCGGCGCGCTCACCTCCGCCCTGCTCCACGACCTCGCGTCAACGATGCAGAGCCTGTCGGGCGCGCTCGCCGACGTCACCTCGTTCGCCGGCACCGATGCTCCCGAGCTCGCGGATGCACTCGCCGAGGCGAACTCCGCCGGCAACGAGGCCGTCGAGCTGTTCGTGCAGATGCGCAAGTTCATCCGCGACGGCGAGGTCGCGCTGCGCCCCGTGCCCGTGAAGCGCCTGATGGATCGCGTCACCCGTCTCGCCGGCAGCTACGTGCGCCAGAAGGCGACGCTGCGCATCCCCACCCTCCCCGTCGTCGAGGTCAACGCCTCGGAGACCCTGTTCCTCCAGGTTCTCGTCAATATCCTCCGCAACGCCGCGCACGCCTCGCCCCCCGGTGGCGTCGTCGACGTCAAGATCATCGTCAGCGAGACCGAGGTCGTGTTCTCGATCACCGACGATGGCCCCGGCGTGGCTCCCGAGATCGCCGACACCATGTTCGAGCCGTTCGCGAGCACCACCCACGAGGGCACCGGCCTCGGCCTCGCGATCTCTGCGTACGTCATGCAGATGTGCGGCGGCCGGATCAGCTACCGCAAGGATCCCGAGCGCGGCGCCTGCTTCTCGGTGTCGCTCCCGCGCCCTGTGACCTAGTAGTATCGGACGCGTGACGCGCTGGTCCCTCGCTGCAGAGCTGCCGGATCTGTTCGCAGCGGCGTGGCGCGAGCCCGAGCGCTGGCGCCGCCTCGCCGAGGATCACGCCGGCGGCGCGCGATACCTCATGCTCCCCGGCCTCCTCACTGACGAGGCCGCGCTCGCGATCCGCGCAGACGTCGTCGAGCTACCCATGGTCCGCCTGACCACCGTGCTGCTGGACGCGGATCGCCGCCTGCTCGCCGCCGACGAAGTCACGACCTGGCTCGACCTCCTGCAGCGCGAGGCGCTGCGCGCGCTGGTCGGCGATGTCCTGCGCCGCGGGATGCCGCTCGGCCTCGTGGTCAACGCGTGGCGTCTCCGGCGCGGCGACCACATGGGTGTGCACCCCGACGGCCCGCTCTACCGCGGCACGATCTCCCTCGGCTTATGCTCGGGCTGGACCGCAGCCGACGGCGGCGCGATCGCGTTCGGGGACAAGACCGGCGACGACTTCATCGTGCGCGAGCGCTGGTATCCGCACCTCGGCGACGCGTGCATGTTCGCGCCCGAAGCCGACACCTGGCACTGCGTCGAGCCCGTGCGCTCCGACGTGGTCCGCCACTCGCTGACCGGCTGGTGGACCGAGCCCAGCGATGGGCTCACGCGAGGGGCGCGATGAAGTACCTCGGCCGCTGTCACTGCGGGGCCGTGCAATTCCAGCTCACGAGCGAGCCGATCACGAGCGGCTGCGCGTGCAACTGCTCCATCTGCATCCGCAAGGGCGGGCTCTCGTCCGGGAGCTACTACCCGGCCGATGCCGTCGAGCTCCTCAGCGGCCACGAGTCTCTCGCCAGCTACATGTTCGGCGACCGCGACGTCGATCACCGCTTCTGCAAGACGTGCGGAGTCTCCGTGTTCAGCGTCATCGCTGGCCTCCCTGCGGACTACGACGGGCCGGCGCGACTCGGCGACTACCGCATCAACCTCGGCTGCGTCGACGGCGTGGCTCTCGAGACCCTCGAGGTCTCGAGGATCGACGGAAGATCGTTCTAGTAGGAGCTCGCCCCCCGAGGTCCCGTCAGGCCGGTACGATGCGAGCGTGTCACGCGACGATGCAGCGGAGAGTGCGCACGAACGAGCAGGTGCACTGATCGAAGAGCGCCGGTTCCGCGAGGCCGTCGAGCCCGCCGCGGAAGCGTGTCGTATCTGCCCCGACTGGTCCGACGCCTGGTCGAACTACGCCGTGGCCCTCAAGCACGCGCATCGCTGGACCGATTGCCTCGCTGCGTGCGACCGCGTGATCGCCCTCGATCCCGAGGACTGCGGCGGAGCGCACTGGAACTCGGGAATCGCAGCCACCGCGCTGGGCAACTGGCCGCGCGCGCGCACCGCGTGGTCGGCGTACGGCGTGAACGTTCCGCCGGGTGACGGACCGCTCGAGCTGCAACTAGGGACGGCAGCCGTTCGCGTCTCGTTCGACGACACGCCCGAGGTGGTGTTTGGCAAACGACTCGATCCTTGTCGTGCGCGACTGCTCTCGGTTCCGCTTCCCGAATCGAAGCGCCGCTACGGCGACATCGTTCTCCACGACGGAGAGCCGCGCGGCAAGCGCCAGGTCGGAGACCGCGCGGTCAGCGTGTTCGACGAGCTGTTACTTCTCCAGCCGTCGAGCTACGGCACGTGGAGCGTCGAAGCCAGGTGCCGAGATCCCGAGGAGCGCGACGCCCTCGTGGTGCTGTTCGATGACGTCGACGGTGCGATCGAAGACTGGACGGAGAACCTCGTCGTGCTGTGCGCCAAGTGCAGCCTCGGCGAGCCGCACGCGCACCACGAAGACAAGCCACGTGACTGGAGTGCCGAGCGACGGTTCGGTCTCGCGCTGAGTGACGAACGCGATCTCCGGCGTCTCCGGCAGCTCGGACTATGGTGGCGACGCGGAGTCCGCAACGTCACGCGCGTCCTCTAGCTAGGCTCGCCGTCACTTCGCGAGCTGGTAGCTCACCGCGCACTCCTTGCCCAACACCTTGTTCACCAGCTCGGTGGCCGCAGGTTGAACGATCCCGTCGCCCTCGCCGAAGCCCTCCGGCGGATGAAGGGCGATGCCCGTGGTGATGAAGGTGCGCAGGACGACGCGGCAGCTCGGCTTCTCGACGATCTCGACGCTGTCGACGATCATCTGCTTGTTGATCAGGAGCTCCTTGATCTGCCGCTCGCGCAGGTCGCCGTCATCGGCGGGCGCAGACGGTGGCGGCGCCGCGGCTTTGCCGGCGAGGTAGGCCTCGATGGCGTCATCAATCTTGAGAGCGATCGATCCGCGCATCGCACGGTCGAGCTCGCTCTTCCGGTCGGCCTTCGGGTCGATGCTCGCCACGTCGGGGGCGCCGACCTCCCACGGGAACCCACCCACGCGGGTGCGCGTGGCGAGATCGTAGATCGCCACATCGCCGGCGGCGTGACCACCAACGTAGCGGTCCGGCTGATCTCCCGGTACCGGCGGATCGTACGAGTGCGTCCGGATGACCACGAAGTACTTGATCGCTTCGAGCTTCCTGAGGCTGTCCTCGACGCTCGGCGCCGCCGTGTTCTCGTCGTAGCCGGTGCGCAGGATGTTCTCGATGCCCTTCCATCGGGCGGTCGGATCGTCACCCGGAGACGTGCGTTCGCAGGTGTCGAGGGTGCACGCGACCCCGGGTCCGAGCGCCTCGCGCTGATCGACGTGCGGCGCGGCCGCGAGCATCTTCATGACGGCGCGCATGGCCTCGAGCTTGGCCGTCGCCGGCGCCTTGTGCGCGGCGAGGATCGGCTCCATCTGTTTCACGTAGCCTTCCTTGCGCTCTTCATCGCTCTCGAGCTTCCGAGGACAGGCAGCGAGGACCAGCAGGATGAGAATCCAACGCATCCGTCGACGATACGGTACCTCGCCGCTCAGTACATCTGCTTTGCATAGTGGAACTGCTGCGAGAGCTCGGTCGTCTTGCCGGCAATGACGACCCGGACCGGAACCCAGCCGATGTCGCCGAACGGCTGGACCCAGTCGCTCTCGATCGCTGACGCGCTTCAGGATCTTCGCGCGGTGGTCCCCGAACCAGACCTCGACACGGCGGCTGGTGAAGCCCTCGCCGAAGATCGTCACCTTGACGTCGTGGTCGACGTCGCCGTGCCAGTTGTCGAGCTCGAACCGCATCGGCAGCTTCGCCAGCGCGGCCCGACTGCGGACGACGGTCTTGGCCACCCCGACCGGCTTGACCGATCCTGCGAGCACGCCGAGCGCGCAGGTCTCGCCGTGACCCGCACCCGACTCGACATCCCACGCCACCCAGTCGATCGAAAAACCGTTCGCACGCGGACGCCGGATTTCCTCGAGCACCTTGCGACAGAACCGGCACTCGAGCGTGGCCAGCTTCGGGCGATCGCGCATCACCGACTCACTCACCGAGGGCGCCATCCGATCGACGTCGTCGGGAAACCGAGAGGCGTAGGCGTCACTCGCGCGGCGCACGATCTCCGCGAGCTTCACCTCGTCGCGCTGGCCAGCCTCGAGCGTTTGCAACATCGCTGTCGCCTGGTCGGCCAGTCCTCTCGGCGAATCGATGGCGTACCAGGTCGGGTCGTACAGAAATCCCATCCCAGATTGGATGCGCTCGACGAGCTCAACGATTCGCGACCGGCTCTAGCCGTCGAGCAACGACAGGAACACCTTCGACTTCTCGAGCTGCGCCTTGGTGCGGTCGCACAGCGCGGTCTGCTGCGCGGCGGTGAACCCGTTGCGCTCGAACAGATCGTTCTCCGTCTCGCCGTCCTCGCAGAGCTGATCGGTCGTGAACGGCTCCGCGCACAGACGCGACAGGTGATCGGCCGAGGCCACGATCTCGCTGATCGTACGGAGATTCGGGCCGAGCGCCGCGCGGATCTCCGGGCGGTTGATTGCGTGGTGTTGCTCGATCGGCGTGGTCAGCGTCGCCGGGAACTTCCAGGTCTTCGCGAGCCGACTGCCGATCTTCTCGTGTGCGGGCAAGCCGAGCCGTTTCTCGGCCTCGGCGATCGAGATGCCTTCGGTCTTCATCATCTCGAACGCGTGGACGAGCTTCTCCGGCTCGATCTTCGCGAGCGCGATCTTGCCCATGTCGTGAAGTAGACCGGCGGTGAAGCAGGCACCGGCGTCCGCGAACTTCAGCTCGGTCGCGAGCTCGCGCGCCGCGGTACCGACGGTGAGCGAGTGCACCCACAGCGAGCGCGCATCGAAGGCGCCGCCCTTGGAGCCGAGGGCCTCGAGGACGCCGATCGAGAGCACGAGCTGGTAGAGGGTGTTGAAGCCAACGAACGGGATCGCGCGCTCCACGTCCGCGACGCCGCCGGGGATGCCGAAGTATGGCGAGTTGACGAGGCGCAGGAGCTTCGCCGAGGTCGCTAGATCCGAGCGCAGCAGCGCAGCGACCTGCTGGACCGAGACGTTCTTGCCGTGGACGACCTCGCCGATCTGGATGGCGACGATCGGCAGTGTCGGCAGACTATCCAGTGCGTTGGCGATCCGGGTGGTCTCGTTGACAGTCGTGGTGGCGAGCTCTTGCGTCATCACTTGCCCCCGTGGCCGAGGTCGAAGCCGATACCGAGCACGAGCTGCACTTCGGTGATGGTGTGACCGCTATCGATCGCGTCGCCTGCGAAGTAGTTGGTGAGCTGGAGGTCCGCACAGAGCGCGAGCGCTCCGCTGTCCTTGCACATGCCGCCGCTCGCAGAGACGCCCCACTTCGTCGCCGGGGCGTACGCGAAGATCGCGCCGGCGGATAGCCGCACCGGGGTCTCCGGTACGCGCAGCTTGATGCCGCCGACGAAGCCGAACGAGTTGTGCTGCACGGTCTCGACGAGGATGCCGCCGTAGGCGGAGACCTCCGGCTCGTCAGAGACGGCGATCGCGCCGGTCGCTTCGAGCGTCAGCGGAGTCGTGCGATGCGTGGTCGACATGTCGGTCTCCTTGCCCATCGACACGCCGTACCCCATGCGGAGCGCTGCCTCCCACAGCGGTTGAGCAGCAGCGGGAGCCGCGAGGGCAGCGAGGATCGGAATCGCGAGAAGACGCATGGCCCATGCCTGTGCGAGCCGTGTGCCGCGTCACGCGCGAGCAGTTCTCAGGGCTTGGCGACCGGCGCGATAGCTAGCCCAGTGACACCGTCGGCAGGCTTGGCGATCTTGATGAGGACCGAGAGCCGGCGGTTCTGCGCCGCCATCGGCTGATCGGCAACGTAGAGCTGGCTGGAACCGCGCGCGAACACGCCGGTGATCTGCGCATCGGGCACACCGCTGGACTGGAAGATCACGCGGGCGGCCTCGGCGCGCTGAAACGACAGGTCCCAGTTCGAGAGCCGCGAGCTCGACGAGAACGGGCGCGCATCGGTGTGGCCGTTGATCTCGATCTTCTTGCCGGTCGCGACGAGCACCGGCGCGAGCATGCGCAGGAACCGCTCGAGCGGCTCGTTGAGCCGCGCCGATGAGGAATCGAACATCAGGCCGCTGTCCTCGTCGACCGTCTCGATCAGGATGCCCTCGGACGTGATCTGAACCTTGACGTTCTTGATCACGCGCTCGAGCTGCGGGTCGAGGCCCGCCATCTTCGCGAGCTTCTCGGTCACCACCTTCGCGGTGTCCTGCTTCGCCGTCTCGACCTTGTCTTCAAGCGTCTTCTCGGCGGCCGTCGGGGGCACCGCCGACACCTGGATCACCGAGGGCTTCTCCTGCGCCGCACGGTTCATCGACAGATCGCCATCGGGCAGGATGCCGGTGCGGAAGTACTGCGAGATCTCCTTGCGGCTC
This sequence comes from Haliangiales bacterium, assembly GCA_038206055.1. Taxonomy (GTDB): domain Bacteria; phylum Myxococcota_A; class Polyangia; order Haliangiales; family Haliangiaceae; genus JABFXX01. The sequence goes on from JBBRBG010000052.1 coordinate 37,009, forward strand.
TGCTGGTCTGTCGAGGCGAGGAGCCAGAGCACCATGAACAGCGCCATCATCGCGGTCACGAAGTCGGCATACGCCACCTTCCATGCACCACCGTGGTGGCCGTGTCCCGCGACGACCTTCTTGTAGCGGCGCGCCATGTCACTTCACCGCTTGGAGGGCTTTGTCGACGTCGTTGAAGCTCGGGCGCTCGTCGCTGTAGATCATCTTCCGACCGAACTCGACCGCCGTCGGAGGTGCCACACCGCGCGCCGAGGCGATCACGGCGGACTTGATGACGAGCAGGTAGCGCAGCTGATGCGTCTCCTGCGTCTCGGCGTTGTTCGCGAGCGGCTGGATGATGCCGTAGCAGAGGAGAATGCCGAGGAACGTACCGACGAGCGCGGCGGCGACGTGGTGACCGATGACGGCGGGCGGCGCATCCATGTGACCCATGGTGACGATGATGCCGAGGACGGCGGCGACGATACCGATGCCCGGCAGCGCATCGCCGATCGTCTTGAGCAGGCCGGTCGCGAGGTGACCCTCGTCCTTGAACGTCTCGATCTCGGTGTCGAGCAGCTGGTCGAGGTCATCGGGGGAGATGCCGTTGACGATCTGCTGCAGCGCTTCGACGAGGAACGTGCGTGCGTGATGGCCCTTCGAGATGCTCGGGTACTTCTTGAAGATGTCGCTCTTGGCGGGGTCGTTGAGGTGCGGCTCGAGGGCGAGCACGCCCTGGCGGCGCGCGAGCATGAACAGCTCGTACTGGCACTTGAGGAGCTCGAGGTAATCGGCCTGACTCGGGATGTTCTCCTTGAGCGCCGCCTTCACGGCCGCGGCGACTCGCTTCTTCATCTTGCCGGGCGATGACGTGATGAGCGTTCCGATCGCAGCACCGAGGATGACAACGAACTCCGACGGCTGGATCAACACGCCCAGCTTTCCGCCGGCCATGAGGAAGCCGCCGGCGATCGCGCCGAGGACGACAAGAATTCCGGGAAGGGCCATGACACTCGATAGGTCGTCCGCTCCACGGTTCCGTCTAGGCGGAATGTTTTGGCGGAGAGGCGTCAGACCCAACGGTCGCGCTGGACGTAGGCGATGTGTGTCTCGAACGAGCTCGGCACCTTACGCGTGGCACTGAGGGTGCAACGCCATTCCTCGTGACCAGACGCCGCTGCACTGAAGCAACCACCCCGATCGTCGGAGCCCGTCCCGCGAAGTTCGACAGCCTCGGCGACTACAACGTCCTCGCACGGATCGCACGCGGCGGCACGGCGGGCGTCTACCTCGGCGAGCACAGCCGCAGCGGCGAGCGCGTCGCGGTCAAGCTGCTCGACCCGTTCCACGCCGGCCACGCCGACATCGTCGACCGCATGTTCGCGGAGCGCACCGTGTCGATGAGCGTGAACCACCCGAACCTCCTCCAGGTGATGCACGCCGATCGCAACGCGCTCGGCCTGCCGTACCTGGTCATGGAGTTCCTCGACGGCGAGAACCTTGGAGATCTCGCGGAGCGCGGCCCCGTGCAGATCGATGCGATCTGCGCGATCACCACGCAGATCGCCTGCGCCCTCAACGCGCTCCACGCCGCCGGCTACATTCATTGCGATGTGAAGGCCGACAACGTGTTCATCCTGTATCAGACGACGCTCGGGGGCTGGCCGCGCGTGAAGGTGATCGACTACGGCGTCGCACGCAAGGTCGCCGACGACTCGGGCGACACAACGATCGCCGGCACGCCCGCGTACATGTCGCCCGAGCAGTGGCGCGGCACACCTTCGGTACAGTCCGACGTGTACTCGCTCGGCTGCCTCCTCTACGAGCTCGTCACCGGCGAGCATCCATTCCACGGCACCCTGCCGCAGATGATGATGGGCCACTGCGAAGCGTTCGCGCCGCGCCCGTCGAACCTTCGCTCCGACGTGCCCGCCGACCTCGAACGGCTGATCATGCGCGCGATGGCGAAGGATCCGGGCATGCGACCGTCGATGATCGAGATGGAGGTCGAGCTCGCGGTGTGCCTGCGCTCCCTCAACGGCATCGCAGACGAAGATCTCCACGCGGCGAGCTGATCAGGGCACCGGGCCCAGACCGGGCGACGGTGCATCGGCCGTGAACGCATCGGGCGGCGGCGCCATCGGCGCGACATCGGCATCGACCGAGATCGAAGCCGGCGGCGCCAGCTCTGCGGGCGCGACCTCGCGCGGCGGTGCCACACCAGCGTCGACGTCGTCGGCGACCGGATCGAGCCGAGGATGCAGGATGCCGCTCGTCACCGGGACGAATCGGTACTGCGCCATCGCATACCCCTCCTTCTTGAACATGAACGTGTGCGGCGCACCGGTCTCGCCGCCCCACACCTGCGGCGTGATGCCGATGTACGCGCCGTCGACCCACGCCTCGGCTTCGCCCGGCGTCGAGCGCAGGATGATCTCGATCGGCCGAGTCGGGCGCTTCGGCACCGGCGGTGCGGTCGGCGTCACCGCGATCGGCAGTGACACCGCAACGGCGCCGCCATCCGAGGCGACCGCTGGCGTCGGCTCCGGCTTGGGCGCCTCGGCCGTCCCCGAGCAGGCGGAGGCGATCAGGATCATCGCAGCTCCAGCGCGGGACATCGCCGGAGCTATAGCACGGCTACTTCGTCTTCTTCTTCTTCGCAGCGTCCTCGACGCGCTTGCGCTGCTCCTCGCTGAGCTCGCGCCGCGCCTGCGCCCACGCCTGGATCCGCGACTTGCGGATGGTCGCTTCCTGCGCGCTGATCTGGTCGACGAGCCGACCGATCTCGGCATCGGTCACGTCGGGCTTGCCGAGGGCCGTCTGCAGCTTCTGCGACAGGTCGTCCATCTGCTTCTTCGCCGTACCCACGGCCTTGTCGGAGTCCGTGCGCAGCTTGTTGATCTTCGCCTTCTGATCCGGCTTGAGCGCCATGTCGCGCAGGTCCTTGATCGCGTCCTTCATGTCGTCATCGTCGGCATCGACATCCGGCGTGTCGATCGCTCCGATGTCGTCATCGTTGTCATCGTCGTTGCCGTTGATGTTGACGCTTCCGTTCTTGCCCCAGTTCTTTCCGAAGTCCTTTCCGAAGTTCTTTCCGAAGTCCTTGCCCATGTCCTTGCCGAGCTTCTCGAGGTCCTTGTCGAGGCCCTCCATCGCCTGCTCGACCTCCTCGCCCATCTTCTCCATCTCGCTCTCGAGCTGGTCCATGTCGGTGACCTTGAGGTTCGCGAGGCGCTTGTCGACCGTCGCGCGCACCTTGTCGAGTCGCGCGCCGACCTTGTCGCGCACGTCCTTCGGGATCGACTGGTTGTTCTTGATCGATGCGCGCGCCGCATCGATCTGCCCGAGCACCAGGTCGTGCAGACCATCGATCTGGACCTTGCCGTTGTTGATGCTGACCGAGACACCACCACCCGCACCCCCGCGCTTCGTGGGTGGTGTGGGCGGCGTGGGCGCGGTGGGCGGCGTGCGCGGCGACGGAGGAGTCACAGGCGCCCGCGGTGCGGGTGGGGATGGCGGCGTCGGCGCGGCGACATCACTCGCCGCGGGCCAGAAGCCAAAATTCTCGTCGCGACCAGCCGCGCTGCCGAGCGCACTGTTGAAGAGCAGCCCTCCGGCGAGCATCGACGGCACCACGATGGTGAACAGCGTGCGGATACGACTCATGGCGTGACAGCTCCTTGCAGCAACTTGCGGTAGGGCGAGAGCGGCTTCTTGATCTGCCGCCAGTTCGCCGAGAGGTGTGCCGAGCGTCCGACGTCGGCGAGGTTGACCAGCGCCCTGAGCTCGGCCTCGGTGGCCTTCTCCGCGACTGGTTCGTTCACTTGATCCTTGGTGGCCGGTTGCGGTTGATCCGGACCTGCACTGCGCGTGATGAACAGCACCGCGACCAGCGCGGCCGCCACCGACGAGCCCATCACCGCGGCGACGCGACGCCGCCGGCGTGTCTGGATCTGCTGCCGCGCACCGATCGTCATGCGCGCGGCGAACCCGAGCCCCGGATCCACCTCGTGGCGGGTGGCACCGAGTTTCTCGGGCATGCCGACCACGAGCTTGCAGCGCGCGCATGTGGCGGCATGCGTTGCCACCTCGTCGAGCGGCTCTCCGAGCGCAACGCGCTCCGCAACGGTTTCACAGATCGGGTTGGTGCTCATCGGTGCTCCTCCATCAGATCGCGCAGCCGTGCGAGGCCACGTACGAGATGCGTCTTTGCGGTCGCGAGCTCGACACCGAGCAGTGCGGCGACCTCCGCGACCGGTAGGTCATGGCCATAGCGCAGCACCAGTGCCGTGCGTTGCTGCGCGGAGAGATCCTCGAGACGACCGAGCATGGACGCCAGCGCCTGCTGATCCACGAGCGCCTCGCGCGGCTCGACGGTTGCCATCGCGTGCATGCGCCCGGCGATGTCATCGATCCCCGTATCCGCGCTCACGCCCTTGCCGGTCGGCGCGGCATCGGCGCCTTCATCCTTGCCGGGCCACCAGCCGAACAGCTTCTTCTTGAGCCGGCGGCGGCGGAGGGTGCGCAGGCACATCGTCGTGACGATGCGTAGGAACCACGCTGGCGCTGCGCCGGGATCACGAAGATCTCCGATCGATTCGCACGCCCGCGCGAGAGCTTCCTGCACCGCTTCTTCCGCTTCGGCGCGATTGCCAAGAAGATCGTAGGCGATGCCGTAGCCCTTGCGGGCCGGCGCGGCCGCGAGCTCACCGAGCAAGCGGCTACGTACGTCGGCGCGGTCCGCCACGTCTATCCGAGCTCCCGTACCAAGTGACATGAGTCCTCGAACCTGCACGCTGACCAGTAAGAGCCCTGGCCAGGCAGATCGGTGGACATCCACACGGTCTACAACAGATTTCGCGGACTTGGATGCCCTAGGCGGCGACCGGGAGCACGATCGTCACGGTGGTGCCGATGCCGGGCTCGCTCTCGATGCGGAACCGTCCACCGGCGCTGCCGACCAGCCGCTGGCACTGTGCGAGCCCGAGGCCCGTGCCCTCCGCGCGCGTCGTGAAGAACGGAGTTCCGACCCGGCCGAGCACTTCGGGCGGCATCCCCACACCATCATCGCGGACGCACAGCTCGAGCATGTTCGATTCGGTGCGCGCCACGATCGAGACCTTCCCGGCCGGCGAACCGCGCGCGGCCACCGCCTGCGCACCGTTCTGCACCAGGTTGATCAGGACCTGGGTCAGCTCGGTCGCTGACATCTGCACGCGCGGCAGCATGCTCGGACCTTCGTAGTCGATGGACGCATGCGCGTTCATCACGAGCTCCTGACACACGGCCATCGCGTGCCGCACGATCGGCAACGGATCCGCAACTTGCACTGCGTTCTTGTCGCGAGGGCGGCTGAGCTCGCGCAAACCATCGATCAGCGAGCTCAGGTGGGTCGCGGAGATCTTGAGGTCAGAGGTCAGCGGCTCGAGATCGTCGACGAGCTCGGAGAGGCGTGTTCGCTCGTCGGCGTTCATCGAGGCGCTGGCGAGTGCGCGTTGCAGCGTCGGCGCCGCCTTCCCGAGCTCGCGGAGATGCTCCACGTTGATGAGCAGCGACATCAGCGGCTGCTTGAGATCGTGCACGAGCATGCCGGCAATGCTGCCGAGCGTGGCGAGCCGCTCGGTCTCCATCAGCCGGGTGTGCAGCGCCATCGAATCACGCGAGAACGTCCAGGCCTCGATCGCCCACCGCAGGACTTGCACGAGCTCCGCGCGGATCCACGGCTTGATGATGTAGCGCGCGACCAGACCTTCGTTGATCGCGCGGAGGATCGGATCGACATCGGAGTACGCCGTGACGACCATCCGGATGGTCGTGGGCTTGCGCTCCTTCGCGATCCGCAGCAGCTCCTCGCCACTGATCCCAGGCATCCGCATGTCGGTGACCAGCACGGCCACGTCCTGCGCATCGAGAATCTCGAGTGCACTCTCGCCGTCCGCGACCGCGATGATCCGGAAGTCCGCGCCGAGGGATTGCTCGAACACGATGCGGTTCGCGCGCTCGTCGTCCACGTAGAGAACGAGCGGACGTGCTGGATCAGCGGTGCCCACGTTGCGTGGAGCATACCGCGCCCGTCGGCGCAGGCGGTGCATTTAGCATGTGTAGCGGCCGGGGGCCCTCAGACGGTCCCGATGGTGCGATCGCGGGCCGAATCGACCGGCAGCTCGATCACGAACACCTGCTGGAGGCCGCCGGACTCCTCGCCGCGATCACGGATCTCCAGAACCCCACCGTGCTGGTGGACGATCGCCCGTGCGAGTGGCAGCCCGAGCCCCGTACCCGCTCCGGGTGGCTTGGTGGTGAAGAACGGCTCGAACACGCGGTCACGGAGCTTGACGGGCACTCCCGGACCGCTATCGGTGACCTCGAACAGGATGCTGCTCTGCTGGACCCGAGCCCCGATCTGGACCCATCCCCCCTCGCCGGCGGCGTATCCGGCGTTCTCGAGCAGGTTCGTCAGCACCTGCACCATCAGCGGCGGTGCGCACACCACATCGCGTTCGAGTCGCAGCTCCGAACGGATCTGTACGCCGTGTAAGGATCGATGCGCGAGGTAGACCGCGCGGTTGACGAGATCCTGTGCGGGTGCCGACCGGAGCTCGAGTTGATTCCCGCTGCGGAAGCTGAGCAACTGCCGCGACAGAAACCCGATCTGTTCGGCGCACTCGCCCATCACCTCGAGCAGCTGGCCGGTCCCCGTGGTGGGTGCGGTGAGCTCCTTGGGCAGCAGCTCGACGAGCGGCGCGATCGCATTCACGATCCCGTTCGCCGGGTTGCGCAGCTCGTGGGCGAGCCCTGCGGTCAGGATCCCGAGCGCCGACAACTGCTCCGCGCGATGCATGCGCAGCGCGAGGGTTCGCATGCGGAACTGCGCCATCACACGTGCGCGCAGCTCGCGCGAGTCGAACGGCTTCGTCACGTAGTCGACGGCGCCAGCCTCGAGCCCCGCGATGCGCGTCCGGGTGTCGATCATCGCCGAGAGAATGATGATCGGCGCCAATCGGTCACTGGTGGCGGTGCGGAACTGCTTCGCGAGCTCGATGCCGCTCATGCCCGGCATCTGGATATCCGTGATGAGCATCTGCGGCTGGTGCTGCTCGACCAGCGCGAGCGCGCTCGCCCCGTCGTGCGCGACGATCACCGTGTACTCGTCGGATAGCTCGCGCGCGATCATCTCGGCGAGGCGCACGTCATCCTCGGCGAGGAGGATGGTGCCGCTCGACACTCCCTCCGGGGAGAACACGGTCCCTGCGGCGAGCGCTGCGACCACCGGCACCGGCTCTACCGTCGGGTGCACGCCCTGGACCTCCGCAGAAGAGAGCGCCCCCGGGATCGTGACGCGCAGACGCGTGCCGGCAGCGGGCGCACGCGAGATCGCCGTGACCTCGCCCCCATGGCCTTCGACGAGCTGCTTGACGAGGGAGAGGCCGAGACCGTGGCCGGCCTTCCTGCGATCGTCACCGACGGCCCGCTCGAAGCGCCCGAACAAGCGGACGAGCAGGTCATCGGGGATCCCCGGGCCCGAATCGAGCACGGTCAGCTCGATGTCCTGCCCGTTCTCGATCACGAGCTCGATCTCGACACTGCCGCCACGCGGCGTGTACTTCACTGCGTTCGAGACGAGGTTCGTGGCGATGCGCTCCATCGCGACGGGATCGACATTCGCCACCACCGTCGTCGGCGTACGCGACACCAGCGCGAGCCCGGCGGCATCGGCTGCGGGACGCCAGGCCGCGACCAGGCTGGAGATCAGCCGCGCCAGATCCGTTGGCTCGCGATAGAGCCTCAGCTTGCCCTCCTGTCCCGCGGCAAGCAGGAGGAGCTCGTCGACAAGCCGGACCAGCTTGCGCGCCGCGTCGTTGACCGCGCCGAGGCTGTCGCGACCGCGCGCATCGAGGCTCGGTCCCGCGCGCCGCTCGATGTCCGCGACCGCGAGCATGATGAGCGAGAGCGGCGTGCGGATCTCGTGGGAGATGTGCCCGAAGAACCGTTCCCGCCCGCCCTGCGCTTCCGTCAGCTGGGCGACGGTCCCGGCGAGCTTGGCGCTGGTCGCGCGCAGCTCGGTCGTGCGGTCCTCGACGATCTGCTCGAGGTTCTTCTGATAGTCGGAGAGCGCGCGATAGGCGAATGCGTTGTCGAGCGACAGCGCGACCGTCGGTGCCAGCAGGTCGAGGAGGATCTGTGTCTCCGACGCCTCGCCCTTCCGCGGTCCGATCCGAATGCTCCCGGTCAGGTGGCCGCGGCTCGAGAGATCGACCGAGCGAGCGCCGCTGTCAACCGCCTCACCCGCGTGCGCGCGTACGACCTGATCGGGCGAGGCCGCTGGCGCCGCCTCGACAGACGCGCCGGCGAATTCCGCGATGTCGACGAGCGCGCCGGCGATCGCCTGCGCCGTCAAGGATGCATCGCGCTCGCCGTAGATCCGCTGGCCGAACCGATAGGCGGTATCGAGCAACGCGCGCTGGCGATCGAGCGCAGTGTTCGCTGCGTCGATCTCGGCGTACCGATCACGCAGCGTCTCGTGCGCTTCCTGAAGCTCGCGCGCCGCCGCACGCACGGTGAACGGCCAGGTCAGCGCGCGCCGCAGCCGGGTCAGGAACGGCGTGCGCTTCGGGATCTTGATGTGGTACCTCGCGCCGCGAGGGATCCGCTCCAGCGTGATCGAAGCAGGCGGATAGCCGAGGAGCTTTGGCATCTCCTCCATGTTCCCCTTCGAGACCAGGAAGAACTCCCAGCACACTTCGAAGCCCTCCGGCAACGTCAGCTCGAGGATGCATTCCTGCTCCGAGATCTCGCGGTGGTTGGGCACCAGACACGTGAACATCTGGTTGCCGGCGCCCTTCTTCGGCGTGTTGAGAAACCGAAAGAAGCCCATCGGCGTGAACCGCAGACGCGCGATCACGAACACGAAGCGAAGCGCTGGTGACCGAAAGTACTGTCGTCCCATCTCCACGAGATCTTCGTCGGAGAACTCGGATCTAACATTCGAGTGCATCGTGCAGAAGTCCTGCCAATCGACGCGACCATTCTTGCTGCGAACGGTTCGGACATCGACCGAGGTACCCTCGACCATGCGCTCGAGCGGAATGCCTTTGGCCGCCATCGGTTTGAACCAGATGTGCAGCGCTTTCGACGCGACTTCGTTCATGACGGGATGCCCCCCCAGCGCATGAGCGTCGCTCCGTAGGTCGCACCTACCCCGCCGCCGAAAACCAGCACAAGATCCCCGGCGGAGATCATGGCGCCGCGCAACGCGGCGTCGAGAACGAGCGGAATACTCACGCCGACCATGTAGCCACTCGTCGCGAACACGTCGACGGTCTTGGCGTTGGTGAGTCCGGTCACCTCCTGAATCACGGAGCGCAGCCACGGTGTGCCCTGATGGCCACCGAAGAATGCGATGTCTGTGGCGGCAACCTTGGCCTGCGCGAGCACGTCGTCGATCACTTCCTTCGCGCGGTCGGCGGTCTCGAGAAACGTCAAGATCGCATCCTTGGGATCTCCGCGGTGCAGACTGACCCGTCCGGGGTCGTACCAGCGGGCACCTGCCACGGTTGCGATCAGCACCCGCGGGCGAGCTCCATCAGTCCTGAACGAGCTCGCGAGGATCTCGGCTCCAGGGACACGACCTACGATCTCTGCCGCCGCGCCATCGCCGAGCAGCGGAGAGTGCGGATCCTCGACGTCGACCAACCGCGAGGCGGCGCATGACTGCACGCACAGCACGTAGCGGGCCCGGTTCAGGGTGACGAATTGCTCGGCGAGAGTGAGCTGGGTAACGAACGAGAATCCCGATGCCTCCGCCTGCATCGAGAAACATCGGGGGTGTAATCCCAACCGGTGGTGGAGCACACTCGCGGTGTTGCTGAGCAGATAGTCGGGTACTGCCGTGTGGGTCAACACGACGTCGATCTGCATGCGATCGATTCCGGCCCGTGCGATCGCTTGCTCCGCTGCGGCGACCTCCATGTCGACCGATTGAAGCGACTCATCCAGCACCCGGCGCTCGGTCACCCCTTGAAACGCATCTGCCGCTTGTTTCTTCATCTCCTCGATCACGCGCGCCATGTTCGATGACGTGGGCGGGGGAAGTGCCGGGGCGGCTCTGCGCGCATCCATCCACCGCGCGATCAGGTCAGTCGGCCACCAGTCGTTACGCCGGATGTGCGCCGGCAGGTAGGTACCGATGGCGACGATCCCGACGCTGCCAGTCATCAGCGGCAGTGTACCTCCTCCGCCGGTATACTCGCGCAGCACTATGAGCCTCGACCTCGCGGATCCAGAGACCTACACCAAGGGAATGCCGCACGACGAGTTTCGCCGCCTACGACGCGAGTCCCCCGTTTCGTGGCATCCCGAGCCTGGTGGCACGGGCTTCTGGGCGGTCACCCGGCATGCGGATGCACTAGCGGTGCTCAAGAATCCCCGGACGTTCTCGTCGTGGCGTGGCGGCGCGTTGATCAACGATCCTCCTCCAGCGTTTCTCGAGCGTCTTCGAGAAGGAATGCTCAATCGCGATCCACCTGATCACACAGCGCTTCGCCGGCTCGTCAACAAAGCGTTCAATCCCAAGCGAGTCGCCGAGCTGGAGCAGCACGTGGCGGTGCGCGCGCGTGCGCTGATCGAGGAGCTCGGAGGATCTGGAACATGTGACTTCGCTCGCGATGTCGCGGGAGAGCTACCGATGTTCGTCATCTGCGAGATCCTCGGGGTCCCTCATGCAGATCGAAGCACTCTGTACGCGCTGACCGAGCGGATGCTCACGACCAACGCGATCGACCGCGCGGCTGCGTTCCAGGATGGCATGGCCGCAGCGATGGAGATGCGAGCCTATGGTGCCGAGCTCGGTCGTCAGCGGAGAGTCTCGCCGCAGGACGACTTGATCAGCGACCTGCTCACAGGCGAGGTCGATGGCCGCCAGCTTACTCAGGGCGAGTTCGAAGCGTTCTTCATGCTGCTCTTCAACGCGGGCGCAGACACGACGCGCAGCCTCTTGTGCCTTGGCCTCGACCTGTTGATCGATCGACCGCAGATCTATGCGCGGCTACGCGCCGAGCCCCTGCTCATCCCCGCTGCGATCGAGGAGATGCTCCGGTTCGAGCCACCCGTGATCCAGTTTCGACGCACTGCCACCCAGGTCACGGAGCTGGCGGGAATGACCATCGCGGATGGCGACAAGGTCGTGGTGTTCTTTCCTTCGGCCAATCGCGACGAAGCTGTGTTCGCGGATCCCGATCGATTCGATCTCGATCGCACACCGAACGATCACCTCGCCTTCGGATATGGATCGCACTACTGTGTCGGCGCCCCCCTCGCCCGGCTAGAAGCGAAGTACGTGTTCACCGAGTTGCTCGCGCGTAGCAGCCGTATCGAACGAACTGGCCCCCTCGTGCCCGCGCGCACGAACTTCGTCCGTGCCGTGCGCAGCCTGCCGATCGCGTACTCGGCGGCGTAAGCACCGTGGCCGTCGACGTGATCGGGCTCGGGGTTTTGAGATGCGTTCTAGTTCACGAGCTCGAGGTTCGCGCGCGGCTTCGGCGGCACGGGCGTCATCGCCGCGACGCGGTCCTGCTTCGACAGCAGGATCTCGTGGTCGATGCGCACGTCGATGACCACCGGCCCCGGAGCGCAGCGCAGCATGTCGCGCGCG